>JAPYOP010000128.1 GCA_029938115.1 Colwellia sp. | reverse complement strand
AAGGAGCAAAACCGAAATTTCAGTTCGGTAGAGGTTTTCAGTTCGGTAAAGTTAGTTCCTTAAAATTCTTTAACTTACGATACTGACACTCATAACTGAATCTAAAAAGTTCGGTAGTGGTTCGGTCTAACCTGAATCACTAATTGTGAATTTAAAAAACTGTTCATTTTCTTGAGGTTATTCAATAAATGCCAATGATTCTGTGGTTCTTGTAATCAGTAGGTCGCCAGTTCGACTCCGGCAGTCGGCACCATTTATAACGAAGCCTCAGCAGAAATGTTGAGGCTTTTTTATTTCCTCATTATAACTAAGAATGACTAGCTCAGAGACGTTCGAAAAATCAACTAAAAAATGTGAACTCTTCATTCAAGTCCCAACTTCGGTCAAAAATTTTTATCTTTCGCAAATATAATTAACACCCATTGCTCAGTTAACTACTAGTTATTGTTAATTACTTTTATCGAAACTTAACCCCTTTCAGCCATAATAATCCAATTGAAAGCATAAACAAAAATAAAGTATTAGGCTCTGGAACTTCAGTGACATCTAATTTATTTCCAACAATATCTTGTATTGTAGGGCTTTGATAAACGACATAGCTGCTTAAATCTGCGTTGTGATCATACATAGACAAAAAAGTGCTAGTTATATCTCCGATTTCGATAGCGAAATCAAGAGTAGCAGAATAAAGTAGGAAAAATGAACCAGAGTATAAATCAAATACACCACTTGTTTCATGAGTAACCTCCCAGATAGCTAATTGCACAGCACCAGATTGTGGAGTGTCAAGGTAAGGAGAAAATGTATCCATCAACCAGGCAGCCTTATGATACTTATTATGTGCTGCAGACAGTTCAGTTTGAGTAAACTCATATATGCCAAAAGAAATACCTTGTAACAGCTCAGCACAATATAAATGAGTCGTATTTCCATCATCAACATGAGTTCCTTCAAAATTAAATGCAGGCATTGTCACAACATATCCATCGAGTGAAACATTATGCCAACTAATATTCCCCCAGTCAGCATCAATTTCAATATTAAATGTACTGCTATTAGCTATTACTGGAAAAATACAGACAAAAATACAGATTATCTTCATTAATTTTTTTGAAAACACGATAGCCCCCTAATATATTAATTAACTTTAATTACATTACTCATATGGTAAATACTTATGGCACAACATTGGTTAATGCTTTTTACCTCCTAATAAAATCGCAAACACACTAACGAATAAAAGCAGCATAGTAGGTGGCTCTGGTATGTTTACAGTCGGGCTAATGTCCTCAACGGGTGAAAAATTGTTAAACGCAAGTCCAATGCCAGTCTCTTTGCTACCAGTAAATGTAATCTCGATTTTTGTAATATCGCTCAAGCCATTAAAACCGAATGCCCATGGCATGCCATCTAATGTTAAGTCGATACCTAATGGCGATTCGATCGAGTCAAGCAAGGTGGCGCCATTAAATGCTTGTACTAAGAATCGTTCTGTCGCGTTACCGCCATCAATGTCCCAAATCTCACCAGACGCTGCGGTAATAGGATTATCGGCTTCATATAGGATCATAAAGATGCCAAATGGTTGATAAGGATCACTTTGTCTTAA
Source organism: Colwellia sp. (assembly GCA_029938115.1). GTDB lineage: Bacteria > Pseudomonadota > Gammaproteobacteria > Enterobacterales > Alteromonadaceae > Colwellia. The sequence continues at coordinate 5,024 of JAPYOP010000128.1, read as the reverse complement.
GAAAAAATCACCTAATAATGAGGTATAACCAGGAGCAGCGGTATCGGGTGAGCCATAACCCCAAAAGCCGGTATCACCTGCGGTATCAACATTTCCAACTTCCTCAAAAACAGCTTTAGTGTCTAAAAAGCCGTCCGAGTCGAAGTCAAAACCAAAACGTACGGTGACTCCATCTGCCATAAAAGCATCATTAAACTCTATTGTGCCATTATCTGTAGGTAAACCACCTAAAGCCGTCGTTTCAAAGTCAATGAACCCTGCATTAACGTTTAATACAATTAAGAAAACTAAACTACAACATATGATTCGTAGCAGACTCATACTAATACTCCTCAACATATGATTCGTAGCAGACTCATACTAATACTCCTCGCAAAAACAAATTTACTGCTTTCTACATACAACTTTCATACCAACAAAAAACAACATTAATTTACAACAGGTTAACCAATTCTCTTATTTTTTATTACCATGCTGATTCTATTTATTCATTGCAATTTGCGAATGATTTAGCAATTAAGGAATCAATTTAAAACCATAAAAGTGAGTGACGTATAATTAGCCTATAAATTGACTAGCAATTTATCCAAATTATATTTCTAGATTTTCCCAGTGCTTTAGCAATAAAACTGCTTCTTCCTTCTCTGGAAAGTCCTTTTTTGCCAAAGCTGCTGTCTGGAGGAAACTAAATGCTTCATCTCTTCTTCCTAATTTTCCCAAGGCGATAGCAATATGATAATTAATTGCACCATTATTATGTTCAAGCGTATACGCTATTCTTAGAAGGCCTAAGGCTTTTTTATAATTCCCTCTGCTAATTTCTATCCATGCTTTAGTGTCCAAAACGGTTACACTTTGAGGAAGCAAGTCATGTGCCCTGCCTGCTAATTCGTCAGCTTTATTGATTTGTTTTACAGATAAATAAACTAAAGCAATATTATTTAGCAATATTGGATTATTTGGAAAACGATTTAATAGCGCTAAATAAAAGTTTAGCGCAAACTGATGTTGCCCCATATCATGATAGGTTTCTGCTAAAGCAATCGCTGTGACCAAGTCGTCAGGATGTTTTTCTTGCCAAGACGAAAGTAATAGCACTATTTTCTTATTATCATTCTTTCTTTTATAGATTCGATACAATCCCAAAATCGCCTGTTGTGATACTTCTTTATCCAATGATTGCTGATAGTGATTTTTGGCTTTATCTAGCTCACCAAGCTTACTGTAGAGATCTCCTTTAAACAGATCTATTTTAGCCACATGACCAGTAAGGTTTTGCAGTTGTTTAATAAATTTTAGTGCCTGTTCTTTGTTTTTCTCTGAAATAACAATTGCAATCAGTTTATCGTAAGCGGGTAAAAACTCATTATTCCACGCTAGCGCTTTAATTAAGCTCTGTTTAGCTGGTCCTAACAGCCCCAAACGCAGTTGAAGTTTCGCTACTGCCAGCCAACCTACTTCTTTATTAACATTATATTTAACCGCTTTAGTTAATGCGCTGATGGCTTTTTTAGTTTCTTTATTTTTATAGTACAACGCACCAGCAACTGCATAAGCCTCTTTTTTCTCCTTGTTTTTTACCAAAAAACTTTCCGTGATCTTTATCGCTACACGAATATTTTTCTGTTTCTGATATAAAGATACCAATCGAGTAAGTGCTAAGAAGCTAGAAGGATTGACTGATAAAGCTTTTACATACATAGTTTTGGCTGAGTCGATATTTTTAGTACTTAGATGAACATCACCTAGCTCAATCAGCACAGCGCTATTTTGTCCAAATTTTTCATTTTGCGCTGTCAACTTTTCAATAGCATCATCAATCTTATTCTGGAAGACATCTATTCTTGCTAAATGGATTAATGCTTGACTATTTTCTGGTGATAAAAACATCGCTCGCTGATAACTTATCCTCGCATTAGCAATATCACCGGCTAATCCGAGCGTACTCCCTTTTAATTGGTGAATATATGAATCGTTTGGTAACAGTCTTTGCAGTGTATTTATGTGAATTAGCGCAATCTTTGGTTTATCAATTTCTAAATATGATTTAGATAATAACAAGAGCGCGTCTGTATTCTCATTCAACTGCTCGTGAATACTTAATTGTGATATAACTTGTTTGTATTGGCTGTTTAACAAGTGCAACTTAGCCAAATTAACGGTTGACTCAATCGCATTGGGTTGCATTTTAAGCACCTGTTCAAAGTAATACTTAGCTTTATCATGTTTACCCAATAACATGAGAACTTTTCCAAATAAAGAAATAGTCTCAATGTCTGTTGATGGGTATACTACCAACCTAGCCAGAATAGATTCAGCCGAGATAAAGTTTTTTTGAGCAATTGCAATTTTAGCGTGTAATTTCCTTGCTTTATAATCTTCCTGATTAAATTCCAGATACTTAACCATATATATTTCAGCTTTATTATAACTCTCTTGCTGAAAATTCACTAAACTTGATAAGTAGTAGAATATTGGAAAATCCCGTTGAACATCCTCAGGAATAGAATCCAACACATTAGTCAAATGCGCAATTATCTTTTCTGATTCTTTTATTCTTCCAAGCGAAACACTTGTTAAGTATTTTAGGAAGTTAGCACCAGGTTCATTTGGCACAATGTTTAATATTTGTTCGAGCTCATCTTTCGCAGCTAATAGCTCCCCTGACTCAAACAAAAGTACAGAATATATCAACCGGGCTGGTGAGCTTTTTGGGTTCATTCGAAGTACTTGCTGCACATGTTTCATTGCAATATCTACTTCCCCGGATATTTGATTGACTACAGCGCTCATCATAAGCACATTAATGTGATTTCCATCAATTTTCATCGCTTCATTAATGAAGCCCATTGATTGGAGAAACTTTCCTCTTTTTAATGCGACTTGCGCCCTTCCTAAAATAGCCTTGATGTCCAAAGGCGAATTTTTAAGTACTTTGGCAAACACCCTATCTGCTTTGCTATATGAATGCTTCCCAACTAACGCTTGCGCTTGATATAATAAAAAGTTGTTGTTGATACTTTGATTGTATACATTCAGGTGTTCATCAACAAAACGTAGTACTTCATCAAACTTCCTTTGTTGAAGCAGCGCATCCATTAAATATGGGGCAAGGTATATCTTATCGGCTCCACCATTCTCCGCTTTTTTTAGCTCTATTTTTGCTTCACTTGCTTTGCCTAAAGCAAGCAATAATTGAGCATTCAATACCCTTGACGGTAAATGGTTAGGGGCTTGACTTAAAGAATTTTTGAGATGAATTTTTGTTACGTCAAATTCTGACGCCTTAAAACTAATAACCGCTTTTTCGTAATGAGAATTTAAAGCAGCTGCGACGGCTGAAAACGTGTAAATAAGCAACAAACAATAGGAAATGCACATCAGGAAAAATAGCTTTTTTTTATTTATTTTCAACATCGAAATAACCTCCAAGTTTACAAGGGATCCTTAGTTGATTATCTATCGTTCAACCAAGCCTTATCAGCGCACACTGCTCACTTATTCATGCTTTACCGCTGCTTGAAATAATTTAGAGCGGAAAATAAACATAACAATCAGGGCTAATGCCAAGATGGTGTGAGAAGGAGGCTCTGCTACTACTGCTATTTCGGGAACCTCAACGACTGAGTTAGGTAAATGCACTTCTGACGTTGTTAATAACGATAGAACCCCCAAAGATCCCTCTATAGGGTTGGCTGAAGTAACCGTTGCATAGGGGGCAAGTATACTCCCCATAAAACTATGAGCATGAAGTTGAATAGTTTGCGCTTCATAAAAGTTCCAGAGTATTTTTTCTCGACCAGCTAATGAGGTAAAAATACTACCAACCATATTGCCACTATTGCTCCAGTTGGCTGCAACCCCTCCAACGTTAATGATTATCCCCGCCAATGAGTTAATATTATTTGCCAACATTTCTATTTGCTGAACCTTAGTGTTTGTAAAAATGCCCCATTGCCCAATGTCAAAAACAGCATAATCATCAGCCCCTAAAGATTGATTGACATTAAACTCATAGGCGCTAGGCTGCCCCGACGGGATAGTAACAGTACTATTGCTGGCCATATCTCTAAATGCTTGGGAGTTATCTTTTAATTCAATTTCATACGAATCCCTTAATGCATCAAGGTTTGATTGTGCAAGCCAGTCAACATTATTGATTCTTCGATTGTTTACCTTTTTTTGTGAGCCCCACTGCACACTGTTACTTAATCCAACTGTCATCCCACCCTTAACACTTAAAGGCCCCCCCCCTACCACATTACCGGCGACTTGTAAGGTTGGTCCATCGTATGGAGATGTAAGTTTGATGCCAAAATTATGACTTTGATGGCCAATTAAATCTCCTCCGACAAAGGTTTTCCCTTCTATATCAGAATTACTGCTGAAGTCCCCTAGCGTTATAAGGTTATAATCGTTAAGTAAGAACGTACTACTTACTGCATAGTGTGAGAAGAATACAAGTAACATTAACAATAATTTATTTTTCACAATAGCCTCCAATTAATGCCCTAATACTAAGACCTAAAGACAAGAGCTCACTATTAGACCCATAAGTAGTAGCAAGCTTCTTGCCAGCCTGTCGATACCGAAGTTTAACATTTAAAATCAATCACTTAATTAAAAATAAAGATGATAGGGAATAGGAGGGTTTTGTTTGCAAAATGCAATTATCACTGCAAAAAGAAAAACAATTGCAAATTGCAAATTGCAAAACAAATATAGAAACTAATGAAACAGATAAAAAGCTCAAACTTCTTTCATTATTAGACAGCTTAACCGCTAATTCAAGCGGATCATAGAACTCATTACCGGTGAAATAGTAAATTACGGTCTGCTTATTCTGTTATGAAATTTTCCTGTTCAATGACTTTATTTTCACGTTAAGAACTTGTTGTCATCCCTGTATTAGCTTTAAACATATGAATAAATGAAGAAGGTGATAAGCTCAAATTAATAGAAAATGGTAAGATGGTAAGATGGTAAGATGGTAAGATGGTAAGATGGTAAGATGGTAAGATGGT
>JAPYOP010000127.1 GCA_029938115.1 Colwellia sp. | reverse complement strand
GGCGGTGAGGGAGGGATTCGAACCCTCGGTACCTTGCGGTACACACACTTTCCAGCAATTTCCCTTCGGTATTACCTAAAAACGCTTGAAGCCTTTTAAATACGATACTTTCCTAAAAATCTTAGGTATAACAAAAAGCTGATAGGGGCATGAGAGCGTACAAACTAGAGGAAAGTGTATCACACAGATGTATCACGCACATCTCAAAAGGTCATATGACGATGTTGTTTGCACGAGTATGAATTTCTCTTTCCACACCACAATTCCAACAAGGAGTGTTAGGAGCCTATTAAAAAACCATGACCCTGATCGGATTAATTATGTAACCGCTGCCCAAATTTCACTTCTGTCTGCACCACTACAGATTACTTTCTATTCTTTACAGACTACATTAGTAATTAATCTTATCAATAGCTTCTTTAATCAAAATTAGATTTTCTTTTGACCACTCCATTCTTGGGTTGTAACCAGATATGCCATTTATAATTTCAGAATCCAATCCAAGTTGTTTTAATTTCACTCTGAAAGTTATATGTAAAGAGAAATAAAGCACTTTATCTTTCTCTTTCTTTGCTCTTTGATTTTGCTCATCAAGACGCCTAAACATGGCGCCTAAAGACTGTGTAGTCTTGGTAACTGGCTTTATCTCTAAAATACTATGATGCACTGGTATGTATCTTTCCTGATAACCTGATCTCTCTGGTAGGTAAAAGCAAAGTATCCCGTGTTGTTGCTGTACTACAAAGTGAGCTGCATCAAAAAGCCGCAGTCCCGCAAAGAAACCATATTGTATGGCTCTATTGATCTCATGATCTTTTCTTGCTTCCAATAGTTCACGAGATTTTTCGTCCGATAAGGGTTGAGCAATACCTTCTCTAACGTCTGCAGCCGACCACAGCCAAGTCGGATGGATAGACTCTATCTTTCGTATTTGAGCTTCACTCAACGGGGTACGACCCTTGCCAAAATAAGCTTGCCTCCACCAACTGACAATATTACCTAAGTGCGCACCTTCAAACTGCTCGTTTTGTGGCGCATTAGCATGGCCATTAATAATGCTCCATCGTGTAAGTATATTGACTCTATTTTCAAAGTCATCATCATCTAACTTGAACTTTTTTTTCTTGGGAGCCAAATCTCCCGTCCAATCAAAATACATAGAATTAAGTTTTTTTAATCTCTCAGGAGGTAATTTTCCTTCACTATATGCATATCGTTGCTTTACGCACCAACGGGCCAAGTCTAATTTCCTTCCGCTTTGAAGCTTGATATTGTAATTTGCTGCAGGTACGTGGGGATTTCCATTGTCTTTTATAAAATTTAGCAAAGCTGAAAATGCTTCTTCCCACCTTTTATCATTAGCACTCCAAGCCCAAAAAGGTATTTTTTCAATCGCTTTAAACTGGCGACCTGTGAGTTCCTTAGGAGGAATACTAATAGAGCCTTTTACTCCCAAAACCCAATAATTGTAACTCTTAATACATTGATTTCTGAAGTGAGAAATATTTCTCTTGATAAAATGAGATTCACCTACTCGTATCTCGCACAAAGTGTGTTTAGGCGGGGAAGAGCTTGTGTTTTTATGTGCCCAGCGTCTAAAAGCCTTGTATTGCTCAAGCCAAAAAAACATCTCTACATCCCACTTGAAATATAACTCCTTTTCCAGATATTTAATAAACTGTGGCTCCAAATTCCCTGCACCTTTGGCTTGCCGTAAACCTTTAACAGCACTGCCTTGCCTCGACCTATCTTTTGGTAAGCAGTGGCCATTTTCTTCGTAAAATTTTGTCAATTTGTCAATTTGCTGCTGTCTTTGGGAATACTTTAAACTCCAAACCCAACCCTTATCTAATAGATTATCAAGTAGATCAGTGCGGCCTTCAGACAATGTTCCTTTTTTATAATTGACTCTTTGAGTGTCGCACCAAACTCCTAGCTTATTACCTTTAAATGATTCTTTAGCTCCAACCCTCGCATGATCATATTCCTCAACAAAGTCTTCTAGCAAACCAAACCAGAACGCCCAAGATGACGTGGTAGATTCTATGAGCCTTATTTTAAGCGCAGCCTCAAATTTATGTGTGATAGTTGTGGGGATATCAAAGATGATTTTATCTGGACTTCCTACGGAGCCTCGCCTGCCTATCGCTTGGCGCAATTGGTCAAGCTGCTCACCCAACCCTCCATCATGCGAACGCAGTGCATTGACTACTGCCCAGACCTTTTTAAAGGATGAAGAGTTAAGCACTTCATTTGGGTCATCGTGATCTTCAATAAAGACAGGTATCACAATAGTTCCGAAAGCTTTACCCTTTGACAGCCTTATGGCTCTGCCAACTGTTTGAACAATATCTATTTCAGAGTTTCTAGGGTCAATAAAAGCAACACCATCCAAAGTAGGAACATCCACGCCTTCTGATAGGCAACGAGCGTTAGATAAAACATACCGCTGATTAGTTTCAATTTCTCCTAAAGCACGAAGATTTCTACTTCGCTCATTGGTGGGCATAGCTCCTGACACATAGCCAGTTAATAAGTCTCCGTCAGGCCTTGCTTCCTCTGGCATCCAATCTATGACTTCAGGTAGCTTATTGGCAAAGTCTTTTGCAGCACTGACTCGTGAGTGGAAGCTAATCACCCGTTTGAGGTCATAGCTCTTCATCGCTTTAGCCAAACCAATGTGACTGGCAAATGATTGGGCATCTGACTGAATATCATTATCTGTTTGAACCAGCGAGCGTTCAGTAATCATTTCAGAGTAGCGTGGGTTGTCAACGCCAACAATCACTACCTGATAATCAGTCAACAAGTCTTGTTCAATAGCTTCGCCAAAGGATAGCTTATGCAGCACTGGGCCAAAGACCATATGATCATCCATTGAAACAACATCAACACCTGAGTCAGCAGCTTTCTTTTTAAAGTGGGTTTGGAATATTCTTGGTGTTGCTGTCATAAACAATCGTTTTACAGAAGGTATTCGATCGTTATCAAGGACGGTTGAGTAAGCAGAATCAGATTTACCTGCACAGCGATGTGCTTCATCTGCAATGATTAGATCTAATGGTTTTAGATTCATGACTTGGAAGGCCTCAGCAATCTTTGCCGAAGACTGGTAAGTAGAGAATATGACTTTTTTGCCACCTGCTTTAAGAAACTGAGCTATTGAATCAATGTTAGTTGTAGAGGGAAAGCTTAGGTCTGATGTTGATAGGTTAATGGCATCTTCAGACTTAGCTACTGTGTCATCTGAACATACGGGTAAGAAGCTAAATGGTTCCTTACTGTGCGTTAACCACTCTGCTAGTGTCTTAGATAAAAGCAGTAGAGATGGCAGTAGGACGAGTACAGTTTGAGAGTTAAGTTCTTCAGCAATCCATAAGCCTGTTAGAGTTTTACCTGTACCACAAGCCATAATCAACTGACCACGAGCGTCTAGATTTTGTATGACTTTATCTATGGCTATCTGTTGGTAGGGTTTAGGTGTGAATGACTTCTTTATGCCACCTTGTGATAGGTCATCAAGACTCTTAGGCCAGTCAATAGGAGCCTCTAGCAGCTCACTGAGCATCAATTGGTTAATAGGCGTTGTTTCATGTTGACGCTTGATAACGCCGACTGCATTAGGGCCTAAGCCATCTGTCGTGGCAATCAAAAGGCGACGGTGAATCTTTGTGTTAGTAGACTCACTGAGGAAGGAATCTATGTCTTTCTTGGTCACACTATACTTAGGGTCATAGCACTTAGCTTGAATAGCCCAGTTGTTGCCATCAGCATCCTCAGCTACAAGATCAATGCCACAGTCTTTGCCCCAACGCTCAGGCCAGTCATCCCATAACCATACTTTCTTGAGAGTAGATTTATACAAAGGGTGGCTCTCTAGTAACCACTTGCATAGCTTCTCAAACTGAACGCCACGAGCGTAGTTGTCAGGGGAGAAAGTGTTTATTAATTGTAAGAATGGATGCATAGTTAAGTTATAAATCCCTTGAGATATATATTTTTAAAAAGATAAAGTTGCTCAATTTATCATCACTCAGCAGTTAATCGATACCCTGTTGGAACTGTTTTGAATGTCTCAATAAAATCACCAATAAGCTCATATAACGAAGCTCTAAGTGTCAGTTTCTTAGTTATATTTAGCTACTATTAAAAGTATTATAAAAAGAGCAGGCCAACCCCATAACGCGAACATAAAGAATGCCCCACTCTTATGCTCCTGAGTAAGGTACGTACATAGCCTCAACCACAACACAAACGCCATAATGGCGCCCGCAACCCTTAGCCCTCCCACCTCAAGAGAGAACCCAACAACACATAATAATATACAACCTATATGTAATAACCACTCCTGTAACAGACTCAAGACAGACCCACTCCACTGCTAACTAATTTAAAATAAACTAAAAAAACCCATCACAATTGCTTCAAACACTCTCCAAGCATACCAAATAACCCCCCCCACTAGCCCTGAACCTACAGCACCTATAATAACCACGACTATTAAGGCCAAGCCAAAACAAAGCGCATTCACCACCTCTTTAAAGATCACCTTCATACTTTAGTCTCTTTCATGTTGCTTAATGTGTTCGACGTCAACTATCTTGGCCGACCCGCGACAATTATTGTGGCCGGCTAATTGGCGTCAGTCATTAAGTCTTTTATTTGCTGTCGTTGTTGTTCAATGTTGGGCCTTGGGTTAGGTGATTGTTCTAGGCGTCGCCCAGAACGTGAGGATATTCTAGCCTTCGTGGCACAGGCCTCTTGATTTAATCCTAATCGTCGCCGAACACTTCATAGCTCCCCAGTTTATTATAGGCATCAAGTTCTCCAAAAAACTCTGATATCTTGCTGACTGAATTTGAGCGTACAACTTCAGTGTATCCAGAGAATCCCACTTCTGGTCTGAACTCACCCAAAGAACTAGCTAGTCCATTATAGAGTCTAAACTCCCTTAGAAAGTGGTACTCCAGATAAGCAGCTTTCCATATTTCGGTTTCAAAGACACATACAATCTCAACCAACTCTACTTGTGTAGACTTCTTGAATCTGACCTCTACTCCTGTAGTCGTTATGCCTATTTTGTAGTATTCGTTATCATCTAGAAGACTTCTTATCTTCACAAAATATAACGTAGCCTGCTTATCACTTTCCTCCTCTAACAGCTTGACGACACCCTCCCACATCTTTTGGTCATGATCAGCCAACTCGACTGAAGGCACTTTATCGGAGGTATAAAATGGCAGATTAGATCTTAGAATTGTAATGCGTTTTGTTAGCTGTTCAACTGCAAGTATCTTTACTTGTTCAGCGCACTCTCGTTCATCATCTGTCTTCTTTTTTATAGCAGCCGCTATCTCTTCCTCTGCCTTGCGCTGTTTTTCAGCCTCCGCCCAGAACTGCCTATCAGCCTTTTCCTTTGCTTCACGCTCATTTTCTTTAGAGACTCTGGTTTTTTCTTTTCTTCTTCTTATCCGCTCTTCTTCAGCATAATCAGCCTTCTTGCGACGGTTATCAAAATAAAAAAAAGCTACAACGGCAAGTACCATCAATGCGAAAATAAATTCATTCAAAATAACAACTCCAAATCAATATGCGTGAGTATGCAAAGTTATAAATATTCACACTCACTAATAGAACCCCTTTCCACCAACAACATGCCGGACACCACCTCTGGGGTCTTCAACATCACCATCCCTTCTTGGGATTAAGTGTGTATGGCAATGAAATACAGTCTGACCAGCACTTTCACCTGAATTCATACCAATATTGAATCCAGTAATAGCCTCATCACTGCTGCAAAGCTGTTCTTTCACTAGATGTAGGAGCTGATTTGTAGCACTGACTTCCGCCGTAGATAACCCAAAGTAATCTACAACGTGGCGCTTCGGAATAACCAACGTATGGCCCTCAGTCACGGGATACCCATCTCGAATAGCATAGGCCAAAGTATTTTCTGCAATTACCTCACGGTCAGTATAGGCCTCACAAAACAGACACCCATCAACCCTGTTTGTGTAGCTAATACGATTCTCCGCAAGGTTTGTACTATCCCTATTGCCCTTAGACGCATTACAGCTATAACAGAGGGCTTGGTAATTGATGATGTCATCAGCACCTCCCAAACTTTTAGGAACTATATGGTCTACCTCTAAGGCCTTGTCATCGGCTCTTATGCCGCATAACTCACAGCGGTAATTGGCACGTTTCAGAACTGAATAGCGCACTGTTCCGGAGACTAGTCGTCTGTTTCTGCTTCTGTGTTCCCAAACCGAATCACCTCGCTTGCTCTCAAAATCCTTCAGCTTTTCGTTACATAGTGCGATGAGTTGCTGAACTTCTTCTGCATTGAGTTCGTTATACCCTTCGAGGTAGTAGTCTGATTTTCTGGGTGGCTTTGAGACCAAATTATGGCTTCTTAATACCTTACCAACCATGCCATTAACGATATGCTGGTAGTAGTCGATTTGAGATTGGTCTTTGGTCAGAAGTGCTGATGCTATTTCGGAGGATGTTGCTGTACCACTCTGCTTAAGAAGTGCAGCAAGCATTACTGGTTGATAGACATGAGACATCTTCATTCTATTTTGAATGAAATCCTTGAGTTCAATATATCGTTTTGATTGTTCCATGTGTCAGCTCCCTGCTTAA
>JAPYOP010000252.1 GCA_029938115.1 Colwellia sp. | reverse complement strand
GCAAAAAATAAAACACTGGCAAGGCATCTTTGAACAGCAGCAACAAAGTGAGTTAACTATCATTCAATTTTGCCGTGACAATAAAATTCACACTTCCACTTTCTATGCTTGGCGTAAACGCCTATCTGATAAAGCACCATCCGTTAAACAGCAACAGGTGATCCCCTTTGTTATTCATGAGCAGTCTTTTACACAACCTTCCATAATTAAACTCACTACGCCAAACGGCTATCAAGTAGATTTCGAGTCGACGTTAACCCACCAAACGTTGGCGCAATTATTGAGTGCATTGTAATGCATTCACCTAGCCAAGTTTACTTGGTCACTGGTGTCACTGACATGCGAAAATCAATCAATGGCCTGAGTATTATTGTCAGCGACACCCTATCACTCGATCCTTTGAGTCAAGCGTGGTTTGTTTTTTGTAATAAACAACGTGATAAATTAAAAATTTTATTTTGGGATACCAACGGTTTCTGGCTATATTATCGCCGCTTAGAGCAAGGGCGATTTCAATGGCCAAATCATGCTCAAGCACATATCGCCATGAGCATTGAACAACGACAGTTGCAATGGTTATTATCGGGCTTACCTGTCAATAATAAGACCCGACACCCAACCTTATCAGGACTGTCGGTGGTTTAAATTGGCATGATCGTTTATATCTACTTGAACGATCATGCCCATGTGTCATGCTATGCCAATGACTAAACAAAACCAATTAACCGAACTCCAAAAACAACTTGCCCACATGCAAGCGCAGATAGATACCTTGCAAAAAAACAATGCCGCTTTAGTGAACGATAATTCGATGTTAGAGAAGGACAAAGCGACATGGCAAGAAGATAAGGCTGAAATGCAAACACGCATTGACCACCTACTTGCTGAGTTAAAGTTAAGAAAATCACAAAAATACGGTAAGAAAAGCGAAAAAACGTCCCGGGGCACCTTCAACGAAGCTGAGCAGCATAAAAGAACAGAGCCGCCGAAGCACCATAAAAAAGGTAAACAAACGCTGGCTGAGCATTTTGAGCGCGAAGAAGTTGAGCACAGACTAACGATGCTTGATTGCCCATGCTGCGGTGAACTAATGCATCATTGTGGCAGTGAAGACAGCGAACAAGTTAAAATAATACCCGCTAAAATTAGCGTTATTAAGCACAAGCAATTTAAATACGCATGTAGAGGTTGTGAGCATAAACAACTGACCAGTAAAATAATCACCGCACCTAAACCAGCACAACCTATTCCAGGTAGCA
>JAPYOP010000126.1:4707-6737 GCA_029938115.1 Colwellia sp. | reverse complement strand
CTAATAGAACAGGCTTTGGAAATGGGCATTCCTATTTATGAAAATCCACAACTCCTTGCGCAACTTAGCGAATTACAAATAGGCCAGTCTATCCCTAGTGAGCTGTACCAATTAATCGCTGAAATTTTAGCCTTTGCTTTTTATATTCAAGGAAAAGCCCCGGACAGTTATTCATCCGAGGCTTATTAATTTTATCTTTATACGTTGATATTTAAAGCTAAGTCAGCAGGATTTACTCCCTAAGCTTACAACACGACTTATTTAATTAAAGTAATAACTCATAGAAAATCGACCTAGCGGGCCTGACAAACTTGTCGATTTATAACTTCCTGAGTCGTAGTGATTTAAAGCAACACCTATGGATGCCTCTACACTCACCTCGTCAGATATGAACCGCTCTATACCATAAACGCTAGACACTCGATAAGAAGTGCGCTCTGAATCAGAAAAATTGTGCGACAGACTAAATGTTCCGTCTACAAAACTGCGTATATCCTTGTTATTTAAATAAACTCTATGCCCAACAATCGCGAATACGTCATGCGATGTTTCACTACCACTATAATCAGAATCATTTTCTGACAACGAATAACCTGCGCCATAAAACCAATTACTCTCGGTGTCCCTTACCGTTACGCCATTTCCCCCTACCGATACTACTTTTGAGTACTCACTGCCATTTTCTGCCTGAGAAAACCCACAAAACGAAATACTACTGACAACGATTAACGTTAAAAAATAATTCATGTCTTTTTTATATCCCTATAATATACAACTAAAATCCACACCCAATGTAGATTCGGTGAACATACCACACCCCCCTTAAAAACCCCAGTACACCTGCCACACTCACCTACTATTACTGCCTTGTTTGTTTTTCGCACTGTAATAAAACGACTAACTAGAACTCTGCCACTACCAACCTATAACCCATAAAACAGCTCTATATCTGGCCACTCTGCACATATTGACAAATCGAGCCCTGCCAAGTTAACATTCGTTAACTTCAAGATTAACACCCGTTAACCTACTAACAGTAAACAAACACTACTTAGGATCTTAAAATGCCCGTTATTACCTACAACACAGTCGAAGGTGCATTGTCTGCCGAGCAAAAAGAAGCACTGACCCAAGCACTTACCAAAGCCGTAGGAGAGGTGGTGGGAGAAAAAATACAGAAGAGTGCTTGGGTCATCATCAATGAATCACCCGAAGGCAACTTTGCCATTGGTGGCCATCAAGTGACCGCTGCTGGTTTAAAAAAATTGATGAGCTAATTAAAACGAACAAAAATATTAAAGGAAATTACCATGTTAGAAACAGTACTCATTTTAAATATCATCTGGTTTTCAATGGCATTTAACATTTTCTCTTTGCGCCCCAAGATTTTTGCCAAGGTTGTGGTACCCAAAGAGCAAAGAGATACACCTGTCTTTAATGTTCTGGCTGAGTCGGGACGTTTTTTGGGCGGTTTTAACTTTGCATTTGCACTTTTAAATATATTATTACTGGCCAATCTAGATGTGTTTCCAAATGATGATCAGCGCGCCATCTTATTGTTAGTCTGTGCAGTGGCTCATGGATCACAGTTTATGTTTAATGTGCCAGTGGCCATTCAAAATAGACGCGGCGAAGGTATTTGGCAGGTGTTAAAAGGCACGATGCTGTTCATCTTTGTAAATGACTTTATCATGATGATGCTTAACCTAATTTTAGCCGCGATGTTTGTTTTTTAGCCTTACGATTCCCCATGAGCCCACTTGCAATTTTGGGAAACTAAACATTTGGAATAATTAAACACGGAAATAGTTAATAGTGCGAATATTAGTCGGATTTTATTGATTACTGGGGGAATGTTAGCTGATTAGCGCTGATCGAATGGTGATTTTATAAGTACTGACAGTATAAAAGCCAGTTGCTACACTAAACTATATTAAATTGTCATCGCATCAAATTCAGCTAAAAGTAAACATGAAACCAACTAAAGACATAATTCTAGAATGCGCTCGTGATCAGTACCTTAACGAAGG
>JAPYOP010000126.1:0-4607 GCA_029938115.1 Colwellia sp. | reverse complement strand
CGATATTTTGAACTCATTTTTATTAAATCAGAAACTAAGGACGAGCTTGCGCAATTTAGTGACTTACGGGCCGACTCTAAAATTTCGTTTAACCTGTATACCGCCCGTATTAATGAGTGCATAGCGTCGGGGTATTTAAAAGAAGATAACGCAGGTGAGCTTTCGGCACTTTTATTGTCGGCCTATATTGGATTCTTTTCCCTTTACACATCAGGTCTGTTACCTCGCAGCCCGCAAGAAATTACTGAAATGTATTGGCGTAGCATAGACCGGCTTCTTAATGGTTTAGTGAAATAACACTGCCACTTATTTATTGCAGTTCAGCACCTTAATTTAGAACGATGGAGATAACATGATTAATGCCTACGCTGCCCAACAAGCGGGTGGCCAACTAACACCGTTTGAATACGATCCAGGCCCTTTGGGTCACAGGGATGTAGAAATTAATGTGGAATATTGTGGCCTTTGCCACAGTGATTTAAGCATGCTGAAAAACGAATGGGGCATGACGTCATACCCATTTGTGCCGGGCCATGAAGCCGTAGGCACCGTGGCGGCGGTGGGTAAAAACGTTACACAATTTAAAGTGGGGCAATCGGTAGGCCTAGGTTGGCACAGCGATTATTGCAACACTTGCCGTAGTTGCCACGAAGGGGATCAAAATCTTTGCAGATCCGCTAAAGGCACCATTATTGGTCGCCATGGCGCCTTTGCCGATAAAGTGCGCGCCAATGCCGCCAGTGTGGTGGCGCTGCCCGAAGGCCTAGATAAAAAGATCGCAGGGCCATTATTTTGTGCCGGCATCACCGTATTTAACCCTCTTGTGCAGTTTAATATTAAACCCACCGATAAAGTGGGCGTTATTGGCATTGGCGGCCTTGGACACTTAGCCCTTCAATTTTTAAATGCTTGGGGTTGTGAAGTAACCGCCTTTACGTCAAGTGAGAAAAAGCGCCAAGAAGCCTTAGAAATGGGGGCCCATCAATGTATTAATTCTCGCGACAAAAAAGAAATTGCCCAAGCTGCAGATCAGTTTGATTTAATTATATCTACAGTCGATGTAAAACTTAATTGGAATGCATATGTAGCTGCACTGCGCCCTAAGGGACGTTTACATTTTGTAGGCACCACACTAGAACCGTTAGATTTAAGTGTATTCTCATTAATGCCAGGACAAAAATCAGTGTCCAGCTCACCGGTAGGCAGCCCTTCTACCATTGCTAGTATGCTGGAGTTTGCCCACCTCCATAACATTAAGCCGATTATTGAAGAGTTTGAACTCTCAAAAATTAATGACGCAATGCAACGTCTTGAAAGCGGTGATGCTCATTATCGTATTGTATTAAAGCGTTAAGCCCTAAAACATAATAGTTGTTTAATTGCCATTCATGAAAAAGCCCCGGACCATTACGTATCCGAGGCTTTTAAAGTACGCCTGCATTATATTTTAGAATTAATGTCCTCTAAATCTTTATTGCTTAGGTTGCTTTAAAGTCACTGAATAACGCTTTTCTGTTTCACTTGCCGCGTAGATTATCTGCATTTTATCAGGTTCACCTTGAAAACGAATATCCGCTAATAAACGGGGTTCAAACTCTTTATCTTGTAAGCCCATTTGATTTTCCTCATTAAAGCTAGAGCCGTTGCCTAATTGTTTTCCCTCTTTATCAAGCAACCTTATATCAAGCAAAGAGCGAACATCGCCTTCAGCGCTAACTTTTAGTCCACCGGATGCCAGTTCAACTATTTTATAAACCACGCCATTAACAAATATACGTTTACCTAGAGCTACCGAGTTAAGAGTTTGTGACGACACCTTTTGAGGCAACCTGAAAACTAAATCCCCCGTCAGACTAGTTAATTTACTATCTACCAGTGTTTTGCCCTCTTCAGATAAGGGGATTTTAAGCTGTTGATATGCGTGTAAATAAATTGATTTCCTTAATTCGGCCTCGGGTTTACTTTGGTCTTTGTATTGATTCCCAAATCCATTGAAATTCATTTCAAATGGCAACATATAGTCAACCGGTATTGGGGGAATATTTTCAAACGACAATGAATTTATCTCAAATAATACACGACCGGCTATTTTCTCTAGTGCAGAAACATATGGCATTTCAAACTTAATATTACCTCGTAGATTATAGCCATTAAAACCTTTAGACACTTTCATTGGGTAAACACTCATAAGCCCTAATTTAAGTGACTTTTTATATTGTGCCTCACCCAGCCACTGGAACGATGTAGCGTTAGGTTTGAAGCTCTTTGCCACCGCCTTGACTACAGACCAATCTCTTAAGTTATAAGGTTTAATCGCCTTAGGCAAAGAGGCAAATTCATTTTTTCTTTGCAAAGGCAATACATTCGTAATAGTAAAACGTTTACTGGTCTTCTTATATTTTACAGTACTTACTATCTCGACAAATTTAACATTGCCTTTGTAGGTTACATTCATACTTTTACTTTGAGAATCTCCAAACGAGCTTTTACCACTGCCCTGAAGGTATTGCTTTTTAGCATTCAATCCGCGAACGCTTAACAGACGCTGTTGGTTACCACTCACCACAAAACTGACTGAATTTCCTTCAATAGATTTAATACGAAGGTACATATCACCTTGCTCTACTACCATTTTGTCACTGTCGGCAGCTATTAATGTCGCTTGGGTTTGCGTGGCAATCGCTAAGTCAATTCGCCCTTCAATTTTTGCAATGTTGCCCACTTTCGCGGCCGGTACTAACCTAACCGTTTTTTTCGCCTCGACTGCACCATCACTTGAATAGCTTGTCATTTCAGCTGGGTCACTGTTAATTTTATTACCGCACGTCTCTTTGGCTAAAAGCTCGTTGCCATTTTTATCGCTTACAGAGGTAATGAGCAACTCACCCGAATTGCCATAACCGGATGAAGGGGCGTTAGGCAAACCACTGGCAGCGGCTTCAACATCTATTTCAAGCATATTATCTGCATTCATTCGTAAAGAGGTAACGCTGGCCGCTAGAGGGCCTTCTTGCCATTGATAACGTTTACCATATTTAGATTCAAATTCAGGTAGCTGCAATGAAGGTATACGAACAATATAAGGTTTAACACTCTCATCTATTTCATCTTTAATGTTAGCAATATCTGATGAGGATGGTTTGCCACCGCCTATACTTATCAAACTTGATAATCCGCTTTCGAAGGCTTTCTTACCTTCAGCGACCATTTCTGCGTCTACAGTAAAACGGCCGCCCAATGTATAAGGTTCATCAACGATTGCCACCCCGTTAATGAGTTTTGATATAAAGTCATCATCATTGCTAGCGGTTTGTTGCTGCTCGGTCAGTAGTTTTTGAAGACGACTATTGGTATCACTTAACCAAGTTTCATCTGTGCTATTAACCACAATATCAACACTGCCACTAGGGGGTAGAAAGGATGCAGACAAACCAGCAAATACAGACTGAGCACCTTTCATCTCTTTACTTAAGCCACTTAGCATTAACCCCATAAAACCAGAACTTGCGTGTTTAAGGTTATCCGGCTGCAATAAACCAATACTCGCTATATGTTGCGATCTATAATCTACCCACTGCTGATTCACTACGGTTGAAACTGATGGGGTATTAAGCTGGTTAAAAATAGATGAAATATTATCTGGATGACTAATGACAATAATATTGTCAGTACTGGTTAGAGCAATGGGATCACTCATTTTACAGGTATGACGATTTTCTTTTACCATCTCAAAGATGGTTAAACCATCAACTATTTTTTTATTAACAATGTAATGTCTAGACAACCCTTTAAATAACGCAGACTGGTTAAATTTACCGGCTAAAACAGCTGAAACATAAGGACCCGTATCTTCATTAAAGTTCATAGAAAACACTAGTTGCTCTAAGTCACGTCTGAGGTTTATATCCTCAGCTAATAAAGCATTAATTATCCCTTCGCCGTTTGGGTTGTATCGATAATCGTCATTGCTTGTATCTGTAAATAGTTGCTCAAGTTCCGCCATTTTTGCAATGTTCGCATGGCCCAAAACAATGGTGCTTGGTGTTAATAAAATTGATTCGGCTCTTTGTACCACCATAGGTACACTGGTATCTAATAGACGCTGAGCATAAATAAACACGCTAATAACAATGGCAATAACAACTGTCGTGATCCCGCCTATAAGCCTTAATCGATTACGATTTGATTGAGGCTTTGTATTATTATCCATTGAAGGTGCAGGGACGGGCTTATTTGGGGAAGTGCTAGACTTGGGGGTGACCGACTTAGGGGAAATTGGCTTGGAGGGAATAGCTATGTCACTTTGTTTGTTTTCGCTGGGCAATTCACGAATTTCAATCACAATACCCATTTGTTGTAATTTTGCGAGGTAGTGCTCAGCTGTTTTTTTATCTGTCAACTGTTTGAGTACAATTGCTCTAGAGAAAAATCGCATTTCAGCGTCATCTTCCGTTACTGAAAACAATTTAGCGAATATAGTAATAGCCTGTTGTTTATCAATAGCATTGGTTAATACTCCTTTAAAAACCAACTTATAAATCATTTAAAATCCCTAATTACTAAAATTATTATGTTAACGTCTTAAGGGACAATTATCGCATAAAAAA
>JAPYOP010000251.1 GCA_029938115.1 Colwellia sp. | reverse complement strand
GATTCATAATAACTTAGAGAGTCACATACTTAATGACAGAAAATAAAAGATCTCATCCTCCACACTTAGAGGGAAATGAAAAACTTATACTATTTGATGGTGTTTGTAAATTATGCAACGCATGGAGTAACTTTATTATTCGTAACGATAAGGGCTATGAATTTAAACTCGCAAGTGTACAGTCCCAAGAAGGCATAGATATTCTACAGCACTTCAACTATCCAACAGATGTGTATGAAACAATGTTAGTTGTTAATGGGACGGAATGCCTTGAAAAAAGTGATGCTTTCTTTTACGTTATGCGAACTCTTGGTTCCCCATGGAGATTTATAACCATATTTCAACTTATACCAAAGAGCATAAGAAACTGGTTGTATGATCGTGTTGCACTGAATAGGTATAACTTATTTGGTAAATATAACTATTGCTCATTACCAACCCCTGATCATGACAAAAGATATTTATATGGAAAATCAGTTACTTTCAAAGATTAATTTAACGGCTAGGTTCACACTTGCCTTTATTTTTGCATATCACGGTTTAGTGCCTAAAATTCTGTGGCTGAGCCCTATTGAGGCATTACTTACAAGTGCTCATAACTTAGATGCTGTATTTTTTTCACCAATAGCGGGCGTATTTGAGATCATACTTGCATGTAGTATTATTATATTAAAAAAATCACTAATACCAATTTATTTGGCAATGGCACTACTAATAGCACTATTGCTAGACGTAATGTTAATTATGCCAAGTCTATTAATTGAGGCTTTTAATCCAGTCACTATAAACCTAGCAACAATTATAATTGCATATTTTATATGTATTACTCATAAACATGCATTGGCGTATAACTTGTCAAAGCACAAGGGCACGCAATAATTCGCGCCTGTGTTTGAGTCGTTAAATGGAAAAAAACTATGAAAAACGAAAACATATACCAGGCACCATCATCGAATTTGCAAAGTGATGCTAACAATGCGGAAATACAAAATATAGTGGTTATTGCCAAAAGGCAAAAAGCACTTCTGATAACTGTTCTAGCCTACTTTGTTATAGCAGTGTTCACAGGGTCAGCGAGTCCAGAAGTTAAACCATTGCTACAGCTTGCAATGATTCCGTTATTGTTGGCAGTTGTGATTTTTACAGCTCGATTGACACTACGTATTTACGGGAAATTTGGAGCTACTATCATGATCATTTTGAGTATTATTCCTATGATCAATTTGTTAGTAGTTTTAGTGGCAAATTTAAAGACAAATAAAATTATTAA
>JAPYOP010000048.1:4428-35126 GCA_029938115.1 Colwellia sp. | reverse complement strand
TCATTATGTTCCGTTAATCGATCAATAAAGCTCAATATGGTAGGTACTGTTAACATATGGGTTATACGCTCTCTGAAAACAGTATTTAACAATGTTTCTAAGTGCTGAACGTCCATGTTACAAGGGCGATATAAAGAGCAAGAATTATAGAGTGCTAGCATTGGTCCTTGTATTAAACCATCAGCATGAGCCAAAATCATATTGTTTAAAACTTTACTATCTGGTGTATAAGAAAAGACCTTTTTCAAGGTATCCATATGTGTAATGAAATTGTGATATGTTATCTGAACACCTTTTGCATCACCAGTTGTTCCAGAAGTAAAGTTGATAAAACAATTACTATTTAGTTTGTTTGGTAATTGAGGTTGCTGTGGAGTGAATTCATTTAGACTCTCTCGCCAATTTTTTTTGTTATCGCGTATAAAACGCTTCATTAATGAACTAACTGAGCCTTTTTTATTAGCAATGATGGATATTGAAAAGCTGCCTTGAAGTTGCCATATCGATTGTAGCTTTTCATCAATAAAAATTAGTTGAGGTTGTGCTTGCGAAATAATAGATTCAACGCGAGCTAAAGAAGTTTCTGTGGTTAATACGGTTGATGAAATACCATTTAAAAATGCTGAAATTACTGCACTGATGACAAAGCTTTCGTTACCACTACAAATAATGACCCTTTGATCACATTTAACATCAAATTGAGCGAATTGCCCTGAAAAAAGTTGTACACGAGTATGGAGCTCTTTATAGCTTATTGATTCATTTTCCAAAGTTGCAAATGTCTTTGTTGGTGAATTAACCATTCCACTATAAATTTCAGTCAAAGCTCTCATTTTTTCTCCAATAAATTCCAGTTTATTTTACTTAAATTTGTCCGTTGTATTTCGTTAACCGTATGCCATTTTACTTCGTTATAGGTTGTACCTAACTCTGCAATTAATTTGTTTGTCATCGATGTTAATGATTCGTTTTCAAGCACTATAAAACACTGAATAGTGAGGTTTTCAGTTTTTACAGCAAAGTCAGTTACATTGAGTTCTTTTGCTAACCAAGACTCTATTGCTTGGGGATGCAACCAAAGTGTTGATGAAGATTTGATACTTCTATCTAATCGGCCTAGAAGAAATATATCCTTGTTAGCGTCAATAGTAACGTTATCGTTGGTATCAAAGAATAGTTGCTTAGTAAGTTTTGTCCCTAAATACCCGAGAAAAATTGCTGGACTATATATACGTAAAGCACCTGTTCCAGTTAATCGCTCTTGACCATTATCGTCAATGACAGTGGCTTTTATTCCTTCGCAGGTGACACCTAAAGAGGAGGTTGATGGATTGAAAGAATCTCTTTGCTCAGCGATAACTAATCCACACGTTTCAGTTAGCCCATAGTAATCATAAACGGGAACTTTTATATCATTCCACAGCTTGGTTCTTACTTCTCTAGATAACGGCGCCCCAGTTGACAGCATCATGCGGGAGTGTTTTAAAACATGAACTCTTGCAGCAATGGGGGATAATGTTTCAAGTAATTTAGGGCCAGCAATAAGAATAGTACACGGCTGCTTTTCTAAGTTATTAAGTACTGAATTTAAATCTCCTTTTATAGCATTTAGCTGAGTATCACAAAACGTTATTAGTGGTAAGAAGATAGAACACCTTAATCCACTCATAGTATGCATAGGTGCCATATTGAAAATATAATCTGTTTCAGAAACACCGAATTGATCTCTAAACAATTCACCTGAAAAAACTAGATTCTGAAGGCTATGGCATACTCCCTTGGGTTTACCGGTAGAGCCTGAAGTGAATAGCACGATAGCAACTTCGGTGGTTTGCCATTCATATGGTTTTGCAGCGTTATCCATTTCAAAATAAGACAATCTATTTTCAAATTCTTCACTGCCCTCTTCATTATCAATATTAATATAAATGATTTCACTTGATGATGTATTTTTAATTAGTACATTTGTTATCCAGCACGATGGAGCCAATTCCTCTATTATTGATTTTTGTTGTTTTTCAGTCAGCTCAGGATCAACAAAAGCTACTGTTTTACCCATAAACCAAGCACTTAAAGATAGAGCGACACTAAAGTCGACTGGTAGACCTGATAAAATAATAGGACCATTATGCTCTAGTGTTTTTATTAACGAAATGCACTCTTTCGAAAAATTGATAGAATTACTCAACCAAGCGTTATTATCTTGAATGGCAACGTCCTTTAAAGCTACGCAAATTGCAGCTTTTGAGTTGCGGATGAATATATTATTATTATTTTTCAAAAATGTGAATTTGAATGTCGATGATAGTTCATCGTAGCAAATTTTAACTTACTTGTTTAGCTATTAACTCGTCACTTGTCTCTTTGATTTGGACAACTTGTGTTTTTTGCAACTCGAACTAATTAACTCATCACTTTTTTTTTCTCTTCCCTTGAATTATTTTCCTCAACCCCCACATCCATTCTAACGTTTATTTTAACGATTCTTACTCATTTAAGTTTAGACAGGATCTCTTTACATGACTACCGAAAAACAAACACAAAATCATCAGTTTGCATCAGATAATGCAAAAATACTTCAACTAATGATCCATAGCCTTTATTCTAATAAAGAAATTTTCTTACGCGAATTAGTATCAAATGCGGCAGATGCCTCAGATAAGTTACGCTTTAAAGCCTTATCAAATGCTGATTTGTATGAAGGTGATGGTGAGCTACGTGTTCGCGTAAGTTGCGATAAAGAAAACAATACCGTTACCATTTCTGATAATGGCATTGGTATGAGTCTTGAAGAAGTTATTGAGCATTTAGGTACTATTGCTAAATCAGGTACAGCAGAGTTCTTCTCTCAGCTATCGGGTGATCAAGCCAGTGATTCTCAATTAATTGGTCAATTTGGTGTTGGTTTTTACTCATCATTTATTGTTGCCGATAAAGTGACTGTACGTAGCCGTAGAGCCGGTGATGCTACTAGTGAAGGTACTGAGTGGGTTAGTGCTGGTGAAGGTGAGTTTACTACAGCTAAAGTTGAAAAGTCCTCTCGTGGTACCGATATCATCCTTCATTTGAAAGATGATGAAAGTGAATTTGCCGATGATTGGCGTTTAAAATCTATTGTGACTAAATACTCAGATCATATTTCAGTATCAGTTGAAATGTTAACGGCTGAAGTACCTGCGGTTGAAGCAGTAGCAGAAGAAAAAGATGATGAAGGCACCGTAACGACTCATGGTGTTGAAGGCCGAGATGCAGAGCCTGCTAAATGGGAAGCAATCAATAAAGCAACCGCTTTATGGACCCGTGAAAAATCAGAGATATCGACAGATGAATATAATGAGTTCTATAAACACGTATCACACGACTTCGGTGACCCGTTATTATGGGAACATAACAAAGTAGAAGGTAAAACAGAATATACTTCGCTTTTATATGTGCCAGCAAAAGCACCATTTGATATGTACAATCGTGAAAAACAACACGGTTTAAAACTATACGTTCAACGTGTGTTTATTATGGATGACGCTGAGCAATTTATGCCAACGTACTTACGTTTTGTTAAAGGTTTGCTTGATTCAAACGATTTACCGTTAAATGTTTCTCGTGAAATTTTGCAAGACAACAAAGTAACGCAAGCTATTCGTAAAGGTTGTACTAAACGTGTGTTAAAAATGCTTGAGAAGTTAGGCAAAAAAGATGCTGAAAAATATCAAGGTTTCTGGGATGAATTTGGTCAAGTGCTAAAAGAAGGTCCTGCTGAAGACATGTCGAATAAAGAGCAAGTTGCTGGTTTATTACGCTTTGCTTCAACGAATGAAGATAACGCCACTCAAAATGTATCACTAGCTTCATACATTGAACGCATGAAAGAAGGTCAAGATAAAATTTATTACGTGGTTGCTGATAGCTTTGAAGCTGCGAAAAACAGCCCTCATTTAGAAGTATTCCGTAAGAAGGGCATTGAAGTATTATTGATGTCAGACAGAATTGATGAATGGTTAGTTAGTCATTTAAATGAGTTTGATTCAAAAACGTTGCAATCAGTAACTCGTGGTGGTTTAGATTTAGGTGATATGGATGATGCTGAAACTAAAGAAGCACAAGATAAGTTAGAAAAAGAGTTTGATTCCGTTGTTACTCGCATTAAAGAAGTGCTTAAAGATAAAGTGAAAGAAGTTAAATTATCTCAACGTTTAACCGACTCGCCAGCATGTATAGTAGCTGATGATGATGATATGAGTAGCCAGATGGCAAAATTAATGGCATCTGTTGGTCAAGAAGTGCCCGACACGTTACCAATTTTTGAAATTAACGGTGAGCATGATTTAGTTAAGCACGTTGCTGATGAGCAAGATGATGATAAGTTTAGCCAATGGGTTGAAATATTGTTTGAACAAGCAATGTTAGCAGAGCGTGGAAGCTTGAAAGATCCAGCAAGTTTTGTTGCTCGTTTAAACAAGCTAATGTTAAGTTTAACCAAGTAATACTTAAACCGACACAGTAGACTTTAGTCGAAAAAAGGAGCAAATCACTATAAATGATTGCTCCTTTTTTGTATGCTATGCTTGTTTGCATATAGGCATGCTTGTATAGTGTTTGCCGCTACGAATATTCTAAATAAGAATTATTACATTAGTGTGATCAAATTGTTCTACTGAAGAGTAGTTAGATCATTTTAAGGTAATTATTTTTTTACTTTTAAATATTACAATTAAGGTTATTTTATATGCGTATTGTACTTCTTGGTGCTCCTGGTGCTGGTAAAGGCACACAAGCACAGTTTTTAATGGCTAAATTTGGTATTCCTCAAATATCAACGGGTGATATGTTGCGTGCTGCAATTAAAGCTGGCACTGATTTAGGTAAGCAAGCTAAAACGGTTATGGATGCAGGTCAATTGGTTTCAGATGACCTAATTATCGGTCTAGTTAAAGAGCGTATCCTCGAAGATGATTGTAAAGCGGGTTTCTTGCTTGATGGTTTTCCTCGTACAATCCCACAAGCTGATGCAATGAAAGAAAATGGCGTTAGTGTTGATCACGTACTTGAGTTTGATGTGCCAGACGAGGTTATCGTAGAACGTATGGCGGGTCGCCGTGTTCATTCTGGCTCGGGTCGTGTTTACCATCTTGTTTATAATCCACCTAAAGTTGAAGGTAAAGACGACGTTACCGGTGATGATTTATCAATTCGTCCAGATGATGAAGAATCTACAGTACGTAAACGTTTAGCTATTTATCATGAGCAAACTAAGCCTTTGGTAGATTTTTACCAAAGCGAGTCTAAAGCGGGTAACTGTCAGTATTTAACTGTTGATGGTACGCAAGCTGTAGAAGCCGTAAATGCTATATTAAGCAAACAACTAGCTTAATTTTCACTATGTTGTTGCTATCAAATAAAACTCGCTTCGGCGAGTTTTTTGTTTTAGGCTTGCATATAAAAATAATTAGGAAATCCATAAATGAATTTAACAATCACGGCCCTTTATGCCAGTTTACTTGCCCTAGTCTTTCTTGGTTTATCTTTTAATATAATACGATTACGCTTCAAGCTTAAAGTTGGTGTTGGAGATGGCGGTGAAAAACTGCTTGTTAAAGCTATTAGAATACATGGTAATTTTTCTGAATATATACCACTCGCGTTAATTCTATTAGCGAGTTATGAACTGAGTGGCGCAAACTCTCTTTGGTTACATGGCTTAGGCGCTACATTATTAATAGGACGAATATTACATGCCATTGGGTTGAGTCAATCTATAGGTACATCTATACCGCGTATTACGGGCATGCTTTCTACTTTTGTGGTTTTACTTATTCTTGCGATAGAAAATATTCGAATGTTTATAATTTCATAAAGGTTTAAGCAAAGTGATTGTTTAAACTTTTTTTATCATAGCAACATGAGGTATATCATCTTCAAGGTACATATCAGAGACTTGTTCAAAGCCATGATATTGGTAATAGTTAATTAAATGTTCTTGGGCTGATATTTTAATATCTTGCTTAGGGAAATGCTGTTGACATAAATTGAGTGCTTCTGTCATCAGTTCATGCCCTAAGCCTGAGCCTCTAGCTTGCTCTGCAATGGCAACACGGCCAATACTAATGTAGTTGTCGTAGCTTTGCCCCTGCGCTAATATTCGTAAATAAGAAACTAACCTGCCACTTTGGTAGCCCAATAAATGTATCGTTTCTTTATCTCTATCTAGTTGATTTTTATTACTGTCAAGATCAGGGTAGTAACAAGTCTGTTCAACAACAAACACATCAATACGTAGTTTTAATAAATCATAAAGTTGATCAAGTGTTAACTCGTCAAAGTGCTTAGATTGCCAAATAGTTTTAGAAGTCATTAATACGCTATACAGTTAGTGATTGTAAGTAACCATGATATTTATGTTCATCTAGATAGTCACGCATTTCTTTTTTATAACGCACAATGCATA
This sequence comes from Colwellia sp., assembly GCA_029938115.1. Taxonomy (GTDB): domain Bacteria; phylum Pseudomonadota; class Gammaproteobacteria; order Enterobacterales; family Alteromonadaceae; genus Colwellia. Next base: position 28,684 of record JAPYOP010000048.1, on the reverse strand, counting down.
GGCTAGGAAACTCACTTTGTATTATTTGAGCTAACATAGTTGGTTCAAGAAATAAGATATAGCCAAGCGGTAAATATTTTGAATTGAAATTGCACTGGTATACAGTTGCTCTTATTTGGCTTGAAGTATAGAAAAGTTGTTCACCATAGCGTTTTTGCAGTTGAGGTAAGAGTTTATTACCGTATTTTTTGATGGCAGAATGTTTAAACATCGCTATTCCTTAGCGTGAAGATATCCTTTGAGATAGCTATTATAGCGTAAATTATTTGTGGTTAATAATTTATTTGGATGCTTTTATTGGTTTAATATTTTGTATTTGTTTTTATCAATAAAAAAGCCAGCTTCTGTATAAGCTTTTATTATTGCGCCTTGCTCTCTCAATATTTTTAAGCCTTTGTTAATCGCAATAAACGCAGCCTCTCCTTGTGGGTGTGCTTTACTGATAACAAAGTGACGAGAGTCTTTTAATACAATAGCAATGTTCTGTACAGGAACTAGATGAATTTTTTCCATGGTGAAACTTTGATCTGGGGTATTGTTAAATGGCATTAACATAAAATCAACCCATTGAAGATTGACCATGCGGGTCATAGAAAGCCATGAGTTTTCTTTGATTAATTCTTTTAGGTTAAGGGATTGTAAAGTTTGCCAGTCCGTACGCCATTTTGGTGTTGAAATAGATGTTAAGTTTTTTAAATCATCTAGTGCTTTTATTTGCAGTACTTTTTGATTGTAAGGGCTAGTGTATATGCCAGCGACGTATTCTCCATTTCTAATTACGGGAACAGATATATATAATTTATCAGCTAATGCTTGAGCATCGCTTTTCCAATAGGAGTCAAAACTTATTAGTAAGTCACCATTTTGTAGCATTTTGGTATTTCTAAAGTTAACTTTTCCTGGCGCATAACTAAATTCATAGACAAATCCTCCTAACTGTAATGCTTGTTGCGCAATAACCATATCAACAACATCACGTCGAACTTTCTTTCCTGAAAAATCCTTTATTGTTAGAACATCTTTTTTGCCGATAAAATTTTGATAGTCTAAGTAAACATCATCACGAATATAAATAAGTACATCGTTTGAACTGGCATGGGAAAAGCAACTAATACAAGATATTAGGATTGATAAAAGTGTCAGAAAATAAAAAGATAACTGTGTTTTATTCAATATTTAGCCGCAAAAAAAAGATGCATACATGTATTAGTTATAACAAGTATGCACCCTTTTATCAAAAATTTAATTTACTTAAAAGCTTATTTATTATGACGTTGTTGTAGGACGTCCATAACTTCTGATAAATCAATGTTTTGATCGGCTAGTAAAACAAGCGTGTGGTAGAACAAGTCTGCACATTCACCTAATAAATCTTCTTTAGTTTCAGCTACCGCTGCAAGGGCAACTTCAACGCCTTCTTCACCAACTTTTTGTGCCATTTTTGTGGTTCCGCGGGAGAATAAGTGTGCGGTGTAACTTTCTTTAGGGTCATCATCTTTTTTACCTGCAATGACTTGCTCAAGCTGACTTAAAAAGTTTTGCTGCGTCAACTTTTGTTCAGGAAAGCAAGATTCTGTGCCTAAGTGACAACTTGGTCCAATAGGTGTGCAAGCAATTAACAAGCTGTCTTGATCGCAATCGGTAAGTACTTGTAAAACATTTAGAAAGTTACCCGAGGTTTCACCTTTAACCCATAGCGCTTGTTTGGATCGGCTGAAAAAAGTGGCCTTGCCTGTTTTTAATGTAGCAGTCAATGATTCTTGGTTCATATAACCTTGCATCAATACTGCGCCAGTAGCTGCGTGCTGAATAATGGCAGGAATGAGATTATCCATTTTTTGCCATGCTAATTCATTGGTATTATCGATTGTTACTAACATGGTCTAACCTCAATGCTTTGTGATTTTAAATAAGTTTTTAATTCGTTTATCGGGATAATGCCTTTATGAAAAACTGAAGCGGCTAGTGCACCGTCAACGTCAGCTTGATGATAAACTTGGGCGAAATGCTCCATAGTACCTGCGCCGCCTGAAGCTATTAACGGAACGCTGCAAACATTACGTGCTTGTTTGAGTTGTTCGATATCATAACCTTGACGAACACCATCTTGGTTCATGCAGTTAAGCACAATTTCACCAGCCCCTAGGCTAACCACTTTTTCTATCCACTCAAACGTAGTCCAGCCAGTTTTTTGGGTACGTTTTTCATCCCCTGTAAATTGGTAAACTTGATATTGGCCAGTGTCTTTGTCATAAAAACTATCAATTCCAACAACGATACATTGCTGACCAAAATAGTCAGCCAAACGTGAAATAAGATCAGGGTCACGCAGAGCAGGGGAGTTAATGGATATTTTATCAGCACCCATCATCAGTATTTCTTTCGCATCGTTTTCGCTTTTAATACCGCCAGCAACACAAAAAGGAATATCAATAACTTCTGCTATACGGCTTACCCAACTTTTATCAACTACGCGGTCATCTGAGCTTGCGGTGATATCGTAGAACACTAGTTCATCAGCGCCAGCTTCTGCGTACTTTTGCGCTAATGGCACAATATCACCAATAATTTCGTGGTTTCTGAACTGAACACCTTTAACCACTTTACCATCACGAACATCTAAACAAGGAATTATTCTACGGGCCAACATGCGATAGCCTCCTCAAGGGTAAATTTACCTTCTAAAAGTGAGCGACCTAAAATAACACCAGATACTCCGGTAGGTATTAGTGCTTTAATATCGTTAAGTGAGCCAATGCCCCCAGAAGCTTGCCATTGAACACTCGGATATTTTTTACAAAGTTCAATATACAGATCAACATTTGAGCCTGAAAGTGTGCCGTCTTTAGATATGTCGGTACACAAGATATGCTTAATGCCCGCCGTTATATATTGGTCAAGTAAGTCTTCTAAATTAACACCGCTATCTTCAATCCAGCCATGGGTTGGTAGGGTTTTATTACCTTGTTCATCAATTTTTATATCTAAGGCTAATACTATCTTTTCGCCGCCATAAGACTTGAGCCATTCAAGAACCAGTTCCGGTTGCTTGATAGCCAATGAACCAATAACGACACGCGTTGCGCCTAAATCGAGCAGCTGTTTTACATCTTCTTCACAGCGTATGCCGCCACCGACTTGGGTGATCATGGTTTCATGGTTAACTACGGTTTTAAGGGCTGATAACTGACGTTTTGTACTGTCTTTTGCGCCATCTAAATCAACAAAGTGCATTACCGTTGCGCCTGATGCAGCATAAGATTTTTGGCGTTCTTGTACTGTGGTTTTGTAGTTGGTTTTTTGGCTGTAATCGCCTTGGAATAAACGAACTACTTCGCCGTTTATTAGATCTATCGCTGGGATCATCATAATGTGTTTGACTCCGGCTTAACTTGAGTAAAGTCGAGCTCTAAAAAATTCTTAATTATTTTACTGCCTAAAGCGCCAGAGCGTTCAGGGTGAAATTGACAGCCAATAAAATTATCTTTACCAATAATGGCTGAAAATTCGCTGCCATATTCGCAGCTTGCTAAAGTGTATTCGCTAATGGGTGCAGCAAAACTATGGACAAAGTAAAAATAGTCATCAACGCTAATGCCATTGAGAATAGGGTGGTTTGCTACTTTTGTTAAGGTATTCCAACCCATGTGCGGTAAACGATTGCCTTGGGAATTTAATGGTTCAATAGCAGTAGGAATAATGCCTAAACACTCAATTAGACTTCCTTGATTCTCTTCTGTTGAACCTATTCCTTCAGTAGAAGAACGTGTCATTAACTGCATGCCTAAACAAAAGCCTAAAACAGGTTGTGTTAAGCTTTGTAACGTTGCCACTAAGCCTTTTTCAATAATATTTTTCATGGCATATTTAGCACTGCCAACACCGGGGAAAATAACTTTATCTGCGGCTTTGATTATTTCTATATCATCAGTGATAGTCACTGAGAAACCAAGACGTTCAATAGCAAATTTCACTGACGATAAGTTTGCGCAACCCGTATCAACAATAACGTTGTTACTATTATTATCAATAGTCTTAGTCATTTCTTTTGCCACTACTTTTTTCACTATAAAGTACCTTTTGAGCTAGGCAATTCATCGCCTTCAACTTTAATTGCTTGACCTAATGCACGACCAAATACTTTAAATAAGCTCTCTACTTGGTGGTGACAATTACCTTTGCTAGTCGATAAATGCAAAGTGATGAGCATTGAATCAGCGAGTGAACGGAAAAAATGCGAAACCATTTGAGTTGACATAGAACCGACATTTTCGCTGGTAAATTCGGCGTCAAATTCAAGCCAAGGGCGGCCTGATAAATCAATAGCGCACTCAGCTCTGCATTCATCCATTGGCAATACGAAACCAAAGCGGCCAATACCACGTTTGTCCCCTAGCGCTTCTTTTAGTGCTTTGCCTAGCGCTAGGGCGGTGTCTTCAACACTGTGGTGTTCATCAATGTGATAGTCGCCACTAACACTACATTGCATGCTGAAGCCACCGTGAGTGGCTATTTGATCTAACATATGATCGAAAAAGCCTAGACCGGTATCAATACTACTGCCACCGGTTTTATCTAAATTAACGGTGATGGTAATATCTGTTTCTTTAGTAGTTCTCGTTACTGTTGCTGTGCGTGGCTTATCAAGCGAACCAAGTATTTGCTCGCTGACTTGTGCCCAATTAAGGTTATCGCGATTATACTTTATGCCAATAATACCCATATTGGCGGCTAAGCCCATATCTGTTTCTCGGTCGCCAATCACATAAGAGTTGGTGAAATCAACGCGGCCTTGTTGCAAGTACTCACTAACTAAACCTAGCTTTGGTTTACGACAATGACAATTATCTTCATCAAAATGTGGACACAATAGAACATCCTCAAACATTACGCCTTGCGATGAAAATATTGCCATCATTTGGTCATGCGGCAAGTCAAAATCACTTTGTGGAAAGCTTGATGTGCCTAATCCATCTTGGTTTGACACCATCACAAGCTTAAAGCCTTTGGCTTGCAATTTTAATAGTTCAGGAATAACGTTAGGCTCAAATACCAATTTCTCTAGGGTATCAAGCTGCTTATCAATGGCAGGCTCTTCAACTAAGGTGCCGTCACGGTCGATAAATAATATTTTCTGTTGTTTCATAATTTGCTCTTACAAAATTCTGTCGGGCTTCGCTGCGTTAATGCCGACCTACAAAATAATTAATGTAGGTCGATGCTTGCCTCAACAATATGATTAAGTTAAAACTTCTTTAAGTTGTGCGATCTCTTGCTCGCTGCCAATAGTAATGCGTAGGCAGTTGTCTAGTTGTATTTGCTTAGATTGGTCGCGGATTAAAATATTATAGCTTACCAATAAATCAAAAATACGTGTTTTCTCGTCAAGGTTTGTGCAGCGAAAGAGTATAAAATTAGCATTGCTAACAAATACTTCACTGCACCAACTTTGTTTGTTTAGCCAAGCAGATAAGTTTGCCTTTATTTGATTACAGTCTTGCACTCGTTCGGCCATTTCGTCTAAACCTGCACTGAGTGCTTTACTTGCAATTTCAGCGACAGGTGCAGAAATTGGATACGGAGCGATTACTTTGCTAAGTAAAGTAATGATCTCTTCACTCGCTAGAGTAAAACCGCATCTAAGCCCTGCAAGAGCGAAGGCCTTTGACAGAGTACGAAGTACAATAACATTATCGTATTGAGTAAATAAATTAGTGCATGTTTCTGCGGGTGAAAATTCAATGTAAGCTTCATCAACAACGACAATGGCATCATCTTTAAAAAGCTCAATGGCAGCAATTATATCTTCTTTCACTAACAGGTTACCCGTTGGATTACCGGGCGAACATAAAAAGACAACTTTTACTTTACCAACTTGCTGCTGTAACCCTTCAAGATCAAGTTGATTATTGTTAAGTGGCACTTTAACAATACCGGAGCCATGGTTTTCTGCGCTGATTCCATACATGCCATAAGTTGGAGGGCAAATTAATATACTGTCCTCGTAAGCGCGGCAAAAACTACGAATGATCAGCTCTATGCCTTCATCTGCGCCGCGAGTCGCTAATATTTGTGAGCGCTTAAGCCCGCAATAATTACTATAAGCATTAAGCAAACTTGTCGGTTGAAAATCAGGGTAACGGTTAATATTTTCACTACTTACTTGATATTCCCCCATCCCCGGTGCTTCATTAGCGTTTAGCCATGTTTTATTGCTAGCTTGTTTGGCATCGCCACTAGCAAAAAGCCTACGTGCTGATTGGTAAGGCACCATGTCAATTAGCTCTTTACGAGCGAGTTTATTTATTAAATTAGACATTTTATCCTCTCAACTCTTTTCTTCTAAGCGGATAGTTACCGCTCTTTGGTGAGCGTCTAACCCTTCTGCATCAGTTAGCTCGATAATACATTCAGCTAAATTTGCTAAACCGGTTTTGCTAATTTCTTGTACGGTATAACGGCGAGAAAAGTCAGCTAATGATAAGCTTGAGATAACTTTTGAATAACCGTAAGTTGGCAGAACGTGGTTTGTACCACTAGCATAATCACCCGCTGATTCTGGCGTATAAGCACCAACAAAAATTGAACCAGCATTGCGTAAATCAGTTAATAATCCGTGTGGGTTTTCGGTCTGAATTATTAAATGCTCAGGGCCATAGCAATTTGATACTTCAACGGCTTGTGCCATGTCTTTAGTTAAAATTAATCGTGATTGTTTTAATGCTTGTGTGGCAATTTCTCGTCTTGATAACAGTGCAACTTGGGTTTCAAGTTCACTAGCAACATCAGCGATTAAGTTTTCACTATCCGTTAATAAAATAACCTGACTGTCGCTACCATGTTCAGCTTGAGATAATAAATCTGCAGCGATAAAGGCGGCGTTAGCCTCTTTGTCAGCAATAACTAACACTTCAGAAGGACCCGCAGGCATATCAATGGCAAAGCCAGTAACTTGTTGTGATAGCTGTTTTTTTGCTTCAGTGACATAACGATTGCCAGGGCCGAACACTTTATTAACTGCCGGAATGCTTTTTGTACCATAGGCAAGTGCTGCTATAGCTTGTGCGCCGCCTATGGTATAGATTTCTGTGATACCACAAAGTTTGGCTGCAACTAATACTTCGTTAGCTAATTTACCATTTTTATTTGGCGGGCAAACTAATACCGTGCGTTTACAGCCGGTAAGTTGTGCCGGTACACCCAACATTAATACAGTGGATGGCAGTGGCGCGCTACCGGCTGGAATATATAAACCAACACTTTCAATCGCTTCTGTTTTTAAAGTGCAGCGCACGCCTGGGCAGGTTTCAACAAAAATATCTTTTGCCGTTTGGGCGCTATGAAATCGTTTGATTTGTCCATAGGCGGTATTGATTGCTTTAAGACGTTTATCGGTTAACGCTAAACTTGCTTGTTCAACTTGCTCGGCAGTTACCGATAATGTTGATAAAGCGATACCGTCAAATTGCTCTGTTAAAGTGAAGAGTGCTTTATCACCTTGCTTTTGAACTTGCGATATAATGTTAGCCACTTGTGTTGATAACAAGGCATTGTCGCTAATAGCTGGGCGGGCAAGTGCATCAATTTTTTGTTGTGCGGATATTTCTTGCCAATCGATTATTTGAGTATTCATAATTTTCTCTAAAACTTTACAAAGTTTAATTCTCAGATCTGCTAAATAATGTCTTTATAATTCTTTCAGCTCGCAGTTAGTTAGTTCAAAGGCAAAGAAGTAGCACGGAGTTGACGTTAGTCAATGAGTACTACTGATGCCGAGTTTGGGCTAACTAGCAATGAGATTAATGAATCTACTCCATCATTTTTTCAATAGGCATAACTAGGATAGAGTTACAGCCCAGCGCTTTCAATTGCTCCATGGTCTCCCAAAAGAACGTTTCAGTAGCAACCACGTGTACAGCAACTAAATCATCACGGCCAGCTAATGGTAAAATAGTCGGTGTTTCTTTGCCCGGCATTAACGCGCTCACTTCACCGACCTTATCTTTTGGTGCGTGCAGCATGATGTATTTACTTTCTTTGGCTTTCATTACACCATTAATGCGCGGAAGTAGCGTGTTTAAAATTGCTTGCTTATCCTCACCTAATGGCTCAGAGCGCTGAATCAATGAGGCTTTAGAACGAAAAACTTCAGCTACTTCTTTTAAACCATTCGCTTCAAGCGTTGCACCGGTAGATACTAAATCACAAATACCATCAGCTAATCCAACTCTGGGTGCTACTTCAACCGAGCCCTTTAATAAACAAAACTCAACGTTGATATCATTCTCTTTAGCAAAACGGTTTAACAACTGAGGGTAAGTTGTTGCAAAACGTAAACCGTCTAAGCATTGTAAACCTGTGTATTCAAATTCTTCAGGCATAGCGATTGAAAAACGACAACCACCAAAATTTAACGGCGTAGTTTTAATGTAACTGTTTTTACTGCCAATGAGTGCACGTGATAATTCTTCTTCTTCAAGCGTGTTGTCTCCAACAATTCCTAAGTCACATACACCGTCCATAACAAGACCTGGAATATCACTGCTACGAACACGCATGATGTCTATAGGCATATTGCTAACATGGGCAAGTAAACGACGGTCGCTAACATTAAGTTTTAATCCGCAACGCTTAAGTAATTCTTGGGTGTCATCGCTTAGGCGTCCTGATTTTTGCATTGCTATGCGTAAACGTGGCTCTGATGTTGTCATTTGTTCGATTCCTAATTGTTAATTCTTTAAATATGTATATACAATTTTCAGGGACATAAAATGCGAAAAACCCCCGAAAGATTTAAGGCTCTTTCGGGGGTTTATAAATATGTGTCTTTAGTTCAACTCCGCGAAAAGGCCATAGCCCATCGCGGTATTCTCTACTGCTACTCTATTCTAAGAGTTAGTGCAGAGTCCTGAATGGGCTAGTCTATATGATGGTGATGATGTCGGCGATTCAGGTTGAAAGTCATAATGTCTTGAACTCTAAGTTATCTATATTAAGTGATTTATTTTTCTATATTGTAAGGTTACTCATAAAGCTATTTAGCTGCAAGGAATAAATAGCAGTTTTTTATGACGATTTGTTATATGGTGCGAACTTAGAGTTATTACTCTTTATCGTCGGTTTATTCTTAATCGGTGTTTTTGCAATACATGTTTGGGTCTTTATAAATCATAGGCCAGATTAGTCTGAAAAAGAAAAAGTAGCCCATGTGGATTTGTCCGTATCTATTGCTTTATCTGGAAATGTAAATGCTGTCATTTCCTCCTTATAAGAAATGCCGCTTACACTAATCATCATATTCCAATCTTCGCCTGCAAATTTCTTACGAAGAATTTGTATTTCCCTATGAGAGCCCTTCAAAAACTTGGGTTTTAACCCATCCTCTGATTCAACTCTGCCAGCATAAGGTACCCAAAAACCACTCCAATCTTTTAAATTCCATCTATCTGGTTTACTCCACTTTTTGCCTTTGTATATTCTCTCCCCTAGCTGAGCAGATGCATGAAGTCTATGGAGGTAGCCTGTTTTAACATCTTCGATAATAATGTCTATAACAGCGTAATCATCAATCTTACCTTTCGCACAAACATACAAGGAGTTTTTGTCATGCATGAGGTAAATTGATACTTTTGAAGGTAATTTGAATTTTGTTGCTGTACTCCATTCACTTTCTTCACATTTCCCATCGAACAGTGGCGTTGTTTTAGTTGCATTGATTTTTATCAAATCGTCAGCCATAGCTTGCTGACTGAACAGGTGTATTAGGATGGTTGAAAGTATAAATGCAGTTGAAAGCTTATTCATAATTGGTCACTCACATTAGTTGTTCCTCTATCATGAAGAGCCTGTTTTTTAATATCAACAATGTTTCGGCAGAAAGACTATTTTTAGCGATGGTTTGCTCTGAGAATTCGAAACCAATCATCAATTCAATTAGTCTAAGTGAAACTATGAAGTTCCGTCGCTTTGGCTTGAAGCCTCTATGACCGTTATGATGGTGGAGTTACCAGTCATGGGAGGCGTTATTGATTAGGTGAAATATATCTCTTCTGAAGCGCTCATAGTTGACCTTGATAGTCATATTCACAGTTTTTTATATTCGCAAAGAAGGTTATAGCACTACTGACATATGAAAATTAATTTCTAACCTTAGTGGCTTGGTTTGTGTAGCAGGTAAACGATTTTCTTGCCCCGTTCTTGTCTGAAATACTTTGTAGTGGGCAATTAATATATGTCCAAATCGGAAAATGACTCTAGTAACTTAGGCACTATCCAATCTTCAAATAGCTTAACTTTTTTCCATGTAAACTGCTGCTCCGGTGCTACCAAATAAAGTGAATAGGGACTTTTATTAGAATATTCAAGTAGTTTAACCAAACGGCCAGCACGTAAATGTTCGATAACTAAGCTAGTATTTACTAATAAGAATCCACGGCCTTGAACTGCACTATCAATCAAAGGGAGTGCGTCATTTGTTTGTATGACAGGTACTAATTTTTCAGGGTTAAAGTTTATACTTTCACAGTAATCTTGAAACATTTTCTGTATGCCAATACTGGTGTCTTCTATCCAAGGTAAGCGAAATATATGCTCAGGGTTGTCTTTATTAATACCAAGTAACAGTTTTGGGCTTGCAACAAATGTAAGGGTATCATCATAGATTTTCTTCTGTACCGCATCAGAGTGACCACCTCTTCCCATCCGTATTGCCAAATCAATATTTGATTGTTTAAAGTCAATAAGTTCGCTAGATGGGGCAAGTTGCACCATTATTTCAGGATGTAATTGTTGAAACTCTTGAAGCCGAGGAATAAGCCATAGTGAAGTAAATGAATGTACTGTAGAAATACGTAATACGGTAGGGTTTTGGTCACCAGTAATTATTTGAATACCTGAAGATAGCTCTTTAAATGCTCTTTGCATGAAAGGCAATAGTTGACGGCCGTTTTCGGTAAGCACTGTTTGCTTATTTGAACGTTCAAAAAGCTTTGATTGTACATGTTCCTCTAACAGTCGAATTTGCTGGCTCACCGCCGCTTGCGTCACATGAAGTTGTTCGGCTGCTTGTTTGAAGTTCTTAGATTGTCCCGCGACTAGAAAATATTGTAATGACTTCAGTGGTGGTAAATTTTTCATACTTAAGATTTTCTTAATTACACTTAATTATTTATCGTTTGTTTTGTAACCTTATCATAACTAATCTGTTATCAACACTTAAGATAAATATAGAGAATTAAAATGAAAGGTTTATTAATAAAGTCATTAAAAAACATAACGTATGCAAGTATCTTGTTGTTTTGCAATCTTGCCATGGCTGGGCAACTTACGGTAGATGTCGCTAACAACTATCCCTATAAAAACCTCATAGAACGAACTGATGATGTTAAAGTTATCTACATCACTAATGATGAAAGTCTTATTTGTAGAGTTGAAGTTATATTAGACAATATGAAATGGTCATCTGTGGAAAAGAAAGTGAGTAAAGAATTTTTTAATAATGATCCTTTATCTAATTGCCTATCGCGAGAATCAGCTGAGAAGATATTATTTCAATCCTTTCTCCAGTTTGGACAAGGTTTGTAATATGCACCATCGATTATGGCTCATTTGAGTTGAACACGGTTACAAAGTTGCAGAGAACGACAGTGACAAACGGTAGGTTATACATTATAAATGCTTAACAACATAAGGAAGTTCAGTGAATTTAAATCAAGTTGCATTACCCGTAAATGATATGGAAAAGTCTACTCAGTTTTATCGTGACTTAGGATTTACTCAAATTGTAGATACACCGCATTATGCTCGTTTCGAGTGCCCTGAAGGTGACTCAACATTTTCACTTTCATTGAGTGATTCTGAACTAGCCTGTGGTGCTGTGATCTATTTTGAGCATGAGAAATTAGGTGAATGGGTAAAAAAGTTACAGGCGAAAGGTTTTAACTTTTCTCAAGAACCAACCGATCAAAGGTATTTATGGCGGGAGGCGGTATTACATGACCCCTCAGGTAATAAAATAAAACTTTACTGGGCAGGTGATGCTCGTATTAACCCTCCTTGGCGGGTTGAAATTCGTGCATGATTAGGGGAGGGTGATTATTTTAAGCACAGTTACATTTACACTATAATAAAGAGTATAATGGCAATTTATAGATAGGGATGGTGATTGAGGAATAACTGTCGTCTGATCAGGTTAGCCATTTGTTAAAGGTTTTTTGCAAATTACCGATAAATAGAAATAATAACGAATAATTTATCATTGTGATGATTGAAAAAAGTTGAGACGTTATGGATATTTTTACTACTGTATTAACGCGTGTTGTGCCAGTACCTATTAAGCCCACCAGCTTAAAGGTTAAGGCACTTTTAAAAGATGCGGGCGCTGGTAAATTAAAAGAAGATTTGGATCATCTTGAAAATCATAAATATTATTTCGGTAATGAATCACAAAAAGAAAATAAGCAAGAACAAAATTTAGCAGCAGAGCAAGAGCAAGTTGTTGAAGGTAATTCACTCCATGAAAAACAAGATAATAATACAGATGAAGTGATAACCGAATCTAAAGATGGTATTAAACATTTAGATCTTTATGTTTAACCTTTATGTTTACCTATAAAACAGTATAATCTTCATTCTCTTTATTCTCCCGTTTAGTTTAACAGCCATTTAATGACTTCCGTTGCCCAAGCATTTTCTACTACAGGCGCTTTAGCTAAGGCTATTGACGGCTTTTCTCCCCGCCAAGCACAAACGGATATGGCGCTAGAAGTAGCTAACGCGATTGAATCACAATCTTCTCTTATTGTTGAAGCGGGTACCGGAACAGGTAAAACCTTTGCTTACTTAATTCCTGCTTTTCTTAGTGTTAAATCTTCGTCTAGTGGTGATGAGTTAAATACTAAAATTATCATTTCAACGGGAACAAAAAACCTGCAAGAGCAACTTTTCCATAAAGATATTCCCTTAGTTAAAAAAGCGTTAGCCAGTAATGTGCAAGTGGCCTTATTAAAAGGGCGAGCAAACTACTTATGTAAATATCGGTTGGCACAATATCAAGAAACGCGTGGGCAATTAGATGCCAATACTCTCACTGATTTAGTGAAAGTGAAAACGTGGGCTAACAGTACCCAAAGTGGCGATATAGGCGAGTTAGTTAATGTTACCGAAGACTCAGGCGTGTTTCCCTTTATTACCAGCACGTTAGATAATTGTTTAGCGAAAGATTGTCCAGATTACGAACAGTGCTATTTGGTCAGAGCGCGGCAAAAAGCCATAGATGCGGATTTGATCGTGGTAAATCATCATTTGTTTTTTGCCGACATGGCATTAAAAGATACTGGTTTTGGTGAGTTGATACCTAAAGCACAAGTGATGGTATTTGATGAAGCACATCAGATAGGTGATATTGCTAGCGATTATTTTGGCGAAGCATTCTCTACTCGGCAGTTAGTTGATTTGTGTACCGATGTGTTGCAAGTTTATCGCAGTAAATTAACCGATGTTAAACAACTGGGATTGGCAGCAGAGAAGCTACAAAAAACCTGTCAAGAATTTCGCCTACTCTTTAATTATGATCCAGAGCGTGGTAATTGGCGAGAAAAATATCAGCAGCAACAATTTGTACTAAAATTTCAACGCTTAAAAGTCGATTTAGACTTTTTATATCAAGTAATTAAGTTGTGTGTTTCTCGCAACGAAGCCATCGATAGTTGTTTTGACAGAGCAGTAAACTTATTAGCGCAATATGATGTTATGGCTAATGTTGATCTAGATGGCATGAGTTTTTGGTACGAGACCACGCCGCGCCATGTGGTATTACATTTAACCCCCTTAAGTGTTGCCGATAAATTTAACGCCTATGTTAAAGCGTCAGGTGCTGGTTGGATTTTCACTTCAGCAACATTAGCGGTTGATAATAGCTTTGATCATTTCGCTCAGCATTTGGGGTTACTTGGGGCTAATCAATTATTGCTAGAAAGTCCGTTTGATTATCAACAGCAATCGCAATTAATTGTACCGCGTTATTTACCTGAGGCTAATGATAAAAATAGAGCAATGCATTTAGCACAATTAGCACAGCCGTTAATTACAGCCAGTAAAGGCGCTTGTTTTATGCTCTTCACTAGTTATCGTGTTATGAATCAAGTAGCGGGGCTTTTAGCGGATAGCATTGATAATCCTTTATTAGTGCAAGGTCAAATGGGCAAGCGCGTTTTATTAGATAAGTTTGTTGAAACTGACGATGCAGTATTACTTGCCACAGCGAGCTTTTGGGAAGGCATTGATGTTAGAGGTGATAAGTTAACTTGTGTTATTATTGATAAATTACCCTTTGCTTCTCCTGATGATCCTTTACTGCAAGCACGTTGTGAAGATGTTAGACGAAAAGGTGGAGATGCTTTTGCGCAAATACAATTACCACAAGCCGTCATCGCATTAAAGCAAGGAGTAGGGCGACTTATTCGTGATGTGAGTGATCGCGGTATTATGGTGATTTGTGATAATCGTTTGGTTAATCGCCCCTACGGACAAACTTTTTTGAAAAGCTTACCTGATATGACGCGAAGCCGTGACTTAACACAAGCCGCAAGTTTTCTTAAAAACATTAAATAGGTGAGCATTCATGCTTACAGTCGATATTAATTAGAAAGATTAAGGTAAAAAAATAGTGAATTATTTGGCCATAGATGCCTCAACAGAAGCTTGCTCAGTCGCGTTACAAATTAATGATAAGGTGTATAGTCGTTATGACTTATGCCCGCAATCACATAGTTTGCAATTATTACCTATGGTTGATGAAGTACTCAAAGAAGCAGATATTAAATTGTCACAGTGTGACGGTCTGATTTTTGGTCGTGGCCCAGGGAGTTTTACTGGCGTGCGTATTGGTGTTGGTGTTGCTCAAGGTTTGGCTTTTGCGGCTAGTTTACCTGTTATTGGTGTATCAAGTTTACAAGCCATGGCGCAATTAGCATTTATCAAATATCAGCAAACAAATGTTTTGGCTGTTATTGATGCTCGTATGAGTGAAGTTTATAACGCTTATTTTGTCCTTGATGAAAATAATATTATGCAAGAACAATTGCTTGCTGATAAATCGGGTGAAGCGGTCACCAAGCCTGTGCTAGTTAGTGATCGTTTAGTTGATATTGTTACAAAGCCTGTTTATGGTGCGGGCACCGGTTGGGATGCATACTCTGAGCCGTTATCTATGCTTAAAGTAAATCAAGGTACGCCAGATATATTGTTTCCTAGCGCAGAAGCTATGCTAGTTATTGGCGTAGCCGCATTAAAGCGAGATGAGGGCGTTGCTGCAGAGGATGCTCAACCTGTTTATGTACGTGATACGGTGTCATGGAAAAAATTACCGGGTCGCTAGTTTCTTAAGCAAAAAATATCTAAGTAGGAATTACCTAAGCAGAATTGCCTAAGTAAGCATTTTTTGCTAAATTAAAGCTATGCATGTTTCTAGTTCTAACAGCCTTCCCTTAACATCAGGGATAAATAATAAACCTACTGAGCCGATTAAAAACTCGGGGCGCTCTGCTGCGCCAGTATCGGAAATAGAGCAAGAACCAGCATCAAAAAAACAAGAAACGCCAAATATTGTTATAGATGAGCAAGCTATTGCGCTTTATCAAGAAAGCCAAGCTTCTTTGTCAGCACAAGCACAACCAAAGAATGAAAACGTCTCCTCTGCTAACCAAGATCAACCCTCAGCAAAAAATGAAACCGCTGTTGCTAGCTATCAAGCTGTAGGTGATTTAGCTAAACGTGAATCGGTCCAAAAGCTGTTTGGCGTTGATTTATTTGCGTAAATTATTAATTATACCTCTCATTAAATCTAAATCGAGTAAGCATGTCAGTTTTTTCTTCAAATAATACTAGTCAAGAATCATCAGCTTTTTGGCAAAAATATCATTTTTTTATTCTTTTATTCGCTGCCGTTGTATTTAAACAGTTACCGTTGGTTTCTATTCCTTTTAACTGGCTTGAAAGTTATTTTCATGAAATAAGTCATGGCATTGCTGCCATCATTACCGGCGGTAATGTTGTGCGTATTCAACTCTTTGCCAACGGTGCAGGTTTATGTACAACACAAGGAGGCATTGGTTTTGTTATTAGTTTTGCTGGCTATGCGGGCGCAACGCTTTGGGGATGGGGAATATATAAATTAGCCAGTGCCCATCAACGTGTTGCACAAGGCTTTTCTGTCTTGATATTTGTACTACTGGTTAGTTCAATTGTTTTTTGGGGACGAGATCTGCTCACTTGGTTTATTTTAGCTATATTGGCGGTTATATTTTTGCTGACCATTAAACTACAAAAAACGCATTACTTACAACGGTTGATGCAATTTTTTGGTTTGTTAATCTTATTGAATAGTTTGTCTAGCCCATCTTATCTGCTTGATGGGCGTCACCTAGGAGATGGCGCAGCGTTAGCCTCAATGACTTTTATTCCTGAAGTGATTTGGGTGGTTATTTGGTTCTCAATTGCGTTATTGGCGTTGTATTCTCTATATAAAACAGCTCGAAAATAAGGACGATTTCTATGGTTGTAATCAACGCAATAAAAGAAGTGAATTTCACATTTGATACCATGTCTTTGCAGGGATTGGTTTGTTGCAATGAAGAAAAAAAGGATAATATTGTTCTATGCCTACATGGCTGGCTTGATAATGCGGCTAGTTTTTCACCCCTTATGCCTTATTTTCAAAAAAACTTAGCTGATAAATATATCATTGCTATTGATTGGCCAGGACATGGTAATTCTAGCCATAAAAGCCTTGATGCCCATTATCATTTTATCGATTGGGTTTATGATTTATTGCAGTTATTTGAGTTAAACCAATGGCAACAAGTTGATATTGTTGCTCACTCGATGGGAGGCATGGTAGCAAGTGCTTTTGCTGCGGCTTTTCCTGAGAAAGTAAAATCATTAACTTTAATTGATTCTATTGGTTTTATCAGTGCCAAGACAGAGCAAACTACCAAGCAACTTCGTGATGGCATGTTGAGTCGTTTTAAAAGTAGTGATTTAACTAACAAGCAAACGAGTGCTAAGAAGAAAAAGTTTCATACGAGTATCGACTCTGCGATTAAAGCTAGGGTGAATGTATCTGATCTTAATTATGAAGATGCCAAGCTAATTGTTGAACGTGGCATCATTAAAGATGCGCAAGGTTATCGTTGGCGCTCAGACGTGCGTTTGCGCAATACTTCCCCTTATCGTTTGACTTTAAAGCAAGCACAACAATTTATTCGTGATATAAAATGTCCTGTACAACTAATATATGGCAGTAACGGCTTAGATTTTGTTAACACAGGTATTGAGTTGTTTGGACCGCTATTTGAGCAGTTTTCAAGTGTTGAACTTGAAGGCGGTCATCATGTGCATATGGAGCAACCACAAAAAACGGTCGACTTAATTAAGCATTTTTTAGCTGAATAGTGAAGTTTTGCTAATAATTAAAACAACTGTTTAAATTTAACTGGTAGTATCAGTTGAAATTTGATAAAACAGTGGCATAAAATAAAAGCTTCAACAAAGATGAAGCATCAACTAAAAACTATGAACAGTAGTCTACACTGTTAAATAGTTGTTAAAGAAAACTTAATGAGGAAGGTATTGTGGAAAAAATCTGGTTAGAGAAAAGTTATCCCCCCGGAGTTCCATTTGAGATAAACCCCGACAAATACCCTTCGTTAGTTGCCATGTTTAATAAATATGTTGTGCAGTATAGTGACCGAACTGCATTCATAAACATGGGTGGTAAAATTAGTTATGCTGAATTAGCAGAGCAAGCCACAGCCTTTGCTGCGTATTTACAGCAAGATTTAGGTTTAAAGAAAGGCGATAAGTTTGCCATTATGGTGCCTAATACTTTGCAATACCCTATTGCCTTGTTTGGTGCACTGCTTGCTGGTTTAACCGTGGTTAATGTTAATCCTTTATATACAGCGCGAGAATTAGAACATCAACTTAAAGACTCTGGCTCTAAAGCTATTTTGATCATTGAAAACTTCGCCCAAACACTAGAGAAAGTTGTTGGTAAAACAGCTATCGAACATGTCATTATGACCTCTTTAGGTGACCGATTAGGTTTGGTTAAAGGTGCGTTAGTAAACGCGGTTGTTAAATACGTCAAGAAAATGGTGCCGGTATTTAACTTGCCTGACGCCGTTCGTTTTAACACTGTACTTGCCAAAGGAAAGAATTTAGATTTTAGACCTGTTGAGTTATCTGGTGAGGATCTAGCCTTTTTGCAATACACGGGAGGCACAACGGGTTTATCAAAAGGCGCTATGTTAACGCATCGAAATATGGTGGCTAACCTAGAACAAGCAAAGGCCGCAATTAAGCCTATGCTTGAAGATGGTAAAGAGCTCGTAGTTACAGCACTTCCGCTTTATCATATCTTTGCATTAACCGCTAACTGCTTAACTTTTATTACGCTAGGGGGCACTAATTTACTTATTACTAACCCGCGTGATATGCCTGCCTTTATTAAAGTGTTAAGTAAGTATACCTTTACCGCTATTACGGGGGTTAATACCCTCTTTAATGGTTTGTTAAATACGCCTGGTTTTAAAGATTTAGATTTCTCAAATCTCAAAATGGCGATGGGTGGGGGCATGGCTGTGCAACGTCCTGTGGCTGAGCGCTGGCAAAAAGTAACAAACACGCGATTACTGGAAGGTTACGGCTTAACAGAGTGTTGCCCAATGGTTTCATTGAGTCCTTATAATCAAGAAGCTTATAACGGCACTATTGGTTTACCGGCTCCATCTACTGATATAAAAATAATATTAGATGATGGTAGTGAAGCACCGATAGGTGAAGCGGGTGAAATGTGGGTTAAAGGCCCTCAAGTCATGAGAGGCTATTATAATCGTGAAGAAGCTACAGCTGAAATATTAAAAGATGATTGGTTAGCAACGGGTGATATTGCTTTCATGGATGAGCAAGGATTTTTCAAAATTGTCGATCGTAAAAAAGACATGATCATTGTTTCTGGTTTTAATGTTTTTCCTAATGAAATTGAAGAAGTAGTGATGATGCATGAAGGCGTGTTAGAAGCTGCTGCTATTGGTGTGCCACATGAGGCGAGTGGCGAAATGGTAAAAATATTCGTTGTTGCTAAACAAGATGATTTAGATGAAGCCGAGCTTATTAAGCATTGTCGCGAGAATTTAACTAATTATAAAGTACCAAAATTGGTTGAGTTTAGAGATGAATTACCTAAAACCAATGTCGGTAAGATCTTACGTCGAGAGTTAAGGTAAAGTTGCTAGCAAGAAATGTTTCGAGTAACGAAAACACCTGACTATCTGTTATGTGTTTTCGTTACGGTTTAACTCGTCACTTTACTGTGTTGCTTTTTCTTCGCAACTCGAAACTGCTGGTCTATTGCGCTTTAATCGTTTTACCATTCTCAGTCAAGCTATCATCAGCCATTAAATAAACATATAATGGCATAACGTCAGCGGGTGTCGCTAATTTATCTTTATCTTCAGCAGGGTAAGCACTCGCGCGCATATTAGTATTAGTTGCTCCTGGGTTAATGGCGTTAGTACGTAAACCGCTATTTTCATATTCATCAGCAATAACTTGCATCATCCCTTCTGTAGCAAACTTAGAAATACTATAAGCGCCCCAATAAGCACGCCCTTGGTTTCCTACACCTGAAGAGGTAAATACTAATGAGGCATGCTCAGCAAGTTGTAGTGCTGGAATAAGCGCTTGGGCTAGTAAATATTGGGCCGTGACATTAACGTTCATAACGTCATTAAATATCTGTTCATGAATTTGAGTAAAAGGAGTTAACTCACCCAACATAGATGCATTAAGCAAAGCGCCATCTAACTTGCCAAATTGATTAACAATAGTGGCTGACATATCAATATAGTTTTGTTTGGTTGCGCCTTTTAAATCCATAGGAATAATTGCGGGTTCAGCTAAACCAAGTGCGCTAATTTCATCGTAAACAGTTTCAAGTTTGCTGACCGTCTTACCTAACAATATAACCGTTGCGCCAAGTTTAGCGTACGTTAATGCTGCTTCTCGGCCTATACCAGCCCCAGCGCCTGTGACTAGTATGGTTTTATTATTTAAGCTATTTTCTTTGATGGAGTATTTAAACATTTTTGTCTTAATATTTTTCTTAAACGAATAATAACTATTTTACTTGGTTTTTTTTTAATGACGAGTAAAAAATTAACTTTTGAACGGTTAAATGAAAATTTTCACTGATAAAGGCAATTTTTGTTTTATCAAGGTGTAAAAAGTAAAAAAATATCAACTAAAATGTAAAAACAACTGGCACATTGTTATCGCTTGCGTTAAGTTTATTAACTGGTCTAACAAGTTAAATTGATATCTACTTCAAATTGGAAGTCGATAAAGCAAAAAATAACATAATACATATTAAAAATAATAGAAATATAATAGGCACTGGGGAGAGAAAATGAAAAAGTTAGTTCTTAGTCTAGCTATTATCAGCGCACTTGGTTTAAGTGGTTGTGATAGTGAAACCATCGAAGATGTTAAAAAAGAATTCGTTGAAAGTGGCACGCCAATTGTTGCTTCTGCGAGAGTTGTGTTTGATCCCGCTGGCGGGGTTCTGTCAGTACCTAATGATTTATTATTTACGGATACTCAAGACGGCACATTAAATATTCCTGCTCCTGATGCAACCGACTTCAGTGATCCTATTGTTGCAATGAATGCATTAGATGGATGGTCAACAACCAATCCTTTCGTTCTTGATATAAACTTTCCTGCAGGCACCACGCTTGATGGAAATTCAGTTTTTAGTCCTGCTTCAGTACAAATATTTGAAGCATTAATGGGCGGGGATCCTGGTTGCGAAACCGTTCCACGTGGTGCTGCTTGTACTGTTGTAGGTGAATTAACTTTTGGTGTTGATTTTGTTACGCAGGCATCCGGTAATAGTGTTGCCGTTGTACCGCTTAAACCGCTTAAAGGAAAAACAACGTATATCTTAGCGCTAACAAATAATTTAAAAGACAGTAATGGTAAATCCGTTGCTGGCTCTACCACTTATGAAGCTGTACGCCAAAATATAACTACTCATCCGCTGGGCTCAGATGCTCAAAGAGGCTTGCAAGGTGTTGTAAACAGTTATGAAGCGGCTATTGCGATTGCAGGTGCTGATACAGAGACGTTAATTTACACCATGGCATTTACCACACAATCAACGGCTGATGTATTAGCTACAACTAAAGCAATGATGGCTAGTAATGTGCCGGCTATGGTTGCAAATGCAATGGAAGGTGTACCGACAATAGGTGTTCAAGATACCAATATGTCTGTTGCAAATATTTTAGCGCCTTACCCTGAAGGGCATCCTGATTTTGATAAAAACAAAATTCCACAATCGTTAATACCGCTGTATTCAACGGCTAATTTTATGCAAGGTAGTATAACTTTACCTTATTATTTAGGTGTGCCTACGGCTGAAAATCCATTAGCACCGACAAATGGTTGGTGGAAAAGCTTATGTGATTCTGGTGCTATGTTAGCTGGCTTCGTTGCTGGTGGGGGTACTCTTCCTGAAGGTCCATTATCACAGTCTGACGGTGTTTGTATGTCTGTTGGCTTACGCGATGTTAGTTCTGTGTTTCCGCTTGATGTCGAGCGTAACTTAACTAAATTTAGCCCTGTTCCTAAAGCTAATGCGAATATGCCTATTGTTGTGCAAATGACAACACCAGATGTAAATGTAGCTAATGCAGTACGTGCAAGTTTTAATTTAGACCCAATATCAGAGCCTGAATCAGGTTGGCCGGTAGTTATCATGCAACACGGTATTACCTCGAAAAAAGAAGATATGTTAGCAATCACCGGTATTCTTTCAATGTATGGTTTAGCTACGGTAGCAATTAACCATCCGTTACATGGTGATCCCGATGTATTTGGCGGTTTATTACCTGGTGGTAGCCGTGGTTTTGATTTAACAGGTGATGGTGTTGATGAAATTAATGCCTCAACAGTTTCTGCTACTCACTATATGAATTTAGCAAGTTTACTAACAACTCGTGATAACTTGCGTCAGTCAACTTCAGATCTATTAGGTTTACGTTTAGGTTTGAACTTCTTAGGTGGTTTCCATGCTGAAGGTAATCCAATTAAAGTAGATACTTCTAAAGTGCACTTTTTAGGGCATTCATTAGGTGCTATTGCTGGCATTAATTTTATTGGCTTAACCAATACTTCACTGGATGCGCAAGTCGACCCTTTATTTACCGTTATGACAAACTCTCAAGCAATGCCGGGTGTTATGATGGTTAACTTCTTAATGGAGTCAGGCGCTTTTGGTGATGTAATTAAATCTAGTCTTACTTATGCAGCCTCGCCAGAGTTTCAAGGGTATGTTGCTCAAGTTCACATGAGTGAAACGCCACCGACAGAAGCTGAAATGGTTGGTTATTACCGTGATTTCTATGCTTTATTAACACCTGCGCAACAAGGCGCACTAGAAGGTACTTTTGCTCAGTTTGCTTTTGCAGCGCAAACCGTAACTGATGCAGCTGATCCAGCTAACTACGCCGCTATGATGGCTGCTACCAATACACCAACTCACTTAATAGAAGTAGTTGGTAATGGCAGCGATAACTTACCTGACCAAGTAATTCCTAATTCAATCTCTAGTACGCCTTTTGGTGGTACTGAAGGCGCAATTGCTTTATTAGGTTTGCCGGGGATTTCTGAAACTGCATATGATGCAGAGTCGCCAGTTTCTGGTGCTGTACGCTACTTGTTTGGACATCATAGCTCTATTTTAGACCCTAGGCCGGGATCTAGAGGTGAAGCTCCAGACGCTGCCATGACAAGTGCTGCAACATCTGAAATGCAAAGCCAAGTTGCTAACTTCTTTAGCACCGAAGGGCATCTTATTTCAGTACAAAATAGTGAAGTTGTTCAGTAGATTAATCTATAATAATTTTGATTAAGCCCTCTGTTGAGGGCTTTTTTTTGTCTTTTTAATCCCCATATCAAGCTAATACCAAGCTAATAATCAAAAATAGCGTAAATGCTCAGGAGAGAGAAATTGGAATTTTTATATGAATATGGTTTGTTTTTAGCGAAAACCGTTACTTTTGTTGTAGCTGCCATCGTTATTATTACCATGATTGTGGCGTCAGCTATTAAGCAAAAGCATAAAAAGGGTGAGTTAGAAATTACTGATTTATCAGAGCAATTTGAAGAGGTAGAGCAGGAAGTTATTCATGCTTTGCTAAATGACGAAGAGTTAAAGCAAAAAGAAAAAGCGGATAAAAAACGTGCTAAAGAAAAAGCTAAAGAAGATAAGCTGTTAGCAAAGAAACAGGCTAAGTCGGATACAGAAGATGATCAGGACGTTAAGTCTAAAGTTTTTGTTGTTGATTTCAAAGGCAGCATTGACGCTAAAGAGGTTAGCTCATTACGTGAAGAAGTCACTGCTATTTTATCTGTGGCCACTAAAGATGATGAAGTGTTTGTTCGCTTAGAAAGTGGCGGCGGCATGGTGCATGGTTATGGTTTAGCATCGTCTCAACTTGATAGAATTCGTCAAAAAGAAATTCCTTTAACCGTTTCTGTTGATAAGGTTGCGGCATCAGGGGGATATATGATGGCCTGTGTGGCAAACAAAATTATTGCTGCGCCTTTTGCTATTCTTGGCTCTATCGGTGTTATTGCTCAATTACCAAACTTTAATAAATTATTAAAGAAAAATGATATTGATTTTGAACAATTTACAGCGGGTGAATTTAAACGCACTGTAACTATGTTTGGCGAAAACACAGAAAAAGGCAAAGAAAAATTTATTGAAGAACTTGAAGAAACCCATGTGTTATTTAAAGACTTTGTCAATGAACATAGACCAAGTTTAGATCTAGATAAAGTCGCAACAGGTGAACATTGGTTCGGTACTACAGCACTTAAACTTGGCCTAATTGATACTATTCAAACGAGTGATGATTATTTACAAAATTTAAGCAAAAGCCATAAAGTTGTGGCAATTAAGTATGAAGTTAAAAAAGGTTTGGCAGAGAAGTTTGCTAAAGCAGCATCACTTTCGGCTGAAAGTGTTTTTGGTAAACTAATGCAGAGAAATCGTGTTTTTCCTAGTTAAGACTAGTTAGTTATTAGAAATATATTAGGCACTAGATGTTCTTTCTAGTGCCTAAATTTTATTGTTTTTGTGAAACTTAAACCGAAACTAATACCTAGATACTAGATACTAGATACT
>JAPYOP010000048.1:0-4328 GCA_029938115.1 Colwellia sp. | reverse complement strand
TGTTTTTGTGAAACTTAAACCGAAACTAATACCTAGATACTAGATACTAGATACTCGTCACTAAAACGGTTAATCCTTTAAATGATGAAAATCAATTTCTTCAATTTTACTGCCTGCCTTATCATCTAAAAACATTTCATGATCAAATTGACCTTCTGATTTTGCGATAATAATACCAACCATGCTATCACCAGTCACATTAACGGCTGAGCGAGTCATATCAAGTAATCTATCTACGCCAATAATTAAAGCTATACCTTCAACAGGTAAACCTACTTGCTCTAAAACCATGGCTAACATAATCAAACCAACGCCAGGAACGCCAGCAGTACCTATTGAAGCTAATGTTGCTGTTAGAATGACAGTAATATAGTCAGCTAGCGTTAAATCTTGACTGAAAACTTGTGCAATAAACACGGTTGCGACACCTTGCATTATTGCCGTGCCATCCATGTTAATGGTTGCGCCTAAAGGTACGGTAAATGAAGCGATTGAGTTTTTTACCCCCATTTTTTTAGTCGCTGTTTCTAAAGTAACAGGAATGGTGGCGTTTGAGCTTGCTGTTGAGAAGGCGAAAATAGCCGCGTCACGCATTTTTTTCAAAAATATTACCGGGCTTAAGCCTGTAAATATTTTAAGAATGAGAGGATAAGTAATCAGTGCATGGCCAAACAATACAAAGAGTACTACTAAAAAGTAAACGATTAAGTTGCCAAAAGTTTCAATGGAAACTGTGGTAAATAGGCTTGCCAATAAAGCAAAAACGCCATAAGGAGCTATATTCATTAAAATAGCGACTAAGCGCATAATCACTTCACTTAAGTCTTCAAATAAACTGGCTATTCGTTCACCTGCTTTACCAGAAAGCGCAATAGCAATGCCAAACAGTAATGCAAAAACAATTATTTGCAACATGTTCCCTTGAGCAAAGGCTTCAAATGGGTTAGTGGGGAACATTTGAATAATAACTTGTGCTAATGACGGTGCTTCCCTGCCACTAAAACTACTGCTCGCGGTCATACCAACGCCTTCGCCGGGTCCAACAATGACAGCAATGAAAATAGCAAAGCTTATCGCAATAGCGGTAGTAACTAAATATAAACCAATAGCTTTGCCGCCAATTCTACCCAGTTTCGTTGTGTCTTGTAATGAGCAAACACCGCAAACAAGCGATACAAAAACCAATGGAACAACTAGCATGCGCAAACTGGCCATAAATATTTGACCAATAACTTCTAGCACACCATCAACTAAAAAGTTTTGCAGTGATAATTCGAATAAAAATAGATTTATGACGAAGTCATTGTCATTAGGCATTAACCATTGTAAGAAAGATCCGAGGGCTATCCCTGAAACCATGCCGATAACAATTCGGGTTGTTAAGCTACTTTTTTTTGGTGTTGTCATAGTTTATATCGATATGCCATTAAAATTATTTAGTTATTAGGTTAACAATAAATAAGGGGATTAAAAACAGTTTTACTAATTTAGAGGCAAGAATAAGCTGATTTTCAAGTTAACATGTTTGATGATTAAGCTTTTTTTCATTATAAGTTGTACTTTTTTGTTATTTATCAGTTAATATGATTAATGAAGATTAATCATAAAGACAATAGGGATACCCTTATGGAGTTACTTCGACGCTTTAATTTTGCTCTGTTATTAATAACGTTAACTGCGTTGGTAGCATGTGGCAGTGGTGATGGCGAGCTTACAAGAGAAGGAGAAGGAAGTGGCGGCGGTACAGAGCCTGACCCTGTTGTTATATCACTTGAACTTTCTAATTCCAATGTAACAGGTCAAGTACCAGTTACGCTAACAGCGACCTTAACTAAAGATGGAGCAGTTGTTCCTAATACAACAGTAACTTTTTCTTCAGATATAGGGGCTTTTTCACCTAGCTCAGGAACTTCATTAACTAACGATGCAGGTATTGCTGAGATAACACTTACTGCTGGGAATGTACGGGGTGCAGGTACTATTACTGCTTCGGTTTCCTCAGGAGAAGAAAGTACCATTGATTTTAGTACTCAAGGTGATGATATTGGTGTGGTCGGCGATATCAATATAACGGTTACTTTGGTTGATAGTGATGGTAATCCAACAGACACTATTACTTCATCTAAACCGGGCAAAGTTATTGCGTTAGTTGATGGTATTAGTAGACCACTTATTGTTACCTTTGTTACCACTGTAGGTGAAATTCCTATTACTACGGCAATAACCAATGATAGTAACCAAGCAAGTGTTGATATTTTAGCCGGAGGCAGTTTGGGCGCAGGCTCTGTTACTGCTTCAATAGAAAGTGGTGAAAGTAATGATGTATTGTTGGTTGTTGGTTCATCAACGGTCATTATGGGCAGTGGCACTCCGTTTGTGGAAGGGACAGCTGAAATTAGTTTAGCGCAAATCTCAGCAGGAGGAACCACGGTTATCTCCGTAAATATTATTGACGACCAAGGGGAATTATTTACCGAGCCTGTCGACGTTAACTTCTCTTCAAGTTGCACTAGTTTAAGTACGCCAACTGCTGTAATAAGTTCACCAATTACCACTTCAAATGGTGTTGCAACAAGTACTTATCTAGCTAAAGGCTGTGTTGGTGATGATCCTATCAATGTGACCGCAAATGCCGGTGGCATTAATTTATCTGCAACCGCTTCGGTGAATGTTTTACCCGCTGATGTGGGTAGTATCGAATTTGTTTCAGCCTCACCTGAAAATATTTCTATTTTAGGAACAGGTAGCTTAGGTGGTTCAGAGAGCTCTGTGGTTAAGTTTAGAGTATTAGATACCAACTCTAACCCTGTAAATAACCAAGTAGTTAATTTTTCTTTAAATACTGATGTCGGCGGCATTCAATTAATCCCTGATAGTGCGACCACTAACAATGAGGGAATTGTACAAACTGTTATCAACTCAGGAACTGTTGCTACCAGTGTTAGAGTGCAAGCAACAATTGATGATGGTAGTGATCCTGCCATTTCATCACAATCGAGTGTTTTGGTTGTTTCTACGGGTATTCCTGACCAAGATAGTTTTAGTTTGTCTGCAAGTGTTCTTAATCCTGAAGGTTGGGATAGAGCAAACACTGAGGTTATAGTAACTGCTCGCTTATCTGATGCATATAATAACCCTGTGCCCGATGGTACCGCTGTTAGTTTTACCACTGAAGGTGGCTCAATAGAGTCTTCATGTCTGACAATTAATGGTATTTGTAATGTCACTTGGTTTAGTGCTGAACCTAGACCAGAAGGACATGTGTTAGCCCATAATACTGATGACGAGTATAATTTCTTTTCTAATCAGCCAGATGTTGTACATCCGCCTGAACAGTTTAATACCTTGGGGCAAAAATATGGTGGTCGAGCGACAATTCTAGCAACTGCTATTGGTGAAGAGTCTTTTCCTGATACTAATGGTAATGGCCGTTTTGATGCCAGTGAAATGGCCGCCTTTATAGGCACAAATATTAGTGGTAGACCTTATGACTTGAAAGAAGCTTTTGTTGATCACAATGAAGATGGTTTTTATAACCCTGATCCAACAGATGATGCTTTAGCTCCTATAGATCCTAATGATGCTGACAGTGGTGCGTTAGAAGAATTTTTAGACTTTAATAACGATGGTGGTTTTACTGCTAATGATGGTAAATATAATGGTGTACTTTGTTCTGACCCTGTCCATGATGGTTGTTCAACAGATAAGTCATTAAATGTTCGCGCTCAATTAGTCTTGGTTATGTCTGGAAGCAACCCATTAATGGTTGTTAATGCAACAGATGATGCTGTGAGCCAAACGTTTGATGATGATAATGACACTAATACACCAGAAGTAGCTAATCCCAATTTTAATCCAAATGATACTGCTGTATACATCGCTGGTGAAAATACCGGTTTTGTGACGCTAACCATTTCAGATTTACACAATCAGCCTATGCCAGCGGGTACAAAAATTACTTTTTCACCATCTGTTGGTGGTGGTGCAACACCAAGTACCTTTGAATGGCCTAGTGAAAATCACAATGGTGGTTTAACTTTTTCTGTTGGCATTAAAGGAGCAAAAGAGCCTGCGTCGGGGGTACTTAGCGTTACGATAGAAACAGAGGAAGGTAAAGTGGCAACAACTTTCGCTCCAGTAAGTATTATTATCCAATAACACTTACTAAAAGAAAAAACCGTTTATTATTAAAATAATAAACGGTTTTTTTATACGTGTTTTTTGAGGCTGTTACTTATACAAAGTGAAGAAATGAATAGATCACTTAGCGATGATTAAAAGGCTTAGAGGCAAGGCATTGATTGAAGAGAATGGTTATTCCCTTGTCA
>JAPYOP010000047.1 GCA_029938115.1 Colwellia sp. | reverse complement strand
AATGGTACGGGTCAAGAGACTTGAACTCTCACATCTTGCGATACTGGAACCTAAATCCAGCGCGTCTACCAATTCCGCCAAACCCGCATTACATTCAATTTTTAAAGAGACTTGAACTCTCACATCTTGCGATACTGTAACCTACTATCTCTAGTAAATAAGCAGCGCGTCTATCAATTGCGCCAAACCTGCATCACATTCAAGTTTTTAAAGATACTTGAACTCTTTTTACCGAAGTAAAATGGTGGCTACACCGGGATTTGAACCTGGGACCCCATCATTATGAGTGATGTGCTCTAACCAGCTGAGCTATGTAGCCTTTCCATATTGCCTCTCAGCAAGTGGCGCGTATTATGCAAATCTGCTTGGCTTACGTCAACCGTTTTTTTCTAAAAAATACGACTTTTTTTCTGTTTGGCTAATGCATGTGCAATTTGTCGGTTAACTGCACAAAAAAACGCATGTTATAACGGACAAAAGCGATAACATGCGTTTTAATTAAAATAATATCGTATACAAAAAACTAACTTTATCTATCTCTTGCTTCTTCAGCTAAATGAGCTGAGTACTTAGCAATGTTATCTATTTCTGCTTTAACTTTTTTCGCTGGCAATTTACCAATAATAAATTCACCTACTTCTAGTGATTTAGATTTAGCTGCAAAGATCAATAAATTATTGCCATTACAGGCTAAGCCATCATAAATATTACGAATTTTAAGTTTATTTTGTTTTAAGAATGATCTTAAGCGATTTTTATCATTGGCTTGTACATATTCACAAATACGTAATGATAAGTTGTCGGCTTGTGCTGTAGGGGCTATTACTAGGCTGCTAGATAGTAAAATAGCTATCAATATAATTTTTTTCATATAAAACCTTATATTCATGTATGTTTATAATAGAGTTTTCTCTGTACTAGATAAGTGTAGTCTATTTTAAAAACTCTATTTTGATCTATATTAATTATTTTGACAAAAGTCTAAACATTAAAGCGGAAGTGGATAACGTCGCCATCTTTAACTAAATAGTCTTTGCCTTCTAAACGCCATTTGCCGGCTTCTTTAGCTCCAGACTCACCGTTATACTCAATAAAGTTATCGTAACCTATGACCTCGGCTCTAATAAAGCCCTTTTCAAAGTCGGTATGAATAACTCCTGCAGATTGAGGTGCAGTCGCTTTTTGTTTAACTGTCCAAGCTCTAACTTCTTTAACACCGGCGGTAAAATAAGTTTGTAAATGCAATAAACCGTAACCTGAATTGATAACACGATTTAAACCGGGTTCTTCTAACCCCATTTCAGCCATAAATTCAGCTCGGTCTTCATCATCCATTTCAGATAGTTCGCTTTCAATTTCTGCGCAAACAGCAACAACAACAGCACCTTCTTTGTCAGCAATGTCTTGAACAATATCTAAATAGGGATTGTTTTCAAAGCCATCATCATTAACATTGGCTATGTACATTGTTGGCTTAATAGTTAAAAAGTTCAAATAATCAACGGCTGCTTTTTCTTCTTTGGTTAACCCTAAAGAACGCACCATATGACCATCTTCAACATGCTTTAATATTCTCTCTAATACAGGCACTTCAAACTTTGCATCTTTATCTCCACCTTTAGCGCGCTTTGCTTGGCGATGTATAGCGCGTTCGGCAGTGTCCATGTCAGCTAAGGCTAACTCAGTATTGATAACTTCAATATCATCAGCAGGATCGATTTTATTAGCCACATGAATAATATTCTCATTTTCAAAACAACGTACTACATGACCAATAGCATCAGTTTCACGAATGTTAGCTAAAAACTTATTCCCTAAACCTTCACCTTTTGATGCACCAGCAACTAAGCCGGCTATATCAACAAATTCCATTGTGGTAGCGAGTACGCGTTCTGGTTTTACAATATCGGCAAGTTTATCTAGACGAGGATCTGGTACCGGTACTACACCAGTATTTGGCTCTATGGTACAAAAAGGAAAGTTAGCAGCTTCAATACCTGCTTTGGTCAGTGCGTTAAAAAGGGTTGATTTACCGACGTTGGGTAGGCCAACGATGCCACATTTAAATCCCATGATTTATACCTATTAATGTTTGTGTTGTTGAGTGCGAACAAAGTTTTTGCTTATATAGCTTTAAACGCGTGAAGACGCTGTTGAGCTTTTTTTAAATCATTTTGTTGCCATAGTTCAAAGCAGCGAGTTGCTTCATCTATAGCTTGCTCTATTAATACTTGTTCACTTTGTGGTGCTTTACCTAGTACATGCCCGGTTACTTTATCTCTATGACCCGGATGTCCGATACCTATGCGCAAGCGAAAAAATTCTCTGTTATTCGCCATGCGAGCAATAATATCCTTTAAACCATTATGCCCACCGTGACCACCACCTTGCTTTATTTTAACTGAGCCAGGCAACATATCCAATTCGTCGTGAGCAATGAGTATATTTTCAACATTGATACGGAAAAAGTTAGCTAAAGGAGCAACGCTTTGACCACTTCGGTTCATGAAGGTAGTTGGGATAAGAAGGTGAACTAATTCGCCACCAATTAACCCTTTGCCATAAAGGCCAGTGTATTTTTTTTCAGGGCGAAGAGAAATGTTATTGCGTTGTGCTAGTTCTTCTACAAACCAAACACCAGCATTGTGACGTGTTTTTGTATATTCGGGGCCAGGATTTCCTAGCCCCGCAATCAGTTTAATAGTCATTTAAGTAATAATTATTAAACTGTTATTCTTCAGTTGCTTCTTCTGCAGCAGGAGCTGCTTCATCTTCATCATCATCGCTTTGAGCTTTAGCAGCATTAGCAGTAACAACAGCTTGGTCATGGCTTTCGCCTTTAGCCAATTCATCAGAAGTTACGCCTTTAGGCAATTTAACATCTGATAAATGTAATGTTTGACCAACTTCTAAATCAGCACAGTCTACTTCAATAAACTCAGGTAAGTCTTTTGGTAAACATGAAATAGCAATTTCAGTTACATGGTGAGCCATTGTAGCGCCAAGTTTAACTACATTCTCTTCGTTAATGAAGTGAATAGGAGCGTTTGTATGGAGAGCATGTTTTGCATCAATACGGATAAAATCCATATGCATAACAATATTTTTGAACGGGTGACGTTGCATGTCTTTAATTAGACATTCAACTGGCTTTCCGTCAACATTTAAAGTTAAAACGTGTGAGTAGAACGCTTCTTCTTGTTGAGCACGGAAAACATTTTTGTGTTCTAAAGTTAACGATACTGGCTCTTGGCCTTCACCGTAAAGGATAGCAGGAACTTTATCCGCGTGACGTAGGCGGCGGCTCGCACCTTTCCCTAAATCTGTACGTACTTCTGCATCCAAAGTAAATAAATCAGTCATGATAAATACTCTTATATTATATAAAAAATGAATCTTGTTTCTTGCGACCAGGAACAAGGGTAGTTACCTTTAAACGATACCGAGATTTAAGATGAAATCTGCGAATATACAAAAAAGGCGCGGCATAATAACACTGGCACATAAGTAAAGCTATAAATTATTTGCCTATTATTGCTTCTTTGGAATGAAGGTACTAGCTAGATCAGCAATGCCTTCAACGCTTTTGGCAAGTAACTCCATTTGTAGCGCAACATTTTCTGTTTCAGAGCATGTTGTATCGGTTGTTTGGCTAATATTGTTGATATGGCTTATTATTTGATTAGACACAACACTTTGCTCTTCTGCAGCTATTGCTATCTGTGTTGATGCATGACTAATATTTTGTATTTTATCAACAACAGAGTCTATTTTGTTATGTGATTTTTGAGCACTTTCGACACAAAAATTAGCTTCATCTTTATTCTTATTCATCAACTCAACCCATTGTTCAATAGTGCTAAGCATTTTTGTTAAGCGTTGGTGAATTTCTTTTGATGATTCTTGGGTGCGAGAAGATAAGTTTCTTATTTCATCTGCTACAACGGCAAAACCTCTACCATGTTCGCCTGCTCGGGCGGCTTCAATAGCGGCATTTAGTGCTAATAAATTAGTTTGATCAGCAATGGATTGAATACCCTCCATGAGATCGCCGACACTGTTTGCGGATTGAGTTAAGCTATCTGCTGAGCTAGATGCACTTTCTACGGATTGGGCAAGTTTTTTTATTTTGTCAGTCGTTTGATATATATCTTGCTGGGCTTGCTCGCATTGAGCAAATGTATTTTCTAAATCACTGGCCGCTTCAGTGGTGTTTTGGGCTATATCAGTGGTTGATGCTTGCATTGCTATAATAGCAAAATTGAGTTGTTCAATGCCTTTTTTTTGTTCGATTAATGTTTTTCGGCTTTCATCTAGACCACTAGTTACTTTTGCCATAACAGCTTTTATTGGTGTGGCAGCATCGAGTGTTCTCTCTAAAATGGCCTTGATTTTTGTCTTCATCATAGAAAAGTTGAAATCAAAAACACTTGCTGTGCCCTTTCCAAAATAAACTTTTCGGGAAATAGAGTCGAACATGTTCAGCATTCTTTGCGCTCGTTGGGCTGTAGGGATAATGTCAGACCAAAAAACAAGTATAGGGGTTATAGCACTGGTTGCGGCAATAACTGAAGCCGCCAAACCAAACGTTGAATAAATAAATACTTGTGCAATTATTGAAATAAGTACTAAAAAAATAAACTTATGGTTTTTGGTAAACTCAAAAATAGCCCATTTACTTTGTTTGTTAAGTGCGCTGTATATAGTGCTAGCATTTTTCTGTAATTGAATGTCCGCTATTTTACTTATCGATTGATAACCTGTTACTTGGCCATTTTCATATTGGGGAGTGGTAAAAGTATCAAGCCAGATGTCTTGTTGTTGCTGGTTTTTAATATGCATTAAACCATGCCAAGAAAATCCTTTAGATAACGTGGCAGATAATTCATCAATAACAACGATGGGCATATCGTTATGAGTTAACTGCTTAATATTTTTTGTCAGTAACTCTGAGTTTTCATAACCGGTTGTTTGGCAGTACTTATCATTTACATAGGTGAATTGACCATTACGATCAGTAACAAAAATTAACTGCTGGT
The DNA here is from genome assembly GCA_029938115.1 of Colwellia sp. GTDB lineage: Bacteria > Pseudomonadota > Gammaproteobacteria > Enterobacterales > Alteromonadaceae > Colwellia. The sequence continues at coordinate 30,115 of JAPYOP010000047.1, read as the reverse complement.
TTGACGATGTCATAATATTTATTCACAACGCTTAAAGTGAAAATTGAAATGATAATAGTACAAACGTAATTATTTAGTTTGATCTATATCTAAAACGGGTTATTTAGGTGAGTCTGTGCTTTGCTTCTGAGCTAAATTGAGTAGAGCCAGTAATATTTCACCGCCTACTTGATTACTAACGATTCCCAGCTTTCCACCGATAGATGCTAGCTGTACATTACTTAAGTGAATTGTATTTTTCATATCTTTATCAATAATGCTTAGCTCGAAACCGTTGATTATTATGGCTTGTATTATTATTCTATCTTGTGGTTTTCCACGTTTATTTTTAGTTTGCTTGTGCTCAATAATTGGGCCAGTATCAGGGTGGCTTTTAGTATAAGCATCTGCATTTAATTCTGGTTTTTTTTGTGCGTATAATCTTGCACTTATCTCAGGATAAAACGCTGGATAATCTTGTGCTAGCTGATTTTTGATATGTGTCATTAGTTGGGTGATATTATTTTGTTTTTCTTTTTGAACCGAGCCTTTTATCTCACTGTTTAGCGTGAGCTTGTTGATAGTTAATTGTTTAATCGTGGTAATTGAATCCTGCTTTTTTTGAAAAGCAGAAGTGCCTTTATGAGGCGTAGTAGGTTCTGGAAAAGTTAGCTCTAACCTCGCTTCATCAATAATAAGAGCGTAAGTCGATTGATAACCTGTGAGATTAGCTAAGGTTATTTCTGTAAAAACACCTATACCAGTGTTAGCCGAAAAATCAGCAAGGGCTAAGCTAGTAGTTTGTTTACTGTAGTGTTGACCTTGTAACTGAATTTGACTTTTCAGGTATTCATTTAATGATCCACTGGCTAAATACCAAAGTATAGAGCTTAAAAAAACTAATAAAGTGAAGGCGAGTACGGCTAATTTATTCAAAATATGATCTCTTAAAAGGCAGGAACTATAGGTACTCCAAGCTCTACAACTTAAATGATTTAGTTGATAACAGAAGTTTACAAATAGCTTTAGTGTCGGTAGTTCTTTTGTAAACACATGTTCAAAAATGAATTGTAGATAAACTGTATTGTAATTACTACTACCTTTTAAATGAAAGGTGTATTAATCCCATTATAAATAAGTTAGAAATTAGCCTGCTTATTCGTAATCACACTGCTTAAGCGTTTATAGCTTTTATTGACGTATTTACCTTGTTCAGGGGAGGGCAGTTCAAATATATTTTACTGCTTTTTAATTCGATAACTCTTTTAGGAGATGAGGTATAATTATTTTTCATCGTTTATTAGAGTTAATATTATCAGCCACAAAGATAAAAAAGAAACAAACCAGATACTCTCTGCTTTGCCCGTGCCGTTACCAGTAGCCAATGCACAACTTAAAATTGCTACGTTCAATTTGTTCAATTACCTTGAGCCTCCCAATGCTTTTTATGATTTTGAACGTATTTATAGTGCAGAGCAATGGAGAAAAAAACAAAATTGGATTACTGATTATTTGGGTGAGCATCAGCCTGATATCATTGGTTTTCAAGAGGTTTTTAGTGCTGAGTCGTTGAAAGAAATTGTAGTGGCGCAAGGTTATGACTACTTTGAAGTAATTGACGAACCTCATATAATAGATGATTTTATTTATCAACGTCCTGTTGTCGCCATTGCGTCTCGTTATCCTATTATTGATGTAGTTGCAGTAAAACCAAATATTGAGCTTGCACAAACATTAGGTTTAGCCAATGATTTTTCTTTTAGCCGAAAAGTGTTAAGGGCTACTATTGAAGCTCCTCATATAGGCAACTGTGATTGTTATGTTGTGCATTTTAAATCTAAACGTTCAATGATTGAGCTTGATGAGACAAATAAAAGGCGGTCGGCAGAAGAGGTAATTATTGACAGCCTAAAAGCGCAAGTTGCGGGTGGCTGGGGCTCAACGATACAACGCGGCAGTGAAGCAACGCTATTAATGATTGATATGATAGAGCGGCGAGAATCCACAGATCATCCCATGGTATTAATGGGCGATTTCAATAATACCTTAACTGATGGCGTGTTAAGTCATTTACTTACTAGCACTTTGCGTTTTGTATCGCGCATTGACCGTGAAGCCTATCTTGCTAAGTATTGTTTAAATGACGCTTGGGATTTATTTCAAAAATCGATAACTAATGAGCCTAATAGAGCTACTGAAATAAGTCGAGAAGAAAAAGAGTCACGTACACCAACCCATTACTTTGGCGGTGGTAGCTCAGTACTCGATTACATTCTATTATCATGTGAATTTGATGCCAGTTATCACGACAGCTTTTATCAGGTTAGCGCATATGATACTTACGACAGACATCTAATTAATCCTATTTTTGAACGAGATGGCGAAAGTACAGATCATGGCATTGTGTTAGTGACACTAACCTTAAGATCATAATAAATCATGCATATATAGCTCATTCAGAATTGAACTGCAGGTCGATGCTTGCCTCGACAAAACGCCTTTTTTGGAGCCTCACGATCTACGTGTCGACCTACAAATGATTAAAGTTTATTTGAGATTGTTTTCTTGAGCCAAGTCATAGGCAGGTAATAAATAGTGTCATAAATGAAGAGCCTATTGAGTTTAAAAACAAGAGATAAGTGTGCAGCATAACTTGACCAAATTAGACTTTGCATTTATCGTTTAAAGTCGTTTATTTATCTTAAAATTTAAAAGGAAGATAATGAAAAAATTTGACAGTTTTCTAAAATCAACCGCTTGCAGCTTATTAATTATTTCTACAAGTGCTTTAGCGCAAGCTCCACTGGTATCAATTTCTAGCCAAGATGCTTTTTTTAATCAGTTAAAGTTACTTTGTGGTAAATCTTTTTTAGGCAAAGTTGTTGTTGATAATGCGCCACCAAGTAGCTTTAATACAAGCAAATTGGTTATGCATATTAGAAAGTGCACGGATAGTGAATTACAAATACCATTTCACGTTGGCGGGGATGCTTCTCGTACATGGATCATAACTAAAACGGGTAGTGGTTTAAGTTTAAAGCATGATCATCGACATAAAGATGGTACTAGCGATGTTTCTACTATGTATGGTGGGCACACGCTTGATGCTGGCTGGCCGCAAGTACAAACTTTTCCTGCAGATCAATATTCAAAAGAGCTTTTCGTTAACCTTGCTATACCGCAATCAATCAATAATAGTTGGCAAATGTACATTTACCCAGAAACGTTTACTTATAGATTGACTCGTCCAGGGCGAGAATTTAGGGTAGATTTTGATCTAACTAAAGTCATTGAACAACCAGCTACCCCTTGGGGATATACTGACTAGTCATTATAAAAATGAAACATGCAGGTATGGATAAGGTGTTAAGCGCCCAATCCCGCAGAGTAGTGTTTTAAGCCATACGCCTATAGCTTTGTGAGACATGTCTTACAAGCTCGTAAGATATATTGCTTTTATCTCGTAGTTATAATTATTTATTTTTAATAACCCGTTAAATAATAACAATAAAATTGTTTTTCTATTTGTTACGAACATGTTAAAAATAAAAAAATATTTTTAGCTACCTTCGCAAAATATAGTTTTAGCGTAATATTAACCATGTCAGGAAGACACAGAGCAGGAAGCTCTTTTATTATGTTTTACTAGAGTAATGATTACTTGATGTGAAAATTACTGAAGTAGGGAATACTAAAGTATCGGAGGGAGGCTTAAGGATTAGGTCGAGTGAATAGGATTTCACTAAGGGATGAAATGAACAAGGATGTGAGTCAGTCAGGATGATTGATGTCAGGAAGACGCTGTCTAGGAGACAAAATGCTTTTTAAATGGAATTAATAAAGCAGGTTTTAAAGGAATGATGCAAGGACGTAGCTAAAGTAAGGAAGTATACGGATGTATAGCAAAGGACAAGAGTAGGATTTTACTCAAAGGATATACTAAGGAAAGTTTTCACGGATGAAACGAGAACACTGAATACAATGCAGGATGCATATAAGCTAGTTATAAAATGCAGCTCTTTGAGCTGCATTTTTGTTTGCCTTTCACTATTGTTATTTCCACACGTTCATTTTCATATTATAAAGCAGTATCTGCGCTAGTAAGTGAACATTATCATGAAGAAATCTTCTGTATACACCCCATAATCCACTGTTTCATTTGCATTTCATTAAGTCCGCCAGAAATTCTATCAACTTCTTTTCCTTGATGAAAAAAAACTAACGTTGGCAAACTGCGGATATTAGCGTCAGCGGCTATTTGCTGAACTTGTTCAGTGTTCACTTTGGCAAATAATAAATCAGGAGATTTCTGAGCGACGTTTCTAAATATAGGGGCCATATTTTTACATGGACCACACCAGTCGGCCCAAAAATCAATGATTACAGGTAGATGATTACGTTCAACAAAAGGATAGAATGTATTACTGTTTAACTCTACTGGGTTAGCAGCATAAATAAGATTCTGACATTTACCGCATTTAGCTTGGTTATGATCTTTATCATCAGGTATACGATTGGTTGTAAAACAAGTTGAGCAAACTATATTCATAATATCTTCGACAATTTCAGATGTGATAACTAGGCATTTAGTAAAGCATAGCCACTATTAGCTATGGGATATTTTACTCTTCAGTTTCTTCTTCGCTAAGCGGTTTTGAAGTTCTATAACCTGGTTTAACCAAAATTTCTATATAAAAACTAGCCAGTTCATTTTGCACGGCATCATCAACACTTTTGTTTAGGGCTGAAACATGAACAGTTTCTGCTGATTCTTTATTATGGCCATATTTGCAATCAAAGTCCCAAAAATCAACATCTTGTGGAAGTATTTTGTTTCTTTCTCTTTTTAAATATTTTTTTACTTCATGCTTGATAGAATCAACAAGTCGCGGGGTTTTGATTTTTTCATGTGTTAATGAAAATGTTTTTCTCATGGGGAATACCTTAAACAAATAGTGGTGTTGAGTCTATAAATAAAATTTCTCAACAAATAGATTCTATAAGTTTATCACAGCCAAAGTATGCTTTTAACTTTATCTTGTAGGATTGGTCATTATACGTTCTTAAATTTGAATAATTACTCTTCTAGTGTTTCAACAATAACATCTACTTGACGTTTTTTATTCTGTTGAGAAATAACAACACGTATATTTTTTGTTTCTTGTTGGTAAGTTAAGGTTAATCGCCCACGTTTTCTTTCCTGAGAAATAGATTCACCGAAACTCTGTTGGTAAAAATCAATAATTTGCTCTTCAGTAGCTCGAGTGAAGTAATTTAAAACCGCTGGAATATCATCGCTGAAGTCAGCAAATACTTGTGCGTTGGCTATTGTAGGAATTGAAAAACCAGACTCGTCATTTTCTGCTAATACCGCAAAACTACAACTAAACAAAATTGCGCTAGTGAATAACGTGAGTTTAGAGGCTATTTTTAAAGTCACTTTTTTTAAGGTCATATGTTAATTCCTATAATGATTTAATAGACTTAGTATGAATATATATGATTTTTACAAAGAGTGCGAGATTGCTCTTAAGAATAAATCATTGTGATAATAAATCATCGCGATAGTGATCAATCCAAAGTGCAGTAGCACCGCAAATTGCAACAGGCATGATGATAAGATTTATAATGGGTATCATCGAAAATATCGCCACACTAATACCAAAACTGTAACTTAACTTCTTATGCTCTTTTAAAGAGTGCTTCATTATACTAAAAGGGATTTTATGATTATCAAAAGGATAATCTTTATATTGTACAGCCATCATCCAAGCAACAAACAAAAACCAAATAATTTGTCCTATGATAGGTAAAACCCACATTAAAATGAAAAAAACAATAGCACGAGGAATATAATAAGTAAGCTTTTGCCATTCTCGAGTTAATGTTCTTGGAATGTCTTTAATAATGTCAGATAGACTTCCTTTGATCGCAGGTTTTCCAAGTAAGAGGTTTTCGATCTTTTCAGATAATAATCCGTTAAAAGGCGCTGATAGCCAGTTTGCCGCGGTACTAAATAGAAATGAAAAAATAACTAGTATGGTTATAACAGCCAAAGGCCAAATAAGATTGCTTAACCAGTTGAGCCAGTTTGGTAGCCTTTCCATAAGTGCGGCCATGTAGAATTCAAGTTCTATGAAAATAAAATAAAAGGCACAGCTAAAAAGAATTAAATTAATTAATAGAGGTATAAAAACAAAGCGACGAATTCCTTTTAAACGAATAAGTTCAAAGCCTTTCATTAAATAACCAGCACCGCTTTGTGCAAAAGCGTGGTCTGATGTGGAAATATTGTCGTTCCTAAAATCTTGCATGTATAAGTAGTAACCTATTGAAATTATTAAATTGATTATAAACTCAGCTGAAATGTAATTACAGCACTAACTTGTTACAAAATGCCATTATTTCTGTTAGAGTTTAAATTGCATTTTTTATATAATAAAAAACAATAATAAAAATCTCCACTTTCCTTAGAAAACAATGACAATACAGGCATAACAATGGAAGATAATTTCAGAAGCGCATTAATTATTCTTAGCGGCGTGGTCATAGCTGCTATCTTTATTCATGGTTTATGGACCATTAGAAAGCAAAAAAACCCATATAAGCTTAAAGCGAGTAAAAACCAAGTAAAACCAATGTCTAGAGACTTTGATACTAAAGGTTTTGATCAAGACGGTGTTGGACAAATAAAGGTTTTAAAGCAAAGTAACGAACCAGACGTTGAAAGTGAAAAAGATTTTGAACAAAGTATTAGCCTTGAAGAAATTAGCCATTTAGAAAATGGCCAAGAGGAGGGGGAATACAGTGAGTTATCCTCTAAAGAGCACGTGCTTGAGCACGGTGTTGCGCTTGATTTATCAGATGCACAAAAAAACTCAGTTGAAGGTGATGTTGAGATAAAAGAAAAAATCACTTTAGAGAAACCCATGTATAATCAGCCGGTTACTCAGGCTAAACCAATCGTTAAGCCTAAAAAAGTTATCAGTAGAAAAATAACGTCTAAAGCTGAATTAAAACGCAATCAAATCGAAATTAATTTTGGTGAAGGTTTATCTCTTGATGATGAACCCACACCAAGTATCAATGCTAATAAAACTGAAAAATCAGCTAAAGTTAACCAATCAAAAGCAGTAGAATTAGAAACTCAAATTATTATTTTAAGTGTTGTTATGCCCGAAAGCCATCAAATGTCTGGTGCAACACTTTTGCCAAGTTTACTAACCTTAGGTATGAAATTTGGGGAAATGAATATTTTTCACCGCCATCAAGATAATGCGGGTAATGGTGCGGTAACTTTTAGTTTAGCTAATATGCTAAATCCTGGTTCATTTGATTTAGACTCAATGGAAACTTTTGTTACTCAAGGTGTCAGTTTGTTTATGACTTTACCTAATGCAGCCGATCCTTTTGCTACTTTTGAGCAAATGTTAGCCGCGGCTAAGCAATTGGCGCAAGAGTTTAATGCTCAATTATTAGATGATAAGCGTAATGTCATGACCAAACAAACTGAGCAGCATTATGTTGGTAAAATACGTGAGTTTGACAGACAACATCGACTTGCCAGTGTTGAATAAAAACTTTACTTATATTCTAACTCACTGAGTTTTATTTAAAAATCAAACAATAAACCCATTAATTTATTCCCTGCTTATTTTGAGTTAATTATTCATGCTTACCATCGAACCTTCAAAAACGCTAGTTGAAAAGGTGAAACAGCTTCACCAACAAATCAACCAGTATAACCATCAGTATTATGTGCTTGATCAACCCAGCGTTCCTGATGCTGAATATGATAGGTTAATGCGTGAATTACTTGAAATAGAGCAAGCTAATCCAGCGTTGAAAACACTTGACTCGCCCAGTCAAAAAGTAGGCGGACAACCGCTTAAAGCCTTTAGCCAAGTCACACATCAAGTGTCGATGTTATCTCTTGATAATGTTTTTTCAAATGATGAGTGGCAAGCCTTTGTTAAACGCATTCAAGACAGGCTGGCCAGTGATCAAACACTTGTTATTTGCGCAGAGCCAAAACTTGATGGTTTAGCCGTTAGTTTGCGTTATGAGCAAGGTGTTTTAGTGCAAGCGGCTACACGTGGCGATGGCCGTACCGGTGAAAATATTACCGAAAACATTCGTACAATTAAGTCAATTCCTTTAAAACTTACGGGTAAAAGAGGCACAGACTACCCTGACGTGATGGAAGTACGTGGCGAAGTCTTTATGCCTAAGGCTAGTTTTGAGCAATTAAATGTAACTGCAAAAAAGAAGGGTGAAAAAGCTTTTGCTAACCCTCGTAATGCTGCTGCAGGTAGTTTGCGCCAGTTAGACTCTAAAATTACCGCTAAGCGTAACTTAGATTTTTATGCTTATGGCTTAGGTTTTGTTGGTGATTTACACTCAAAGGAAATGCTTGAAAGCGAGCAAGTATTCCTTAAATCGTCACACTATCAACGTTTATGTCAGGTCAAAGCACTTGGTTTACCTATGTGTCCAGAAGTACGTTTATTAGATAGTCCGCAGCAGGTACAAGATTTTTATCAAGATATTCTTAATAAGCGAGATGAATTAAGTTATGAAATTGACGGTACAGTACTAAAAGTTGATGATATTTCATTGCAAGAGCGGCTTGGTTTTGTTGCCCGAGCGCCTCGTTGGGCGATTGCTTATAAATTTCCTGCGCAAGAAGAGTTAACCCAAGTTGAAGATGTTGAATTTCAAGTTGGCAGAACAGGCGCCATTACACCTGTTGCACGTTTAAAGCCAGTTTTTGTTGGCGGTGTAACGGTTTCTAATGCCACTTTGCATAATCAGGATGAAATTGAGCGCTTAGGATTAAGGGTAGGCGATACTGTCGTTATACGCAGAGCTGGCGATGTGATCCCACAAATCGTTTCTGTAGTACTAGAAAAACGTGGCGATAACACAACGGATGTTCTATTTCCTGATACTTGTCCAATATGTGATTCGAAAGTAGCTAAAGCTGAAGGTGAAGCGGTACTTCGTTGCACCGCAGGACTTTTTTGCCAAGCTCAACGTAAAGAAGCGATAAAGCATTTTTCTTCGCGCAAGGCTCATGATATCGATGGTTTGGGTGATAAACTCGTTGAACAATTGGTTGATGAAAACTTAATTAATACTCCTGCAGATTTATTTAAATTAACTGAAATTGATATTAGCACCATGGAGCGAATGGGATCAAAATCGGCTAAAAACTTAATAACATCACTAGAACGCGCCAAACATACTACCTTAGCTAAGTTTATTTATGGCCTTGGTATTCGTGAAGTTGGTGAGGCAACCGCGGCTAATTTAGCTAATCATTTTTGTACTTTATCGGCGATGCAAGATGCAAACTTTGAGACATTACAAAAAGTTGATGATGTTGGTGCAATAGTGGCAAAAAATATCACTGCTTTTTTCAAAGAAGAACATAACTTGGCTGTTGTTTCTACATTAGACTCCATTATGACTTGGCCTGACATTGTTATTAAAAGTGCAGGTGAACTTCCGTTAGCGGAACAAACTTTTGTATTAACAGGTACTCTCAGCCAAATGGGACGAAGCGAGGCAAAATCTGCTTTACAGTCATTGGGTGCTAAAGTTTCAGGTAGCGTTTCAGCAAAAACTCACTTTTTAGTCGCGGGAGAGAAAGCGGGTTCTAAATTGACTAAGGCACAAGACCTAGGTGTGAGCGTATTAACAGAAGATGAGTTAGTGAGCTTATTAGCCAAGTATAACTAAAAACTTATAATAACAATCACTAAAGAAGCCCATTGTCATACATGGTTATGCAGATGACTCAGAATCGACAGATAAGTAATTAATGCTTATTTGAAATTATTTTCCTGAGCCAAGTCCATAGGCGCGTAATCTAAAAGTGACCACTTTCACTGATTGGTAATAGCCAATACCTTAATTTTTCAGCTTGGCAAAGGGGTCTTAATTGGCTAAATAGGGTTTTCTTATCATTGTTATCAATCAAAACTTCAAATTGATATAGCTCTCGATATCCTTCAACTTGCTCCATAATGTTAAAACTACTGTGCTATTGACTGTAACCATTGATTTTTTCAAGTTAAAGCCACTGAGTTGTTCCTTGGATATAAATAAATTGACCAGTTCATCTTTTAACTCTTTTGGTGATATTAAAATAAATAATTGCTCTGAGGAATCCATATATTACGCCTCTGCTGTTTTGGTTAATGGCTGATTTTGAGTTTCTTTTGCGTTAGCTTTTTTAAAAGAGACTTCTCCATTAAAGAATAAAATAAAGGCAACAAGTACAACGTGGTAATTGTTGAAGTCAAAGACTGCGTTGCTGCATTCGTAACTTGACTTAATAGTAACAATAAAAGCCCAGTAAAGAGGTAAGTCTGAGGGGAGCTTTTGTTAAAGCGAAAACCTGTACTCTTATTTTTACTATGGCAGTAAAGCTTCTCTTTTAGTTTTTCCAACATGGAATATTCTGCTTATCAAAATTCAATTTGGAGGTCATAATAGGTAGTTATTAGATGTTTTCATTAGACATATGTTAAATTGCCCTTATGGTACAAATGTCTATTGTTTTGTTAGTTTATTGTTTATTAAGGTTTTTATTAAAGATAAGATTGTTACAGGCATTTTATTAATTATCATGGTGCTAAATTTTTTCGATGTACTTACAGATATTTCTTTAGGCGTACCCACATGGCACATTATTGAAGATACTATGATTGTTATTGTTTCCGGCATTATTGCGGTGTTTTTAATTTTTGATATTCGAAAACTTAATAATCATATTCATCATTTAAAAGAAAAATTAGCCCATAGTGATGATAAATTGCAGGGGATTACCGATGAAATGGTTGCCGCCAGAGCGCAATACAGTCAAGTTATTCATGATCAATTTGAGCAGTGGATGCTAACTAAAAGTGAACAAGAAGTAGTGATGTTATTGTTAAAGGGCTTAAGCTTTAAAGAAATAAGTGCAGTGCGTGAAACTAAAGAAAAAACAGTTCGCCAACAAGCTTCAACTATATATAGTAAAGCGAGTGTTGAAGGCCAACATGATTTTGCTGCTTGGTTTTTAGAAGATTTTATTGCTGCGTAACGAAAGTTCATTAACCTCCTTTATTGAACGCTGTAATAGTTATTCCACTTGGCTATTTTTGGTTAACAAAATGTTCTTAAAATTACGCCTTATAAGTGCTAATAAGCAGCGCAAAAGTTAATTAGCTCATGATATACTCAAGGCACTTCATCATCTTGTATAGAAAGTATCCATGTTACCCCATTTTCTGTTACCAAAAATTGATCACCAAGCACACTTACCTCCACTTTATGATAATTTTAAAAGCACTTTAAAAAACAGTAATTTTACTGGTGATATCAGCGCTAAGTACAGTGATCGTCTTAGTGTTGCCACCGACAACAGTGTTTATCAGCAATTGCCACAATTGGTGATTCATCCTCGCACGAAACAAGATATTATTTTATTAGCCCAAGCGGCTAGTGAAGAAAAATATAATGAAATTAAGTTTAGCGCACGTGGTGGTGGTACAGGCACCAATGGTCAAAGTTTAACGCCTGGTATTATTGTTGATCTTTCTAAGTACATGAACAAAGTCTTAGAAATTAACGTGCAAGAAAAGTGGGTAAAAGTTGAAGCAGGTGTTATTAAAGATCAGTTAAATGATTACTTACGTCCTCATGGTTTTTTCTTTGCACCTGATTTATCAACGTCTAATCGCGCCACTATTGGTGGTATGATCAACACTGATGCTTCAGGGCAGGGCTCTTTAGTTTATGGTAAAACGTCTAATCATGTTTTAGCCTTAACCTCGGTGCTTGCTAATGGTGATGTTTTAGATACTGAGCCAATGACTATTGAACAGGCACAATATTTAGCTAAAGAAGACAGCAGTCATGGTCAAATAATTAAACAAGTGCTTGCCTCAAGCCTTGATAACCGTGAACAGATATTAGAAACGTTCCCTCGCTTAAATCGTTTTTTAACCGGTTATGATCTAGAGAATGTTTTACAAAGCAACAGTGATGACAAATTAGTAACCTTTGATTTATCTCGTTTGATCACTGGCTCTGAAGGCTCTCTCGCTTTTGTATGTCAGGCGAAACTTAACATTACGCCGATTAGCCCTGCAAAAACCTTAATCAATATTAAATACGACAGTTTTGATTCGGCACTTCGTCATTCGCCATTTTTAGTTAATGCTAAAGCAACCTCAGTAGAAACTATTGATAGCAAAGTATTAAACCTTGCTAAGCAAGATATTGTTTGGCATAGCGTTAGTGATTTAATAACTGATGTACCAGATAAAGTCATGGATGGCATCAATATAGTTGAATTTAATGGCAGCAGTGTTGAGGCACTGGCTGAGCAAGTTAAAGAATTAACGGCAGGTTTAGATAAAACTATTGCCAATAATGAAGATGGCGTTATTGGCTATCAAGTCACTTCTGATTTATCGAATATTAATAAACTTTATGCGATGCGTAAAAAAGCAGTTGGCCTTTTGGGTAATATTGACGGTAGTCAAAAACCCCTTGCTTTTGCTGAAGATACCGCGGTTCCTCCTGAAAACTTAGCGGATTATATTGTTGAATTTCGTGCCCTGCTTGATAGTTATAACTTACATTATGGTATGTTTGGTCACGTCGATGCTGGCGTTTTACATGTTCGTCCAGCACTTGATATGTGCGATCCTGAGCAAGAGAAATTACTACGCACACTCTCTGATGAAGTCGTTAAATTAACGGCTAAATATGGCGGTTTAATGTGGGGCGAGCACGGTAAAGGTTATCGCTCTGAATACGGACCTGAATTTTTTGGTGAACAGTTATTTAACGAGCTTCGCAAAATTAAAGCGGTATTTGATCCAAAAAACAAAATGAATCCAGGCAAAATTTGCACGCCCATTTGTTCAACTGAGCAATTAGTTAGCGTTGATGATACCAAACGTGGTTATTTTGATAGACAAATTCCGGTAACGGTAAAAGAGTCTTTCACTGCAGCAATGGATTGTAATGGCAACGGTTTATGCTTTAACTACGACGTTAATAGCCCCATGTGCCCGTCGAGTAAAATTACCAGTGATAGACGTCATTCCCCTAAAGGGCGTGCCGGTTTAATACGTGATTGGCTACGATTATTAGAGAAGCAGGGCATTGATGTATTAGCGTTAGAGCAAGACATCAACAACTGGTCAGTGAAGAAGTTACTTGATAGCAGTATAGCTAAATTTAAAATCACTTTTCTGAATAAAGCAGAAAACAAAGATGACTTTTCTCACGAAGTGATGGAAGCAATGCAAGGCTGCTTAGCCTGTAAAGCATGTGCCAGTCAATGTCCTATTAAAGTTGATGTGCCGGACTTTAGAAGTCGTTTTATTAACCTATATCACTCACGTTATCCGCGACCATTAAAAGATCATCTTGTTGCAAATGTTGAGATATTGGCACCGTTAATGGCAAAAGCGCCGAAACTAGTGAATAGCATTCTAAAAACGAAGGCTTACGATAAATTATCGGAAAAAACCATTGGTTATGTTAATACACCATTACTCAGTGTGCCTACCTTAAAGAAACAAGTAAAAAAAGCGGGTTATTCAGGTTTTGATTTAACCAAATTACAGTATTTGACTGACAAGCAACGCGAAGGCTACGTACTTATTGTGCAAGACCCTTTTACTTCTTTTTATGATGCTAATACCGTGCAGAGCATGATGGCGTTAATTAGAAAACTCGGTTTAGAACCAATATTATTGCCATTTAAGCCAAATGGTAAAGCACAACATGTGAAAGGCTTTTTATCTCGTTTTGCTAAAACAGCTAAATCATCGAGCGATTTTTTAAATCAATTGGCACAGTTGAATATCCCTATGGTAGGAATGGATGCTTCTATGGTGCTTTGTTATCGCGATGAATATGAGAAAGTATTGGGAGATAAACGCGGCTGCTTTAATGTGCAATTAGCGCACGAGTGGTTGTTGTCTTTTATCAAACAAGGCCAAAAAATCAAATGTGATAGCAATGATAAGCAGCGAACCTTTAAATTATTTTCCCATTGTACTGAAAAAACAGCTTTGGTTAACAGCGAGAATGAATGGTTGGAAATATTTGAATACTTTGGCTTAACCTTAGAGAAAGTGAGTGTTGGCTGTTGTGGTATGGCAGGCACTTACGGTCATGAGAAATCTAACTTAGAAAATTCAAAGGGACTATTTGAGTTAAGCTGGCAACCTAAGTTAGATAAGCTAGATAACGAGCAAATATTAGCCACTGGCTTTTCATGTCGTTCACAAGTTAAACGTTTAACAGGGCTTAAGGCTAGGCATCCTGTTGATGCTTTGCTTACTCACTTGAAATAACGTATATATCGGTACTTTAGGCGTTGCCAGCATAATTATAGTGCTGGTAACGCCTTTGGTTTATTTTTTTTATTTTCCACAAAAATGTATTGAGCTTTTCTTGTTTCTATTTAGTTTATTTCCCCCTTCTAATTTAACGCGATTTTTCACAAATTAAAATATTGAACAACGAATGTTTATATTAATTAATCCGTAAAAATTCGCGGGCAACTGTTTTGCTTTACATTTTCATCTGATGTTTTACTCGCTTAATAATGACCTTTTCCTTTGATTTTACATGAAGCGGATCAGCAATCCGCTTCATGTAAAATTCCTGAAGAGTCTAATTAACTAAAAAATATCTGTTTAAAGCTTTATTTACCCTACATCTTCATTGAATATCGTGTAAAATCATCCCCATTTTTTAAGTCTATTTGTTAAGCGGCAATTTTGTATTTTTACAATCGTCGTTTTTAGCCCGTTTCAGAGGAAATCATGAGTTTAGATACAACCACTATAGATGGCATTGTAGCGCAGGCTGAAATTGCCATTGCTGATGCGTCCCAGCCAACAGCACTTGATCAAGTGCGTGTTAATTTTTTAGGTAAAAAAGGTTTATTTACTGAGCAAATGAAAGGCTTGGGGAAATTACCTAAAGAAGAAAAACCTAAAATGGGTCAAATAATAAATATTGCTAAGCAAAAAGTACAAAAATTATTAAATGATCGTGGAGAATTACTTCGTGCAGAAGAAATAGCTCAAAAGCTTGCCGCGGAATCTATTGATGTAACCTTGCCAGGGCGTGGCACTAAACTTGGTGGTTTACATCCGGTCTCTCGCACTATTGCGCGCATTGAGAGTTTTTTTGGTGATTTAGGTTTTGAAGTAAAGGACGGCCCTGAAGTTGAAGATGATTATCACAACTTTGATGCACTAAATATTCCTGAGCATCATCCGGCAAGACAAGATCACGATACTTTTTACTTTAATCCAAAATTGGTTTTACGTACGCAAACTTCAGGTGTGCAAATTCGTACTATGGAAGTTGAAAAACCGCCATTGCGTATTATTTCTCCGGGTAAAGTTTATCGTAATGATTACGATCAAACGCACACACCTATGTTTCATCAGGTTGAAGGTTTGATGGTAGATAAAGACGTTAGTTTTACTCATCTTAAAGGTATTTTGCATGACTTCTTGCATCATTTCTTTGAAGAAGACGTTGAAATTCGTTTCCGTCCTTCTTATTTCCCATTTACTGAACCTTCGGCTGAAGTGGATATTATGGGAAAAAATGGTAAATGGTTAGAAGTGTTAGGCTGCGGTATGGTGCATCCTAATGTGCTTAAGAGTGTTGGTATAGACCCAGAAGTTTACACAGGTTTTGCTTTTGGTATGGGCGTAGAACGTCTAACTATGCTTCGTTATGGCGTAAATGATTTACGTGCATTCTTTGAAAACGATCTTCGCTTCTTAAAACAGTTCAAGTAGGAAAACCAAAAATGAAATTTAGTGAATCTTGGTTACGTGAGTGGGTAAATCCTGCACTTTCATCTGATGAATTAGCTCATCAAATAACTATGGCTGGACTTGAAGTTGATGGCGTTGACCCTGTTGCGGGTGAGTTTAGTGGCGTTATCATTGGTGAAGTTGTTGAATGTGGACCACACCCTGATGCAGACAAACTGCAAGTAACAAAAATTAATCTTGGCAGTTTTAGCTCAGATAAGGTAGAAAAAGGCGAATTAGTTGACATCGTTTGTGGTGCCCCAAACTGTCGCCAAGGCTTAAAAGTAGCTGTAGCAATTGTTGGCGCTGTTTTACCAGGCGACTTTAAAATTAAAAAAGCTAAATTACGCGGCGTAGTATCAAACGGTATGTTGTGTAGTGAGTCTGAAATTGGTTTAAGTGATAGTTCAGACGGTATTATGGAATTAGCGCAAGATGCCCCTATAGGCACATGTGTTCGTACATACCTTGACTTAAACGACGTTACTATCGATGTTGATTTAACCGCCAACCGAGGTGATTGTTTAGGCATTAAAGGTTTAGCCCGCGAAGTTGGTGTTTTAAACTCTCAATCAGTAACTGAAGTAGAAATAACAGCAATAACGCCAACGATTGATGATGTTCGTGAAATCACAATTGATGCAGGCGAAGCTTGTCCACGCTATTTAGGTCGCGTTATTAAAGACATAAACCCACAAGCCCAAACACCTTTATGGATGGTTGAAAAGTTACGTCGCTGTGGTACTCGCGCCATTGACCCGGTAGTTGATGTGACTAACTATGTATTGTTAGAGCTTGGGCACCCAATGCATGCTTTTGATTTAGCTAAAATTGAAGGCGGAATCAAGGTACGTTTTGCTAATAAAGGTGAAAAGCTAACATTATTAGATGAAAACGAAGTCACTTTGAAAGATAAGACTTTAGTTATTTCGGATGACAACAAAGCGCTGGCTATTGCTGGTATTTTTGGTGGTCTGGATTCTGGTGTAACCAGTGAATCAACCGATATTTTCTTAGAAAGTGCTTTTTTTGCACCACTTGCTATTTTAGGCAAGGCACGTCAATACGGTTTGCATACTGATGCTTCTCACCGTTATGAGCGCGGTATCGACCCAACATTACAAACGGATGCAATGGAACGTGCTACGCAATTATTAATAGAGATTGTTGGTGGTCAAGCAGGCCCTATCGTTGAAGCTAAATCGACAGAAAACATTCCTCAAACTAAAGATGTAAGTTTACGTCGTGAAAAACTTGATGGTCGCATAGGTCATCATATTGAAGATGCCCAAGTATCTGAAATTTTAACGCGTCTTGGTTTTGATGTGAATGAAACCGGTGAAGATATAGCTAAAGTTTGGCAAGTAGTAGTACCAGCCTATCGCTTTGATATTAAGATTGAGGTGGATTTAATTGAAGAAGTTGCTCGAATTTATGGTTATAACAATATCCCTAACATTTCGCCTAAAGCAACGTTAAAAATGGTTGAGAAAAAAGAAGCTAACATTTCGTTAGCCAAGTTAAAGCAAACATTAGTGAATCGTGAATATCAAGAAGCTATTACATATAGTTTCGTCGACCCTAAAGTACAGTCGTTAATTCACCCTGAGCAAGAGGTGATGACATTACCTCACCCTATTTCTTCTGAAATGTCGGTTATGCGCTTAAGTTTATGGACCGGTTTATTGCAGTCAGTTGTCTATAACCAAAATCGTCAGCAAAGCCGAGTACGTTTATTTGAAGCGGGTTTACGTTTTGTGCCTGATGAATCTGCTGAAAATGGTGTACGTCAACAAAATATGATTGCTGGTGTTATTAGTGGCAACCGTGTGGATGAACATTGGGATATGGAAAAAGCAGCAACAGACTTTTATGACATTAAAGGTGATGTTGAGGCGCTTCTATCTTTGACTTGTGATGTTAATGCCTATGAGTTTTCAGCAGCTGAAGTTGCAGCATTACATCCAGGACAAACGGCTCAAATTACCAAAAATGGTCAGTTAGTTGGTTATGTTGGTGCCTTACATCCTGAATTAGAAAGAAAATTAGGATTAAATGGTCGAACTTTAATTTTTGAGCTATTGTTAACAGAAGTATTAGAACAAAAAATACCGCAAGCCTGCGCTATATCTCGCTTCCCTGCAAACAGAAGAGACCTTGCAGTGGTAGTAAAAGAAGATGTTGATGCAAAAAAAGTGTTACAACTTATTGAAAAGGTTGGCGGAAATTATTTAATTGATCTAAACTTGTTTGATGTATACCAAGGTCAAGGTATTGAAGAGGGCTTTAAGAGCCTTGCCATAGCCTTAGTATTACAAGATAACGACAAAACGCTTGAAGAAAAAGACATCACCGATGTTATTACTCGAGTCGTTGATTCCTTAAAAACAGAGTTAAATGCATCACTGAGGGACTAAGCAATGGCGCTTACCAAAGCAGAAGTAGCAGAACATTTATTTGAAAAGGTTGGGCTGAGCAAGCGCGACGCAAAAGATATGGTAGAAATCTTTTTTGAAGAAATACGCGAAACCTTAGAAAGCGGTGAGCAAGTTAAGCTTTCTGGTTTTGGCAATTTCGATTTGCGTCAGAAAAGCGAACGTCCAGGTCGTAACCCCAAAACAGGTGAAGATATTCCAATTTCTGCCCGTAAAGTGGTCACGTTTAGACCCGGTCAAAAATTAAAAAGCCGCGTCGAAGACGGAAATAGCGACTAAATTATTTAGACGCTTTTTTAAGCTTTTTATTTTAATAATAAAAATCACATTAATTTACTATTAATGTGATTTTTTTTGATGATTTTTCTCAGTCGACAAAGTTGCTATGCTTTTATTAAATGCTGGTTACAGATCATTAAGCTTTATTGCACTATTCACATCAAGCCCTGCCTGCTTCATTTTTTTACTCTCAATCAATGTTTTTAATAGTTGCTTTGCATCATATTTACTAAAAAGTACCATTTGACTATTTTTGTCAAAAGCCAGCTTATTCAACGTTAATGCTTGTGCTGACTTTAATTGAATAAGGTTCGCATTAACTAATAACGAGTATTTGTGCAAATGGTTAATCGCAACGATATAGTCATGGTTCGATATGGCTCGTAAAAAGGCTTTTTTAGCGTGTCTTTGCTCTAAATGAGTGATATTAGCGTACAGCTTTAATAAAGCCTTTTTATAGCGATATAAGGCAAAAGCAAAACTTATAGTTAAACTTATTAGTAATATTATCCAGAAGAACTGCTTGGTATTAAAAACTAAGTTATTTCTATTGGTAGTATTAGCACTCGCTTCGCTTTTACCGACATTAAAAGATAGGCTAGGGATAATTATTTTCTCTAATGCATTAGTGCTAGTATTCCACCAATAAACTATTTTTTCGGGTATTAGGTATTTACCCTTTTTCTCAAAAATAAAGGTAAAGGACTCTATACGTGTTCCCACTAACTCGCCTCTATTTGATTTATCAAAAACTTGCGGTGTTTTTTGGTAAATACTTATGCCGTTTAATTTTGGTTTAATCAGTGGCTGTATCATCATGGCTGGTGAGCTTTGTGTGGTTATTTTTATAGTTAAATTAATAGCCTCACCAACTGCATAATTTTGCTCGCTATCAATGTTAGTCGATAATTCAAGTTCTACCTTAGGAGATACAATATAGTGTTCAATATTTGCTAGTGCTTTTGGTAATGACACCGTAAAACTTTGTTGCTTAGTGGTAATTATTCCTTCAATAATGCCATGTTTTTCTGTATTTACTGAAATTTTAACTTTTATGGCTGGGAGAACATAATCGCCACTACGCCTTGGGTAGATTGTTATTTCACTTGTTTGCGTTGACCATGTTTGGCCGTTGACTCTTTTTGTACCATTAATTGTAATTTCGCTGTTAGCTAAAATGACTACGTTAGCCAGATCAAATTCTTTTACTTGCGTACCTTTTGCAAACCATCGATTGGTTGCTACTTCGATAACAATAACTAAGGGCTGACCGACAATTTGTTGCTCGTTCTGTTTAATTGTTGTTGCAATAGTTAGCTGATTATCCGCTATGAGTTCATTTAAGGTTGCAGCCTGGCTCTTAAGGCTTATAACACTAAGCATTAATGTATAAAGCATCAAAATAACAAGTGTGGAAGCTTGCTGCATTTTACTTTTATTTAGCTGATTTAGTTTATTGAGCATTTGTTTTTCCTTTATGCTCTTTTCTTTTTTCTTGCTGAAAATAAAATTTTTGGGATAAAAAGCGAGCTGGATCTTTTTGCACTTGTCTTAACCACATATCATTTAGGTTAGGGTCAAGCAGCAATTGTTCTGAGCTAAGCTGCTCTATTTCTTGCTTTCTTGCTTCTTGTTTCTTTGCTCCGTCACCTATTTGTGGCTCATCCCCTAGCTCTTTTATTGACTCACCTTGTTCAGGCTGCTGCGACTGTGACAGCATATTAACTTCATCAATAATAGCTTGTACAATAGCGCGATTTTTTTCAGCAGCAATAAAGTCAGGATGTTGAGTTAAAATACTTTGATATAAATCCCGAGCTTTTAGATAGTGTCTACCATGGGCTAGCGCATTAGCTTGAGCCAGTAGGTTTTCTTTATTGCTAAATTGACTGTAAAGTGCGGCTGCAGCTTCATAATCTTCATTACCATATGAGCTAAAAGCCTGCCAGTGAACACTTGTAAAGGTTTTACTTGCTTGCTGGTAATTACCATTATTAAACAGCACTTGCCCCTGTTGATCTTTGGTAAGCCATAAATCAATAAATGCATTGGGTTTTAAGGCAATAAACACGATAGATAGACTAATGGCAGTAAACCACAAGGCTCTTTTATGTTTTGTTATAAAGGTGTTTACCATTGCAGTGTCCACCCTTTCCTAAACCAAAATAAAAATAGGGCAGCGATGACAAAAGTTAATGGATAACCTGAGTCATGCCAAGGGCGGCTTTGATCATCAATGATTACTAAATTATGCTCAATATAGCGATTAACTTGGGCTATATCTTGCCCATCTATCGTCATGTTGACTAAACGGCCATTGCTGTTATTAGCGAGCGAATTGAGCTGTTCAAGCTGTAGTGGAATAATATTACTGTTTGTTTCAAGTTCACTTGCAGTTTTACCAATGGCCCAGACAATCAGTTGGTTACCGTGTAAAGGTGCATTTATTTGAAAAAAGTCGCTAAATTGACTACTGGTTTGTGTACTAGCACCATCTCCAATAATTAATAAAGTTCCAGGCACACTAGAGGTTGATAATAATTGCTCTGCAACAGGTAAAACACTTTCTGGTAGCTTACCTTGTATAGGCATTAATTTTTGAGACAAACTATCGAGAAAATGCCGAATCATTTGTTGATCGTTTGTGATTGGCATCACCACATGGGCTGAACCAGCAAAAGCCACTAAAGCTGTTTTTGTGTCGCCTCGCATTTTTAAAAGTTGCAGTATTTTTTGCTTTGCTCTTAATAATCGACTCGGTTGAACATCACTTTGCTCCATCGTTTGGGATACATCTAAAGCAATTACTAAAGCCGCATTGTTTTCGCTAAAAGGAGAGGACTGTTGCTGCCATGTTGGTCCCATTAATACTAAACAAACTGGCAATGAAATAATGAGAGAAAGCTTTTGTGGCGAAAGCCAACGGTTAGTATTACCTTGCACCGTTAAGGTATTGAGCATTTGTGTTGACATTACTTTTCGCCATAAAGCTAAAGTGTCATCTCGTTGCCCAAAAAAGCGTAATATAAAAAATATGGCTAGAAAAGCAAGTAGCCAATAAGGTCGTAGAAAATGAAAAGATTGTAGTTGCACAAGGTTGAAAAACTCTGCAAGTTCTCTCATTTTTCAACCTCCGCAGACGGCAGGGCTGTAAATGACTTTCTATTAGTTAAATGGCGGTTGTTCAAATAAAAACGAAAATTAACCAGTGATAGAGAAAGGATGTAAATTATTACTACTAAAATTATTGGATAATAATGAATACTAGTTCTAGGTCTAAACGACACAGAATCAAATAACTCGGGTTCTAGGGCGTTTATTTCCCTATAAACCTGTTGTAATTCTTCACTATCAAGTGCTTGAAAACTTGCACTATTGGTTAAATAACTTATTTTTTCTAACACCGCTAAATCAACTTTTTCTTCACCAACCGCTGTTGGGGCGCCAATAGCAATAGTGTAAATTTTAATATCATAAGCGGCGGCAACTTTAGCGGCTTCAACGGGCGGTACTTTCGATGCAGTATCATTACCATCGGTTAACACAATCAATACCCGGTTCTTTGTTTGTGATTGTTCAAAAACACTTATGGAAAGACCAATAGCATCGCCAAAAGCGGTACTTGGACCTGCCATACCAATTTCACTTTCATCAAGTAATGTTAACCAAGTTGTAATGTCACTGGTAAAAGGAGCTTGTAGATAGGGAGCATCACCAAATAAAATCAAGCCTAAGCGATCGTTCTCTCGCCCTTTAGCAAAATCACCTAATACTTGTTTAACTGCGCTAAGTCTATCTACAGTAACGTTGTTATTCAGAGTGAAATCTTCAACAGACATAGAGCCAGACAAATCAACCGCAATCATTAAATCTCGGGCTGATTTCGATTGAGTTATAGGTGCGCCAATATGCTCAGGCTTTGCCATTGCTGTAACAATGCATAACCAAGAAATTAAAGTGATTAAACGCTGTAAATTGTTTCTATTAAGTAATACGGCACCGCTTTGTGGTTTTTCACCCGTAACATCTACTAAGCGTGCGAAATAGGGTACTTTCACCGAGGCTTTTTTTTGTTTATAAATAGGTGTAAGCCAAATGACTAATAACGGTAAAGGCAAAATAAAAAAAAACTCAGGATGAGCAAATTCGATAGCGGTAAAATTAATACCAATAAAGCTAAGCATCTGACCTCCTATGGTGTTTTATCCATAAGGTCACTTGTACTATTAATTTTTGATATTGTTCAGCTTTAAATGCATCGGATCTCGTTGGCATAAAAGCAAGTTGATGCAAAGCATTAGGGCAAGTAGTGACAAAACTGGTTTGTTGACATTGTTTATCAAGCCACTGCTCCCAATATTTACCATTAAGTTGGCTTATCTCGCTGCGTTTAAAGGCGTTTAGTGCAGTCTTTCTCAATAGAGCAGGAAGCTGCTTATACATTTTTATGTCATTAGCTTGTTGGCATTGAACTAACCATGCTAAAGCTGAACGGCGATAGGCATTACGTTGATAGTTTTCATAAGCTTGATAAATTTTATTCGCAAGTAATAACAGTAAAGCAGTGATGAGCACCTGCCAACCGACTGTTTGGGGGAACCAACTAATACTATGGGGAGCTTGGTTTTCAACAATTTTTTCTAAAAGGTAATTCCCCCAAGGTTTGGTGAAAGGAGAAAGAGTCGATGTTATTGCATTTAAATATATCATCTTAGCCTCCACCCAATGCTTTGCGAACTTGGCTATCAACAGGCGTTAACGTATTAATTGATAATAAAGGTATACGATATTTTTTTGCAGTATCGTCATAGGTTTTAAGCTGACGTGCTATTTCTGCTTGATATTTTTTCTGCATGGTCTTGTCGGTAGATGAAAATTGAATTTGCTTATCGCCGTCGCTAACCACCATTTGTGTCATTTCAGGTAAGTTTAATTCAAGCGGATCAAAAACATGGCAGGCAATCACTTCACTGTGTTGGCGAATTTGTTTGATGAAATCAGTGCTTTGTTTATTCCATCCGTGGCCATCACCAATTAGGATAACTAAAGCATTATGGCTAGCAACAATACGCAATTTATCAAGCACTTTATTAAATGCTTTGCTGTCGTCATTCAGTGTGGTTTTTGATAAATTCAGTTGATGATTTTTGTTGATTATTTCAGCGAGTATATTAACAACATGACCACGACCTCGCTTAGCAGGAACGACTTTTATTTCATCATCATTATAAATAATGGCGCCTATACGATCGCCTGTTTCTACCACGCGCCAAGCCATGAGTGCAGCAAGCTCTGCAGCAATGACTGATTTCATTTTATGACTACTACCAAAAAACATTGTCATGCGTTGATCTATAACTAAATAAACATTGCGCTCTTTTTCTTCTGTATATACCTTGACGTGTGGTTTTCCGGTGCGTTGGGTTACTTTCCAGTCCATGGCACGGATATCATCACCGGGGCGGTAATGACGAAGTTCTTCAAAATTTAATCCTCGCCCGCGTAGTTTTGATACATGTTTACCCGATAGCAAGCTATTGGCAGGCTGTTTGGGCATAAAAGAAAAACCACGAGTTTTAAACTGCAAACGCCTAAGCTCGTCTAAATCAGCGTAGATTAAGTTATCATCTTTTGTCATCTTATTCGTTGTCATGACTTTCCCTAAACCTATAACTTAGGCTACTACCACTTGGCGTAGAATTTCATCAATGACTTGATCTGCGGTTATACCATCAGCCATTGCATCGTAACTCAATACTAAACGGTGGCGCAAAACACTATGCGCAACAGTACGAACATCGTTTGGGTCGCAATAATCTTTACCATTTAGCCAAGCCTGTGCACGGGAACATTTATCAAGCGAGATACTAGCACGGGGACTAGAACCAACACTGAGCCATGCTTGTAGTGGTGAGTCAGGATAACGTTCAGGCTTACGTGTTGCCATCACAATGGCAACAATATAATCGACCATAGCGTCGCTCATGTGAATGTTATGAATTTCATCACGGGCGGTAAAAATGTGTTCAGGGTCAATTTTTTCAACGTTTTGCTGTATTTGCTCTTCAGCGCGAACTAGTTTGATTATTTTTGCTTCTGCGTCATCATCAGGATAGTCAACGGTGACTTTCATTATAAACCTGTCCATTTGTGCTTCAGGTAATGGGTAGGTGCCTTCTTGCTCAATGGGATTCTGTGTAGCTAATACCATAAACAGCTTAGGTAATTTATAGGTTTTACCTGCAACGGTAATTTGCCTTTCTTCCATTGCTTCAAGTAGTGCAGCTTGCACCTTGGCTGGAGATCGGTTTATTTCATCGGCTAATAAAATATTATTAAACACTGGACCTTGTTGAAAAGTTAAAGTAGCTTTTCCGTTAACTTCTTGGTAAACCTCTGTACCTGTTACATCAGAAGGTAATAAGTCTGGAGTAAACTGCACACGACCGAGATCAATGTTTAAGGATGCGGCTAAGCTTTTTACTGAGCGCGTTTTTGCTGTGCCCGGTAAGCCTTCAAGCAAAACATTACCATTAGTGAGTAGGGCAACTAGCAAAGCATCTACTACATGTTCTTGACCGATAACAGACTGCTGAATTTGATGTTTTAACTGTTGTAATGCTTGTAGACTTTGACTCATGTTACTTTCCTTTTTTACTTCTTTTTGTGAGTACCTTTTCTATTGTAGTTACTTTAATTGTGCTCTTAACTGCTCAACCACATTAGCAGGGGCTACTTTGGCTAATTTATTTAAACATTTCTTAGCTTGAAATGCTTTATGGCGTACTTGCATTTCACACAAAGCATATAGATGCTGTGGATTTTGACTAATATAATATGCTTGAGATATTGCCTTATACGCGTGTGTTTTATTTTGTTCTTCTAAGCTTAACCCTAATACATAAAAATAATGACTGTTTTGAGGTGCAAGTTTTGTTGCCTGAGTCAAATATTTAGCAGCAGTGGCTTTATCTTTTGCTCGAATATACGCCATTGCTAGTTCAAACGGTAATTGGGCATCATCAGGATTAGCTTTAGTCCCTTGATTGAGTGCTGCTATGGTTTGTTGATTTTGACCTGACTGACGATACATCTGGCTTAAATTAATATAGGTTTGAGCAAAGTTAGGTTCAATACTAATACCTTGTTTAAACGAATTTATAGCGTCTTCTAATTTTCCTTGGTAACTAAAAATAATACCTTTATTGGAATGAGCAAAGCTGCGTTCGTTATTAAAGTCTTGGCTAATTAAGTACTCATTGAGTGCAGGAGTTAATTGTTTTTGTTGCTCAGCACTTAACTGTTGCCAAAGGTTCGCTAATGTAAAAGCTGCTGAGGTTCGAACTGCTAATACTTTGTCGGTTAATAGTGGCGATAATAAACGCCATTTTTCTGCTTGCATAGATTGTGCTCCACTTCCTTGTAAAGCATATATTGCGCCGAGGCGTATATATTCATTGTCATTTTTTAATGCTCTGGCAATAGCAATAACTGTGTTGGTATCTGATGTTTGCGCCATCTTGGCTAATGCCGAAGCACGTATAATAGGCGCATAAGATATTGTTTGTGCTATCCGTGATAATTCAGAAGCGACACTTTGCCATTGCTGGCTTGAAAGAGAGATTGTAGTGGCTGAAAATACGGAAGCAAAATCCTTTTCTTTCTTATGCTCTTGCCTTTGCTCTGTTGCAGGAAACCAAGTATTTACCTTCTCTAACGACCAGTTGCTGTCCTTATCGTTATGACAACTTAAACAAGTATCTGGCGTACCCAGTTGCAAAGCTAAACCTGGACGAGGGATATGGAAACCATGATCGCGTCTTGCGTCGATTTCCATATAAGTGGTTTCAGGCATATGACAGTTGACACATTGTGCTCCTGTCGAACTGTCACTATGTTGATGGTGTGACTTTTGCGCATAGGTATTAGATTGATGACACTGTAGGCATAAACTTTCTACAGGGAGTTTTAATTTTGCAGAGTGGGGATTATGACAATTACTACAGACAACACCTTTTTGATACATTTTAGATTGAGAAAATGACCCATAAACAAAGTTCTCATTATAAACTTGGCCGTCGGAGTAATAATTTTCACTGGAAATTAAGTCAAGTAAATAACGTTCGCCAAAAGCATTATTTGCTACGTGGTTGTTATCGCTAATTTGCGTACGACGACTGTGACATTGAGCACAGGTTAAAACTTGTTGGCTATGTTTTACGCCTTTTGGTGCTAAGGTCGTACTGTCTTTTTTTGGCTGCCAACCTTTTACTGATTTTGATAGATCCCTATCAAAGCCAAAGTTAGCTATATCCTTATTTCCTAACCATAAAAGGTGCTCACTTGCCGCACCATGACAACTTTCACATGCAACATTGATTTCACTAAACTGGGTATTGTAGCTATTGCTATTAACATCAAAGTTTTTACTAAGGTTGGTAGAATGGCAATCTGCGCACATGTAGTTCCAATTCTGTCCTGTATTGGTCCAAAAGAACTCTTGATGCTTTTCGGTTCTGTCTGGGTAGAGGTTAAACCAACGTTGGCCGCCATCTTTTTTATCACGGGAATCCCAGGCAAAAGGAATGAGCTGTATTCGGCCATCATCAAATTCCACCATGTATTGCTGCAGTGGGGTATAACCAAAAGTGTATTTAATTTGATAATCGTGAAATTGACCATCTTCGCCTTTTATATTAACCCAATACTCAGGCGTAGAATCAGTACCTTTTTTGAAAAATTTATTGGATTGAAAGGTAACCTGATTAAAGTCGCCAAGCACAGATTCATTATTGGTATGTTGCATGGATTTTTCATGATGCGATCCTTGCCAATCGTTAAATTCTTTTTGATGACAATCAGCACATTGTTTTGCGCCGACAAACTCAGCAGCAAAAGAAAGGTTAATGAGCAAGAAGTAAACTGAAAACACAGAAATGATTACAGCTGGAATTTTCGTTTTGAACATCTAGTTTTTACTCATTGCTAATCTAAATCCAATATCAGCCATCCTAACATTATTAGTGGCGCCATCACGAATAAAAACTAGTGACTCATCAGCTGAAAATTCATAACCACTACCACGGAGTACTTTCATCACTTTTTTCTTACTTTTAGTATTAATAACACCAATTAATGGGTTATGAGCATTCTTTCTTTTATATGCTGAGCGGCTCATGTTGTCTTGGCAAAATTCCCATAAATTACCTGTCATATCATAAATTCCTAATTCATTAGGTTGCTTTTGACCAACAGCATGGCTACGTTTATCTGAATTTTCACTATACCAAGCGACTTCAGCAATACGGTTTGAACCGCTATATAAAAAGCCTTTGGATTTTTGTCCTCCTTTGGCCGCATAAGTCCACTCTGCTTCGGTTGGGAAGCGAAATTGTTTGTCAGTGGCAATGTTTAAACGTTCTATAAAAAGCTGCATATTAAGCCAACTAACATTATTTATAGGGCAGTTGGCACAGGGAAAATAACTATTATTCCAGCCCATAATTTGTTCAAAGATATCTTGAGTTAACTCAAACTTTGAAATATAAAAGCCATCTAAACTGACTTGATGGGCAGGACGTTCTCTTTTTCTTGCTTCAGGGGAATCTGAGCCCATTTCAAAGCTACCAGCTTCTAACCACACCATGTTGTTAATGAGTTTATCTAACATTACTTTTGGTAAAGAGTATTGTTGATCTTTGTTTGTTGTTTCTTTGGCATTTTGTGCATTAACATTCAGCGTAGTTAGCAAGAGAAAAAGCGAGAAATAATAGAGTGATTTTTTGATCTGACCGGAGAAGGGCTGATGGGGCTGTTGAAATATTGTCATATAATTTATTGTTTTTTAAAGTGTTAGTATTTTAAGTATTTTAAGTATTTGCATGTTTTTGATGTTTGTTCTTGAACTTCTACCAAGACGAAAGGCCATCAATTATATTTGATGGCCTTCTTATCTCGTTTTAAGTTAGCAAATTTACTTGCTGGTTATGGCACAAAACTACCCGGTTTTTGACGTTGAGGGAAGTCTTTAAAGGTAGCTTTAAATTGTCCAACTTTCATCATAGCAGGAGCAACTAAAAAAGCATGCTCCATAAGCCAGCGTGCATAATCGTCAGAATCATGGTCCATACGCTCATATGGGTCCATTCTTAAATTAAAAATTTTAGGAAGTCTCAATGTGACCCAAGGGTCAATCCAAACATCTAAACCGTGAGCGCGTTGTTCACGAAATACAAACTTCCAGTCGCCATCGCGCAAAGCAACCACATCTCCGGTATCTGAAGAGTAAATAAATTGTTTTCTAGGACCTGGTTTAGAGGTATCTAAAAAGTGTGGTAAAAAGTTATACCCATCTAAATGTACTTTATAGTTATTACCATCAATATTAGTACCTTTTTTCAATTTACTTGAAATGTTTTTGTCGCCAGTAGCTGCTAAGAACGTTGGCATCCAGTCCATCATAGCAATGATTTCATTAGAAACTTGATTCGGTTTTATTTTACCTGGCCACTTAACCATCATAGGTACACGATACCCGCCTTCCCAGTTGGTGTTTTTTTCGCCTCTAAATGGGGTGTAACCACCATCAGGCCAAAGCATTAATTCTGCACCATTGTCAGTGGTATACATAACGATGGTGTTATCGGTAATGTTAAGCTTGTCTAATTTGTCAAGTAATTGACCAACGTGACCATCGTGCTCGGTCATACCGTCGGCATATAAGCCTTGA
The DNA here is from genome assembly GCA_029938115.1 of Colwellia sp. Classification (GTDB taxonomy): domain Bacteria; phylum Pseudomonadota; class Gammaproteobacteria; order Enterobacterales; family Alteromonadaceae; genus Colwellia. The sequence continues at coordinate 836 of JAPYOP010000047.1, read as the reverse complement.
CCTGTTGCACCGTCAGATTCTGGTTTTAACCGAGTCCAAACGTGCATACGGGTAGAATTAAACCAAACAAAGAATGGCTTTTTAGCAGCATGTGCTTTATCGATAAACTTTAGAGCCGCGCCTAAAAACTCTTCATCGATGGTTTCCATGCGCTTTTTAGTGACAGGGCCTGTATCGGTAATTTTACCATCGGCAAATGAATGGATAGCACCACGAGGGCCAAATTGTTTTTTAAACTCAGCATCTTTGGGGTAATCTGGATGCTCCGGCTCATCTTCGGCATTTAAATGGTAAAGATTACCAAAAAACTCATCAAAACCATGATTACTGGGTAAGTGCTCGTCTTGATCGCCTAAATGGTTTTTACCAAACTGGCCAGTCATATAGCCTTTATTTTTTAAGAGGCGTGCAATGGTTGGGTCTTTTTGATTTAAGCCCTCTTTAGCACCAGGTAAACCTACTTTAGTTAAACCAGTACGGATAGGATGTTGACCAGTAATAAAACCGGCTCGACCAGCAGTACAACTTTGATCGCCATAAGAATCGGTAAATAAAATACCATCATTAGCTATGCTATCAATGTTTGGGGTTTTATAACCCATAATACCGCGGTTATAAGCGCTAATATTCATTTGGCCGATATCATCACCCCAAATGGCGAGAATATTAGGTTTAGAGGTGTCGGTTGTAGCCATTACAGCGCCTGACGCTGCAATTAAGCCTAACCCTAATATAAGTTTTCTAAATTCTTTCTTAAATGCCATGGTTCTTCCTTTATGTTACCGAGTAGACTAATAGTTGCAATAATACTTTACCTGCATATGTTTTCTCTTTTT
>JAPYOP010000250.1 GCA_029938115.1 Colwellia sp. | reverse complement strand
ATCTAATTAGAGGTGACTCAAAAACTAATAGAATCTAGCCGTAAAAGACATATAGTCTGGCGCGATAAGAAATAATCGTGCAAAATTATGCGGTACTAAGTATAAAATATAACGAGTCATTCTCGTTAAACCATGGATGGTTGAGTTATGCGTTTTGGTTTTTTACACACAAACTGAATTCAAAGAATATCTCCCTTCTAAGCTTTTACCAATATGTACTGCTGTCAGGCAATGAATGCATGTCTATTCGCATACATACAAATAACTCACATAAAAAGGATTTACATGAAAACGATCTCGATACTTAAATATGTTTTTTCAATTATAGGCCTAGGTTTACTTTATGGCGCGTATATTTTATTTTCAGACACTCAAACTTTTTTGAAAACGGCTGTCTCTACAAATGGAACGGTTGTAGAGCTTGTTCGTTCAAGATCTAATGATTCTATTACATACTCCCCTATCGTTAATTTTCATGATAAAAGTGGTCAGTTAACTGAAATAATCTCATCATCATCAAGTAATCCTCCAGGTTATTTTAAGGGTGAAGTTGTTGAAGTTTTATACCAAGAGTCTTTTCCTAAAGATGCCAAAATTAATGGTTTTTTTGCTTTATGGGGCGGAGCAATAATTTTGGGCGCGATCGGGGCTGTATTCTTTCTAATAGGCTTTTCAATCATCATGTATGCCCGTTTGAAAGGTAAAAAAATTAAGTACTTAAAAGAACATGGCGTGTCGGTTAAAGCGACGATTCAAGGTGTTGAATACAACTCTTCACTTGTTGTAAATGGCAGAAGTCCATATCAGATTCTTGCGCAATGGAAAAACCCAACGACAAGTGATTTACATATTTTCAGCAGTGAAAATATTTGGTTTGACCCTACTGATCACATAAACAATAAAGAGCTGACTGTTTTAATGGAAAAGAATAACCCTAAAAAATACTATGTGGATACCTCTTTTTTACCAAAGATAGCAAGTTAAATTAAGGTAGTTATGGTTCAAGTTTTTAATGACATGTACATTAATGTCATAAGGCGCGTCTTAAAAACAATGTAAAAGTGTAGAATATTTTTATTATGCGTTTGTTTAGATGACTATAGGGAAGCCAAAAGCCACTCTATAGCCATTGCACTCCCTGCGTGTCGACTTACACAGGGGCTTCACTTAAGGTTGTGAGCTAATCCTACAACCGTCACTTAGCCCCGCCTCAAGCTCACCCAAGAACAAGCCCACTTCTTTAAATACTTCCAGCCCCACCTCACCTCTTATTATTCCATGTAAA
>JAPYOP010000125.1 GCA_029938115.1 Colwellia sp. | reverse complement strand
TGGGGCACATAGCGTGTTAGGTTTTATGCATTAACCTATGCGAAACAAGCTTATTATAGCTCTGCCTTATTAAGTTAAGACTCAAAATTTGAGATTACCCTCGTGGAGAATCATTGTGTCAAAACTTCATGTCAAAAATTTTTCTATTAATATGACACCTGTAAGGTTACAATGAGCATATGATAAAAAATTTTATTCATAAAGGTCTTCGAAAGTTTTATGCTTCAGGCAGCACTGCGGGGATACAAAAAAATCACGAAAAGAAACTACGTCTTATTTTAGCTAATTTAGATCAAGCGGAAGTGTCAGATGATATGGATCTTCCTGGCTTGTTTATGCACCAACTTAAAGGTGATAGAAAAGATACTTGGTCTGTCAGAGTAAGCGGAAATTGGCGAATAACATATAGGTTTACTGGACGTGATGTTGAGATAGTAAATTATGAGGATTACCACTAATGGCTATGTTTAACCCCGCTCATCCGGGAGAAATATTAAAAGAGTTAGTGATCGACTCTTTAGAATTAACGATCACAGATGTTGCAAAACACCTTGATGTAAGTCGTAAAACTTTATCTAAAGTTTTAAACGCCAAGGGCTCTGTAACCCCTGAAATGGCGGTGCGCCTTGAGTTAGCTTTTGGTAAACCATCAGCAGATCATTGGCTTCGTCTACAGAGTGCGCATGACTTATGGCAAACAAGACTAGAACAAAAGTCACTACATGTTTCGCCATATAATTTTCAAATAGCATAATTCCTCTTAGAAAAAGCGTTGCCCTTCGACTTTAGGAGTTAATCGTGGATATTGATGAAGATAAAATAGATGAAGCTGCATTAGCTTTGATGTATCTCACACTACATGATCACTATCGAGCATGGAAACAAATCGACTGGGAAGTAACTAATAGATTACACGAAAAAGGTTTAATTTGTGATCCTGTTGGTAAAACCAAATCTGTCGTTTTGACAGATGAAGGCCTTAAGCAGTCTGAAATGTTGTTTAACAAACTATTTGCAAAAAAATAAATGGTCGATTTTATTCTTGTATCAACTTTGAATTGTGACAAAAGTCGTTGATATTCTAAGGCGTAATGGGGCACTAAGGGCCATAGAATTATTTTACTGATACCTCTATAAATGTGGCGAGTTTCACTATGCCATTACAAGTGCTACTTTAGTTAACTGGATAGAAGGCAATGTTAAAAATGGTAGTCAAAGAGCAAGATGGCTTTGGAAATAATAATATTTGTTGTTCAGTAAAAGCTGATAACTTTGGTAAGCAACAAAATATTAATGCATAATCAGTTAATACTTAATGTGGATTAACCAAATCAATGAAGCATCTGCGTTTTTTTACCTTTTAATATCTACTATATCTATGGCAGCAATTACACTCGTCCCGGTCTATGTTTTACATATTATGTATATAGCCATTGCTATATTTAGTATTTTATTAGTTTTTGGGGAGAAACGATTTAAAGTTCTACTTTTATTGTGGGTATGGCATTTCACTGAGGAAGTGTTTAATTTCGTTGAAGAATTACAAATTAGTCAATACCCAATCGTTACTCCTGCTCTTCAGTTAGCGAGAGGCCCTTTATATTATCTGTTTGCTAAAAATCTAATTTATGGCGATATAATTATCAAAAAGCACCTATTTCATTTTTTACCCGCACTTGTTGGTTTGGGTTTTACTTATTGGTGGCCAGAACTATTGCAAGTGGCTTTTGCAATATCTATCATATACTTCTTTCTAACTTTTCGATTGTTACAGCACTATCATCGGATCCTTGCGGAAGTTACTGCGGATAATGTAAGTCACGCACTTAACTGGTTAATAAAAATAATTGTAGTGATTGCAACTGTAGAGTTCATTGATTTTGTTCGCTTAAATCTGCAATTAATCGTTAGCAAAGATCTATCTACAGATTGGTATTTTGTCAGTGAATTAATATCTTTGTTAATTGCCGTATATCTCACTCTTAAGGCTATCCGTCACCCTCAATTATTTGTGGGCTTAAGAGAGTACGAAAAAAGTGTTATTCCAGATAACTCTCCTCCAAGTAATGACCTGTGTCATGATCGAGAACAGGCGAGAAATATTTTTACTAGTATTGATGAGCATTTAAAAAAGACTTTTTCTTATCGTCAAGCCAAGTATTCGTTAAGGCAGTTAGCGAATGAAATGGGGTTAAGCGATCAAATTGTTTCCTGGTCTATAAACAAAGGTGGTGAGCAAAGTTTTTCTGATTACATAAACTCACTTCGCATCGAAGAAGCTAAGTTGGCCTTGCTGGATAAATCAAGCAACAAGAGTATTCTAGAGATAGCTTTTGAAGCTGGTTTTAGTTCCAAATCTACCTTTAACGCCGTTTTTAAACAATCTTTAGATGTAACACCTAGCCAATACAGAAAGTAAAATGACTATAATTATCAGTGGTATGAGGTGGTTGATGTCCAGTCTGTTAATTTCGGACGTCCAGAATTAACAAAGTGGACGATTTACTCTGATCTAAAAAGTATATTTTAGCTACTTACAACATTGAAGAGTTAAAATACATGATCTCTCACCCAGATAACTTACTCTTAGAAATACATCATACTCGTAATAAGTCATTCATTAGCTGGATCCAAAAGATAATATTAACGATTATCTTTATTAGTGGTATTTGTAAAGCATCATTATATCCAGCAGAGTTATCTCCTTTGGGAAATAGTCTTAATTCATCTCAAATGAGCCTTTTTACAAAGTGTCAAAAAATTGAAGTAAATACGGTTGCTCGAACACTTAAGATAGCTAAAAAGTCACAAATTATGCTGACATGTGTCGGTTTTTCTTATTTAGGTAAGGAAAGAGAGCTAAAGCTTACCTTTAGCGATAATAAGCTTGATATGGTTCAAATTTTCAATATACGAAATGTGTTGCCTGACTTAAAAAGTAAGTTAATGACAGAGTATGGTGATCCTACCATTACATCAAGATGGTTCGATTATTATGAAAATGCAGGAGTATCTTTGGATGTTCTTAATAAAAGCTTAACTTTCGTTTCTGATCGTTTAAAAAAACAATACCGCCAAAATAGTGAAGTAATAAAAGATAATCACATAAACCTTAACCTAACTAAAAAGCAGTGGTTACAGGATTTAGCTGCATTAGACCATTATATCCGCAACCGTCACATCAACCCTTTTTATCATAATGGTGAAAGGGGCTATTTACCGCTTTTCTATCAAGCTCAAGATTATATAAAAAGCACAGATAAGCCAGACAGTAATATTATAAATGGCTTTATTGATAAACTTGTCGCTTACACAGGTGACGGACACTCTTTTGTTGTTGGAAGAACTACCCGATATGGAGATTATCCTTTTTTTATCGATTATTTCGGTGAGGATATGCACATTATTAGCATTGATGAAAAAAATAAACATCTATTAGGCGCAAAAATCATTGCTTTTGATCGTACTAGTGTCATTGAAGCGAAAAAGCTTATTAAACCTTTCACCCCCTTTGTGAATACCAGTAGTATAAAAAGAGAGTCTATTTATTTTTACCGGCATCCCGGCTTATTATTTGCCGCTGGCATCAGTGAGTCTGCAAAGCAGGTTGAATTAACTTTGCAGCTTATTAATGGGGATCAGGTAACTCAAACATTTTATGACAACTCAAAGCAAGAGATAAAATGGAGCCGTTTACAAGAAAACGATGGGGTTAATACTCCTTTGCACCGTCAAAAAGCGGATAAAAGGCAATGGCTTAAATATTTACCTGACAATAATAGTCTTTATTTGCATTATGGTCTCGTAGTAGAAAAAGAAAAAGGCGATATTCGCAATTTAAGTCAAACACTGATCAAAGCGATAGATAAACATCAAGCTGACAGACTTATCATTGATATACGCCATAATCCGGGTGGTGATTCTTACTATAATGCGGCGATGATAAACGTTATTAGTAATCTTAAAAATATAAACCAACGCGGTAACCTTTTCGTTTTAACAAGTCGTAATACTTTTTCTGCAGCCATTAATTTTGCCGGTAATTTAGAGATGAGAACAAAAGCAATATTCATTGGTGAGAAAGTCGGTGATACCAGTTCATTTCCAGGTGAATCTGGCCCGCAAGCTAGCTTTAAACTGCCTAATTCTTCTATCGTTGCCAATTTATCTTTTTCAGAATGGAATGCTACTTTTGATTATGATCAGCGAGATGCTATAGGGCTAGATATTCCTGTGGATACTAGCTTTACTGATTTTATCACAGGGAAGGATCCAGTGTTACAAGCTGCATTGGATTATCAAGTGCCTGAAATAAGCACAATTAAACTAAATAGAACTCAACAATATAAATGGCTCGGCCGTTATGACTATAGCCCAGATAAAGCCCTGAAAATATTTAAGCAAGATAAACAATTAAAAATGGAAATTACGGAATGGGTTTTTTCCGATCTTTATCCGATAAGTCATAATGAGATGCTAACCGATATTAGTGGTTTGCGGCTAAAAAAAAGGGCTGATGGTACATTACTCCTAATTCAACATGGGCAGGTGATTCTTGAATCAAAACGTTTAGATGAAAATGACTTAAAACCGCTAGAATTATTGATTTCTGGTCAGTTTTCTTTGGCGAAGGTGGCCTATACCGAACTGTATAAACAAAAGCCAAATTTACTCTCTATACGAGGAAATAGTTTGGGGTTATTAGCCTCTCACTTAAAAGCCAGACGCAACGTGCCTCAGTTAAATAAACAATTACGCGAAATTGCCGTAAGTCTATATGGCGAGCCAATTCTCAGTTGGGACGTGAACGATTTAACATTATAAAGAAAAGACATGATTAATATTTAGATTAGAGTTCCCCTTTTTTTGACAAATTTATTCAATGGAGAATATATGAAAATTTTAAATGAAAAAATCGCTTTATTAGTGATCACATTGGCAAGTATGCAAGCTCACAGCGAAACATTAGTTTTTGAACACGTCAATGTCATCCCTATGGATAAAGAGCATGTTTTATACGACCATAGGGTTATAGTGGTTGATGATAAAATTACCCGTATTGAACCATCGACTAACAAATTGAAAGTCAAGGCTGATCGAGTTATCGAGGGTACTGATCAATATATGATCCCTGGACTTTCAGACACACATTACCATCAAAATGGATGGAGCACTGAAGAAGACGATTTACAATATAAACTGCTAATTGCAAATGGTGTAACTAGCATCCTAGGAATGGGCGAATGGAGCGGACAAGATGTTATAGCGACTAGATATCGAGCCAATAAGAAGTCTAGCTTGTCACCCTTTTTTTCAACGGTTGGTCCCCAGTTAGATGCCAAAAATATCAAAACCCCTGAAGATGCCATTAAAATGGTGCAGTTTCATCAAGATCGAGGGTATGACTTTATTAAAATTCATGGAAATATTGCCATAGATGCTTACCTTACTTTACTCGATGAAGCGGAAAAGGCGGGTATACCGACAGTAGGTCATACTCAACGTGATAAGCCTTTTGAAGTAGCATTGCGCATGGCAAGCATAGTTCATGCAGAAGACATTGTAATGGCCTTTTCTGACGAGGGAAATTTAACGGTTGTTGATATGGATGAAAAGCTTGCCAAAGATATTGCCAAGCAAGTAAAAGACAGTGGGATTTATGTAGCACCTACCCTTAGTACAGTAGCGATGATCCAGGACTGGACTGACCCACAACGCTATAAAGCGCTTAAAAAACGTGAAATTAATAAATACCTACCTAAGGATGCTTTAGCATATTGGTTGAGCCCAAAGAATGATTATCATCAGCCATTTTTCTTAACAGAACATGGACTTGATTATATCGACAAAGTAATTAAAGGAGCACGTATGTTAACAACAGCTATGCATAAAGCGGGCGTGCCTATGTTAGTAGGCTCTGATAACTATGGTATTCAAGTGACAGGGTTTTCAGCGCATGAAGATATGGAACAATTGCAGAGTGCAGGGGTTCCTACATACGATGTACTAAGAGCGGCAACAGTGATGGCTGCACGTTTTCTTGAGCGTTCAGCCAGTGCAGGAACCATTAACGAAGGCAAAAATGCGCAATTTGTTCTTCTCTCTAAAAACCCATTAGATGATATTAAAAATACCCGGTCAATAACTGGCGTTATGCTAAAAGGACAATGGCACGACAGAAATGATTTGGATAAGATGTTACAAGAAGTAGAGCAAGCTTATAAGAAATAACCAAAAGTTGTTTAGTCGGTTGGGAGCTGTTGAGTTGTAAGTTCATAGCTCTGCCAAAGATTAAAAAGAAAAAATCAACCGACTACTACAAAATAGTACTAATTAAAATGGAAACATAATGAAATATATAAATATTGTCGGCATCATCATAATATTATCAACATCATCTTGCTCTGCGGTTAATACTCCCTCTAATGTAAGGGTTGGCCCTTCTAAAGAAATTAAGCTAACTATCACCGAAGAAACTATCATTGATCTTAATATTACTGCGGGTGATGTTATTATTGAAAGCTCTTTAGGAAATCAGTTAAGGGCAGAAATGACAGTAGAATGCCCTGGTATTAATAGCCAATGCGCCAAGAAAATGGCTGGTTTAAAGTTTGTACAATTCTCTGAAGGTGAGCACTTATCATTAGCCACTAATAGAAATTCATTTGTACAGCACTATAACGCCAACCTAAAGATGAAGATTTTTGTACCTAAATCTCAGCGGCTCAATATTAATATGGATGCCGGTGAACTTAGGGTAAATAACGTAGATTCTTGTTTGGATGTCGAAATGTCGGCGGGAGAAATAAATATCAATATGAATTACTCAATGATTGCTTCTGTGGATCTTGATGCAGCACTTGGTGATGCCTCACTCAATGTAAATGGAGTTTATCAAAATAAAAATAGGTCATGGGTAGTTGGAGAAGAAGTCCATTGGAACCAAGGCGTTGGGCATTGCGATATGGATGTTGATTTACAAGCGGGTGAGATATCAGTAAACCTTAGAGGTTAGAGTGTAATGGCGAAGTGAATTTAGCCATGTATTTCTAGTTTTTTAAGGCGAAATGGGACTATAGCGAGTTAACTTTCTATGGCACTTTGGGGGCGA
>JAPYOP010000249.1 GCA_029938115.1 Colwellia sp. | reverse complement strand
GCAATAGCCTGTGGTATTTTGTCATCACTGTTAAATGTAGGATTTTCAGCAACAGAAGCTATTGGCGCCGTTGCTGAAGAAACAGGTACGTTAACACGAAATACTGCACTTGCCCGCTGGGTTGTTGTATTAATAGGGGCATATGCCATGAATGCTGGCTTTGCCATTTTCTTATTATTTAAGAACAAGTCTTGGGGATCATTTGCTGTTGCTAACTCGTCAAACGCCTATAAATGGGCTGTTATAGCTGGTTTGTTATGGTTCGCTGCTTTAGGAGTATATGGGCAAGGTGCTGCATTAATGGGCAGTATAGGCCCTGTGATCGGCTGGCCGATGCTACTTGGTTTGGCACTGATTATTTCCACAGTTATAGGTATTTATACTGGCGAATGGAAAGGTGCTGATGGTCCTTTTAAAACCATGAAGACTGGTATTATCATATTAATTGGCGCCATTTGTTTATTAGGTTATTCCAACTCGATTCCACGAGAGTCATCAGTCACACAAAATACAGCAGCTAAGACGACTATTGCATCTATTGTTGTTTTAGCTAATGAAGAAGGAATATAAACCTATATTAAAATCGCATTATTGGTTTAAGTAGAAATATATAATGACTAAAACTGTTTACTATCTTGATGACGAAGTTGAACTGTGTGATGTTTTTTCTTCGTTTTTAAACTCACAGAAAATTAGTGTTAAAACATTTACGAATGCTAATGAAGCTATCGATTATTGCAATAAGTTTCCACCTGATTTATTTCTTATTGACTATAGACTAACTGACACAACAGGGAATATTGTTGCAAACAAAATTAGTAAAGACATAAGAAAGATATTAATAACGGGTGACTTATCCGTACCGGAACAAGATGGCTTTGACGAAATAATTTGCAAACCCTACAGCTTGACAAATATGAGAACGTTAATAATGAAATACATTGAAGATTATAAGCCTTTATGAAAATAGCATGTATTCGTACTCATCACTTGCGTTGTCAATTACAGAAACCTTTTGGCTTCTCACAATGGTCTTATGATCAACGTAATGTCTTGGTCATTGAAATTATAACCGATACCGGTATCTCTGGTTGGGGCGAATGCTATGGCCCTGCTGATGTTACTCAATCTGCAGTTAGTAACTTTTACGCACCTCGAATTATTGGTTTTGATGCCTTAGCAACAGATGTTATTTGGCAACATATGTGGCGCTCTTCATTAGATTTTGCCCGTGGCGGCATTATGATGGGCGCAATGTCTGGTATTGATATGGCGCTGTGGGATCTTAAAGGAAAGGCATTAGGACTCAGCGTTAGTGAGTTAATGGGGGG
>JAPYOP010000248.1 GCA_029938115.1 Colwellia sp. | reverse complement strand
CCCCACATAAGTATGCCTTACGTACACACCGGGAGACGCAGTGGTAGTAAGGTGTGGCCTCTAAGCAGATTTGTTGTTTTCTTGGCTTTGGTATGGGTCACTCCTCGCATTTGCATGTATATATATCCAACTGTATTTATAGTCAGTGTTTTGTTTTCGGTCAAGGTTTTTGGACTTATACGAAGTTTTTGGTAGGGTGATACTTGTTTGAAGTTAAGATAAGATATTGAAAACGTTAGGTTTAAGTATGACTGTGTAGCGATCTCGAAAAGATCGTGTCGAGATTTGAAATGAATGACTTCTGTGATATTAGATTCAGGTTTTACTTCAAATATTGTGGCTGTAAATTGATAGTTAATAAACCCAAATGGAAAGTTGGCGAAGGGTAATCCGAAAGCATCGATGGAATTGAAGTTGTATAAATATAACAGACTCTACTAATGACTTTAAAAGTCTCGGAAAGTAATTTGCACAACGCTTAAAGCGCCTTTTAAAAAATCACTTAAAGATGCACGACCATGAACAGAAATGGTAAAGCTAGCGTACTCAATATTAAAATGTGAGCCGAATGAAAAACATCATATCCTTTTTAAAAAACATTAGTCCATTGTCGGCACAAACGTTATCGCTTGTAGAGTCTGTGTTTGTGTTTGATGAGTTAAAAAAAGGAGATTACTTTGTACGTGAAGGTGAGTACGCCAATGAAATTGCTTTCATGGAAACTGGAGTGGTGCGGGCTTTTTATACGAATAAACAGGGTAAAGAGTACAACAAAACTTTTTTTGTGGGCCCCGCTATTATTGGCTCTTACGCTGCGCTAATCAGTAAAGAGAAAAATAGATTACCACAACAGGCCTTAAGCGATTGTAAAATTTGGCGTGCAAAGTTTGAGGTGATTGAGAAATTATCTGTAAACAATTATGAAGTTGAACATTTACGCAGAAAAATTGCTGAACAGTTTTTTGTCGGTAATGAAAAAAAACAACTTGAAATGGCTTTATTAGAGGCCAAAGAGCGATATTTGATTTTTAAAACAGAACACCCCGGTATTGAGGACTTAATCCCGCAATACCATATAGCGTCATATCTGGGCATTAGCCCAACACAACTCAGCCGCATTCGCCAAAAAGCATCGGTGAATCTATGAAATATGTACATATGTAAATGCAATGATCAACTCTAACCTCCATTCTTGACGTACTACCATTATTGCAGCGGCGATCGTTTCAACCGGCTGTAAATACGATGATAAGACAAATATAAATAGAGGAATAAGTAATGATCATTGAAATACTGCAATTGTTGTCATCTTTAGCATTAGGTTTACTGGTT
>JAPYOP010000124.1:4383-7161 GCA_029938115.1 Colwellia sp. | reverse complement strand
AATCAGAGCTAACTTATTGTCAAATTTTCGATATAGATCGGAAATTTCTGTTGTCATTTTTAAAAATTTCGAGCAAACAATAATCCAGCTCTTACTTAAGTCTGCGCTTTAGCGCTCATTAAAAGAGTTTATTATGCCTTACACACACAAAGGTCAACATTATTCCATTATATCACCAGTGATATCTATTGCCGTCAACAAGCTAAACATTGTTGTGCAAGATCAATCCGGCTCTCAATTATTTGAGTTTACTGATAGAAAGGAATCTAAAGAATTTTTAAGTTTGTTATACCAAGCTTAAAATAATTCTTTAATAAAAAACCACTTTTGCAATCCCTTGCAAAAGTGGTTTTTTTTGGAACGGCCAAACCTAAAACTATTCTCATCAAACTTCAATTTCACAAAAATATCTAGCCAATATCAATTCTCAGACATGGCTTAGTGTTCACCATTAACGCCCCTATAGCCTTATATTTTTACAACAAGACCGATGAAAAGTACGATAGTAAGGAAGATTCCTACGAAAAACCAATTATCCTTAAACGTCCACCACGGTTGATCGAGTAATTTTTTCCTCGCCTCTCTTTGTTTTTTACTTCCTTTTTTTTTGCCCATATTCCCTGCCTTAGTTTCCGTTGTGTAATATCCATTTATGATAGTGTTAACAGACCCTTAAACCTGCATAGCGTTATCGCCCGCTTGCGGTCATGGGTGACTCTAAGATGAAACGACCATCCATGCAGCCCATGTCTTTAACCATTTTTTCATCGTAGTTGTTAGCCGCGAACTGGCACACTTCATATTCACTCATACCCTGCACAGCCTTTTCTAGCGCAACATTATCTACGTTAACCCGGTAAAGTGTCGTCACGCCCCACGCCATTAACATGCCCAAAGAAAGTTTTAATAATGGTGCTTTCAAATTATCACTCCTTATATAGTCCCCAGACATAAAAAATCCTAGGTTATACAGCCTAAGCTAACGCTGATCATAAACTGGCGTACCGTACTTATTGCCGACACCAAAGGCTGGAATACTAAGTAAGCTCTTGTGTTGTTCATTTAGGCAATGGGCACATAATTAACGACATAACATCATTATAAATATTGATATCGTAAATGTATAAATTGAAGCCATCAAAAGATTCTGGCCCTGTTCAAGACTGTATTCTTTATTATTATTTGCTCTTTCCAACCCTTGGTTATTGCCTTTATAAACGTGTAAACGCTCATTCACAAACTCCCTTAAAGCCACTTTAGCTTCAGCATCACTGGTTGAAACAAGTATTTTATCTGCTGTATTAATAACGAAGTCAGATTCTTGAATGACATAGACAGTTTCAACATTTAGGGCCAACAGCGAATACACGGCAGTGAATGCAAGAAAGAATATAGTCAAACCAAGTGTTATCAATAAAAACATAGGAGGACTTTCAGATGTTTTCAATACCAGTAGAGTACCTGCTATGAAAACACCTGAAATCGCTATATTGCCTTGTGCTTTGCGCTCAATATCACGCCTTCTTGCACATTGGAGTTGATATTCATCTTTAACGTGAGCCAGCATCAAGCGGTAAGTTGATTTTAATACGTCCTCTGAAAGGTTTAGATTCATCGTCCATACATCCATATGTTATTAAACATCTAACAAAAATAATACCTAGCCGCTAACTAAGAGTCCTCTATATTGCATACCAAGTACACCGTTTAAAGGCCTCTTTAATGAAGTGAATAATACTAAGTTTAAAACCGTTAATAATAAAGAATAGGAGTTATCAAGGATATTTCATAATAAAAAGAGTGTGAATGCCGTCATTGCTTAGTGAAATCTCTGCTCGCAAGAGATAAGCCCGGCTGTTTTATTTGTACCATGAAAAGCCCTATACGCAGCGATGTCTTAATATGGCTATATAGATACATCTTTCCTATACTTAATAAACCTGAAAAACACAAAGAAGTCAGCGTGACTAAGGTCAATGTTTAGGTTTATCCAATTTATTGATTTATAAGGATTTCATGATCTTACAGAGGTTCCATGCGACGTTTAATTTTTACGTTTTTAATAGTTTTTAGCGCCCTTTGTCTATCAGCTGAAGCTGGTGGAGCAAGACCCCTTACCATTCAAATATCTACTGAAGAGTTCCCTCCGTTTACCACCACTAATTTAAAGCACCACGGCCTCATGAGCCATATAGTGAGCAAAGCCTTTGAGCTAGAAGGCATAGATACAAAATACACGTTTCTACCTGCTGCTCGTTCTTTTTATGTGGCCCAACACGCTCAGCTAGACGCGACGCTTCCTTGGGCAAAACGAAGCGGTAGACAGGAACATTTTTATTACAGCGACCCCATTCTGAATGTTGGTTGGGAGAGTTTCTTTTTTAAGAAAGATATAAAACTCAATTGGAACCCCAAAGAAGCCGATTACAATACACTTAAAGGCCTTAAAATGGGCGCAATAGCGTCTTACGACTATGGCGAACAATTTAAAAAAGCCGAAAAAGATAACATATTCACCGTAATTCGAGTATCCAGCCTAAAGCAGTTATTTCAATTATTATTAAAAGAACGCATCGATGCCTTTATAAGCAAAGAATTAGTGGCACAATATGTTTTGCAAACTGAGTTTAATGAAAAGACGGCGAATAAAATTGACGTTGTACGGGAAAACCTTGACCCTCCCAGTTATGACTACTTACTTATTTCTAAAGAAAGACCTCACGCCAAATACTTCTTAAAAGCCATTAATTCAGGTCTTAAAAAAATGCATGAAAGTGG
>JAPYOP010000124.1:0-4283 GCA_029938115.1 Colwellia sp. | reverse complement strand
TTTAGTATTAAGTGCTCCCGTATATTCTATTTCTACAGGGATCTCATTAGGTTAAAATTGTCATGACGGGCTTTCCTGAGAGTTATAATGAGCTAAAAATATAGATGCCAAAGACTTAATCTGACAACGGGTAAAAAGGAAAAAGACGAATAGCATTAAGCTAAAAGGGTACAACTAAAATTTTAGTTAAAGATGTGCGCTGCCTCTATTGCCAAAAGTACCAATTTAACTTTTTATTTTTCGAGTGAACGTCTATTCGCACCAAAATACAAAGTGCTAACAATACCGGCTAGGGCAATACAGTCAGAACTGGTTATCGATTTGTATGCCTAAGCAACCGAAGCTATTGTAAATGTTGCTGCACGTAACCATAAATACATATGTTATACATGATTGGCTTTAAAGTTCTCTACTATGGGCTGCTAGGCTTAGAGTAAAAGGAACGCCCCATACTGGGTATTATACAGCCAGTATAGATGAGTATGCGTGAGTTACCTGGGTAATGACTAATACCGTGAGCTTTAAATTAATCTATCCTTTAAGTTAACGTGTCTTTAGGCTAAATCTCGATGCTGAACTTTTTGCGCCATTATTACCCAGTTATGTTTATCTGGATTCTCTTAATTAGCACAAGTGCCTGTGTCGATTTATCTGACGACCCCAAAGACTTACCTGCAGAGCCAAATCTGTCGAATCAGGTTGATAAGCCGCTTATAAATTGCTCCCGCCAACCCCCAGCTAATTATAGTTTTATTGCTGGCCAATCTTATTTTGGAGCTAATCAATACATAGAATACATACCGGGCACACTGCCCATTATAATTTCGTCTCCCCATGAAGGGCAGCTTACACCTAAAGAGATTCCCATTTATAGAGAGGGCCTGGCCAGTGATGGTGGCAGTCAAAAATCGGCCCGCTTGGTTGCACAAACATTATTTAATTTAACTGGAAAATTGCCACATCTCATTATTAATCATGTGGCCATGAACCGCTTAAACCTAAATTTTTCTCAAATAGACGAGAATCAAAACCCACAGGCGTTACAAGCCTGGCAAGAATTCCATGATTTTATAAACCATGCCAAAAACTGGGTAAGTTTAACCTGTGAAAAAGGCCTGTATTTTGATTTTCACACTAATGGCCACGATCATGGCTATAACGAATTGGGTTATTTACTCACACGAAATGAACTTAATTTAAGTGAAAGTGAAATTGATAAACTAATATTGCGCAGCAGTATGCGTAATCTAGCTAGCCAAGACGGTTATACATTATCTGAAATTTTACATGGTGAATTTAGCTTGGGTGAGTTCATGATGGAGGATCATCAATTACTCACTATTCCCAATATGGTAGACATTCCTTTTCAACATAGCTATTTCAACGGCGGCTACAATACACGTGCCCATGGCTCAATTGAAGGTGGTGTGGTTGATGGCATTCAAATAGAAAGCCATTTTAATTATGTGAATTCTGGGGAAACGGCTCGACTGAATTATTCGCAAAAATTGGCACAGGCCATTTTTAAATATGTAGAGTTTTGGTACGGATTTGATTTAGAAAATTTGTGATATTGAACTCAAGTGGGCAGGCCTTAATTTTTTACTAGGGAAAAACTACAGTGACACACTAAGTTTGGCCATCTACTCGGGGCTAGTAAGAGATCCCATATGTTTAATACAAAGGTTTTCTTCCAAAGAGAAGTGGGATTTTACCTTTCTCGTCATTATTCACCCAATACCTTTTAGATATTAATAAAGCCATACGTCTCTGTAAATTATAAGATTTAGTTTATTTTCAATAACGGGGCATTTAAAAGTTACACTAAAGCCTAATCGACAGTTAGATTTATAAACCCGCTGCACAGAAAAGACTTTCGCTATAATTCATCACGCCTTTGATCTGATTAGCCGTATTTTGATTGTCTAATATTCGTTGTTAACGTCAGTCTGTCACTTTATTAACTAACGTGGTAATTCAAAGAAGGTGGCGCGGTTTTGCGGGTTGTACTAATATGCTTTGTACTTTTGATCTTAAATTAAAGCTATGGTTAATACTGACTTTCCAGTTTGACCCCTTTAACTTTTTGGGAGGAACGATCTGACCACTGGTACTTTCAATCGATTTAACCACCTCGCCAATTAACAGTTTTGGCGCCTTGTCTTCATCCGCCTCAATTTCAATCACCTTACCCTTAGTATTAATGGTGAAAGATACATCAATTATGGCCTCCTGGTTAAATTCACGTGCCCAAGCTGGATAAGAGATTTTATCTCGTATGGCTGTTCGAAGTTGCCAAATATATAAGTTTTTATAATATGAATTTTCTAATTTAGACTCTTTTTCATTTTTTAACTTAGCGTTCCGTATTTGTTTATCGCGCTTGAGTTGGCTGGCTATTTGTTGGGCTTGACGTTGTTGCTTGGCAATTAGCAATTGACTGGCCTGCTCTTTTTTAATCTTTATAAGACGCTGAGCCTGTGCTGCCAATTCCAATTTTTGTACTTCTAATGCTGCTTTTTCGGTTACTTTTAAAGCCTGCTGCTGTGCTTTAAGAAAGTGCAGACGCTGAGATTTTTGACGTTTATCTTTTTCCATTTTAGTTATCTGCTCAGGCGTGAACAGCCAATGTTTAATGGCATTCATACGCTTTTTAGACACTTGAGCGCTATATAGTTTTTGCGTATCGGCAAGAGCTTGTTTGTCAGTTGCGAGTGACAGAATTCGTTTTTTAAAGTTACGCGATGGCGGTAACTTCCCAATCCAGGTTGCCAGTAATGCATTAAAGAGTGCCATATCACTTGATACCAAAACACGCTGTTGGTTAATAAATATTTGTGTGCCTGAAATCGGTTCATAATTGATCAATATAAGATCACCTGCCAACAAGTTGCCCTTTAGAATAGTCGTGAATAACTCAAGTTTTTTTAGCAGCGCTTGGTGGGGTAATTCGTTGTTAATGGCGATATTCTCTTGCCATTGCTTGGTCCAGGCTCTTGGCGACCAACGTTTTGCGGTAACCAGCAGTTTCATTTGTTTATGCTGTTTTAAATTGAGTATTTTTTGAGCGTCGGATTCAGGCTGTGATAAATACAAGCTGGCCACATAATAATCTTTTGTAAGATTGTTATAGGTGGCTAAGCCATTTATAGATAATGGTGCAGCATTTAAGTTTAAACTGGGCGCCAAGCCACAAACCAGCAGTAACATGAGTGCCAGTGTTGATTGAAAATCAACCTTAGTTCGACCGTGGATATACTGCGAAGTCACGCTCATAAAAATTACTACTGATCTTTATCATTAGAGTTTATGCGACAATACTCCAAATCTTTATATTATCTAGTTAAGCCCTCAGGAAATGAGAAATTAGTAACACATTTATCCATTATAACGACTGACGCTCCTCTGAATGGGGGAAACGTACCAGCTTAAACACACACAAAATGGCGATACTCTTTGCAATTTTTTCAAGCCATAAATTCATGCAGTGTTTTATAATTCGGCAACGACCAACAATGCCTAATAAAGACTGGCCAACATACTTTCATCATAAGGCGTAATGGCTTGCATGGTTTTTACCTTTTCAACGTAATCAGGATTAGCGATAAACGCACGGCCTATGGCCACTAGATCGGCGTCTCCCTGTTCTATGGTTTTAGCCGCACTTGCTGCATCGTAACCGCCGTTAGCGATAACGGTGCCACGGTAATGGCTGCGAATGTATTGGGTGACGGTGCCGCCCCAAAACTCATGGTTATCATCTGCGAAAATACCGGTGTGCACATAGGCCAGTTGGTACTCGTTAAGGGTTTTTAATAGATAATCAAAGACCGGTTTGTCGCGATCATCATGTTCCATATTAAAGTAGGCCTGAGGTGACAGGCGCAGAGCTATTTTGTTTTCGGGTATTACCGCCTTTACCGCGTTTAAAATATCAAATACTAGGCGTGTCATGTTTTCTACGCTGCCGCCGTATTCGTCGGTGCGGCGGTTACTGTGCCAGTGTAAAAATTGATCAATTAGGTAGCCGTTGGCGCCATGAATCTCTACGCCATCAAACCCCGCCGCCATGGCATTTTGGGCCGCCTGGGTAAATTGCTTAATAAGGGTTTGAATCTCTTTTGGCTCCATGGCCCTAGGGGTTTCGTATTCCAGATTGTCGGTGAGTGGCACATGGCCAGATATGGGCACATCAGAAGCCGACATGGGCACCTGCCCATTATGGTAGATAGAGTGGGAAACCCGGCCGGTGTGCCATATCTGGGCAAAAATTTTACCGCCCT
>JAPYOP010000046.1 GCA_029938115.1 Colwellia sp. | reverse complement strand
TGCGTTATTGATTTTGATAAGGGAATAACCATTATCTTCAATCAATGCCTTGCCTCTAAGCCTTTTAATTCTCGCTGAGTGGGAAAGAACTTAATCAACTTGATATTAATATGAGAAAACTCATTAAAACTACTTCTGACGTCCTCGATTATGCCTTGGGCTATTTGCAAAAGGTAATTTAACTGGCTATATTGTAATTATTCTAACGACATATATGGAAATAAGTTTGCGGTTAATCATAGTATTAGTAATGTTTTCTCTTTCGTTTGTTTCTAATGCTCAAAGTGATGAGGAATTTTTAAATTCAATTAAAGAAAAAGTAAATAGCTCGCCCCAACAAGTTATTCCACTAATAAATAAAAAATTATCTACACCTACTTTATCAACAGAAATGAAACTTTCACTTCAGATTGAATTAGCGAAGGCTTTTTATAGTTTGGGGCATTATAAGAAGTCCTCCGATGTTTTTATCAAGGTAAAAATGAAAGCGATAAGACAGGGGTTTGATTACATTGAAGCGGATAGTGTTTCTGGTATTGCAAGTATATTTTTCGAATTAGGAGACTACGAATCAGCACTATTTAATTATCAGCAAGCACACATAATGTATGAATCTATTGGGAATCAACTTGGCCTAGGAGAGTCGCTAAGAGGTATTTCAGGATCGTATACTCAACTTGGAAATTTTGAATCCTCACTTGAATATTCAATAAGAGCATTAAAAGTTTTTCAAAACATTAACAATAAACCAAACTTAGCAGACTTAAATAATAATATTGGCGCTATTCATTTTTATTTAAAAAACTACACTAAAGCTATTCAGTACTACCAACAAGCTATCGAAATTGCCAACGAAATAGGAATACTTGATAGGTTATCATCATTTTACTTTAATAAGGGTGAAGCATACATAGAAATTGAGAAGTACCATTTAGCTGAAGGAGCACTTAATCAGGCATTGAAATTTTCAGTCTATGCCAAGGGTGAAATTAGTTTCATTTACACTTATTTCGGTAAGTTATATTTAGCACAAGGTTTACTAGAGAAAGCTTTGGTCGAGTTTAATAAAGCACTTGTGTTAGCTACATCGCAAGGGCAAAGAAATTTAGAAGTTGAAATTTTACAAGGTAAGGCGAGAGTTTTTCTAGCTCAAGATAAAAATCTTGCACTGGTATTGGCAAATGAAGCTCTAAAAAAAGCTAAAAAACTAGATAGGCCTTCGTTAGTTAGAGATAGTCATGAATTGTTATATAAAATATATGCTAAGCAACAAAATTTCGAGCAAGCATTTAAGCACAGTGAGTTGTATCATCAAATAGACAATCAAATAATAGATAAAGACCAACAAACCAAACTAGTTAAACTCTCAAGTTCAATTGAGATTGAACAAAAGCAGTACAAAATAGAGTTACTTAAAAAAGATAGTGCATTGCAATCGCAGTTAATGAAGGCAGAAAAAATTCAGCGTAACCTTTTACTTGGCGGCACAATAGCTTTTCTTTTATTACTGTTTGCGTTTTATCGACGATTACACCATAAAAAACAGTCTATTTATTTAAAACTTCAAGTTGAAGCTAGAACAAAGCATATAAAAACACTTTCAGAAATAGGTCGTGAAATAACGTCAAGTTTAGAGATAAGCCATATTGCCAAGATAGTCTATGAGCATATTAAAGAGTTATTCGATGCCGATGCCTTTTCTATAGGTATATATAAAAAAGAGCATCAGAGATTAGAGTTTCCAGTGACCATTGAAAAAAATAAACATTTAGACTCTTTCTACATTTCAATGACTGAATCAGATAGACCGGCAGTACAATGTATTAGTCATCGCTGTGAAGTATTAATTGGACAACAACCACTTGATGGCGATAAGCACTCTCCTAATTATAAAATAAGTATTGGCTCAGAAATGAGATCAGCCACTTATATTCCACTGCTCATAGAATCAAATATTATCGGATGCATCACCATTCAAAGGCAAGATGAAGGGGGTTTTAGCGATTACCAACTTGACATGATGAGAACAATTTCAGCCTATACCGCTATTGCCATTGATAACGCTTTAACGCATGAGGCTTTAAAAGAAGCATCAAATACTGATTTTTTAACATCACTACCTAACCGTCGTTCATTTATTGAAAAGGCAAAATATCAACTAGATATTTGCCAAAGAAATCAGAGTCCTTTGTCATTTGCCATTGCCGATATCGACAAATTCAAATTATTCAATGATACCTATGGTCATGATGGCGGTGACTTCGTGCTAAAAGAAGTTTCAAATTTGTTTAAATGTGCATTAAGAAAGCAGGACTTAGTTGCCAGATGGGGAGGTGAAGAGTTTGTTTTTATGCTGCCGAACACAAACTTAAAAGACGCAGAAAAACTACTTGAAAAAATTAGGCTTAAATTAGAGAACGCACACTTTGAATTAAATAGCCAAAATTTCACTGTAACTTCAACTTTCGGTTTAATTCAGGTAAGTAATATATTCAATATAGAAGAGTTGATAGATATCGCCGACTCTGCTCTTTATGATGGTAAAAACAGTGGCCGAAATAAAGTAGTAACAAAGTCAGGTACCACTGCTCAAACATCGCTTTAGCGTAATACTCAATAAAGTGATACCGCAATACTTTGTAGCAAAATTATGGTGTTACTTTTTACGTCCCCTATTCCCCCTGCTTTCATTTTTTAGCATTTTTTGGGTAATTTCTTTTTCCATATCTAGCCCCTGCCAGTGGGCTAAATCTAAGACTCTTAAAATAATATCGGCTAGCTCTTCGCCAAAAGCTTCCGTAGGTTGTTCGTTTCTACATTCATTTATTGCTTCGCCAACTTCAGATGCAACAAGTGCTAAGGCCTCTAATTGCGTTTTATTATGCCAGCCCATTTTTTCAACCCACAGATAATTTTTTTCAGCTATGTCATTTATTTTCATAATCAACGCCTTTAATTCCAACTTATCTAATAAAAATACCATATTTTTCTTTTTTAATGGTGTTTAGATTTATTTTAATGAAAATAATTAATTAATTTTATTTTGATTTTATCTATAAATATAAAAAAACACTGTAGATAAGGCACAAAAGGAAAGCAGCTGTTCGCCAACAAACTTGGGGCAGTCTTACTCAGGTTGGTCGCAATGCTTTTGATGGTCATGTTGAAGCACTAAAGCAGTTAGTTGGTTTAGGTTAAGTATCACCTATATTAAAATCTTAAGACCCTAAAAATGGTATGTTAAATAATGTATTTTCATTTAATTGATGGTTTTCACATAAAAATGAGAAAAAGTAATTGAATATATAGTGAAATTACCATAAGTTGAATTTACCTGTGTAATACTCTTATACTTAAGCAAGTAAGAAATCAATCAGCAGCAAGGGAAATAATATGAATATTCGCCATTCAGCCTCCATCGTTTTTTGGTTCGCTGTTGTTTTTAGTACGAATGTCATAGCAAAGGATATTGCCATATATCGTTGGGTTGATGACAATAATGTTGTGCATTTTAGTCAACACCAGCCTCAACATAACAATTATACCCAGTTAACAACTGTTGCGTCATATCGCGCAAAAGAAAAAGAATTGCCAAAAAACGACGATATGCCATCTATAGATGAACAACTATCTCAATTTGAAAAAGAAAGAGCGGATGTGCTTGCTAAGAATAAAGTAATCGCAGAAAAAAACTGTCAAGCCGCACAACTTAATATAAAAACACTGAATTCTTTTGATAATGTAATGTTCACAGACCCTGACGGTAAAAACCGTGCATTATCAAGTAAAGAAAAAAAGGCACAGCTTGCGTTAAGTAAAAAGCATATTAACATTTACTGTGATAAGAAAAGCTAAAAATCAACCAATCTATCAAGCCCCTGCTTCTTTATTAGGGCTTTCAAATAAGAATAAGTTAAGTAAACATTAATTCGCCATTTTTCTCAGTAAGCTTTATTGTTGAGCCACTAACAAACTCTCCTGCTAATAACTTTTGTGCTAACGGATTTTCTATGCCTCGCTGAATAGCTCTTTTTAATGGCCTCGCACCAAATATTGGGTCAAAACCTGCTTTAGATATTAATGCTAATGCCGCTGAACTCACAGATAACTTTAACTCTTGCTCGGCTAAACGTTCTGATAGAGCTAGAATTTGAATTTTAGCTATCTTCTCAATTTGAGTCGCAGCTAGTGGATGGAATACTACCGATTCGTCTATGCGATTGATAAACTCAGGTTTGAAATGATGACTAACTTCATTCATGACTTGAGCCTTCATTTGTTCATATTGGCTTTCATCACTAAACTCTTGAATAATGTCTGAGCCAATATTTGCAGTCATAATTATTACAGTATTTTTAAAGTCAACCGTTCGCCCTTGCCCATCAGTTAAACGACCATCATCTAGTACTTGTAAAAGTATGTTAAATACATCACTGTGCGCTTTTTCTACTTCATCTAATAAAATAACCGAATAAGGTTTACGACGAACAGCTTCAGTTAAGTATCCTCCTTCTTCATAACCAACATACCCCGGTGGAGCACCCACCAAACGCGCTACAGAGTGCTTTTCCATAAACTCAGACATATCAATTCGAATAAGTGAATCTTCATTGTCGAAGAGGAAATAAGCTAACGCTTTAGTAAGCTCAGTTTTACCTACACCCGTTGGTCCTAAAAATAAAAAAGAGCCTATTGGCTGGTTTGGATCAGCCAAACCGGCACGAGATCGTCTAATAGCATTTGACACTGAAGCAACCGCTTCTTCCTGTCCTATCACACGTTCATGTAGGTTACCTTCCATGTTGAGCAACTTATCACGCTCTTGCTCTAACATTTTAGCTACAGGGATACCGGTAGCGCGACTAAGCACATCTGCAATTTCTACCTCAGTAACTTTATTAGCCAACAAGGTCATTTCTTGCATTTCAGCTTGGCTGGCTAAATCGAGCTGTTTTTCAAGCTCCGGCAATTTTCCATATTGTAGCTCAGACATCCGGTTAAGATCACCAGAGCGCCTTGCTGATTCTAATTCAATTCGAGCTTGTTCTAAGTCTTCTTTTATAGTTTGAGTACCATATAATGCCGCTTTTTCTGTTGTCCAAACTTCATCAAGTTCATCGTACTGTTGCTGCTTATCATTAATTTTTTCTGAAATATGTGCGAGGCGTTTTTTAGAGGCATCGTCAGAATCTTTCTCTAGTGCTTTTTGTTCTAATTTAAGTTGAATTAATCGACGCTCGAGGCGATCTAAATCTTCAGGTTTAGAATCCAGCTGTAAACGAATACTTGACGCGGCTTCATCAATTAAGTCAATGGCTTTATCTGGTAACTGCCTGTCACTGATATAACGATGAGATAAAGTAGCGGCTGCAACAATAGCCGGATCGGTAATGTTGACCTTGTGGTGCAGCTCATATCGCTCTTTTAAACCTCGTAATATAGCAATAGTATCTTCAACGCTAGGCTCCTCCACTAACACCTTTTGAAAACGTCGCTCTAAAGCTGCATCTTTTTCAATATATTTACGATATTCATCTAAGGTAGTTGCGCCAACACAATGTAAATCGCCGCGAGCTAAAGCTGGTTTTAGCATGTTTCCGGCATCCATAGCACCATCAGTTTTACCTGCACCCACCATGGTATGTAATTCATCAATAAATAAAATCACCTGTCCTTCTTCTTGAGATAATTCATTAAGAACAGCTTTCAAACGTTCTTCAAACTCACCACGATATTTTGCGCCAGCAACCAAAGCGCCCATATCTAACGATAATACTCGCTTATTTTTCAATCCTTCAGGCACTTCATGATCAACAATGCGCTGTGCTAAACCTTCAACAATGGCGGTTTTACCAACGCCGGGTTGGCCAATTAACACAGGGTTGTTTTTGGTACGGCGCTGCAATACTTGCAACGTACGGCGAATTTCATCATCACGACCAATAACAGGATCTAGTTTTCCTTGTTCAGCCAACTCTGTTAAATCAACCGTATATTTTGTTAGTGCTTGACGAACATCTTCAGCATTAGGGTCATCAACTTTTTGCCCGCCGCGTACATGCTCAATGGCCGCTTTCATACGTTGCTCGTTAGCGCCTAATTCTTGCAGTATTTTACCTAAAACACCTTTATCACCTAATGCTGCAAGTAAAAACATTTCTGACGAAATATATTTATCTGACATTTTTTGAGCATGCTTATCACACAAGTTAAATAACTTACCTGAGGCGGAAGACAACTGAACATCACCATCAGAGCCTTCTACTTGCGCTAGTGACTGTAATGCTTGATCAACTTTTGATCTTAATGTGTGAACATCAACACCGGCACTTTTTAAAAGCGGTATTACTGAGTTACCATTTTGGTTCAACAAAGCCATCATCAAATGAACTGGCTCAATGAACTGGTGATCTCGACCTAACGCAAGTGATTGAGCATCAGCAATAGATTCTTGAAATGATTGAGTAAACCGGTCTAAACGCATAAATTATCTCCTGCCGATACATAGTAACGGACAACACTAGGCTGATGAATGGACTATATTGTGAAATAGATACTTATAACATTAGGTCGTGTTTGATTTTTTCAATAGAGAATGAGCTATTATTTTGATTTAAAACAACTAATATTCTTATTTAAAAAAATACTCACAAAAGGCAAATAAGGGTTGCCATGCGTCCAGTAATTGCATTTTTTCGATAGGAATAATATTTATTGGCCCTAGAGTAAGTACACTCTGGTAAAGCGCTTATTTGATCAATACCAAGGTTTTTTAATTGCAAAATAGCAATTTTATGTAAATCAGCTAAATACTTGCCATTAGCCTTTTCGGTAAATGCTGAGTTAAAACATTCATCGTGCTGAACAAAAGCTGCTTTGACTTCACTTCCTACCTCAAAGGCTCTTTTTGAAATACAAGGCCCAAGCCACGCGAAAATATCTTCGACAGGCGCTTTCATTTTATCCAATGTATTAGCGATGATATTAGCAGCTAAGGGACGCCAACCACCATGAATGGCAGCGATTTCATCACCTAGTTTTGACACTAAAAGGATCGGTAAACAATCTGCAGTCATTATTGCTAAGCAAATGTTTTTCTTATCTGTAACAGCTGCATCGGCAACAATAGCATTTTCAGAAACTTGTAATATTTGCGTAACACCATTGCCGTGAACTTGTTCAAGCCATTGAATTTTAGTGTTATGGGGTAATAGATATTGTAAAGACTGGCGATTGCTTGTTACTTGTTTTTCGCAATCACCAACATGTAAGCCTAAGTTAAACCCTTGATAGGGAGAGGTTAGTTCATCAGAAGAACTATTGGGTGCTATACGTGTCGTTTGTATTGCGAGAACTTTCTCTGCTAGCTCTTGCTCAGATATAGCAGAGCTTGAGCGCCATTGAACAAATTCAATGGCTGAACTTTTCTTTGTACTAGCTGAGTTATAAATATTCGTCTTTAGCATTAAGCTTGTTATCGGCTTGAAGTAACTCTACTAACTCAACAAAGTCATCAGGCAAATCTGCATGCCATGTCATCAACTCCCCAGTGATAGGGTGATACAAAGAAAGCATTGCCGCGTGTAAAGCTTGGCGTTTAAAGCTACGTAACTTAGCTAACAATTCTGGTGTTGCATTTTTAGGTGGGCGTGGTCTACCGCCATACCCAGGATCGCCAACCAATGGATGGGTAATATGCGACATATGCACGCGAATTTGATGGGTACGTCCCGTTTCAAGTCGTATACGTAAACGCGTATGCAAACGATATTTTTCCATAACACGATAATGCGTAACTGAAGGCCTTCCTGAAAAAGTGACCGCCATAAGCGTTCGTTTAGTCTGATGACGACCAATTGGCTCATCAACCAAGCCGCCCGCAGTCATTAAGCCATTAGCTACGGCTTCGTACTCACGGGTAATTTCCCTTAATTGTAAAGCATCAACTAGGTTAGTTTGTGCCGCAATTGTTTTAGCTACAACCATCAAACCAGTAGTATCTTTATCTAAACGATGCACAATACCTGCGCGAGGCACTACTTCAATGGCAGGAAAATGATGCAATAAAGCATTTAATACAGTGCCATCTGGATTGCCTGCACCGGGATGCACAACTAAACCAGCAGGTTTATTAATAACTAAAATATCATCATCTTCATAAACAATATTCAATTTAATATTTTGTGCTTCAAAGCGCTTTTCCGCTTCAACTTCAGCATTAATAGCAATGCTTTCACCGCCATACATTTTCTCACGTGCGCGAGTTAATACTTCGCCTTTTACCGTGACGCAACCGTCCATAATCCAATCTTTTAAGCGTGATCGTGAATAATCAGGAAACATTATCGCTAAAGTTTGGTCTAAGCGTTTACCTAAACACGAATCAGGAACAGTATCTTTATGTTGAATTATCTCAGCCATTAAACTCTCTATCAGTTTGGTAAGGCCATTGTGCTAGTTAAAGCGCTAGGTTAGAATGCCTTACACAAGTATTCATATTAGTTTTATTTTACCCTTTTTATTACTTTTTATTAAGGGGTTTTATACTTATTTAATTTTTAATCAAGGCATAAATGTAAATTCCATGGAAAAATTGACAACAAAAATAATATTTATCACGCTAGCATTAACTTTAGCAGGCTGTTCATCTTCAGATAGCGAAGCAGAGCTAGATAAAGTACCCGATAAATCTGCACAAGCATTATTTGTAGATGCTAGAACATCACTCGATAATGGTTTGTATCAAAAAGCTATCCAAATCCTTAGTGCGATTGACACGCGCTTTCCTTTTGGGCCTATTTCTCATCAAGTGCAATTAGATCTGATTTACGCTTATTATAAAGTTGGTAACTCAGCTCAAGGTATGGCATTAACTGATAGGTTTTTACGCCTTAATCCAAACAACCCAAATATTGATTATGTTTACTACATGCGCGCCTTAATTAATTTATCTACGGAAGAAAATTTATTCCAAGATATTGCTGGCATAGACCGCACTGATAGAGATCCGACAGCATCACGTGACGCTTTTAGTGATTTAAAGCGAATAGTCACTACGTATCCTGAAAGTAAGTATGCTGCTGACTCTCGTAAACGAATGATAGCTATCAAATCTCGTTTAGCCGGATATGAACTTTCAGTAGCAAACTTTTATTTAAAACGTGAAGCTTATGCTTCAGCAGCAAATAGAGGTAGGTATATTCTTGAATATTTTTCACCTAGCCCTGAAGTAGAGCCGGCATTAGAAATAATGATAGAGTGCTATGATAAACTTGGTTTGGCTGATTTAAAGAAAAATGCTTTACAAGTTTTAGCCGCAAATTATCCTAATAATTCTTTAATAAAATAGAATAAATAAAGTTACCAGTTATTAGTTTCGAGTAGCGAAGGTAAATTACCACCCGCATGGTATTTCGCAACTCGACACTTTTATTGCTAGCAACTTACATTTGTCTATATAGCTTCTTGGTTTTCTTCTCCCGTTCTGATACGGATAATACGTTCTACATCAGTGATAAACACTTTACCATCACCAATTTTTCCAGTTTGTGCTGTTTCTATAATCGCATTAACGCAGCGTTCAACATCTTCTTTAGCAATGACTATTTCAAGCTTAACTTTAGGCAAAAAATCGACCATATATTCTGCACCACGATAAAGTTCAGTATGACCTTTTTGTCTACCAAACCCTTTAACTTCAGAGACGGTCATGCCAGTAATGCCAATTTCACCTAACGCTTCTCTTACATCATCTAATTTAAACGGCTTAATGATTGCTTCAATTTTTTTCATCTTATTTCTCTATATTCTTTGTATAAGGGCTATATTCGATTTTCTTTAATCTTACAACGCGTTTATCACCAAATCACGCTTTTATTTTGCTAAACTACTTTTTTCAAAAAAAACCAACATAGGCCGCTATTATGGATCAGCAAACAATCATTAATGAAATGAAAGTTTCACCTGAAATTGATGTGCAGTTTGAAGTTCGTCGTCGTATTGATTTCATTAAATCCACTTTGCTTAATTCAGGTTTAAAAACATTAGTGTTAGGCATTAGTGGAGGGGTTGACTCTTCTACTTGTGGACGTTTAGCTCAGCTTGCTATTGATGAATTAAATGTTGAAGCAAATGTATTTCAGTTTATTGCCGTACGGCTACCCTACGGAGTGCAAGCTGATGAGGAAGATGCTCAACAAGCGCTCAACTTTATTCAACCGAGCCATTGCTTAACGACCAATGTACTTGAAGGTGTAGATGGTATTCATCAACAAGTAATTACTGCTTTATCAAGCTCGAAGCTACTGTCAGCATCTGAGGGGCAAGTCGACTTTTCAAAGGGCAATGTCAAAGCGCGCGCAAGAATGGTATCTCAATATCATATTGCAGGAATATTAGGTGCTTTAGTTTTAGGTACAGATCACAGTGCAGAAAATATTACCGGTTTTTTCACTAAATGGGGTGACGGTGCTTGCGATTTGGCGCCACTTTTTGGTCTTTCGAAACGACAAGTAAGAATGCTAGCCAAGCACTTAGGCGCCCCTGCTATTTTAGTTGAAAAAGCGCCAACAGCAGATTTAGAAGATCTAGAACCAGGTAAAACAGATGAAGACGCCTTAGGTATTAGTTATGAGCAGCTTGATGACTTTCTTGAGGGCAAAACGGTATCGTCACAAATAAGTGAACATATTATTAATATTTATAAAAAAACGCAGCATAAACGCCAGCCAATCCCTACTATTTATGATTAGCATTTTTTCATAAGACATAAAAAGCTATTTTTAGTTAAATCATAATTAGCAAAATCCATTTTTCTTAACTATACCTAATTTACAAGGAAGTTAATTAAAATGGATTTTTATGCTTACTCACATATTAGCTGCTGCTTTTAGATCGAATATTAAGGGTTTCACCTTAATTGAATTAATGGTTTCAGTTTCAGTTACTTCAATACTTACCGCAATCGCTGTCCCTAATTTTGGTGATTTTATTGTTAAGTTACGCGTCGACAATGAGATATCTCAGTTACAGCGTATTTTACTCATCACTAGAAATGCAGCTATTAACAGTGGTTACAAAACCATTTTATGCCCACTAGATGTAAATTCTCACTGTACCAACCAATGGCATGAAGAACTGAGCGCTTTTGTGGATGTTAATGGTAATAAAAAATTTGATAGTGATGATAATGAAAAATTGCTCAGCATAAGAGCAGCAATTAAGTCACAGGATAAACTTGTCTATGGAAAAGGTCGTACTAGAATAACATTCAAACCTACAGGGCAGCTTAGTGGTTTAGCTAACGGTACTTTCAGGTACTGCCCTAAAGACTATGAGTACAACGCTAGGGGCATTGTAGTTGCTCGCTCTGGCAGGCTGTATCAGTCAAGCGATATTGACAATGATGGCATTGATGAAAATAGAGGTAATAAGGAAATTAGTTGTGATTAAACAAGTATACCGGTCAAAAAACAAGCACTAGCGAGTGAGGCAATAAAATGGTATAAATATTAAAACTCCAAGCAGTATTAATGGATATATTATGGATAACATTATTGGAACATCCTCCCCCTCCAAACGCCACAAACAGGGTTTTACCCTAATAGAGTTAATGATTGCCATTGCTGTAGTTGCTATATTGTCAGCTATCGCTTTGCCTAGCATGAGTGATTTCTTAGTTAAAATGCGTGTTGATAATGAAATAGGCGAAATGCAAAGGTTATTATTAACCGCTAGAAACATGGCGATAAACACAGGAAAAAACACGACTGTTTGCCCTCTTTCTAGCGGAACTTGCACAACTAACTGGGAAAATGAGATTAGTGTTTTCACAAACAGTAGCAATACATCAGATAATGACAAGTATGATTCTGCCACAGAAGAATTAATAAAGCTGAAAGGTGCAATAAAGTCAGGTGACAAATTACAATTTGCTCACACTAGTGTTGTTTATGTACCATCAGGACAGTTACTCACCCCGACCGTTGCCAGTATTTTTAAATACTGTCCAAAGGATGAAGCTGATAGTTCAAGAGGTGTAGATATTTCAATTTCTGGTAGAAGCTATGTTAGCTCGGATACTGATAGTGATAATAAAGATGAAGACAGAAATGGTGATGAAATAGTTTGCAGCTAAAGCGAACTGCTCAGAATCAACAGATGTAAAAGATACTCTTCACCCTGAGCGCAAGAGGTGAGTAGACGAAGGGTTACCTCAGCGGTTCAACGCATGCAAAATTCAGGCTATGGTGGAATAATTAAAGGTACTAAAGTGCTGATATGGTTAATCATCACTTGGTCTAATCTTTTTAATCTGCAGGCGAAATGTTTCTAGCTTTTAATAACAGAACCCTTTGCCCGCGAATTGACGCAGATTAGCGCGGATGAGTGATATTAAATCAACGAGCTGTTTCAGCATCAGCTGTTTTAGCTCTACTGTCGGTAAAATCATCTTTTAATAAAACACATTCATTGGTTTTATAAATTTCTGCTTTTTGCTGTGAGTTAGGTACAGTTACTTTATGACCTACAATCGAATTTGATAAACCAGATAACTTCTTACTAGATATATTCCAAAAAGTAACCTTTTCGCCGCCACCGACTAATTCAACAAAGCATTTCACATCAATTTTTTTATCTTTTTTTACCGGCGATTTTGCTTCTGCTACTATGCTAAAAATCAATAAGGTCGCTAAAGGTAGTATTTTAATCAAACTATTCATATTATTTCTCCCAACACGCGGTAGGTGTTTTAGTTCCTATTTGATCAATTGTAAGTGTTGCGCAGCCTGAATCACTCGTTTGTCTACTCTGAGCTACAGCTTGTAAAGTAAAAGTAGTTGCTGTACTACCTGACTTTACAGAAATGATGTAGTTATCAGATTCTGTGGTTACAGTGGTTGTACTTTCACCTAAGCCTTTCATATCAGATGCATAAGAGCGACTATCAACAAATACTTGCTCTTGTAAGTTGGCATAACGTAATAACTCACGCTGTCCTTCACTTCGGTTTGAACGAGTAACAAAGTCTGTATATGAAGGATATGCAACAGATGCTAAAATCCCAATAATAGCCACAGTAATTAGCAATTCGACTAAAGTAAAGCCATCACTGTTTTGCTGTTTTTTCATAATAAAAGTTTCCTAAAGTAATTTATGGCTAAAATAGCGACTATTGATCTTCCGTTACATATAAGTATGTGCGCATAGTTTTAAGTGTAAAACCTACAGGAATAATAGCATCACCAACAATTATATCTCCTGATACATCCGATTTAGAATCGCTCGAATCTTCAGGCAATACAATTAAAGTTGGTGCACCTAATAGCTCGCTGTTTATATCTATATAACGAGAATCATCACTTCTAACACCGTCAACGATATTGTGCTTTTTAATTCCTAATGCTAAATCTATCGCCAGCAGTGAACCTATGCCTGTAGGCGGTTTACACCCTTCTAATTCTGCCGATAAAGCAGGTGGTGTATAGGTGGTAAAATAGGCAACACCG
The DNA here is from genome assembly GCA_029938115.1 of Colwellia sp. Classification (GTDB taxonomy): domain Bacteria; phylum Pseudomonadota; class Gammaproteobacteria; order Enterobacterales; family Alteromonadaceae; genus Colwellia. Next base: position 23,305 of record JAPYOP010000046.1, on the reverse strand, counting down.
TTAATCACCAGGGCTGTGGCAGAGCTTTTTTCACCACTATTTTGCAAGTTTATATACCAGCCTGATTTTGCACTAACACTAAGCTGTAAGGTTTCTAAGTCTTGACTGCTCATTGTCGCCATATCTTCAAACGGGTCATTGGTATAATTATATAAATCACCTATAACAAGGGTATCAGGTGTTGCAGGGCTAGAAGATGCAGAAAAAGTTTGTGTTTTGATATATTCATCTTTAATCATAAAAACACTATCGGTAGTGTCTTGGCCTAATGGATTTGATCTATCACCACTGCCTATAAGAACTGCATCATAAGGGATTTCTTGGTGAACACTAATAGTTTTAGTTGCTCCTTCTTCATCTGTTATTGTCGTTTCAACCGTTTCAGAAATAAAGGTTCTGACAATTGCTGGTTCATAAAAGAAACGTCTATCTGTTGCGTTGGTTGTTCCACCTAAACTCGCTAACTTAAACACAGAAAAATCAGCAATTGTTTCATCCGGCATATCCACTCGCCATACATTACCGCCAGTATCTCCGACATAAAGACGATCAGTTAAGCCATTACCTGTACTATCTAATAAACCAATACCGCCAGGAATACTATCTGTGCCAGTAAAGGTAGTATTTCCGCCTGTTGGCTCCATACTCCACAGTAAGGTGCCGGTTTTAGCGTCTAACATATATACTGCATTACCTTTACTGTCTGTAGTACCTGCGTCACCGCTATCTTTATTAGTATCATAGCCACCACCAATAAAGATTACAGGGCTAGCAACATCACCTGAAGTATTTAACTTTGAATACCCTACTTTAGGTTTTGACCAAGACTGACCTAACAAAGTAAAATCTGGGGTTGCATCATCTATTTTCCACATTAATTTTGGTGCTGTATCAGGATCACTAATGTCTAAAGCATAATATGAGCTGCCACCACGGCGTAAACCAAAGAATATCCAAGCAGTATCATCACCATCAATAGTACCATCACCACCGATATCATTTAGCAGTACGGTAATTTCCCCATCAATGCCATAAATTTTATCAACTGAAGAATAATTATCTCGTAACGTTTTAATATTACTAATAAATTCTTTTGGCATAAATGCCCAGTTTTCTTTAACTGTATCACCACTATCTTCGAACATATGCAAAGCGCCAGCATTAGTACCAACAACAATTCTAATGCTATCACCATAATTAACCACTAATGGTTTGGAATGTAATGGATCACCAAAAACATCACTACGCATATCGGTAGCACTGTCATCTTTATCTTCATCATCTACGTCCATGCCCTTAGCCCAATTGATCATTACATCAATTTCATCACTCTCAATGTCGTTACCGTCGTCATCCGTAACACCTGCAACCCCTAATTCTGTGGCAAGACCTGATTGATCGGTAAAAGCTGTCTCTAAATTAGCACGATTAAAAGTAATTAAGGAATTGCCACTACCATTATCTAGATAAAGGGTTCTATCGCTTACTGCTTTGCTATTAAACCACGATGCCACACCACCTTTAGCAACGGTATCGCCATCAACACTTGTTGACCAGTAGCTTTTAACAGTAGAGCAGAATGTGCGTATTCCCTCTTCATCTTCACAGATAGCTGTAACACCGCCAACTCCCGTCAACTCACCATCTACCGCTTTATATTTTTTTAGATTTCCTTGCCACCGAGGGCTATTTTGAGGATCAAACATCGCATAATAAACAGCATCTAATGTTTGAGTTCTGTCAAAGTTATTCGCTGCAACCGAAGCGGATGTTAAACTATCATTACCGGGTTTAAAGCCACCTAATATTTGTATTAATGCATCCGTTAAATCTAAGCCATCTGCGGCATAGATATAATCACCTTGACCACGCTTGGCTGTTTCTTCTAATAATGCTTGAGCATCAACAGCTCCAGTACTAAAACCAATAGTATGAGTTCGAACCGTCTGAATACCTGCTAAATCAGGATTAACATCATAAGTACTCATCCAGCCAGCTAACGCCGGTAAATAGCTATTACTACCATCTTCTGTATAGGGATCATTGTTAAAGTCAACGCTATCGTCAGTAAAAGCAACCTCAATCATTACCGGATCACCATCATCATCATATACTGGATAATATTGATCAGAGTCTGCATCATAAACTGTTTTTTGTATTTCAGACTTCAGCGCTTTTATTCTATTATCGGCACCATAATCATATGTAGGCTCACCATCTGTTATTAAAATAATATGTGATATGCTACTGGCACAGTCGCTAAATGGAGAGATATAACTCCCACTAGCTTCAATAGCAGTATCTCTTGGTGGAGTATTTTTTAAATATTTGCCTGATCCACTTCCTCTATCAATATCATCATCACCAAAATCAACTTCATCACCTGAAAAATATTGATTAGCTTCATAAAGTGACTCACATAAAGGTGTCCAAGTTTCAGCGGTTAATTCGTCATTGATAACATCGAGTAAAGTTGCTTTATTAGCGGCAGTCATTTTTCTGATACCAATAGCAACGCGCCCACCGTTACCATCAGAGTCACCATCACCTTTATTATAGTTAAAAATTTCAAGACCAAAATCAACCGATGGCGTGGTATTAATAACACTGGTCATGCTATCTTGCGCTGTTTTCATGCGCGATTCGTTTATCTCTTCTTTTTCTGTTTTATGATACCAACGTAAATAATTAGCGCTATATAAAGTAACATAGCTGCCAGATGACCAATCAACATTGGTAGTAACTACGTCGTTAGAATGGTAAACAGGATTTTGCTTAGTACCTTCGCCATTGACAGGATAACCAGTGTCAACCCCATCAGCATTAGTTGTATCTCCGACATTAACAACATTATCGGCACTGTCTTTAATATACGCATCATCTTCACAGTCAATTACCTCAATATTAAGACCATTATTTGAAGGAACTTCGGTCCAAGAACCACTATTACCTTTATAAGTATATTCACGAAGGTGCCCTGTATAAAAGCCATATTCTTCTAATAACGCTTTTGAGGTTTCACAACTATTAATGTCTGCTAAAAAACGTCTCGCATCGCTAGGACTGTCGGGGATTGTTGATGTGCCATCAGCGCCACCAACTTTAAAATAGGTAGCTGCATCAAGGTAGGCATGAGATGAGCCTTCCGCTTCATAATCTGTATCGGCATCATAAGGAGCAATAACATCATGAGTGGTTGCCATGCTGCCAGAGTTATCAAAAATAATTAATACTTTAGTGCTTTTACCTGCCTGCCTAACCACATCACTAATATATAGTTCAATGTCTTCAGCAAAAGATATTGATGTGCTCGCTAATGCTGAAATAGTTAGTAAACTTGCTGTAATAAATTTTTTCATGACAAAACCCCAATTAAAACATGGTTAGCTAATAAACATTACTTAAAGCACTTGTTGCCTTATTTTAATAAATGTTGTGCTATACCTGAATTCACTTCAACCGTACTGGTATTATTACGGCCATATTTTCTGCTTATTTGTATTCGTAAAACGTTACAAGTAAACACCTGCGCCGATGAAGCTGATTTAGAATGGGGGCAATCTGCTTCAAGTTGATATTGATTATTTGCAAGGTCGAGCGATGCGGCATCAATATGACCACCGGTGTTTGTGCTAGTTAGATCGGTAATAATGTTTTTTGCTCCATCTTTAAAAGTTGCAACTGGCGCGGCAAAGCCGTTGTTACCTGTGCCACCCGTTACTTGTTTATAAATATATTCATCAACTGCGCTAACAACTTCTTGATCAGCAACTACTTTTTCTTCACTCGCTCCAGACATTTTCATATCTGTTGTCGTATTTTGCATTAATGCAGCAGCGACAGCAGTTAAGGCAATTAAAAAAACTAAAGAAACAACTAACACAACACCTTGCTGATTTTTCGGCTTAATTGTGCTGCTAATTCTATACATACGATTTACCATGAGTCGACCCTCGCATTATATAATGTTACCGTTGAGCTAAATAACAAACGTCGGTAATTATCATCAAAAGTTACTGACAAATCTCCTAATTGATAAGTATTACTATTTGTATACTTACTATCTGGAATAACATTACGTGCCAAAACAAAAATTTTAACCGCTATTATTTTAGTGCCGCCATCATTATCCCATAAAGCCTCCATGTCTTTAGCCGGTATAAAAGCATCAACTTGTCCATAGCCTGCAGCTTCAGGATCGGTGTCAGCATCGTAGCCATACATAAAGCGGATCATTTCAATTCCATCAATGACGGGTGAGAAAGACATTTTGGTAGTCAATTGCCCTTGCATCAATACAGGCACTGTATTATCACCTTGGCTTTCTTCACGAACATAATAAACATGATGCTGATACTGCCAGACTCTACCGTTATCAATCGTAGGGACAGCACCATTATTAAATAAAACACCATTATTTTGATTTGTAACTAAATGATAATTCCCCACAGGTGCACTGGTTTCTGGTGTTCCATCTGCTTTAACAAGATCTGTTGCTATGACCCTTTTAAGCTGGATAAGATCCGAGCCAGTTTTTGCATCGTCGAAACAGCCCATAGGATCTGCACTGCTAACAGTCTCCCCCCAAATCGTTCGAAAATTTCCTACCGCTAAAGGAAATGAAGCGTTATTTACTCCTGCGCCATTACAATCATTGCTAGGGGCTGCAAGTGCATGGCTAATACTTGAAAGATCGAAAGTACCGGTATAATCGCCCCAAAAATCTTGTCTTGAAATATCATCGGTAAGTAAACTCATGGCAAAACGACCATTTTCTTGTAACTCACCAAAACTTGTAGTTTCAGTCGTTGTTGTCCGTAAACCAACAAAAACACTTAGCACACCAGCAAATATCACCAAGCCAATAGCTAAAGCGATAAAGACCTCTAATAAACTAAAACCTTGCTGATGGTTACTATTAATTTGCTTCATAAGCTATTTATGCTCTCACTCTTATATTGAAGACCAAAACACTAGAAGACAAATGCTTCAACCAGTACTTGTCTACGTTTACTACCTGAATCACCACAATCTTCTGTACTACCATTAACTAACTCTGTTCTACCTTGCCAAGTAATAACCACGGTCACAGCATTATTATTAACATTTACACATGCTCTCGCATCAACTAAACCACCCGCATTATTGGTACCGTTTTTAACATCAGCCCCCATTAAGGCTAACTCCCACTCGTACTGGTCATTAGTGGCCATTTCTGCTGCCGTGCATAAACCATCACTTGCTTGACATCGCTTACCCGGCACTTCATTTAAATAAACACCATAATCTGTTGCGACATAATTTGCTAATGCTGTGGCATCATTACTGCGCATTCGTTCAATAATATCTTGTGACAAACTAGAAGCGAGTGAGCGCTGCATGGCGTCAAAACTTCCCTTTTTGGCTGTTGCTTGCATGGCAACAGCACCCAAAATACCTGTAACCATAATGACTAAGGCAATTAAAACTTCGATAAAAGTCATGCCGCTTTCTTTTTTGAACCGGCTTTTATCTAATTGGCTAGTCGAGTTTAATATCATAAAAACAGCACCTTAGGTGTTAATTTTAGCCTTGCTAATAATAAATGAGTGTACAGCTGTATTACTAGCAATATAAATAGATCGAAAATGTGCATCAATGAGTGTTTCACTCGCTTAAAGCATAAGTGATGTTTAGGGGGGGCATTTTTTGAAAATTTACTGTCTTTATTAAAACAGATTACAAACAATATACTAATTTTAGACGCAAGGAAAGACTGAGCCAATTTTGTTGATTTAAAAGACTCTATGAAAAATTCATATGTGCTAAAAATCACCAATGTGAACTGCATTAACCCATATCCTTTCTGTCCGTAAGAAAGCTATCCTTAAAGAATTATCCGTAAAACTATCTATAAAGTTATTCATCATAATCAAGTTTATGTGCTTTTTAAACTTAGATTCATTTGAGCGAAGACGCTAGAGCAAAGATAAGTACAAACACAACAGTTGATTAATTTGTAATCAACTTAAGATTAGCGCAATTCTGCAGGTACTGCAAATACAATATTTTCTTCTCGGCCAGGGTATTCTTTAACCTCTTGACCACCAAAGTCTTTTAACGCTTCAATTACTTTATTTACTAAAATAGCAGGCGCTGAGGCGCCTGCTGTAACACCTATTTTATTAACACCTTTAAGCCACGATATTTCAATATTTTCGGCAGTATCAATTAAATAAGAAGTTGTCCCTATTTTTTCAGAAACTTCTCTTAAGCGATTAGAATTGGAACTATTTTTCGCACCAACCACTAACAATAAATCAACTTGACTAGCAATAGCACGCACAGCATCTTGACGATTTTGAGTGGCATAACAAATGTCATCTTTACGAGGACCTTCAATTAATGGGAATTTAGCTTGTAATGCATTTATCACATCGGCAGTGTCATCTACGGACAATGTTGTCTGACTGCAAAAGTAGAGTTTTTCAGGGTTTTTAACTTCAAGTTTTGATATATCATCCGCAGATTCGACCAGATAAATACCTGCAGATTCACTATCATATTGTCCCATAGTACCTTCAACCTCTGGGTGTCCAGCATGGCCAATAAGAACACATTCAATATTTTTTCGGCTAACGCGAGCCACTTCCATATGTACTTTAGTTACTAGCGGACAAGTGGCGTCAAATACTTTTAACTCTCGCATCTTAGCTTCATTGCGCACCGACTTAGACACACCATGAGCACTAAAGATTACCGTACTATCATCTGGCACTTCATTAAGCTCTTCAACAAAAACAGCACCTCTGCTTTTAAGACCATCAACAACAAATTTGTTATGTACTACTTCATGGCGTACATAAATAGGCGCGCCAAATATGTCTAGGGCTCTATCAACAATGCTAATAGCTCGGTCTACACCGGCACAAAACCCACGTGGGTTAGCTAAAATAATTTCCATAATCATTTCCTGTAGGTCGGAATTCATTCCGACATCATCAATCAATTTACTTTTAACTGTCGGATTTAAATCCAAGCTACGTTTATAATATTTCGACCAAGTCAATAACAAACGTTACCGGTTGCCCGGCTAATGGATGATTAAAATCAATTGTCACTGAATTGCCATTTACTTCTTTAATCATGCCAGGGAGCTCACCACCTGGTTGAGAAAAAGTAATGATGTTACCAACTTTGGCAGGTACTTCTGCTGAAAATTTATCAATATCCATATAATGAATATTATCAGGGTTAGATTCACCAAAAGCGTCTACCGCCTCAAGGGTGAATTCTTTACTCATCCCTGTAGTCATATCAAGTAACTGAGCTTCAAATGCGGCTGAAATACTTTGATCGCCCATGATGATTTTAGCCGGCTTGTTATTTACTTTTGTACTGTCTGCTGCTGAGCCATCACTAAGCTTCATGGTGATATGCACTAAAATACTTGAATCTATTTGAACTGTTTTTTCAATTGTCATTATTTGTCTTCTATTTTATTGTCGTACTAAAGTACGACCTACAGCTTATCGTCATTCTCAGTTGTAAAAGAGTCTAATATCATTAAGGCTGCGCCGATAAAAATCATTGAATCTGCAATATTAAAGACAGGGAAATAATTGCCTGACCAGTGAAAGTCTAAAAAATCAATTACATAGCCGAATAAGGCTCTGTCTATTAAATTGCCCATAGCGCCACTTAACATTAACGCAAAGGCAATACTTAATAACGTTTGAGATTTTGGTGTTTTCGCCAGCCAAACAATAAATACAATACTGGCTATCGCGGCAATTGCCGTGAAAAACCACCGTTGCCAGCCACCTTGATCGGCTAAAAAGCTAAATGCAGCACCTAGGTTGTGAACATAAGTGATACTAAAAATTGGCAAAACATTAATTGACTCTCCTAGTTCAAAAGAGCCCACAACCAACTGTTTGGTAACTTGATCTAGTATTAAGCAAACTAATGTCAGCCAAAGCCAACGTAAACCTGTATCCGTAAAAAAATTATTCAAAATTAATCTCTACATTGTCGAGGCAAGCATCGACCTTCAAAATTACGCAAACTGACGAACTTCGCCTTCGCCATCTACATTGATAATACAACGACCACATAAGTCAGGGTGTGCATCGTGCGTACCAACATCAGTAGTTACATGCCAACAACGGTCGCATTTAGTCCCCTCAGCAGCACTAACTGATAACCATAAACCGTCAACATCAGTTGCCGAAGCGTCACTTGGCGCTTGACTTGTATCGCTAACAATTTCAATCGTTGCTTTGGACGTGATTAAAACGAAGCGTAATTCTTCACCTAATTGTGCTAATTTTTTAGCTAAATCTGCAGCAGCATATAAGGTCACTTGTGCTTCAAGTGCTTTACCAACAACTTTATCTTTACGAGCAAGCTCTAATGCACGGTTAACTTCAGCACGTACAAGTAACAACTCGTTCCAATACTCACTTCCTAACTCGGCGTCTTCAGGCATAGTTGCTAAGCCATCAAACCAAACACCAGTGAAAACAAACTCATCACGTTCACCGCTAGCAGGCGTTGGTAATGCTTGCCAAATTTCTTGCGCAGTAAATGACAAAATAGGCGCCATCCAAGCGGTCATGGCTTCGACAATTAAATACATAGCGGTTTGACAAGAGCGACGTGCATTAGAATCAGCTTTTGCTGTGTATTGTCTATCTTTAATAATATCTAAATAGAAGCCTCCTAGTTCGGTAGTACAGAAGTTCATTAATTTATGCACAACTACATGAAACTCATATTCATCGTAGGCATTAATAATATCTGTCTGTAATCGAGCTGCTTTATCAACAACCCAACGATCTAATGCAACCATGTCATCAAAGGCAACTGAGTGTTGTGTAGGCTCAAAACCATTTAAGTTTGACAATAAGAAACGAGAGGTATTACGAATACGACGATAAGCATCCGCTTGGCGTTTGAATATTTCATTACCCGCAGTAATTTCTTGCGTGTAGTTAACTGACGCTGTCCACAAACGCAAAACATCCGCGCCTAAGGTATTGTTGATTTCTTTTGGCGTGATCACATTGCCTAATGACTTAGACATTTTGTGGCCTTTAGCATCTACAACAAAGCCGTGAGTAAGCACTTGTTTATATGGTGCCTTACCTGTCATGGCAACCGATGACATCATTGACGACATAAACCAACCGCGATGTTGATCTGAGCCTTCAAGATATAAATCAGCAATGCCATCAAACTCTTCTCTGGCGTTAATAACCGAGTAATGCGTTGTGCCAGAATCAAACCAAACATCTAAGGTATCAGGCACCTTGATGAAATCATTAGCGTCATCGCCAATAAGTTCACTTGCTTCTAAATCGAACCACGCTTGAATGCCTTCTTTTTCAACACGTTTGGCTACTTCTTCAATTAATTCAATGCTACGAGGATGTAATGCACCAGTATCTTTGTGGATGAATAATGCCATTGGCACGCCCCACGTACGTTGACGCGATATACACCAATCAGGACGACCTTCAACCATAGACTCAATACGTCGTTGACCCCAGTCAGGGATCCATTGAGTTTTCTCAATTTCATTAAGCGAGTCTTGACGCAAGTTTTTATTGTCCATGCTGATAAACCACTGTGGTGTCGCACGGAAAATCAATGGCGTTTTATGGCGCCAGCAATGTGGATAGGAATGTTCTAACGCATGATGATGCACTAATGTGCCATGTTCTTTTAACGTTTCAACAACGCTAGCATTCGCTTTAAAGACATGTTGACCTGCAAATAGCTCAGTATCAGCCAAATATACACCATTTGCACCGACAGGATTCGCAACTTCCAGGTTATATTTTTTACCTACTTCAAAATCTTCCACGCCATGACCCGGTGCTGTATGTACACAACCAGTACCTGAGTCAGTAGTAACATGTTCACCTAAGATAACCGGCACAGTGAAATCATAGAATGGGTGTTTAAGTTCTACTAAATCTAAATCGAACCCTTTACAAAAACCTAAGGCATGATATTTATCAATACCAAATCTGTCCATACATGAAGTAACTAAGTCAGAGGCGATAATTAAACGCGTTTTGCCTTGCTCTGTTTCACACTGAACTAAAGAGTATTCTACTTCAGCATGAACTGAAACCGCGCGGTTAGCCGGTAGCGTCCAAGGCGTTGTTGTCCAAATGACAACAGAAATCTCGCCTTCTCCTTCATGCTGCTCTGGATGATTAAATTTATCGGCAATACTTTGATCTACCGCTGTGAATTTCACATCAATGGCCGGAGATTGTTTATCTTTATACTCCACCTCAGCTTCTGCTAATGATGAACCACAATCTGTGCACCAATGCACAGGTTTAAAACCTTGATGTAAATGACCGTTTTGCGCAATCTTTCCTAATGAACGAATGATATTCGCTTCCGTATCAAAATCCATTGTACGGTAAGGTTTATCCCAGTCAGCAAAAACGCCTAAACGTTTAAAGTCTTCACGCTGGCCATCAACCTGCTTTGCTGCATATTCACGACATTTTTCGCGAAAAACACTCGCTGACACTTTATGCCCAGGCTTACCTACTTTTTTCTCAACCATTAGTTCAATGGGTAAACCATGACAATCCCAACCGGGTACGTATGGCGAGTTAAAGTCAGACAATGTTTTTGATTTAACAATAATATCTTTTAATATTTTATTTACCGCATGACCGATATGAATATTGCCATTAGCGTACGGAGGTCCGTCATGTAAAATGAATGATTTCTTACCCTTTTTTGCTGCACGAATTTTTCCGTACAAATCTTTAGCAGCCCACTCTTTGAGCATATTAGGTTCACGGTTTGCCATATTGCCTTTCATGGCAAATGAAGTGGCAGGCAAGTTTAAGGTTTGTTTGTAATCACTCATTTAAATCATTATCCGGTTATTTGGGTGGAATTAATGCCACTAACTATATTTAATACTTCAATTTGTCGAGCCGCGTTTCACTCAGGTCGACCTACAATACGATTTATTTCAGTACGTGCTTCGCTTGTTCGCTGTCTAACTTAATTTGCGCAGTTAACGCGATTAAGCTATCAAACTTCATCACTTGACGAAGCTTCTTCTTAATAATCACTTCAATACATTGACCGTAAATATCCGCATCAAAGTCAAAAATATGAACTTCTAATTGCTGCCGAACACCATTTATAGTTGGCCTGGCACCAATGTTAGCGACACCATTAAAGGTGCCATCATTCGTTTTAACTTTAACAGCAAATACGCCATTCAACGGTGATTTTCGTCTTTTTAATAATACATTAGCCGTTGGAAAACCTAACTGCCTACCGCGTTTGTCGCCGTGAAAAACCTTACCTATAATTGAATAGGCTCTGCCGAGCATACTCTCAACGTCACTTAAATTGTCTTGTTCTAACGCTGCTCTAATAGCCGTGCTACTAACGCGACAACTTTCCATTTTGCAACTGGCGGTATCAGTCACTTCAAAACCAAAAGCTTTTCCGGCTTGAGACAGCATGGAGAAATCACCAACGCGGTTTTTACCAAAATGAAAATCATCACCAACAATTAAATGCTTTATACCTAACTTTTCAACCAATAAGTTTTGGATAAACTGCTCAGCACTCTGGTTAGCAAATTTACGATTGAAATTAACACAAATAAGGCGCTGCACACCTAACTCGGCCAAAAGTGCATATTTATCACGTAAACGACAAAGCCTTGCGGGCGCTTTATCCGGTGCAAACAACTCTTGAGGCTGTGGTTCAAAAACTAACACAGCAGCAACACAATTTAACGATTTGGCTTTAGCAACTAAAGCCGAGATAACACGCTGATGCCCTTTATGAACACCATCAAAGTTACCTATGGTTAGCACACAACCATGATCTTCTGGCTGAATATTATGTATACCGCGAACTAGCTGCATTTAGCGAGAAAACCCTTAACATTGATTGCTTATAAAAATAAATCGCCGAATTATATATTAAAGAGCAATAATAATCAGTATTTCAGACGTTTTTATTTCAACTTTTTACTTTAAAATCATTAAGACGAACACCCAATAAAATGATCACTAAAAAGTAACTAAAACAACCTGCACCAATACAAAGAACTAACTGTAAAGTTTGTTCAAAGAACTTCATAGAAAGCCATACATCAAAATTAGGAGATAATTGATATACCACCAGAGCCATTACACCGGCAGCAAACATTAACTTAGCTATAAACACTTTGGTAATATTTGATAAATGATACACCTGAGCTTGCTTCAAACCTCGATACAACAGCCAAGCATTTAATGTTGCTGACATTGTCGTTGCAATAGCTAAACCAACATAACCAAAGAATGGCGCTAATGCTAAGTTGAATGCCATGTTAGCAACCATCGCCTTAATACCTATTTTCACTGGCGTTTTGGTGTCTTGCCTTGCGTAGTAAGCTGGTGCTAAGATTTTAATAAACATAAAGCTTATCAGGCCAGAAAGGTAAGCAAATAACGCGTATGAAACTTGCAAAACAGTCTCTTGTGAAAACTCACCACGCATAAACAACACCATAATAATGGGCTGAGCAAGTACCATTAACCCAGCAAGAGCAGGCCAACCAAAGAGGCAAATAACTTTAATACCCCAGTCTAAAGTGGCGATAAATTGTTCAGAATTATTCTTAGTGTGTAACTTAGATAAACTAGGCAATACAACGGTCGCAATACCAATACCAAATAATCCTAAAGGGAACTCCAATAATCTGTCAGCATAATAAAGCCAACTAATTGAGCCGGTGATTAAAAAACTGGCAATTAACGTATCAAGCAATAAATTAATTTGAGTAACAGAAACACCAAATAAAGCCGGTACAATCAATTTTCGAATTTTTGTTACGCCATTACTGTGCCATGACCAACATGGCTTAACGAGCACACCCGCTTTATATAAAAAAGGAATTTGAAAAAGAAACTGAACTAATCCACCAAAAAAAACACCCCACGCTAATGCATAGGCAGGGTTTTGCGTGTACTCTGCGCCATAAATAGCCATTAAAATTATGACAATATTTAACAATACCGGCGTAAAGGCCGCTACCGCAAACCGCCCCATTGTATTAAGTACAGCCCCTGAAAGTGCAGTAAAGCTAATAAACCATAAATAAGGAAAGGTGATTTTTAGTAAATCCGCAGCTAATTCAAATTTTTCACCACCAACACTATCTGGACCATTATTTAGCCAATCAACAAACCAACCACCACCAAATAGAATGACAAACAACGGCGAAGCCAACATACCAAATAAAGTAACCAAGGTAATAATAACACCCAAAGTACCCGATACTTGGGCAATTAAACGTCGGGTTTCATTAAGGGAAACTTCTTGGTCATTTTGCGCATTCGCTTCATCCTTGGTGTGATATTCACTTAATACCGGCACAAATGCTTGCGCAAAAGCACCTTCAGCAAAAAGTCGTCTAAAAAAGTTTGGAATTTTATTGGCAAACAAGAACACATCGGCCATTGCTCCTGCACCCATTACATTGGCAATAACCACATCACGAACTAAACCTAGCACACGTGAGATCAAAGTCATCACACTAACAATTAGCCCTGATTTAATTAACTTTTTACTCAAAAATAATACCCTCGAAAATTTTTCTCTACAAATAAGTATATTATGTGATGATCTTACCCATTTAAACAATGTATACTTGCGCTGTTCACAACAGTAACAAACATAATTTCTTTTAATTGCTTTTTTATTTATGCTTTTATCAGAGAAGCAATTAAAACATTTGACAAACAGCTAAAAAACAGGCATATTTCGTCGCCTTAAATTTAAGCTTATATCTAACACATTTTAGGAGTCACCTTGGCTAACTCAAAGCAAGCTAAGAAGCGCGCAGTACAATCTGAAAAGCGCCGTCAAAACAATGCAAGTCGTCGCTCAATGATGCGTACTTTAGTTAAAAAAGTATTAGCAGCAATTGAAGCCGGTGATAAAGAAGTAGCAACTAAAGAATTAGCTGCTGCTACACCAATTTTAGATCGTTACGCAACTAAAGGTCTAATTCATAAAAACAAAGCTGCTCGTAGTAAGAGCCGTTTAAATGCTGCTATTCAAGCAATTTAGTTTTTTTGAAAAATAATTTCACCAATAGGTGAATGTTAAAAACCGGCTTCTGCCGGTTTTTTTATGCCTATACCCAAGGCACTTCAAGATGTGAGTTTCAGGACTACTGAGCGAATCATGATCAAGGCGCATTTTTTTATTAATGGTCACTCCCTTAAAAATAAATGCTACGATGGACATGTTTTGCTCAGTAGTCCCCAATGGGCTGGTTTAGAAACGTTTTATGCTGCGTTATTGATTTTAGCAATAGAATAACTATTGCCCTCAATCAAAGCCTTGCCTAAGTACGTTTCTCATTCCAGCTGAATCCTGCATATTGGAGTAGTTTGGGTATATAATTCAAGTAACTTTACACTCAACCAGCAATTTTTTTACTTCTTCCTATTGCACTTTTAAGCAATTTTTCTTAGTCTCATAACCAATTATACCAAGTTGATTAAGTTCTTTCCCATTCAGTGAGAATTAAAAGGCTTAGAGGCAAGGCATTGATTTTGATAATGGCTATTCCCTTATCAAAATCAATAACGCTGCATATAAGCCTTTTAAACTCGCCCTTCGGGAGCTTGAACGATGACCACTAACATCGAGCAAAGCTCTGAATTGGGAAGAAATTTAATCAAATTGGTATTAATGTTGCTAAAAATAATTGAGAACTTTATGACTTTCCTAAAAATAAAAACAAAACATACAAAAATTTCAGCTATCGTATTTGCTGCCATAACGGCCTTAAGCGCTTGTAATGATGAATCGGCATCAACTCAAGCAAGAGAGAGTGCTTCAACTAAAAACCAGCAAGTAGCTCCTCAATTAATCCCTGAATTTAAAAAACGATTAAATATATATAAGGAAGTAACGCTTTCTGCCGATTTAAGCCATTTGTCAGCGAATCAAAAGCAAATGTTAGCGTTATTAATTGATGCTTCAAAAATTATGGACGATTTATTTTGGCAACAAGCCTTTTCACAGGATAAGAAAGTATTTTTAGCCTCAATAAAAGATGAACAAGTACGCCGCTTCGCTGAAATAAATTATGGCCCTTGGGATAGATTAGATGGAGACAAAGTATTTTTAACGCAAAATAATGTTAAAGCTCATGGCGCTGAATTCTATCCAAAAGATATGAGCAAAGCTGAATTTGAGCAAGCAACCTTAGCCAATAAGGACGGTTTATATTCGACCATCAGTCGTAATGATGAAGGGCAGCTAATAACCATCGCTTACTCTGAATTGTACAGTGATGAAATTAATCGCGCTGCCGCTATTTTAGAAAAAGCCGCTACTTTTGCTGATGATAAAGAGTTTGCTAATTACTTAACTATGCGTGCTGAGGCATTACGCACTGATGAATATCAGGCATCTGATTTCGCTTGGATGGATATGAAAAACAATCCTATTGATGTCGTGATTGGCCCAATAGAAAATTACGAAGATCAATTATATGGTTACAGAGCAGCTTTTGAAGCTTATGTACTTATTAAGGATTTATCATGGAGTGAAAAGCTAGCCAAGTACGCACAATATTTACCAGAACTTCAAAAAGAACTTCCTGTTTCTAAAAAATATAAAGCAGAAGTGCCCGGCTCAGATGCTGATTTAAATGCTTATGATGTTATTTATTACGGTGGTCATTCAAATGCTGGCAGCAAAACTATTGCCATCAACTTACCAAATGATGAACAGGTACAGTTAAAGAAAGGTACCCGTCGTTTACAACTTAAAAACGCCATGCGTGCTAAGTTCGACACCATAATGTTACCAATTGCTGACACCTTAATTGTGCCAGAGCAACGTAAAAACGTGACATTCACAGGCTTTTTTGCAAACACCATGTTTCACGAAGTTGCTCACGGTTTAGGTATCAAAAACACATTAAATGGCAAAGGCACGGTACGCCAATCATTAAAAGAACATGCCAGTGCGCTTGAAGAAGGCAAGGCTGATATTCTGGGCTTATACATGATACGTCAGTTGTTAGAGAAAGGTGCAATTACTGAAGGAAAACTTGAAGAATATTACACAACCTTTATGGCTGGCATATTCCGCTCAGTACGCTTTGGCGCAAGCTCTGCACACGGAAAAGCCAATATGGTTCGCTTTAATTACTTTCAAGAAAATGGTGCGTTTAGTCGTGATGAACAAGGTTTATATAGTGTAAATATAGAGAAAATGACTGCGGCCATTGATTCACTGTCTAAACTGATTTTGACATTACAAGGTAATGGCGATTACCAAGGTGTTGACGAATTAGTTACTAGCAAAGGTATTATTAGTGAGACACTTGCAGCAGATTTAGCTCGTTTAGAAGCGGCTAAAATCCCAGTAGATATTGTATTTAAACAAGGAAAGCAAGTTTTAGGTCTGTAGGTTGTCATGAACGAAGCAGCCATAAAGTTGCTCACTCCTATTATATAAGGAGCATATAACCCGAAGTGAGGCACGACAATTAAGTCTAAAACAAATTAACGCTTATCAATTAATTTTGCTAAGCGTTTTTTAGTGTGTTTCTATTCTAATTCTTGAAAAATGATAACAGATAACTCATAGTGGTCTGACTTGTTTTAGATACATAGGAAAATTTAATGAACAATTTTGATTTTATTATTATTGGCGGCGGCTCTGCGGGCTGTGTTTTGGCTGACAAATTATCAGCTTGCGGTAACTATCAAATTTGTTTATTAGAAGCCGGCCCTAAAGATAAGCATTGGAGCATTCACATGCCTTTAGGTGTCATAGAGTTAATGAAGAGCAAAGTGCTTAATTGGCAATTCAATTCTGAGCCTGAAGCAACTCAGAACAATCGAAGAATATTTAATCCCCGTGGTAGAACTTTAGGTGGCAGCAGTTCAATTAATGCCATGTTATATATTCGCGGTCAAAAAGAAGATTATGATCATTGGGCAGCACTTGGCAATGATGGCTGGTCATTTGATCAAGTATTACCTTATTTCAAAAGCACTCAGCATCAAGAGCGTGGTGAAAGTGATTTACATGGCGTGAATGGTCCTCTCAATGTTGCAGACTCACGATCAAAGCCTCCTGTTCATGATGACTTTATCCTTAGCGCTCAACAAGCAGGCTTCCCTATTAACGATGACTTTAATGGTCATAATCAAGAAGGTGTTGGTTATTACCAAGTAACTCAAATTAATGGTCAACGTTGTAGTGCCGCTAAAGCCTTTTTAACCCCTAACCTCAATCGCACAAATTTAACAGTAATTACTGACGCGCAAGTTCAAAAATTACTCATTAACGAGAGCAAAGTGGTTACTGGTGTCACTTATAAGATTAAAGGTAAGTGTCATAATATTTTTGCAAAAAAAGAAGTGTTATTAAGTGCTGGTGCTTTTAATTCACCACAATTATTAATGTTGTCAGGTGTTGGCCCTAAAGCAGAGTTAGCAAAGCATGATATTCCTCTAGTGCATGAATTATCAGGTGTTGGTCAAAACTTACAAGATCACCCTGATAGCATAGTAGTGACTCACCATAAGCGTGATGACTTATTAGCGTTAAGACCTAAAGCTGCGTGGTGGGCATTCAAGCAAGCTTTGAAATATTTTCAGCAAAAGCGCAGTGGTATTCTAACTTCAGCAGTAGCTGAGTCTGGTGGTTTTATCAAATCAAAACCTAATTTATCAAGACCAGATCTACAGCTGCATTTTATTCCTGCGGCTTTTGACGATCATGGTCGCGATTTAAAAATGTTACTTAACTATGGCGTTGCAATACACGCTTGCTTGTTACGCCCAAAAAGTCGAGGCCGTGTGACTTTATATGGTGATAGTGCGAGCTTACACCCTAGAATCACCTTGAATATGCTTAACCATGAAGATGATAAAAAAGATATGATCCAAGCGGTTAAAATTGCCCGTTCAATTTTAGCTCAAGCACCGCTTAGTGATAACAATGGCCAAGAAATATTTCCTGGTGATAATACGCAAAGTGATGAAGAAATTTTAGAGTTTTTAAAGAATAAGGCGAATACTATTTATCACCCCGTCGGTACTTGCAAAATGGGTAATGATGAGCTGGCTGTTGTTGATAACCATTTGAAAGTACATGGCATTCAACAATTACGAGTTATAGATGCGTCGATTATGCCAACACTAATTAGTGGTAACACTAACGCGCCGACAATAATGATAGCCGCTAAAATTGCTGATGTTATTTTAGCCCAATATTCATAATGTAATTATCGCAAAACATTTAAAATGACTGAGCCAAACTATAGAGTTTGTATTTATACTGCTTACGTTGTTCTATTTCATAAGTCCACTCTAAGGCTTTTGTAAGCATCCCCTTCGCTTGAGCGTAATAGCCCTTGTCATGATAAATATGGTAAAGGCCAAGATAGGCTTGATGTAGATAAGGGGCTTTTACTAAAGCTTTTTGATAATAACGAACTGCTCTATTAAGCTTATGGTTTTTTTCGGCAATGTAAGCTTGCTCAAGCCAATTAAACGGGTTTGGATCATTTAGTTGACTAAGCTTCTCTTGATATTGTTCAGCTTCATCAAAGCGTCCTTCTGTTTTTAACAGCATAATATAATTGCTTAATAACCTAAGATTTTTTTGTTCGAACTTTAAACCCTTCGTATAAATAGCTTCTGAACCTTTACTATCACCAGCTCGTCGATGAATAATAGCGAGTATGTTCATCGCCTCTACATTTCGATTATTATATTTGTATGCCTCTTTCGCAAGCATAAAAGCACTCGGAAGATCATTAACAACTAAGGCATCTCCAGCAAGATTTTTGTAGTACATAGAAATAAAATCCAGTTCATTTAAATACTCTCCAGCATTGTTATTTTTATCTGGAAAATAATCAATGACCAAGCCTGGTCTACGGATATAAAAAGCTGAATCATCCTCAGAAAATTCATTATCATAAATAATAGTTTGTACATGAGAAGATGAAATAATTAAGTTGTTTTGTTTCTTAAAAACAGGCAACGTATTCACTTTTCGATAAGAAAATTCTAAGCCCAGTAGTTTTGCATAAGCAGTAGTTAACACAGCTAGCGTCATACAATTTCCTTTATTTAAACGCATTGCTTGTTCCGCGTTATAATTTTCTCCGTAATAGGTGAAGCTCGATAATTTATCATTCAAAACATCATATAAAGCCTGATGCAGTTTCACACCTCGCTGCTGCTTTTTCTGTACCGCCGAGATAACCACTTGCTGTTGGGTTAAAGTTAACGTGAACATATCGTCTTGAATGCTCAAAGGCATAGTATTATTAGCAAACAACTGATTGTTGATGGGGATTTCGATATTGCTTTGGTGCTGAGCCTGATTATCAAGTGAACTTTTAGTAGTGCAAGCAGAAATTGTAATCAAGACAACCATGATAAATAAATTGTGAATTAGTTTTTTCAAAGAAACACCTTTAAGTACGAAATACTTACTAGTTAAAAAGATAACACACAAAAGATTAAAAGCAAAAAAAACTGTTTGTTTTGTAATTCAAAACGAATTTACAGGGTCATATAAATACATTCATTTTCAATTAGGTAATTAATGAACATTTCAATTCGATTAAAAGCGGCAAAGACCATCACAATAATGAGCCTGATGATTATATTTAGCGCCAATTCAACTGATTACCCAACAGCGCCTGCTTGGCAATTAAAAACCCAATCGGGCGAAAACATTTCACTTAGTGATTATCGAGGAAAGCCAGTGATTTTACACTTTTGGGCAACTTGGTGTCCCTACTGTAAAAAGCTCCAACCTAAATTAGTCGAACTTAAAAAGAACTACCAAGACTCGGGTATTGAAATTGTTTCGATTAGTTTTAATGAAGACGATGGCGCTATGCCACAAGATGAAATAAAAGCCAGAGGCTATGATTTCATCACTGCAGTTAATGGAGAGCCCGTAGTTGAACTTTACGGTGTTAAAGGTACGCCAACAACATTTTTTATCAATCGCCAAGGTAAGGCTGTTTACAAATCGACTAGCTCTGATATTAACAACCCAAAGCTAGAATTAGCGGTGAAAGAAATCATTAAGCCTTGATTAGTTTAAAATATGAAAAGACAGATAAGTTTTCTTCTGCGAATTAACGCGAATTCCCATAGATTAAACACACCAATTAAATGGTCGGTTAAATGTTCTAATCAGTGTTAATCTGGGTAAATTCGCGGGCAGGGTTTTACATCGCTTTGTGTCTAATTTATTGCTCTTTGTGGACTAAAACAAAAAATAGAGAAGTTTTTGTCCGCAGATTAACGCGGATTTTCATAGATTAGACACGCTATACAAAAATAGCTAATTCTCTAATCAGCGTAAATTCGCGGGCAGCGTTTTACATCGCATTGTGTCTAATTTATTGCTCTTTGGTGGGCTAAAACAAAAAACAGAGAAGTTTTTCCCGCAGATTAACGCGGATTTTCATAGATTATACACGCTATACGAAAATAGCTAATGCTCTAATCAGCGTTAATCTGCGTAAATTCGTGGGCAACTGATTTATTTTTATAACTAATTTTTTAATATCTGAATAATGAAAAAAGGGGAAGCACATTGCTTCCCCTTATCAAATTCAAAATGCTTTAAAAATTAAAAAGAAAAGTCATCGGCATCAAGTGCCATCATTGATTCTGCGCCATTTTCAACACATGCCGCATGGCCAGCAGCTCTTGGTAATATTCGTTGAAAGTAAAAACGAGCAGTTTTAATTTTAGCCTGATAAAAAGCACTGTCATCATCACTTTCTGCTAGCTTATCTTGCGCTACTTTTGCCATTTTAGCCCAAAAATAAGCGAGTACTAAGTAACCTGAATACATCAAGTAATCAACAGAAGCGGCACCAATTTCATCCGGATTTTCCATCGCTTTCAAACCTAAGGCTTGTGTCATTTTTTGCCAATCACCACCAAAGGTCATAATAGGTTGAATGAACTCCTGCATGGCTTCATTACCAGCGTTCTCAACACAAAAAGCTGTAACTTCAGCGCCGAATGGTTTTAATATTTCACCCTTAGAGCCTAAAATTTTACGCGCCAGTAAATCCAATGCCTGAATACCCGTTGTTCCTTCATATAAACAACTTATTTTAGTGTCACGCATGAGCTGTTCCATGCCCCACTCTTTAATAAATCCGTGGCCACCAAATACTTGTACGCCATGACCTGTACACTCAAGACCAAGTTCAGTTAAAAAGGCTTTAGCGATTGGTGTTAATAAAGCCAATTTAGTTTCTGCCGACGCTTTTTCTGCTTCATCAGTACCTACATGACCAATATCAACCAACTGGGCTAAATAAGCGATAAATGCTCGGCCACCCTCAGCAATAGACTTTTGCGTTAATAGCATACGACGTACATCAGGGTGCACAATAATCGCATCAGCAGGGCCTTCAGGGTTTTTCACACCCGTTAATGAGCGCATTTGCAATCTATCTTTAGCGTACGCTAATGCACCTTGAAAAGAGGCCTCAGCAGCAGCAACACCTTCACTAGCAACCCCTAAACGAGCAACATTCATAAAGGTAAACATGCAGTTTAAACCACGGTTTATTTCACCAATTAAATAGCCTTTAGCGCCATCAAAATTAATAACACAAGTAGCATTAGCATTAATGCCCATTTTATGTTCAATAGAACCACAACTTACGGCATTTCTATCACTGACTTCACCGTCGTCAGTCACATTAAATTTAGGGACAATAAAGAGTGAAATGCCACGACTACCTTCAGGTGAGCCAGGAATGCGAGCAATAACAATATGTATGATGTTGTCAGATAAATCATGATCGCCCGCTGAAATAAATATTTTTGTACCTGTTAGAGAATAGCTGCCATCGTCATTGAGTTCAGCCTTGGTACGCAACATACCTAAGTCAGTACCACAATGAGGCTCAGTTAAACACATAGTGCCCGTCCATGAACCTTCAACTAATTTAGGCATAAAAACCTTTTTTTGAAAGTCACTACCATGCTCTTCAACTGTCGCTAATGCGCCATGACTTAACCCTGGGTACATTGCAAAACTGTGATTCGCACTAGAAAATAATTCTGTAATTGAAGTATTTAAGGAATGAGGCAAACCTTGGCCGCCAAAATCTACATTTTGCGCTAATGTTGGCCAACCACCTTCGACATATTGTTGATACGCTTCTTTAAAACCATCAGGTGTTGTTACTTCACCATCTGTCCAAGTACAACCTTGTTCATCTCCACTTTGGTTTATTGGTGCTACTACTTGCTCAGTAAATTTAGCTGCCTCGCTAATTATGGCATCAACCATATCTAAGCTTGCATCTTCATAGCCTAGTTTTTGATAATGACTGTCACAATCAAGTAGCTCTTGCATGACAAATTTTATATCTCTAATCGGCGCTTTATATTCTGGCATAAGGTTTCTCCAATATTTAATACCGTCGCTTTAACAAAATAAAAACAACTGGTCAGTGGTCAGACTTTCAAACAAGCGTTTGATTTAATCATGTTCTTGGCTTTTTTAAAAGAAAAATTTCAGTAAATTGATTATTAGTGTAGATATAAAAAACAAAAAAGGAGCAAAAATGCTCCTTTTAAAGTAAATATCTTGCCATCTCATTACTGAGATAAAGTTACCAACTCAACTTGAGAATCAACTTCTGGATCATTTGAAGAATCAATATTGATAAGTAAACGTTGACTGTCACCCGATAACTTGATGCTGCTTGGTTGCTTACCTTGGGTTAGCACCGTTGATATAATGGCTTGCTGATTATCATAAGTATCTAAATAAAAGCCATTAGGGCTAGTAATATCAATACGCAGATAATTTGGCTGACTAGCACTATTCTTTTCTAATAATAATGTCACAACATTTTCATTGGCTTCTAATAAACCATTATCAATAAAAGTTTCACCATCAAAACTAAGCCACTCACTTGTTTCACTAATAGCATAAATATTTGCTTCATCATTGGTAACAATGAAATCATTAATGAATTTTCCTTCAGCTAATAATTCAGGGTGATACTCATGAGTTAACGTTGCTGTGATTTCGTCATCACCAAAGTCATTTACTTGTGGGGTATAACGCTTGAAGCTTGCAGTGCTGTTATCTAAAGCAAAAAGTGTATTAGCTTGTAAGGCAACATCAATTTCACTAGCAAAGTAAGCATTAGGAATATCCCAAAATAGTCGTACAAGATTTTCATCGGCAAACTCTAGCGTTTGAGTTACAACAAAGTAGCGTC
>JAPYOP010000010.1:41786-104202 GCA_029938115.1 Colwellia sp. | reverse complement strand
TCTCTGCAGGAAATTAGCATGACAAAAAGCATAAATAAAAGCATAAATAAAAGCACACTGAAAAGCAAAAATCGTATCATATCGGTAATCTGGAGTGCCTTGGTACTTGTTGGTAGCATTTTTACTTTTTATACTATTACTGGCTGTAACTCTGGGCCACCACCGCCTACTTATTATAATTATTATGAAACCCTAAAAGCGAGAACAGCAAAAAACTCTAATGTGCATGGAGCTGATGTTTATTGGGGCACCACACGTCAAAATATTACTAATCATATAGGGACAACCCCATATAATTCTTCAGTAAGACGTACTAGTCATACCTGGGCTGCTGGCTATTTCAAAGTGGTTAAACGTGGCTATAAACCGACCATCGTTCAGGTGAAGCTAAATAATAGTAGTCGCAGTACTTTAGTGACTTTAGAGCCATTACCTAAACGTCCAGCGCCGCCGCAATTTATCTATCCAGATCCCAAAAGTGTTGCTATTACACCATTAGATATTGAAGCAAACCGTAAACCATCTTTTTATATGAAAAAAGAACACACTATTGCAGTAATGACCTTTAAAGAGCCAGCAGGCTCAGGTGCAGGCTCTTTGGTTGCTGATAACATCATCTTAGATTTACAAGTAAAAGGCTATAATGTTGTAGATCGCGAGCAAATAGAGCGGGTTATGCGTGAACAAGGTATGTTAGCAAAAGGAAAAACTAAATTAACCGATCTTGAGGTTTCTAAAAAGCTGGGTAAATTGATCAATGCTGATTACATTATTTATGGTGCTATTACGGAATACATTTCAAAAAGTGAGAACATTCAATTATCACCGGAAGTAGATCCTAAAGATCGTAATCGTTATATTTTAGAACGCGATGAATTTATCGGTTTTTATGATGAATTTGGTGATGATTTTAAACGTTTACCTGCCATGCCGAAAACTTTACAAGAGTGGGAATTTGATTCAGCTCGAAACGCCAGAAGCTCTTATATTAATATTGCACGAGTTGGCGTAACGGCCAAAATTATTAACATTAAAACGTCTGATGTTGTTTGGGTTGGTTTTGCTAGCCTGCAAGATTTAAGAATCCAGTCAGGTATGCGACGTATTGTTAGAGGCTTGAATCATAGTTTTACTAGTATTCCTTAACAATAATATAAACAATGCTTTAATCAAAGCGCTGCCGTAGTGCTTGAGCTTATACAGAAATCCCAGATTGAAAAATTTGGGGTTTTTTTTGAATTAGATTTGAACCAATAAGCTCACTGCGATCTGATTAAGCATTTGATTCAAATGATTTAGAAGATAATTCCATAAAACAAATAGGGGATTATCTCTTTGTTCTGCCTCATATTTTATCAATAACTTTTTTTGATCTACATCAAAACAGTTAAAAACTAACAGCGTAAACTGTGACATATTGTCGCAGTCGGTACTTGTGTCACCCACTGCAATAGCTTTAAAGAAGTGGATGCTTGATGTTTTTTTTCCCTGTTAAAAATATGCTAGAAAAGGTGCTAGTTTTACTCGTTCCTTTTTTTCTGCTATCTGTGGCAATCAGCTTTCCAGCTCAAGCCTTATTTGTTAGCCCTCCGAAAGATCCAATGCCGTTAATCAAGGAAATTTTCCCTGAGCATACTAATATTTCTGACAAAGTTTCAGCCAAAGAGGGCTCACCGCTGCTTTGGACCATTTACGGAAACCAAAAAGATAAAGACCAAGAAATTTTAGGCTACGCTTTCGAAACCAATGACTTAGCAAAAATTCCTGCCTACTCAGGCGAACCAGTAAATATGTTAGTGGCTATTGATACTGCAGGTATTTATTTAGGCGCAAAAGTATTAGAGCATCATGAGCCGATCATCTTAGCGGGTATTCCAGAATCTAAACTTCATAAATTTACGGATCAATACGATGGCTTAAATGTTAGAAGTCGACTGAAAGTGGGCGGTAATCAAACTGAAGGCGTTGTACATATTGATGGTCTATCGGGTGCAACCGTTACGGTAATGGTTATGAATGTTGCTATTGTTAAAGCGGCAAAACTAGCGGCTCAGTCACTTGGCATTATCAGTAAAAGCCAAGAAGCTATTCAGCCTATGGGCACTATCTATCCCGATGTTTTTGAAGCTGCTGATTGGACAACGCTGACAGGCAACGGTGCCATTCGAAAATTATATCTAAATAGAAAAACAATTGATGATGCCTTTGTTGGCACTGACGCTGAGCATGTTGATGAAGCTAAGCCCGAGCAAAAACAAGACATGTTTGCTGAAATATATTTTGCGCAAGTCGATATTCCAACGATTGGCCGTAATTTACTCGGTGATAGTGAGTATGACTACTTAATATCAACATTAAAGCAGGGTGAACATGCCATTGTTATAATGGGGACAGGTTATTCGTTTAAAGGCTCTGGTTATGTTCGAGGCGCTATTTTTGATCGTATTCAAATGCTGCAAAATGACAATGCTTTTGCCTTTAGAGATTTAGATCATAGTCGATTACCTGATATTTATATTGAGAGTGCACCAAAGTTTAGTGAAAGATCTATCTTTATTGTTCGTGAGCATCATGAATTTAATCCAGCTTCAGATTGGCACCTAGAGTTATTAGTTCGTCGTCAAACAGGACCATTAGAAAGTCTCTTTACCAGTTTTAAAGCCGATTATCACACCTTAGATAATTATGTAGATCGCCCGCCATTGATTATGCCTGAGCCTGAGTTGTCACTTACTCAACAGGTTTGGCAAGAGAAAAGTTCAGAAGTAACCATTCTCATTATTTTGCTGACCATAGTGGTGATGAGCTTATTCTTGCAAGATATTTTAGTTCGCCATCCCACCTTTATGCACAACTTCCGTCATTTGTTTTTGATTATTACCGTTGTCTTTATTGGCTGGTCATGGGGCGGTCAGTTGTCGATAGTGAACGTATTTACTTTCCTTCAAGCCTTTATGTCTGACTTTTCTTGGGATTTATTCTTACTAGACCCTGTGATATTTATTTTATGGGGTGCGGCTGCGGTCACCATGATTTTATGGGGACGCGCTGTTTACTGTGGTTGGTTATGCCCCTTTGGTGCGTTACAAGAGCTGATGAATATTTTCGCTCGCTATATCAAAATTCCACAATTTGAATTGCCATGGGCTGTGCACGAACGTTTATGGGCGATTAAATACCTAATTTTATTAGGCCTGTTTGGTTTATCTATGGAGTCATTAGCCCTTGCCGAGCAGTTTGCTGAAGTTGAGCCATTCAAAACCACCTTTTTACTCAAATTTGATCGTGAGTTGCCGTTTGTTTTATATGCATCTGCGTTACTAATAATTAATATTTTCAACCGTAAATTTTTCTGTCGATATTTATGCCCATTAGGTGCGGCATTATCAACCAGTAATAGTATACGTCTGTTTAGTTGGTTACGTCGTCGCCCAGAGTGTGGCCAACCTTGTAAAACGTGTGCCAAAGAATGTGAAATACAAGCGATTGATCCTGATGGTGTTATTAACATGCGTGAGTGCCATTACTGTTTAGATTGTCAGGTGACTTACTTTAATGAAGAGAAATGTCCGCCATTAAAAAAGTTAGCGAGAAAGAAAGCCGCTCATTCTAAATACAAAAGCAAGGAAACAGAAATACCGGCCGTAAATGTAGGTTAATCACAAAGCAATGTAGGTCGACCCTAACGTAGTGAAACTCGACAACTGGATAATTTAGTACATACAACAAATTTTAAAAAATGGAGAAATACAATGAGTAATGAAGAGCAAAAAAGCTTAAATACAAAAAACGAGGTCGAATTAGATAATGAAGGCCGCCGAAAGTTTTTCGGTAAAACGGCACTCATTGGTGCTGGAGTTGTCGCTGCCCCAATGACTGCTGCCATGTTTGCAGCAACAGCTAAAGCAAAATCGTCTGAAGCTGCTAGCTCGGTAGTTCACCCAGGTGAATTAGATGAGTATTATGGTTTCTGGTCAGGTGGTCACTCCGGTGAAGTACGTATTATGGGTATTCCATCAATGCGTGAACTCATGCGTATTCCTGTTTTTAATACAGATTCAGCGACAGGCTGGGGTTTAACTGACGAAAGTAAGCGTATTAAAGGCGAGAGCGCTGACATCATGATGGGAGATTCTCATCATCCACATATGAGTATGACTGACGGCCGTTATAATGGTAAGTATGTATTTATTAATGATAAAGCCAACTCTCGCGTTGCACGTATCCGTTGTAACGTAATGAAAGTAGATAAAATGATCACTATTCCAAACGTACAAGCTGTACATGGTTTACGTGTTCAAAAAGTACCACAAACTAAATACGTTATTTGTAATGGTGAATTTGAAATTCCAATGAATAATGACGGCAAAGACTCCATGAAAGATGTTAGCACTTACCGCTCTTTATTTAGTGTTATTGATGCTGAGAAAATGGAAGTTGCTTTTCAAGTAATAGTTGATGGTAACTTAGACAATACCGATGCTGATTACGATGGAAAATACTTCGCTTCTACTTGTTACAACTCAGAAATGGGGATGAACTTAGGTGAAATGATTACTTCAGAACGTGATCATGTTGTGGTATTTAACCTTGCTCGTTGTGAGGCTGCAGTAAAAGCAGGTAAATTTAAAACACATAACGGTAACAAGGTTCCTGTGTTAGATGGACGTAAAGGCTCAAAATTAACTCGCTATATTCCAGTGCCTAAGTCTCCACACGGTATGAACACTTCACCAGATGGTAAGTACTTTATGGCTAACGGTAAGTTATCACCAACCGTTTCTATTATAGCTATCGACAAACTTGACGCCTTGTTTAATGATGAAATCAAACCGCGCGATACTATTGTTGGTGAGCCAGAATTAGGTTTAGGACCATTACACACTGCCTTCGATCAAAAAGGTTTTGCTTACACTACTTTATTTTTAGATAGCCAAATTGCTAAATGGAATATTGAAGAAGCAATTCAAGCTTACCAAGGTAAAAAAGTTAACTACATCCGTCAAAAATTAGATGTTCATTATCAGCCAGGTCATAACTCAACTTCTTCAGGTGAAACCCGTGATGCGGATGGCAAATGGTTAGTTTCACTTTGTAAGTTCTCTAAAGATAGATTCTTACCTGTTGGTCCATTAAAACCAGAAAATGATCAGTTAATTGATATTTCGGGCGACACAATGAAACTTGTACATGACGGTCCTACTTTTGCAGAACCACATGACGGTACTATTATTCATCGCTCTAAAGTTAAGCCTGATAAAGTATGGTCGCGTGATGATTCAATCTTTGCTGAAACATTAGCGCAAGCTAAACGTGACGGTGTTGATACGATGAGTGAGAATAAAGTTATACGTGACGGCAATAAAGTACGTGTTTACATGACTTCAGTTGCACCAACGTACGGCATGGAATCTTTCAATGTTAAATTGGGTAATGAAGTAACGGTTATTGTAACTAACCTTGACCAAGTAGAAGATGTAACACATGGCTTCTGTATGACTAACCATGGCGTGCAAATGGAAATTGGTCCACAAGCAACAGCTTCTATTACCTTTACAGCGAATAAACCGGGTGTTCAATGGTATTACTGTAATTGGTTCTGCCACGCGTTGCACATGGAAATGCGTGGAAGAATGTTTGTAGAAGCTTCATAGCTTTAAGTATATTTGATTGGAGCAGAACTGGTTCTGTCACACGCTCATGCAAGTTAAACATGGAAATGCGTGGAAGAATGTGAAAGTAAGGCATTATCCTTGTAAATTGAAAGCTCAATACTGAGAGGTATTGAGCTTTTTTACAAATTTGTAATTCTTTCATAGTAATACCAATTTAATCAACTTGGTATAAGTACTTTTTGCTGTTACTTGAATGCTTAAATCTGAATTTTATATTTGAGATCAACAGTCAAATTATTAAAGATGCTATGCTGTTGCCACTTTACACCTCAATGATGAATTTTTCTTGTTAGCGATGAAAAAAGTCCATACTGTGTTCTTCTCTTTTCTGGTTTTACTGGGTAGTTATAGCCAGTACCTGCTAGCAGAAGAATTATCAGTAACGCCTTCTGATAACTTACAACAAGTACTTGATGCTAGCCAAAATGGTGATGTTTTGGTGCTAGGAGCAGGTAGCTACTTAGGTAATTTCGTTATTGCACATCAAATAGAATTACGCGGCGAGCAAGGCGCTATTATTGATGCTCAAGGTAAAGGTCATGCCTTGATATTAAAAAACTCTCATATCACCATAGATAACCTTAATATTGTTAATTGGGGCGATGATCTCACTGAACAAAGCTCAGGTATTTATTCAAATGAAAAAATTGACAATGAAAGAGTCGAGTCTTTAGTTATTAAGAACAATATCTTATCAGGTGATGGTTTTGGTATTTGGCTAAACCATGTGACTAAATCAAAAATATACAACAACAAGGTTAAAGGTAATTTAGCGCTGCGCTCTGCTGATCGGGGCAACGGTATTCAACTGGCGAATGTGACCCATAGTCATGTTTATCAAAATGAAACCTATGAAGTACGAGATGGCATTTATGTTATTTCTAGTCAGAATAACGTGATAGAAGCAAATACCATGCATCATCTTCGCTATGGTATTCACTATATGTATTCGTACGATAATACGGTTAAAGATAACACCGCTTATAGTACACGAGCTGGTTATGCTTTAATGAGTTCAAGGCGCTTAACAATTGTGGGTAATAAAACCACTGACAGTGAAGATTATGGTTTTTTGCTAAACTTTATCACCCAATCCACCTTTACTAATAATCACATTAAAAATGTTTGGACTAAGCCAGAAAACAAAGTGCTAGGTCGAGATGGTAAAGGTTTGTTTGTTTATAATTCAGGCTATAACACGCTCGAAGGTAATATTGTTGATACCGCTGAAATTGGTATTCATTTAACTGCAGGCTCAGAAAATATAGAAATTTATGGCAATAGTTTCATCAATAACCCCACGCAAGTGAAGTATGTTTCTAATAAAAAGCAAGAGTGGAGTAAGGACGGTAAGGGTAATTATTGGAGTAATTACCTTGGCTGGGATATGAATAATGATGGCATTGGCGATGCTGTTTTTGAGCCAAATGATGGTATTGATAAACTCGTTTGGCAATATCCTGAAATGAAAATGATCATGGATAGTCCTGCCATTTTGATTTTACGTTGGGTGCAAAAACAATTTCCGGTGTTAAAACCACCAGGGGTGAAAGATAGTCATCCCTTAATGGGACCTCACTTCTTACAAACCAATTCTGATGAAGAACAAATAGCGATTGTTAATAAAACAAAAGCAAAACGTTTGCAGGAACAACAATGATGAATACCCCGTTAGTCTCTTTAGTTGAGGCTGGAAAAACTTATGGTCAATTAGCTGCGTTAAGCTCTATGACTATGTCGCTAAATGAAGGCGAAGTGCTTGGTTTGTTCGGTCATAATGGTGCAGGTAAAACCACTATGATGAAACTCATTCTTGGCGTTATTTCACCAAGTCATGGCAAGGTTGAAGTAATGGGTATGGCGCCTGATTCAAAAGAGGCTTGGCATAGCCGAAGTAAAGTGGGTTATTTACCTGAAAATGTTAGTTTCTATGAGCAGCTTACTGGTTTAGAAGTGCTGACTTATTTTGTCAAATTAAAAGGTTTTGCTAATAAAGATGCGAAGAAACAAGCAATAGGTTTACTGGAGCAAGTAGGTATAACTTACGCAATGAAACGCCAAGTAAAAACCTATTCAAAAGGCATGCGTCAGCGCTTAGGCTTAGCACAAGCATTTATTGGTGAACCGAAATTATTATTGCTTGATGAGCCAACAGTTGGTTTAGACCCCATTGCCACCCGAGATTTTTATAAAACAGTAGATCAACTTAAATCTAATGGCTCAAGTATTATTTTATGTTCGCACGTTTTACCGGGCGTTGAGCAGCATATTGACCGAGCAATGATTTTATCTTCAGGAAAACTATTAGCAATGGGGACTTTGAGTGAACTACGTCAGCAAGCTGCATTACCCGTTGTTATTAAAGCTACCTCCTTAAAAGAAGGTGGTCTAAATGGTGCGGTGGCGCAAGATAGTAAATTAAAATGTTTTCTAACTGATGCCTGTCCGGACACTTTAATGGTACCAGAGCATGAAAAGTTAAGTGTGTTAAAGCAATTACTTAACCTAAGTGAGCTTGATGATATTCATGTTGAATCAGCTAATTTAGAGCAAGTTTATCAGCACTTTCTGTCAAGGCATGAGCTTGCATTACATGGCCGCAAAGGAGGACAAAGCTAATGAGGCAAATATTAACCGTTGCCCATAAAGAATTTCGTGATGGTTTACGTAATCGTTGGTTGATTTCAATTACGCTTATTTTTGCATTACTTTCAATTGGGTTAACGTATTTTGGCGCAGCGGCGTCGGGTGCTGTTGGCGTAACATCGTTATCAACTACAGTGGCAAGTTTAGCCAGTCTTGCGGTTTTTATAATTCCATTAATCGCTTTATTACTCAGTTATGACAGTTTTGTTGGTGAACAAGAAAGTGGCACCTTATTATTGCTATTGACGTATCCGTTAAGTAAAAGCCAGTTATTGTTAGGTAAATTTATTGGTCAAGGTAGCATAATTGCACTTGCCACTTTACTTGGTTTTGGCGCCTCTGCGGTGCTTTTATATTTTCAACTAGGTGATATAGCAATCCTCAGTGCTTTTGGTTTATTCATATTTAGCGCCATTTTATTGGGATTAAGCTTTACCGCCATTGCATATTTGATAAGTCTATCAGTGAGTGAAAAATCAAAAGCGGCAGGGTTTGCTCTGATCACTTGGTTTCTATTTGCTTTAGCGTTTGATTTAGCCTTACTTGCTTTATTGGTAGGCGTTGACGAAGGCGTAACACAGCAAGGGTTAACTCAACTAATGATGTTAAATCCAACGGATATTTTCCGTTTGGTTAATTTAGCAGGATTGGAAAATACGAATGTTAATGGCGCATTATCTGTCGCTATTAACGCGAGCTTATCGCAAACACAATTGTTTTCAGCCCTCGTTGCTTGGGTTGTTTTACCATTAACCTTAGCTATTTTTATTTTTAAGAAAAAAACACTTTAATCAAATTGGTATTAGACAGAGAATATTTACTATGAAGCCTTATAAATTATTATCCTTAATTGTTGTACTTGCTCTTATTGTTACTTCGTTAATGTCATGTTCCGACAAAAGTGAGCAGCAAAAAATGTTGCATCAAGCTGTAGCAATGGAGTCTGGCGATGAATGTCATTTGTGTGGCATGCTAATAACTCGATTTGATGGTCCTAAAGGTGAAATATTTCGCAAAGAAACAGGCACGCAAGTTTTTAAATTTTGCTCTACTCGCGATATGTTTAGCTACTACTTAGATCCTGAAAATAAGCGTAATGTAGCGCAAATGTTAGTGCATGACATGAGTAAAATGCCATGGGGCAGTGATAGTATTGATGATAAATATTTTATTGATGCTAAAACCGCATGGTATGTTGCTGGCTCAGAAAAAACAGGCGCTATGGGGAAGACACTCGCAAGTTTTAGTCAACAAAAAGATGCAATCGCATTTGCTAAAGAGTTCGGTGGTCAGGTATTAGGTTTTAAAGAAATAAATTTTGACATCTTAATGTAGACGTAACTTTCTTTATAAGCTCTTCTTTATAGTTAACAAAGAACTTGTTAGGCTAAGGTAAGTTCTTTTTTTCTTTTATTCACATGCTTAAAGTATTTATTACATCATTATTAATCATCCTCATTAGTGCTTGTTCAAGCAGTAAAAAAACTGGCGTGGTCTATCATGACCGTTTTGATTTTTCGACAGTTAAAAGCTATAGCTTGTATGATCACAACTCAGCATTTAGTGAAACCCAAAGTTTGTTAGATGCGCGTCGAAATGCCATCGAAATTGCAATAGAACGTGCTATGGCTAATAAAAAGTTTAGTTACGCAGACGTTGAACAAGCCGATGTAATAGTGACCTATCATCTTTTTAATGGTAACCGTGGTGATTATGCTAAATATAATAAATCGGTACGCTTTTGTGCTCATTGCTTGCGAGCCACAACTTGGAAAACAGATAAAGAATATAAATCTGTTAGCAGAGGCAGTTTAGTTTTAGATATAGTTGATCCTAAAAAAAACCGTTCGGTGTGGCGCAGCACTTACCCATTAAATCTTAAAGTAAAAGAAAATAGTGCTACCACTAATAATAAAATCAAAGAAGCGGTTGCTACCATGCTGGCTCAATACCCGCAGGCTAATGTTAAAGCTCCATTAACAAATTAATGTTTTATCGAATCGCCTTTAAATGGCTATCCATCATCGTAATTGTTTTGGTTGGCTTTTTGGTGATGTTATTATTTTTAGGTTATTTATTAAAAGAGAATGAAGCCGCTACTACACAATTAAAGGCGCAGCTTGAGCAAGAAGCTTATCAACAACAAGAAAAAGAACAGCGTAGAAAAGACCTTTTTTATCCTCTGCCTAAGACTTCAAACTCGTTTGAAAAGTCACAACAAAAAATTATAGCGGATAATCTTAGTTGCCAAACGGATGCACAATGTTTTTTAGTGCATACTCATAGTCGAGCTTTAGGTTGTATTGTTTCTGTAAATACTACGGGTGCGGCAATTTTATTAAAAACCACCCCTAAAAATGAAAACCTGCAATTATTAGGTAATTATTGTCAGCAGGAATATGTAAATAAGCCGTCTTTGTCTGCACAATGTCGCAATAATCACTGTTCGTTTTAGTTGTTATCGAGACATTTTTAATAAA
This sequence comes from Colwellia sp., assembly GCA_029938115.1. Taxonomy (GTDB): domain Bacteria; phylum Pseudomonadota; class Gammaproteobacteria; order Enterobacterales; family Alteromonadaceae; genus Colwellia. The sequence continues at coordinate 93,401 of JAPYOP010000010.1, read as the reverse complement.
TTTTTCAAAAAACTATTCAAGTTGTTATTCACTGTTTATAATACTGCTTCTTGAAAATAATCAATTATCACACCTTAAATAAAACTGAGAAAGACGATGGATTTTCCCACTGATGAAACTGGCGAAGTATTAGCTGAAATGCAACAAGCTGGCATAGATCTTAGCGAAACTCATGATGTGGTTTTTTTCCACTTGTTTGAGCAACAAGTCCAAGCCCAAGCAATGGCTGACTTTATTAAAGAAAATATGCCTGATGTAAGAGTTAATATCCACCCAGATGAAACGCCTAACGTTTGGGACTTAGATTGCTCCATTAAAATGGTACCCAGTTACGATGCTGTGATCAAACAAGAAACCGATTTTGAAGAGCTTGCTAATAAATTCTCTGGTTACAATGATGGTTGGGGAATAGAGGCATAGCATTTGTTAATGCTATGTTTTATTGAGTAATGCTGTCTTTTATCATAAAAAAATACAAAGTCTATTTAACCATTGCTGCTGAGTCTATTGCATTGTCTCTTTGCCCGCGACATGGAAAATTATTTAATAAATTACGACTTTTTTTCAGCGTAAACATAGTTAGAAATGCGGGTGCAACCGTGAATTTAAGTGGTGTTATTGATGATGATACTGATATCTTAATTGTTAACCATCAAAGTATGACGGATATCTTTGTTTTAGAAGAAATAATAGGTAATGATGTTCGTTTTGTCGGCCGTACAGGTATTATGGATAAGTGGCCTATATCAGGTATTGTGGATCGAGTAGGTCATATTACTGTTGATCAGCAAGACAGAAGGGCTATTATCAAATTACTAAAAGATGTGCGGAATTGTAAAGATAAAAAAGTGATCATTTTCCCTGAAGGCACACGCTCGCAATCAGGTAAAATAGAAGCTTTTGAAGGTGGAACAAAGCTTGTTGTTGAAAAGCTTAAACTTAAAGCGCAACCTGTGGTGATCAAAAATATTTTGTCTATTTATAATGAGTCAGTAAAAACGGCAAAAAGTGGTGTTGTTGAAGTTGAAGCTTTACCTGCAATTACGGTAGCAGAAGGTTGGTATGATAAAATTCAGCAAGACATGAAAACAATATTTGAACAGAAATAAGTTAAATAAGTTATTTATTATCTTTGTCAATAATATCAAAAGCAGGTAAAGATACTTGCCAATAAATAGCCGCTAACCTGAGTAATAATGCCCCCAAAACAGCAACGATAGTTGCTTCGTTTTCAGACCAGCCAAGCAAGTGAAATGTTACAAACAATCCGCCCCCAAGCATTGCTGCTAAAGCGTATATTTCTTTTCGTAATATCATTGGAATAACATTACATAAAACATCGCGAATCATACCTCCGGCTACACCTGTAATCGCGCCCATAACAATGGCAACAGGTATAGGAGAGCCTAAGGCTAATGACTTTTGAGTGCCTAATACGGCGAAAAGAGCTAAACCTAGTGCATCAGAAAGAAGCAAAAAACGTTTAGGAATACGCTTGGGCTGGCGAACTAAAATAATGGTAAGTAGCGCAGTTGCTAAAATAACATAAAGATAATAAGGCTCAACAACCCAAAAAACAGGTGTTTGCAAAATTATGTCGCGAATAGTGCCACCGCCAATAGCAGTAACGGAGGCAAGTACGACAACACCAAAAGGGTCAAGTTTATATCGGCCAGCCATTAATGCGCCTGAAAGGGCAAAAACGATAATGCCAAAAATATCTAGGTAATATAAAAGTTCATCCACTATAGATATTTCGAATAAAGGTGTATTGAATTAATGTGAATGACCACTACTGACAACAGGTAATTTTGCCTCAAGCCAACCATTCATATCACCAGTTAAGTGACGTAAATCGTTAAAGCCATCTTCAGCAAGTGTTTTTTCAGCAATACCTGCGCGACGACCTGAACGGCAATAAACGACTACAGTGCTACCTTTGTATTGTGCTAGTTGGCTAAGGTTTCCTTCAACTTCGTCATAGCTAATATTAATGGCGCCCGCAAGGTGACCGTGGTTGTATTTATCTTCAGAGCGAACATCTAATACAACAATATTATGATTAGGCGCTTTTTGTGCTGTTAATAATTCTTGCTGAGAAATTTGTGCTGTTAATAATTCTTGCTGAGAAATTTGTGGTGTTTCGCTAGCAAATACTGAGACAGCAATAAAGCTGAGTACTAAAGTGAAAAGCTTTGTTATTTTAAGCATTTTTTGTTTCCAAAGTGATAATTAAGGTGTTTTATAGTGTCAGTCTATAATAAAAGGTGGTGCCATTAAATATTGGCGGCAATAAACTCTATTGCAACGGCTAAAAAGATAGTGAAAAGTATACTGATATAAATGATGGCTTTAATTTTTTTATTTGCATGAATAATATCGGTAATTTGTGGTTGTCTGGCTAAATTGTTAAAACTAACCTTACGTAGTTTTTCTTTTTTATCGCCATCATTATACATGGCAACGCCACCGAGCTTTATTTCTAAATTCAACGCTAACTGTAATAAAACTATATTATTATTCAGTTTGAAAAAATGGTGTTTGCTTAAACGCCAAAAAAGTATAAAGTTTTTCCCTATGCTAGAAAGCAATAATAATAAAGAAAAAATCCTTACTGGTAGCCATTGCAAGATATGCACGATTAGTTGGCTATAAAGACCGAAGTGATTATATTTTGCTAGTTTGGTATTCCAGCAATAATGCATTTCTAATACTAGCCTGTAACAAAGAGCTGATAACGGGCCAAAAGCGATAAAAATAGCCGCAACAGTATAACCTTGCTGTAATGTTCGCAATAGCAACATTTCTATACTTGTTTTGCTTAAGCCCAAGCTCGATAAGGGGTCTGTTTCTCTTAATGTCCACAGTTTAAGTGTTTGTTTTGCTAAGTAATCCTGCTTGGATGCTAAAGCTTGAGCAATGGTTTTATTTATTTTAGCTAAGCCAAATGAACCAATTGCAAGGTAAAGTAGTAGCGCTTGCCATAAAAAATCAACGGCCACAAAAGCTTCAAATAACCATAAAATAATAGCAATAGGAGATAATGTTATAACAATCGCAACTAATCCAGCAATGGCTTGTTGCTGTGGGCTGTTATGTTGTTTATTAACTTTGTTACTGAGTTTTTGACAGTAAAACTGGAAATATCGTAATGGCTCATGATGAACAAAGTGACTGATAACTGCTTTACTTAATATCACTGTCAGTAATATTAAGAGTTGGTAACTAAAAGAAGAAAGGTCGTTAAAATCAGTCATTGTTATTATTTTAATAGTAGTTAAATGTTAATTAAGCGACTTACCTTGCAGTGAGTTAAGCATGTTCATAACCAATTGTGATGAATTAACAGAGGCTGTTTCTAGATATTCATCGAATGATGTTGGTGATTCTTTTCCTGCAATATCTGACAGAGAACGAATAATAACAAAAGGTACGTTAAATTGATGACAGGTATGAGCTATAGCGGCGCCTTCCATTTCTACTGCCGCCATTGTTGGAAAGTTAGCACGCGCTTTAGCAATATCTTCATCTTTAGTCATGAAGGTATCGCCAGTGGTAATCAAACCCACCATCGTTTGAATGTTTTTTAGCTCTGCAATACCGGTCTTGGCAGCCGCTACCAATGTTTGATGAGGAATGTAAGCCGCTGGGTTTGCAGGTAACTGCCCTATTTCATAACCAAAAGCGGTGACATCAACATCGTGATAACGCACTTCTGAACTAACAACAATATCACCAACTTTAAGTTTGTCGTTGAAACCACCAGCAGAGCCAGTATTGACAATGTAATCAGGTTGAAACCTATCAATGAGTATTGCTGTAGCTAAGGCTGCGGCTACTTTACCAATACCTGATTGCACAATAACAACCTCATTGTTATTTATTTTTCCTTGATAAAAAGTATAACCCGCATGTGTGCTAGTTTCACAATGAGTAAGTTTTGCCTTTAAAATTGCTACTTCTGGCTCCATCGCGCCAATGATACCTGCTTTCATTATTTTCTCTTTAGTCACTAATTTATCTAGGATTATAGCTTGCCCTAGATATATATGCACAGCAAAGTTGCTTCTATAAATTACGTTCACTAGTATGTATAAGGAAAAATAAAATTAATAACATTGGTAATATGATTAATTAAGGAAGAAATAATGAGAAAAACCTTACTAATAAGCGCAATGTCATTAGCATCGTTAATGCTGGTGGCTTGCGGTCAAGCGGAAAAAAGTAGCACATCGACAACTGAAAATATTGAAAAGCAAACAGAAACTACAGCGTTGACTTCGGGATTGTATCTAGAAAATATGGATACTAGTGTAAAACCTGGTGATGACTTTAATGCTTATGTTAATGGGGGATGGATGGCTAAAACTGATATTCCTGCTGATAAATCAAGTTATGGTGTGGGTTATATAGTACACGAGCAATCGCAAAGTAATATCAAAAAAATCATTGATGAATCTGCATCAGGTGATTTTTCGGCAGGTAGTGATGAGCAAAAAGTAGGGGATTTGTACTATTCATTCACTAACCGTGATAAACGTAATCAGTTAGCAGCAAGCCCATTGCATAACGAATTTAAAAAAATTGCATCAATAAGCAATCATGATGAATTAGCGGTATATTTTGCAGCGTCAAATAAGCTTGGTTACGGAACGCCTTTTTCGTTAGGGCAGTATGTCGACTTTAAAAATCCGAATAGCTACATGATATACACATGGCAAGCAGGTCTTGGTTTACCTGACAGAGAGTATTATTTCACTGAAGATGAAAAGTCAGCGGATATACGTGCTAAATATGTTAGCCATATTGAGAATATGTTTGTCTTAAGCGGTTTGGACTCTTCAGCGCAAGCGGCTAAAACAATTATGGCATTAGAAACTAAACTCGCGTCTGAGCATATGAAAAAAGAAAAAACGCGCGATATGGTGGCTTTGTATAACAAAATACCTCTTGATGAGTTAATAAGCGTTATGCCTGATTTTAATTGGCAAGGTTATTTAGCTGAAGCGGGCGTTACGGATATTGACGGTGTAGTTGTGACTCAACTTGATTTTCAAAAAGCACTGAATGATATTATTAAAGAAACGAGCATAAAAGACTGGCAAGTATTTCTGCAGTGGGGCGTTATCAATACCAATGCGACCTCTTTAAGCCAGGCCTTTGATGATGAGCACTTTGCCTTTTATTCAAATACACTTCGTGGTGTTGAAAAGGCCTTGCCCGATTGGCGTCGTGGTGTTTCTTTAGTTAATAATCATTTAGGTGAAGTGGTTGGTAAAGTTTATGTTAAACGTCATTTTCCGCCTGAAGCTAAGGCAAAAATGTTGTCGCTTGTTGATAATCTACTTGCTGCTTATGAAGTAAACATAAAAGCACTTGATTGGATGAGTGCAGAAACGAAACTGCAAGCGTTAGATAAACTCTCAAAATTCACACCTAAAATTGGCTACCCAGATATTTGGAAAGACTACAGCCAGTTGGCGATAGATAAAAATGATTTAGTCGGTAATATCGAACGTGCAAACCTTGTGGTCTATCAGCAAAACTTAGAGAAACAAAAAGGGCCAGTGCAAAAACATGAGTGGGGTATGACACCGCAAACGGTTAATGCTTATTATAGCCCACCGTTGAATGAAATTGTTTTTCCGGCCGCCATTTTACAACCGCCATTTTTTGATTTAAATGCTGAAGACGCGGTTAACTACGGTGCTATTGGTGCGGTAATTGGTCATGAAATTGGCCATGGTTTTGATGACAGTGGTTCCACATTTGATGGCGATGGTGTTTTGCGTAATTGGTGGACAGACACAGATAAAGAACAATTTAAAGGACGTACAAGTAAGCTTATTGCTCAATATGATGGTTTTAAAGTGTTTGATGATTTAAATGTTAATGGTACTTTTACTTTAGGTGAAAATATCGGTGACTTAGGCGGATTGAGTATAGCCTTGCAAGCATATAAGGCATCTTTGAAGGGTAAAAAATCTCCACAGATGGATGGCTTTAGCGGTGAGCAAAGAGTTTTCTTAGCTTACGGACAATCATGGTTAAGAAAAAGTCGTGATGAAGCATTACGAGTTCAAGTTAAAACTGACCCACATTCACCTGCGCAATTTAGGGTTAATGGTGTGGTAAGGAATATTCCAGAATTCTATACATTGTTTGATGTAAAAGAAGGTGATGCTTTATATGTTCCACCAAATGAGCGCGTTAAAATTTGGTAAATAATTAAAATTGGTTATAAATTATCATTAATAAAACCAGCAGATATTGCTGGTTTTTATTTTTATCTATAAGGATAATTTACTTGGTATTAATGAGGCAAAGCCGGAATAGCTTGTCCTGATAATTGACCTGACATGTGCGGTGACAATTGTGCTTGTGCAGCAGTTTGGCTTAAAACCCCAGTCTTTTTTGGTCGAGCTTTTACCATAGCCGCTGGGATTATTTTCCCCTTAACTTTAGGTAAAGGTGAGCTATTACCTAATAAACGCGAATTAATACAGGCTCTAATTTCATCTAAAGTATAATTAGCTTTAACCTTTATTCTAAGGTGTGGAATTGATGCCGCTTCAAGTGCGCCACTAACAAACCAGTCTTTTTTAATTTTGTAACCTTTACCTTGAGTATCCACAAGATCAATTACGCCTAGCAGCTTCATGCTATCACGTTCGCAAATAACAAAATCGAGATACTTGCCTTCGGCATTAGTAACAGCGTTTTGACTCGCTTTGTTAGAAACACCATTACGAATGGTCACTATATCAGCGAGTTTTACACGATTGATTATACGATACTTATATCCCATCGCTTGCTCTAGCAAGTTCTGAAAGTTTTTTTCTGCAGGAGTAAAGACTGAAGGTTTACTATCAAAAGGGAAAGGAAAACTGTTGTCGTTTAAACGGCTTGCTAATACACCTACAATGACAACTAGGCTGAGTAAAGCAAATAAAATAAGTTCCATAAATAACTCCGGCGATTCAAATTCTTGACGCTTTATCCAATAAACTGAACAAAGCGCTTACTTAATAATGATTAAGCAGAATTTGTGCCAAAGACGGGAAGTTTCGATATTATAGTTTCGAGTAGCTAGTTATGTTGTGCACTTGAGACGTTCTGTTCCTCACCTCTCAGCAACGTTCTTCGTTACCCGTAACTATTAACTTGTAACTGATTTTAGTTTGGATACTTTTCTTCAAGCGCAGTATAGAGCTGTTGTTGGAAATCATCGGCACCAGCGTCAAGTGTGTTAACTAAATTAGCTAATACTTCATTGTCTTCTTCGCCGTGCCAAATTTTAATATAACTACCATCTTTGTAGCCGTGATCTTGACGGAAAAAGTTTAATGTGTTTTTTCCAACATACTGGCGAAATAGCTCATCTAAATCCATATTCATTAAAGACATACAGTCAGCTAACGCTTTAGCATCAAAAGCTTTATTAGTTACAGCGGCAGAGGCTAAATTTTCTAACGCTATTTTAAAATCATTTTCAGCAGTACCTTGGTGTAATTCTTTAGCAAGTTTACTAGAGATTGCTTCAACACTAGCACCTGTCATAAGACGTAAACTTAGACCAAAGTGAAAAATATCTACCAATTCAAGTTGCACCTGAGCAATGTCAATTTCTTGATGTTTCCACCATTTCCAGCCATGGTGATCTAACATTTCAGCACACTCAACCCAAATGGCGCGATACCATTCGTAACCATTGCTCCGCCACGTTTCGCTAACGCGAGAGTTCATTGCATCTTGCATGGTTAACATTTGATTGATTTGCTTCTGTGCCATTGACAGGGCAGTAGATAATTGTTCGCTCATTTTATTCTCTGATAATTAAATTTAATTTGGACGGGGTTATTCTGCCTAAGCTTGAGTAATCTGACAAGCATTAGCTTTGACTAAATAGTTTCTTTCTTACCATGGCACGATAATCTTTTGGTGTTAAGGCTAAATTTTGCTTAAACAAGCGTGTTAAATGTCCCTGATCATGATAGCCAACATGGTAAGCAATCTCTTGTATTGATAAGTTACTCGATGATAGTAAATCCTTGGCTGTTTCTATACGTAACTGTTGCCAATATTCTGTTGCGCGAATAGCTGTTGCCATTTTAAAGCGTCGAGTAAAAGATCGCTGACTTAGACCAAACTGCTCTGCTAATTCAGCTAAGCTAATGTCACTACTTAAATTAGTCCGTAGCCAAAACTGAATTTGCGCTATTAATTCATCAGCATGTCTGTCAACCGCACCTTCTAAATAACGCTGTTCTTCATAAGGTTTTCTAATTTCATGAGAAAAATTTCGCTCGACATTTTGTGCCGCAGAACGCCCATAGGCTTGACCAATTAAATGAACAATAATATCGGCCAAAGAATTCAAACTCGCCGCACAAAATATGCGCTCTGATTGGGTGATGAAAAAGTCGGGTTTAAGCTCTACTTTAGGATAATCACGCTTGAACTGCTCAACGTAATGCCAATGAGTGGTTGCACTATGATCATCAAGTAAACCTGACTCGGCTAAAAAGCAGACCCCTGTACCAACAGCAAGTAAAGTAGAGCCTTGTTGCCAACAGTGTTTTAACCAGGCAATTAGCTTTGCATGCTGCTTCAATACCGGCCTTGGATTGCGCCACAAGCTTGGCACTAAAATAATGTCGGGTAGGTATGATTCATCAGCAGCAAGGTTGTCTAGGATAACATCAGGAAAAAATTTTATGCCAGCACGGGAGGTAACCGCTTTATCTCTTTGGCTAACTAGCTGAGTTTTCAATTTCATTGTTGATTTATCATAACGTCGAGCAAAAGCTTCACCTGCTAATAACATCTCTAATGGCAGAGTTAAACCAGTAGCAAGCACATGTTGATAAATTACCAAACCAACGTGTAAGTGCTTTGCTTGCGCAATATTTTTTCTACTTAAGGGCATGTTTAATCTAAATCAGTGTCTTTTGGCCATTATGGCATATTTTATGGCTGTTATTGCTTATTATTATTTTTGGCTTAACGATAAACTAACTGCATTAGATTTATTGTTTGATATTTAATTAGGTTTTTCGCATGACATCATTACCTGTAGTTATTGGCATGGGTGGTATTAACGCCGCTGGTCGTACATCATTTCATCAAGGCTTTCGCCGCATTGTTATAGATAAAATTAATGATGAAGCGCGTCAAGAAACCTTCGTCGGTTTAGCCAGTTTAATGAAGTTAGTTTCTTTTGATAATGGTCAATTAGTTGATCAGCAGGGTGAGGTCATTACCGCTGATGAAATTGAAGCTAAATTGGGTCAGCAAATACTTGATGGCACATTAATTCGAAAAATTGAAAAAAATCACTTTGATGTTGATGCCACCCATTGGCATCAAAAAATGCATGTTCGCCCTATAGATAAAAACATTTGTTTTGAATTACGCGCGAAAGAATTACCGCACCCTTTACCGCATGCATGGCAAGTGACCGATTTAGGCGAGGGTAGAGTGAGTGTTGAAATTCCAGAGCACTTAACTATTTCTCATGATGCTTATCGCGATAACCCTATTAAAGCTGCAGGACAAATGCCAACAGGATTTGAGCCGGGCGCTCTTTATAATAGTCGCTATCAACCGCGTGGTTTACAAGCCACCATCTTTGCGGCAACCGATGCTATTCGCTCAACAGGCATTGAATGGGATGCTATTTTAGATAAAATAAGCCCAGATCAAGTAGGAACATACTCAGCCTCTGTAGTAGGACAAATGCAACAAGAGGGCTTAGGTGGCTTGTTGAAAAGCCGTTTGTCTGGCTCTCGTGTTAGCACAAAACAGTTAGCATTAGGGTTAAATACTATGTCGACTGATTTCATCAATGCTTATGTTACTGGTAATGTTGGTACAACTTTCTCTTCTTCTGGCGCTTGTGCTACTTTTTTATATAACTTGCGCTCAGCAGTGCAAGACATGCAAGCAGGGAGAATTCGTGTTGCTGTAGTAGGTAGCGCCGAAGCACCAATTACCCCTGAAGTTATTGAAGGTTTTGGCAACATGAGTGCTTTGGCTAATGAATCAGGTTTGAAAAAACTAGATAATAGCGAGACAGCAGATCATCGTCGTACAAGCCGTCCTTTTGGTGATAACTGTGGTTTTACTATCGGTGAAGGAGCTCAGTTTGTTGTATTAATGGATGATGCTCTGGCAATGGAAATGGGCGCTAAAATTTTGGCGTCAGTTGCCGATGTTTTTGTTAACGCTGATGGTTATAAAAAATCTATCACCGCACCAGGACCGGGTAATTATATTACCATGGCAAAATCAGTAGCCTTGGCTCAAAGCGTATTAGGTAAAGAGTCACTGCAAGAACGCAGCTTTATTTTAGCGCATGGTTCAAGCACGCCGCAAAACCGTGTGACAGAATCATTAATCTATGATCGCATTGCTGCAAGTTTCGATATTACCAACTGGCCTGTTGCTGCGCCAAAAGCTTTTGTTGGACATACTATTGGCCCTGCAAGTGGCGATCAAATGGCGATGGCATTAGGGATTTTTAGTGACAACATTATGCCCGGTGTTACCACTATTGATAAAGTTGCCGATGACGTGCACAACGAGCGTTTAAATATTGCCACAGATCACTGGCATTGTGGTGATATGGATGTAGCCTTTATCAACTCGAAAGGCTTTGGTGGTAATAACGCAACTGCGGCGGTATTTTCACCTAAAGTAACTCTAGCTATGATGTCTAAACGTTATGGCGAAGCAGCGATGAATGACTATCAGCAAAAGTTAATTGAAGTTGAACAAGCCCAAAATGTTTACCGCCAACGTGCTAACCAAGGTGAATTTGATATTATCTACAAATTTGGCGAAGGTTTACTCGATGAAAGTGCTATTGAAATAAATGGCGATAGCTTAACTTTTGCTGAGTTTAAACATGCCGTTGCTTTACCAACAGAAAACCCGTTTGCTGATATGGTATAAACTTGCGGTTATTGATTGAAAAAAGCAGCTGTGGCTGCTTTTTTGTTTCTAATATACTGATATTTAATTGCTTAAATTTTTAGGTTTAACCAACATTAGGCGACTGGGTTCTTGGTCGCCATTGCCACCATTGCTGCTCGCTATTTTGTGGCTTCTCTTTCGCAGAATCACTACCCTGTTCTTTTGATTGAAATATATCCCAAGTGACTAAGTAGTCAGGGTTGGTGATTTTTATACCTGTTTGGCTAGTATGAAAATCCCCCTTAGGCGCATTGAACCAACAGGATAAATTGGTTGGTAAAATAAAGAGGGCACCTTGCGATTTATCTTTTGTGAATAGCTCAACGGTTATGCCCACTTCACTGTCTACCTTAACAACTCGTCCCGCAAGTATATTTTGTTTAAGCTGCTCTCCTTGCCTTGTAAAATAACTTAGGCCAATTAAGCAACTTTTATTTAAGGTGTCTTCGATGTGCTCTAACATGATTACTTTCTCTAAAATATTACTAATGAGCTAGCGGCGCGACACCCGTTGCTGGATTATCGGCTAAACCGGTATCACGTGCATGTTCTTCAAAGCTCTTATTCTTCCAAAAGAAGGCGCCAGGCATAGTGGTTGGTATTACTAAAATATAGAATAATGCTCTGCCAACAAGTGCAGTAAAACAATTTAATAAGGCTAAAATTAACCACGGCACTAATAATGTTGAGCTAGTGATATCTAAAAATTGTAGCGTTAATAAAATAATTGCGATGGTAATATTTAATCCTAATAGCCAATTACGCAGTAAATAAGTTTTGCCAAAAGTGGTGCATTGCACATAATGCGCCGCACCGCCTTCATTGTCACTACGGTTTAAATCATTGTTATGAATAATTAAACCTAGCGCTTCAATCACTAAACCTACAGTAAATATACTGGCAAAGACTAATACAGCATCAGTAATCGCTATGCCCATAATTAATAAGGTACTCAGTACAATAACGCCTGCTACCAGTGCGCCTAAGGATAAGCTATTACCAACAAAAGCGGTGGCAGTTTGTCGATGATTCCAAAAAGGTCGAGCTTTAATTTGATAGCATTTATTCATGTAGAATAAACCAGCGGCACCAGCTATTAAGGTAAATATGCCCGAGGCAGTTATCATGGTTTTTAAAGGTAGTGCTTGGGTTAAGTTAACTAAGTCTAAATCGAATGTTTGCAAGGTAAAGTCGACTAACCAAGTATTACTGGGTAAGGCGAATAGCGCAGTTGACCCACAGCCAGCGCTAAACAGTGCTAAACCTAAACCTTCCCGAGCCATTGGAGAATAACGCAAGTTATTAAAGCCACGATAAAAGCGCATGGGTTTTCCAAGGTGGGTTACGCTCATCAATAGTGCGAAACTAGTCATGACTAAAGCAGTAATAGTTAACGGTAAAAACATATCAGAATCGACAAAATTAGTGAGTGAGTCAATACCTAGTAATGCCGCAATAAAAGGAATAGCAAAAGTTCCTAACGCGGCTTGGGCGAAAAGGGTGAATAGTACTAAAGGGTTTTCACGAGAGTTCAAGCGAGTAAAATTCCAATGCTTGGCGACACCCGCTTTTTGATCAACAACTGGTTTATAATTACCTTGTTTGTCTTTATGATATTTAACCGGTATAGCATCGGTTCGGGTCATTTCATTAGGTAAGTCTTTTATCTGTTGAAAACGAATATTAGGATGGGTTATTTCAGGATCTGGAAAGCCCGGGATACTGGTTTTGCATTGTTCACGATTTTCTGGTGTGTTTTCTATAACACCAAAATCAAGTGCGTTGCCAACGCAGGCAGAAACGCAAGCCGGTTTTAAACCAACTTCTAAACGGTCAACACACATATTACATTTAGATACTTGCCCTTTTACGGGGTCTAATTGCGGGGCATTGTATGGGCAAACCCAAGTGCAATAACCACAGCCAAAGCAGGTTTCAGGGTCTTGCAATACTGCTCCATATTCTGCGTGTTTTGTGTAGGCACCGGTAGGGCAACCTTTTAAGCAAACAGGATCGTCACAATGATTACAAGCCATCGAAATATTCATGCGTTTGTAATCAGGGTAAGAGCCCCCTTCAACATAACCTACCGATCTAAAGGCTAAATGAGCAGGGTTATCATTTTTTTCTGAACAGGCTGATTCACAGGCATGACAACCAATACAATTATCGGCAGTGAAGAAAAATCCATGCTGTTTATTACGGTTAGGATTAGTGCCAACTTCTGGGTTTTCGTTAATAAACATTGAGCGCTGTGCTGGCTCACCGCTTAAATCTACTAAATCAATAAGTTGTCCATAACGGTTTTCTTTGATCTGCTCTTCAGAAGAAACTTTATCAGTAAGGAAGGCATAATCTTGTTCTTGGCTACGTACTTGCCAATGATTAGAGCGATTTTGCTGTTCGGCACTATCACCATTTTGTTTATGATTTGAAAGGGTTTTAGGATCGTAAACTTCTACCGCGGGCGCTGCTTTTAATGAATTGTTTTTTATCACTTGGTTCATTGCTATTCCTAACTAATATTCGCGACGATCAACATTAAGTTGTGCTGCTTCTCTTTGCTGTGATTCATCAAGCACTTCAATACGTACCGAACCTTGTTTGAATGCTGGCTGTCGTGAGTGTGGGTCGAGTAAACCAAGGGTTAAGCGATTAACACAATCATGAAAGTGAAAAGGTACAAACACCATGTTGCGCGGAACACGTTGCGTTAATTGCACCATCACCACGCTGTCACCACGACGGCTGGTTAAACGTACGTAACTTTGATGTTTTACCCCTAACTCTTTAGCTGCATCTGGGTTCATCTCCATATAAGGCGTCGGGCTAAATTTATTACAATTACCTATTTTACCGGTACGAGTACGGGTATGAAAATGCTCAACTACGCGACCTGAATTAAGCCAAAACGGGTAGTCTTTACAGGGCTGTTCGTTATTATTATAAAAATATACCGGTACTAAGTTGGCCTTACCTGATTTTGTTTGGAATTTGCCATCAGTATATAAACGAGGTGCACCTTTTAAGCTACCATGGTTATCATCGTCGCTTTCGCTATAAGGCCATTGAATACCTTTTGCTTTTACTATTTTTTCATAACTCATGCCTGAAATATCTAGGGTTTTTTGCTCTCCATAAGCGTTAGTGCCTTTAGATAGCTGCTTCATCTCGTTAAAAGCACCTTCCGCATATTCAGGAAAATGAATAATATTGCCATTGTCAAAGCGCTTTGCCATGTGATTGAAAATCCATAAATCAGGCTTAGAGTTAGCGTAACAAGGCACAATTTTAGAGATCAAATTAACACGGCGTTCAGTATTGGTATGACAGCCTTCCTTTTCTGACCAAACAGAAGCGGGCAGATATACATGAGCGTATTGATTCGTTTCTACATCGCTATAAACATCTTGTACTATAAGAAAGTCTAGCTTCTCTAGTATCTTACGAATGCGACCAGTATTGGGCATTGAGGTCATAGGGTTGGTGGCTATTAACCACAAGCCTTTGATTTCACCTGTTTCAATAGCAGAAAAAATATCTGTTTGTGCTAAACCGCGTTTTTTAGGAAAAAACTCGGAATCAATGCCCCAAAATTTTGCAATTTCTTGGCGATCATCGCTATTTTCTAAATAACGATATCCAGGTAAACCTGAACAAGATGACCATTCACGCGTACCCATAGCATTACACTGACCGGTGATAGATAAACTCGTACCACCTTTTATGCCTATATTGCCGGTGATCAAATTCAAATTGTTGATATTGGCGACACCGTCTGAGCCGTGAGTTGATTGATTAATGCCCATAGTCCAAATACTCATTGCTGCAGGCGCTTTGGCGTATAAACGTGCGACACTACGAATAGTATCTTCATCTATACCACAAATATGCTGTGCAGATTTAGGATCATAATCTTGAACTAAGCGCTTAATTTCATCAAAACCTTGGGTATGAGCATCAATATAGGCTTGATCTTGTAGTTTTTCGTTGATGATGACATGCATCATGGCATTAATTAATACACAGTCAGTGCCCGGTGTTATGGGCAAATGAATATCGGCAAATTGCGCTAGCATGGTTACACGAGGGTCTACGACAATCAGTGGGAATTTTCGTTTTTCTAACGCTTCTTTTAAGCGCCAATAAATAATGGGGTGTTGCTCTGGCAAGTTAGAGCCAAACGCCATTAAACAATGAGTATGTTCAAAGTCATCATAACAACCGGGTGGGCCATCTGAACCGAAAGATCGTTTATAACCGCTTACCGCTGATGCCATGCACAAAGTGGTATTGCCATCATAATTGTTGGTGCCAATACAGCCGCGGGTTAGTTTACCTAAGGTGTAAAACTCTTCTGTTAATAATTGTCCGGTAGACACTACTGCAAAGGCATCTCGGCCATGTTTCTTCTGGATTTCTTTAATCTTTTCTGCACTAACATCTAAAGCGTTATCCCATGTTGTCTGCTGAAATCCTTCAAAGTGTTGCTCACGTATCAGTGGCTCTGTTCCTCGGCCAGCACTATCAAAAAGTTCATGCTCAAGTAAACCTTTAATACATAGTTTTCCGCGATTAACATCTGCGCCAGCATGACCACGACTAGTGACAATTTCTTTTTCTTTATTCAAGCCGAGTTCAATAACACAACCAGTAGAGCAATAATTACAGGTAGTATAATGCCAAGCATCAACCTTTTTATCGGGAATAGAAATGGGTTTTCTTTTTTTACGCCCAAGCAACATAAACGAGCCTTTATTAATTTACTTTGTTGGCGACTAATAATGCCAATAGCAATGAGAATAATTATTCTTTATAGTTAGCAAAAGTCAGTCCAATTAATTAATCTATATTTTTCATGTGCTTAATTGTTGTTGCAACAGTGGTATTGCGCCATTTTAGGGTTGTAGCTCTATTTTGGTGCGTTTTATTTTTTGATAAAACTGTGAACCTATTAATTATTGTGATGTCTATTTAGCACCTAATGTTAAAAAAGTGTTTCTACGTTTGTGTTAGATGGATTTGTAATAAAAGGAAATGAGTTATCTCAAGCGCCTGTAGAAGCCAGTGAAGCGCAAGCTAGCCGACTAAAAAAACGCTATGTCAGTGTTTCAGTTTCAGTACTTATACATGTGCTAGCGGCATTTTTGCTATTGGCTGTTTCGGAAAAACAGCAGCCTAAACAAGCGCCAATTACTAAGAAAGCGATTAAAAGTTATTTGTATAAAAGGCCGATAAATAAAGTGGCAGTTCAGCGAGTGCCAGTTAAGCAAGAAGAAATAAAGCCGAAGCAAGAAGAGAAAAAAGTAATAGTAAAACAAGTAGCGATTAAGCAAGAAAACGCTACCAAACCCATTATAGAAAAAGAAAAAATACAAAAAGAGGTCACTAAAAAAGATACAGTTATGCCTGCTTCTTCAACTGAGGTTTTATCAACGAAAACAAAAAATGAAAATGACATACAAAAACCAGCACAAGCCACTTTTTCAGCATATCAGCAGCTTGATAGTTTAAGAAACTCAATCAATAATCAAGTGATGTCACAAGAAGTTTCTCAACATCAACAATTCCGCTCTGCTTCGGTTATGCATGCTGAACAAATTCCTGTACCTCATTCTGAAGTGCAATTAACACCCGAACAAGAACGAGATAAACGAACCACAAAAATGTCAGATGAGATTTCTATCACTAAATATGATAATGGCGTTTGTACTATTGAGCGAGAGCAATTTCTTGGCAGCCCAGTGCCAGCTTCAAGTTCAGCCTTTGCGTGTGGAGAAAGCAAGTTTGATAAAGGTTTTCGTGAACATATGAAAAAAGTACGAGATAAACTAATACGTGTTAAAAACAAATAAAGCTGTACATAAAAACAGTATTTTGACTATACTTCACTTATCATTAATCTTTGTATGAATTATTGTTGAAATTATATATTGCTGAAAAGCCCAGTTTAGGGCGCGCTATAGCAGCAGCACTTCCTAAGCCGCATAAAAATCACAAGACCCATATTGAAGTTGCTAATGGTGATATGGTGAGTTGGTGTGTGGGGCATATATTGGCACAAGCTGATCCTCAAGATTATGATGCTAGCTTAAAAAAATGGTCTATGGAACCTTTGCCCATTGTTCCCCAGCAGTGGCAGCTAAAACCAATTACCCGCACCCGAGCTCAGTTAACCGTATTACGTAAACTTGTTAAACAAGCGGATGAAATTATCCATGCGGGTGATCCAGATCGCGAAGGTCAGCTTTTAGTTGATGAAGTCATTGATTATTTTAAAGTATCGAAGGTTAAAAAAAGTAATATAAAACGCTTATTGATCAGTGATTTAAATTTACCTGCAGTTAAACGTTCATTGAAGTCGATGAAAAGTAATCAAGACTTTATGTCGTTATCAATATCAGCATTAGCACGCTCAAGAGCAGATTGGCTTTATGGAATAAACTTAACCAGAGCCTGTACCTTGCAAGGACAAAAGCAAGGCTATAATAGTGTGCTATCAGTTGGCAGGGTACAAACGCCTGTTTTAGGGTTAGTGGTTAGGCGTGAACAAGAAATTTCGGACTTTGTTTCTAAACCTTTTTATCAAGTATTAGCACACTTGAGTGTTAATAAAGATCAAGCAAATAAAACTGAGTACTTTAGCGCTAAGTGGCAACCGAGTGATGCGTGTCAGCAGTATTGTGATGAAGAAGGGCGAGTTTTGGTTAAAAGTTTAGCCGACAATGTTGTTACTAGAATTAATAATCAACCAGCCAACGTTGAGAGCGTTAGTACAGAGCAAAAACAGCAGAATCAACCATTACCATTTAATTTATCTAGCCTGCAAATAGCCGCCGCAAAACAGTTTTCTATGAATGCTAAATTAGTACTCGATGTTTGTCAGGCGCTTTATGAGAAACATAAACTAGTTACTTACCCGCGCTCAGATTGTCGCTATTTACCTAAAGAGCAATTAAAGCAAGCAGCAACAATTATAAAAACCTTAGCCGCTACTCATTTACCCTGTAGTGTACAAGCGAAAAATGCTGATCAGACCATAAAAAGTAAAGCATGGAATGATAAAAAAATTACCGCGCATCACGCCATTGTGCCAACAGAGAAATCTCCCAATAATATCAGCCTCAATCCGTTTGAAAAAAATATTTACTTGCTCATTGTGCGTCAATATTTAGCGCAGTTTTATTCTGCTTATCAATACCAACAAACGAAAGTTGAAATAAGAATAGCAGGGGGGCTTTTTACTGCCAGTCACAAAATAGAAGTGAAGTTAGGGTGGAAAGTGCTTTTTCCAAATAGCAGTAAATCGGCAAATGAAGAAATTAAAGCATTACCCGCTTTGTATAAAGGGCAAATATTACACTGTCAACGTGGAGAGTTAATTGAAAAGCATACCTCTCCGGCAGAATCTTTCACCGATGCTAGTTTGTTAGGTGCCATGACGGGTATTGCCCGTTTTGTTTGTGATGCCAATATTAGAAAAGTTCTCAGAGACACCGATGGTTTGGGAACTGATGCGACGCGAGCGGGCATCATTGATTTATTATTTAAGCGTGATTTTTTAAAGCGGCAAGGGAAAAAAATAATAGCGACAGAAATAGGCATTGCACTTATAAATGCGTTACCTACACAAGCAACATTACCTGATATGACCGCACAATGGGAATCTATGTTAACTGCTATATCAGAGAAAAAATCGAGTTATTTACATTTTATGAATCCATTAATTACTGTTGTAACTGAGATGGTTGTTGATGCAAGCCAGCAATCTTTTTCAGGCTTACCTAAAGTTGCTTTTAAGCACAAAAGAGGTAGAGCAACCAAAGCAAAGAAAAGCTTTACTAACAAACCAGTAAAAAAAGCGAGTTGATTTTTAATTAATGTAGTTAGAGTGTCTAGATTAGTATTGCCGAAAGGGTTAAGTGCGAAATTATAAGTAAATTGCTATAATAGGTCAGCTTAAATTTTTGATGTAATTTGAATTTTGAAACTACTAATGAAACTTCCATTATCTCTATTGATATCATTGGCCTTGTTTTGCCAAGTGAGTCTTGCTGATAATGGAAAATTAACTGTCGCTACCTTTATTGAACCTCCATTTTCTTATTTGGTTGATAATAAGTTTGTTGGCGAGCATGTTGATGTAGTTAAAAAACTTTTAGAGCCGCTAGGTTTTACTCCTGTTTTTATTCATTGTCCTTTTGCGCGTTGTTTAAGTCTAGTTAAGCAAGGCATTGCTGATATGATGTTCGGTTTAAAGAAGCTTCCAGAGCGAGAGGAAGATTTGATTTTTATCAATCCTCCTTATATGGAGCAACATTATCCACTACACTTTTTTACTTTAGCTTCAAGAAATATAGCAATAAATGGCCCAGACGATCTCAACAAATTAGTAGTGGGGGTACTTCGAGGAGCAAGTTATTTTGATTTGTTTGACAATGATAATATCATTGCCAAAGTTGAATTTACCACGCGTAAGCAATTAGTCGATATGCTCCTTCTAGGTAGAATTGATACTTTTATAGAGCGAGAAGATTCAATTTTACCCTTGCTGCCTTTCGTTGAATATACAGAAAAAATTTCACTCGCTAATTATCAATTTGATAAAGTTACTAATGCATATATTGCTATTTCAAAACAATCAGGGATTAAAGTTCATGCTGAGCGTTTATCTAAGCAATTACATAAGTTGGTGAAAAGTGGCACAATTAAAACTATCCGAATGAAAGTATCTAACTAGATGCTAGTTTAAGTATGGAAAATTCAAGAGTATAAATTATGATCATATTGCAAAGTGTTATGGAAAAAAGTCAACTTTATAAGGTGGATGACTTTGGCATTAAAAATTATAACTACAGTATTTTAGGTTTCTTTTCTTTAGCTGTATTTTCGCTTTTAAACATTATATTAGGTTATGTTACTTTTTTAGCTGAAATTAGTGTTACAGGCTCTCCTGTGCAAACTTATGTAGATGCCCTTTGGCTGATGTTAATGTCATCTACTACCATTGGCTTCGGTGATGTTTATCCAATAACTTTTATTGGTAGAGCGGCTGTATTTGTTATGTTTATTTTAGGTGTTGGCATCTTAGGTGGTGTCGGCGCAGTATTTGCCAATCGAATATTTGGTTTTGCTGATACTAATATTAAAAATAGAGAGCTACGAAAACAAAATGAAGAAATACTAGCTCAAAATATTGAAATTCATCACAAGCTAGATAAGCTTGAGAAAACAATAGAATCAATTTATTCTACTAAGTGATTTTATCCTTCACTTCTCTTTGAATTAATCCCTTGGTGGTTGATTAATATACTAAATCGTGGACATTGCCAGTCAAGCTGTTTACGCTAATAACACTACAATAAGTTTATTCTTTAAATGATCTCTTAAAGTGATTATTTTAAATAATAGAGTTACTTATTATGAACACTTTTATCATGGATGATTTACTTCATTCCATTGCAACAATAATCTGGTTGGTAAGTACTTATGAATGAACATATTATTATCTTAACTATTGCTTTGTTAGTGCTGTTGTATGGCTATATTTCCAAAGCATTAACGGCTATCAATATTTCAGGTCCTATGTTTTTTGCGGGTATTGGCTTACTCATTTCACCCTTAGGGCTGGGCGTTAGTCATGTGGCTGTTAATGCTGAATTTGTCACTATTATTGTTGAAATTGCATTAGTGTTAGTCTTGTTTAGTGATGCTGCTTTGCTTGATTTGAAGTTATTACGTCAATCATGGAAATTACCCGCAAGATTATTGCTTATTGGCTTGCCTATAACTATTGTTGCCGGTACGTATATGGCGCAGCTAATCTTTCCAAATGAACCTGCTATTTATATGTTATTGCTTGCTTTATTGTTAACGCCGACCGATGCCGCGCTTGGTAAAGCCGTAGTTTCAGATCCAAATGTGCCTAAAAAAATTCGTTCAACCATCAATGTTGAAAGTGGTCTTAATGACGGGATTATTTTTCCTTTGGTAATTACGGTTCTAGCTATGATTACGAGTGGGCTAACAGAAGCCAATGCAGGTGATTCACATTGGCTTGGTTATGTATTGCAACAAGTAGGCTTTGGCGCGCTTGTAGGAGCGGGAGTTGGTTATATTGGTGCCAAGTTATCTGTACTGAGTGTTAATAGAAATTGGATGGTGGGTAGTTATCAAAACTTGATCCCCATTGCTTTAGCTATTTTATCTTTCTATTTAGCCGAGCACTTTCATGGTAATGGTTTTATCTCTGCATTTTTTGCGGGTTTATTAGCAGGAAATACGAGTATGAAAACTCGTGAACATATTGAAGAATTTGCTGAAAGTGAAGGCGAATTATTAGTACTCATAAGCTTCTTTTTGTTTGGCTTGGCTTTTGTTCCTCAAGTGATTAGCCATGTCACTATCAATGTTTGTATCTTCGCTTTTTTAAGTTTAACGCTTTTACGTATGTTACCTGTGATGGTTTCTTTATTAGGCGCTAAACTTGATGGCAATAAGCTAGACCTATCTACCATGAGTTTCATCGCTTGGTTCGGCCCTCGTGGCATCGCATCGATATTGTATGTGTTGATTGTCGCGCATGAGGTAGGGGATGCCTCAGAGTTTGATACGATATACGCGACTGTTATGGTGACTGTTCTGATGAGTATTATCGCTCATGGATTGAGTGCTCAGCCGTTAGCAAATTGGTATGGAAAAAATCACAAAGATTAATGATTTGTTTTTGTTAAACCTCACAATGTATTTTCACTGCTATACTTACCTTTGATCCTATTGAAATAACTGGATTAAAGGTAAATAAGCCACTCTGCACTAAACCTGAATTATAGGTTATTGAGTTTAAATTTCTGATTACGCTTTATTAAGCTTAAGAGAATTTAATGCATCAAGACCGTCAACTCGCCGCCATTATGTTTACTGACATCGTCGGTTATAGTTCGATCATGGAAAGTGATGAAAGTGAAGCGTTATATATTCTTGAAATTAATCGTCAAATCATTCAAGCCGCTTTGTCACAGCACGGTGGTCATTGTATTAAAGAAATTGGTGACGGTACCTTATCTACTTTTCACAGTACAGTTGACGCCTTAGCTTGTGCTACTAAAATTCTTAAATTAATTTCAGAGTACCCTAAACTCAATTTAAGAATTGCTTTACACCTTGGAGATATCATTCAAGAAGATAAAGATATTTTTGGTGATGGCGTAAATATTGCCGCAAGATTAGAGTCTTTAGCGCCATGCAATGGTATTGCTATATCACAGCACTTCTATGCACAAATACAAGGGAAAACCAGTTATAACTTCAAATCTATTGGTTTTCCCGTTCTTAAAAATATTAGCTCAAAAATAGAGGTTTTTACTTGGTTGCCAAGTAATGATCAAGAAGGTAATGCTAAAAATGTAATCACTTCTATTGATGGTTCAGGGGTAAAAATAAATTGGCAAACTTATAAAACTGCGGTTGTCATTTTAATACTTATTATGGGCGGGCTATTTGTATGGCAACAAAAGTGGTTAAAACAAAATACTGCAGAGATCGCAATTGCTCAGCAAGAAGGTATTCATGAAAGTTCTATTGCTGTTTTAAAATTTAAAAATATAGGTGAACCATTACAAAATCAATATTTTAATGATGGCTTGTCAGAGGAATTGTTAAATCTATTAGCGCGTATAAAAGAGTTGCGAGTCGCCTCTCGTACATCAACTTGGGCTCTACCTGCAAAGGTAACTTCAGCTATGGTTAGAGAGCAGTTGAATGTTAATTATATGGTTGAAGGTAGTGTTAGAAAATCAGCCGACAAGATACGTATTACCGTGCAACTTATCGATACTAAAACGGGATTTCATTTGTGGTCTGAAACCTATGATAGAAAGCTTGATGATGCATTTTCTATTCAAGATGAAATAGCGTTAAAAATAACAAGCTCGTTAAAATTGCTACTTTCAGCCCAATCACTAAAAGCTATTTCTGCTGACAAACCGATAAATGCCATCGCGTATGAGCATTATTTGAAAGCCAAACAATTCTTGCGTCAACCGAAAACTAAAGTAAATTTAACGAACGCTATCGGTCTGTTTAATCAGGCGTTAGACGCTGAGAATGATTTTGAATTAGCTTACGCAGGTCTTTGTCAAAGTAATATTGAATATTACCAGTTGACTTTTAATATGGAAGATTTTGAGAAAGCGGAAACAAACTGTTCAAGAATTTTGCACTCTAATAGCCATCAAAGTGATATTTATAACAGTTTAGGAAGCTTATATTTGCTCTCCGGCAATACTATGGATGCAGAAGTTAATTTTCAGGCAGCCTTAACCCTAAATTTAGCTTCGGTTGATGCCTTAATTGGTTTAGCCAGAACATATAACAAGTTAAATGAGCACTTTCTAACAAATCAATATTTTGAGCGAGCTATTCAAACATCATCTAATAATAGTGAATCACATGAAATATACGGTAGTTACTTGTTTTATCGAGGTGAAAACCAAAAGGCGATACAAGAATTCAAGCGGGTGATTGCACTAACTCCAGATTATAGTGACGCATATAACAGTCTCGGAGCGGCATATTTTGCTGATGGTGATCTCGACAGGGGCATTGATATTTTTAAACAATCAATTGAAATTAGAGAAACTCAAGAGGCGTATTCTAATTTGGGTACCGCTTTTTTTATAAAAAAAGATTTTGTACAAGCAAAAAAAATGTACATCAAGGCAATTGAGTTATCACCTGAGGAGTATCAATACTGGGGTTTTTTAGCGGAGGCTTATGAACAAATACCTAATGAAAATGAAAATACGCTTCATGCTTACCAGCAAGCAATAAAACTAGCAAAGCAGATGTTAGTCGTAAATGAAAACAATGATGAAACATGGGTTTCTTTAGCCTTGTATTATGCAAAAACGAATGAAAAGCAAAAGGCCTATCGATTATTAAAAGAGCTTAATAGCAAAAAATTGAGGTTCGATCTCCTTTACACCATGAGCATTAGTTACCTATCTTTAGAAAACAAAGAGCTTGCATTAATTACTTTAAATAAAGCTATTGATAAAGGGTATGACAGAGAGTTGATTCGAGAAGATGAAAACTTTTCAATGCTTGTTGACCACCCTAAGTTTAAAGAACTGCTTGCACAATAAATGATGTTTGAAATCAAAGCCAATCAAAGGAAAGGACATGAAAATATTATCAATTAAGCAGTTTATTATTTTAATAACAATTACATACACAGCATTTGTCAGCGTTTCAGCCAGAGCCGACTCATGTCCTAAAAGTATGCCCCACAAACCTATGAACTTTATTTATGTGGTACTTGATAAAGAAATCAACGGTCTGCCTATTAGTGTTGTTGTATCACCACAGCTTCCTATTTCTGGGAAAATAAAAAACACAAAGCACGTAAAAAATACGGATCGTGATGTTAAGCAAAAGGAAACTATCTGTTGGCGTGCCGTTGTTCAAGGTGAAGGTAGTTCGACAGAATATAAATTTACCAAGCAAAAAATAGCCGTGCTTTGGAACCCGGCTAAAAAAATTCAGTTTAAATATATAGTTCAGGAACATGTTCCTGAAAGTAGCCCTGTGGGAATAATCTATAAATATACTATAGCGACAGAAGCATCTGATCCCAAAAGTAGCAGCACATACCTTGATCCGCGTATAGTTATTAAAAAGAAGCTTTAATTTAAAATTAGTTTGCTTGCTCTGATTTCTTATTCGCTTTTTCTTGGCGGCGTTCGTTAATTAGCTCTTGAACATCACCGCCAATGTGATTTTCTCCACGCTGCTCTGCGAGAGAAATTTGACGCTCGCGTTCAGCGAAACGGCTGCGTTGCTTATCGGTTACTTTGTCGTGACAGCGATGACAGCTCACGCCTTTTACATAATGCTCGCTTTGTTTTTCTTGTTCAGTTAACGGAAATCGACAAGCGAAACATTGGTCATACTGACCTTGTTCTAAATCATGATTTACTGCGACACGACCATCAAAAACAAAGCATTCACCTTGCCAAAGTGTCTCGTCGCTTGGTACTTCTTCAAGATACTTTAATATGCCGCCTTCAAGATGATAAACCTCTTCAAAGCCTTGCTCTTTTAAGTAAGCGGTTGATTTTTCACAACGAATACCACCGGTGCAAAACATCGCTACTTTTTTATGCTTAGTTCTGTCTAAATTATCTTTAACGTATTGTGGGAATTCTCGAAAAGTTTCAGTGTTTGGATCTAATGCGCCTTTAAACGTACCAATCTCCACCTCGTAGTCATTACGAGTATCAACTAACAGTACCTCAGGATCGGAGATTAGTGCATTCCAGTCTTTAGGTTTGACATAAGTACCAACCACTTGGTTTGGATCGATGCCTTCGACTCCCATGGTAACAATTTCTTTTTTCAACTTTACTTTGGTGCGATGAAAAGGGTTGTTATCACTGAAGGACTCTTTATGAACAATGGCACCTAAATTAGGCTGTGTTTGCAAATAATCAAGTACTTGCTCAATCGATTTTTGTGAACCCGCTATAGTACCGTTGATACCTTCTGCAGCTATAAGTAGTGTGCCTTTTACATCAAGGCTAGACATTTTTTCTAATAGAGGTGATTGTAATTCTAGGTAGTTTTCTAAACGAACGAATTTATAAAGGGCACAAATAGTGATTGCGCCAGTATTTTGGACTGTAGACATGTTGCTCTCTCTAGTGAACGAACTGGAACGTAAAACCAGTGCTGTAGATAAATTTAATATAAAAAAACCGATCTAAAAACAACGTTCTAGATCGGTTTTGGTCGCGCATATTAACAGATAAAACTATTCTTTTCTATTTAATGACTACTAGTTGATTGCATCGACTTTTTAAACAGGCCAGCTTCATCAAAAATAACTCTGTCTTCATAACCACTAAACCAGATGGCATCAGGGTTTCTACCAACAATAGCGACTTGACCTTTATTATGAGCATCAGCAGCACCACGAAGTAGTTTAAATATAACTACACCATTTTCAGTGCCTGGTACGCCAGGCATAGGTTCATTAGTTACGGCCACTACTTCAGTTTTACCAAGGTAATGGGTGATTGATAAACGGGCATGAGCTTCAACGCCTGACAGGCCTTGTTGTGATTTATTTAACAGCTGCCAAGCTTCTTCAATAGATAAATTAAAGGCCTTGTGGCCAATAATGTCACGACCACAGAAGAAGTAGTGGTTTTCAATACGGTTGCGTTTAAGCTCGCGCTGCATTATACGTAAAGCATCAGCATCGTTACTAATGCCTTTAATGAGTGGTGCTTGGTTTTCAATTGAAATCCAGTTACGACTTGCTAGCTGTTTAACTGCTTTAACGGTGCTTTCAACCCAAACTAAACCACCTTCAGGATTTTCAATAAAGTTGTCATTAGCATCTTTTTGTAAAAATTCATCTGGATGATTAAAGTGCACCATAAAGCGAAATTTCATTTCAGGATAAACTTCATGAAAATCGTCCATCATGGCAAAGAATGTGTCGTCAAAACGATCAGGATAGAAGGCTAATTCTTTAGTACCAACACGAATACTTTCGATACCAGCATCAGCTAACGCGGAAAACCATTGGGCTAAATTTTTATTGAGTAAGACCATAGGATCGCCACCAGACATTAAAATTTCTCGTAATCTTTCTCGTCCAGTATCTGGGTGGTGGCCACCATTATCAGCCACAATAGCATTATGGTCATTAATATAATTTACTAATTCAGAAATTTGCGCCAAGCCTTTGCGTTCAACTGTACCGTCGTTGCGAGTGATTTCTTTTTTGGCAATTAACTCTTCACGATAACAAAAACGACAATGGGCAGAACAGGTTGAAGCAACATAAATAAGTCCCAATTCATATTTGTGAATTAACCCTTCAATTGGGCTGTAATCCATTTGGTTGCCAGGATCTGGTGCGCCTTGCATATCAAAAGTTTCAGCAGGACTTGCTTTTATTAAGGTTTGTAGTGGTTTGCTATTTTTAGCAAGATCATAGTAGTGACGAGTGATTTTCACTGGCATGCGGCTTTCTATATCTTGTTCAGTTCCTTTAATCGCAATTAGTTCTGCTTTTTCTTCTGGCGTATAAAAATTGAGCATATCGTCAGGTGCTCTATCATCAAGGAACTTTTTCAGACCATTGATGATTTTTCTATCGTGCTTAGCGTCAGTTACTTTATCTAAAAATGCCTGTGCTTTTTCGCTAGGAATATACTTTTCTGCCTTTGCCATCTTAGTTACCACTTGTTAAATGTTAGTAGAGTTAAACTTACCCGACATAGTGTAATAATCTTGAAGTCTGAACAACTGATTATATCTCATTAGTTCATTACTTTTGGTAATGACGTGGCTATATGCCGCGTCGACAAAAAGGCCACTTTATTTAGAATAAAGTGGCTTTGTGTAAATGCTATTTGTTTATTGAGCACGACATTCACCATACTGGATAAGAGATACTTATTGCAGCATAAGTCGCCAATGACATAGTGTCCGAACAAGCAACTAGGCAATAAATTTTTTTAGTCTCAAGGTTTAAAGTTTATACTATTCATCTTTGTTGACGCTGCTTGAGAGTTAAAGCGAATCAAGGATGATTACTAATTATGACTGCATCAATAAATATAGTTGATTATGGCGATGTATCAAGCCTTTGACCGTTAATATTTTGTATGAAAGCGTGTTACAGCAAGCTGATATAGGCTGTATAACTAAATTTCATACCGCTCATAAGCAATGTGAATAGTGCTTATTTAAGCAAATGATTAGTAGTGCTTAGAAAATTAGGTAAAATAGGGATAAAATTTTTCATGCTAATTACTATTAATTAGCAAATTTTATTAGTATCTATTACCTGAGAGAGTAGCGAATGAGTTTGTATATAGAGTACATTAAAGAAATTGACAGTCGTAAAAAAGATCTTGGATTGGCTCCTTTGCCAATTGACGCTGCTGATTTGTTATCTGAGATTATTGCTCAGATTAAAGATTCAGGAAATGAGCATCGCGAAGATTCTCTTAACTTTTTCATTTATAATACCTTGCCGGGAACAACCAGTGCTGCCGGTGTAAAAGCAACTTTCCTAAAAGAAATCATCTTAGGTGAATTCGTAGTAGCAGAAATTACGCCAACGTATGCTTTTGAACTGTTATCTCACATGAAAGGCGGACCTTCAATTGAGGTTCTTCTTGATTTAGCATTATCTGACGCCGCCGCAGTGGCAGCACCAGCGGCTGAAGTATTAAAAACACAAGTATTCCTATACGACACTGATACATCTCGTCTTGAAACAGCCTTTAAAGCAGGTAATGTTATTGCCAAAGATATTCTTGAAAGCTACGCACAAGCTGAGTTTTTCACTAAGCTTCCAGATATAGCAGAAAAGATTGAAGTAGTGACTTATATTGCTGGTGAAGGTGATATATCAACTGACTTACTTTCTCCTGGTCATCAAGCTCACTCTCGCGCTGACCGTGAATTACACGGCAAGTGTTTGATCACTCCAGAAGCTCAAGCAGAAATTCAAGCATTACAAGTTAAGCACCCTAACGCTAAAGTGATGCTTATTGCAGAAAAAGGCACTATGGGTGTTGGTTCTTCTCGTATGTCAGGTGTTAACAACGTTGCACTATTGGCTGGTAAAAAAGCAAGCCCATACGTACCTTTTATTAACATTGCACCGGTTGTTGCAGGTACAAACGGTATCTCACCAATTTTCTTAACGACAGTTGATGTCACTGGTGGTATTGGTCTTGATCTTAAAAACTGGGTTAAGAAAGTAGATGCGGCTGGCAATGCGGTTGTCGACGAAAATGGCGATGCTGTACTAGAAGAAGCTTTCTCAGTGGCAACAGGCACTGTGTTAACTATCGATACTAAATCGATGAAGTTATGTAACGGCGATAAAGAGTTAGTTGATGTATCTTCTGCTTTTACACCACAGAAAGTCGAATTCATGAAAGCCGGCGGTTCATACGCTGTTGTGTTTGGTAAAAAATTACAAACGTTCGCCACCCAAACTTTAGGTGTAACTGCGACACAAGTCTTTGCTTCTTCAAAAGAAACTTCACATGAAGGCCAAGGTCTTACAGCCGTTGAAAAAATCTTTAATAACAACGCTGTTGGCGTAGCTTCTGAAACACCATTACATGCGGGTTCTGATGTTCGCGTTGTAGTGAACATTGTTGGCTCTCAAGACACCACAGGCCCAATGACGTGCCAAGAGCTAGAAGCGATGGCTGCTTCTACTATTTCTCCATTGGTTGATGGTGCTTACCAGTCTGGATGTCACACAGCATCAGTTTGGGATAGTAAAGCAAAAGCGAACATTCCTAAACTTATGAGCTTTATGAATAAGTTTGGTCTTATCACCGCTCGTGATCCACAAGGCGCTTACCTGCCGATGACAGATGTTATTCATAAAGTATTGAATGATATTACCGTGGACGACCGCGCTATCATCATCGGTGGTGATTCGCATACTCGTATGTCTAAAGGCGTCGCTTTTGGTGCTGATTCGGGCACAGTGGCGATCGCATTAGCAACGGGTGAAGCGGCTATGCCAATCCCTGAATCAGTTAAAGTAACTTTTAAAGGTCACATGAAAGGGCACATGGATTTCCGTGACGTAGTACACGCAACGCAAATGCAAATGCTTAAGCAATTTAGTGGAGAAAATGTTTTCCAAGGTCGTGTGATTGAAGTACACATTGGTACTTTATTAGCTGACCAAGCATTCACTTTTACAGATTGGTCTGCAGAAATGAAAGCAAAAGCGTCTATTTGTATTTCTGAAGATGACACTTTAGTTCAATCACTTGAACTTGCTAAGAGCCGTATCCAAATTATGATCAATAAGGGTATGGAAAACAAAGCGAAAACACTTAACGGTTTAATTGCTTTAGCTGACAAACGTATCGAAGGGATCAAATCAGGCACTACTCCTGCATTATCACCAGATGATACCGCTAAGTATTACGCAGAAGTGGTTGTTGATTTAGATGCTATTGATGAGCCAATGATTGCTGATCCTGACGTAAACAATGATGATCTATCTAAGCGTTATACCCATGACGTAATTCGTCCGGTTTCATTCTACACTGATAAATCAGTTGATTTAGGTTTTGTTGGCTCTTGTATGGTTCATAAAGGTGACATGCAAATTATCGCGCAAATGTTGCGTAACATGGAAGCACAAGGTAAGAAGATTGAATTTAAAGCACCATTAGTTGTTGCGCCACCAACTTACAACATTGTTGATGAGCTTAAAGCTGAAGGTGACTGGGACATTTTACAAAAGTATTCTGGTTTCGAATTTGATGATGCAGTGCCTAAAAACGCTGCTCGTACTAAGTACGAAAACATCATGTACCTTGAGCGCCCAGGTTGTAACTTATGTATGGGTAACCAAGAGAAAGCTGAACCAGGCGATACGGTAATTGCTACTTCTACACGTTTGTTCCAAGGTCGTGTGGTAGCAGATACGGCCCAGAAGAAAGGTGAATCATTACTTGGTTCAACGCCTCTAGTTGTGCTTTCAACTATGCTGGGTCGTTTCCCTACTCTTGCAGAGTACAAAAGTGCTGTAGACTGTATTAACTTAACTAAGTTTACTCCTCCGACACATGAGATGAGCACTAAGTTTACCGGTGAAGCTGTGCCAATTAAAGTAGTCTAGTTCCTTACTAGGAGCTCTATTTTAATAAGTAGATTAGAATAAACCATGAGGGTTATTTGTTTTAGTTGCGCGAGGAAAAATTGCTAGCAACTAACATAAGTACCCCTCTTTTTTTTACCTTTTCATTTACTTGATAGTGACAAAACTTCTTATTACGCTAGCCGATAACTGCCTTGAAAACACCGCTGCACCACGCTCCTTTATTTCGAAATAAAATAAATCTTAGTCTTTATGCAATTAATTAGTCTGATTGTTATTACATTCAACTTTGGCAATAAGCGATGGAAATATATAGCTTGGCATAGCACGTTTGCTATCAAAGCCTTCAATACCTTGAGCCATTTCAAGCTTGTAATGATAACTACCACAAAGACTATAAGATTTACGCAATAAAAATGTTGCTAGTCGTTCAAAATTGATTTTGTTGTTGGGAATGATTTCAAGTAGATAACTATTTTTTGTTAAGTTGGTTTGGATAAATTGAACTTGGTGATCAAAATCCCATTGAGTAATGCTGTTGTTAGTCTGTGGTGCATCAATACTAGTGCAAGCCGTTATATTGAAATAAATTAATGTCACCAGAAAAAAAGTGATAATTTTAAGCATAAGTACTCCCTGATTTGAACTGTAAAACATGGTAATACCAAGTTGAATATTTCAGTCCTAATATGAAATATTCAACTCCTTGCAGGTGGTAGTCTAGTCTTCTTGTAATATTGTCATCGCATTTTTAATCATTAAACAACGTTTATCCGCTTGTTGTTTAATAAGTAAACTGCGTTTGGTTCCTGCTGATAAGGTAGTTAATTCATTTACCGCTTTAGATAGTCTAGTAATACTAACCTCACTACAAGTTGCAGGAATTAGTTGATTATAGCCCCGCATGAATACTGGCCCATTGGCTTTATCTATTGCGGATAAACTTGTCATGCGCGATGAAGCGCTCTGTTCATTTAGGTAACTTTGTTCACTAGGGTAAAGTGCTGACATTGCAGTGCGTAACTTAGAAAATGGTATGTTACTTTCTTTTAGTTGGATTTTAGCTAACCAGTCAGATTTAACTTGTGAATTAGGAGCGATAACTTGCGCATAAATAGCCGATTTTTCACCAGTATCAGAGCTATCCAATGTTAATTCATGGTTAATTAGCTCCGCAGCTTTTTTATGTTGATAGCGGCTTAATTGCGCAATAATATCCCAGCGAATATCTTGACTGATTGTTAAGTTTTCTAAGGAGTGCTGGCCAGTTAATAATCTATACAAATTATCCAAGGCAGCCTCTGAATGGGCAAAGTTTAAATAGCTGCTAAACCAACGACGTTGCATATTTTTGTCATCACTATTTGCCATTGTGCTTTGCCAAGTAAGCTCTTCTAATTGTAATGCTATTTCTTTTGTATAGTTATTTTGGCTAGTTAAGCCTTTATTTAGGTAAACTTTAGCGGAAGATATTTGTCTCAATATTTGACCTAATGTGGTGTAATCTTGCTCAAGTGGCGCATTGGCTAATGCTACGGTTAAATACTCATTTAGCGGCAGTTTTCCATCTCGAACACTATCCCATAAGCTCTGCCACAGCATAGAGCGTAATAAAGGATCTTGAACTTGAGCTAAATAGTGCTTGGTCGTTGCGAATGATCGTTCATCTAAATTGACTTTGACAAACGCCCAGTCCTGGTAATTTGGATAAACTAAATCAGGGCATGCAACACCAACTAGTTCATCGACCTTAGTGATTTCGCCTTGATAAATCACTGATAATTTTTTGGTTAAACTAAAGCCTGGCTTATTTGCCTTAAATAGCGCTAATTGAACTTTTTGCTCACGTAATGTTGGCTGGCTTTTATCGGCTGTTTGCAATAATTCAAAAGAATTTATTTTACCTTGTTCACATTGATAATTTGCTTCAATCGTATTAACACCTGCTTGATAAAGCCATTTTTGCTGCCATTGGCTTAAATCTTTACCGCTCGCTTTGGCTAGGCTGTTAATAAAATCATCTAGTACCGCGTTTTGATAGGCATTATCTTTTAAATAATTATGAATACCTTGTTGAAAGACTTTTTCACCTAATAAATGACGTAATTGATTTAAAACTGACGCGCCTTTTGAGTAAGTAATAGCGTCTATGTTATCGAATGCATTGGCTGATGATGGTACAGGGACTTCAATAGGATGTGTAGTTATACGTTGATCTGCACGGTAAGCACTTTGTTTTCCGCCAGCGTAAAAACTACGCCAAGCATTATCAAATTCGGTTGCTTCACTTGTTGCTAAGGTCGCCATAAATGCGGCAAAACTTTCATTTAACCATAAGCCATTCCACCACTTCATGGTGGCTAGATTACCAAACCATTGGTGCGCCATTTCATGCATTATTACACTGGCAAGTCGTTGTCGGCGACTTTGAGTCATTTCCCCGTTGGTTAAAAAACTTCCTTCGGCAAAGGTTACTGCAGCCGAATTTTCCATCGCACCATATAAAAAGTCAGGCACTAATACTTGGTCGTATTTTTTAAAAGGGTAGTTAATACCAAAATAATCATCAAAAAATTCGAAACCTTGCTTAGTATAAGTGAACCAATGTTTTGGTGTTATTTGCTCAGCAACAGATTGACGTGCAAATAAACGTAAGGGATATTTACCGCTGTTATCTTGCCACATTTTGTATGGGCCAGCATGCATTGAAAAATTGTAAGGACTTAAGGTTAAGCTTTTTGGAAAGTGCCAAATATTAAAATTATTTTGCTCGGTAATGTTAGTTTCTTTGGTCGCTGAAAATACTGTCCAATCTTTTGGTGCTGAGACGGTTAGTTCAAATGTGGCTTTTAGATCAGGTTGATCAAACAGAGCAAACATTTGTTGCGCGGCAGCAGGTTCAAAATGAGAATAAAGATAAACGTTGTTATCTACAGGGTCTTTAAAACGGTGTAAGCCCTCTCCATTGGTGCTGTGTTTACGAGTAAAGCTAACGGTAACTGTATTGGCGCCTTGCTTTAGTTGTTTGGCAGGTAAAGTAATGAACCAAGCGTTATAGCTTTTGTCTATTGCTTCATCTGACACTGTGCTACCGTTTATAACTAAACGAGTAATCTGTGCATCACTTAAATCTATTGTTAGTGGCTGCTCATTATCCAACAGTTCAAAATTGATAGTTGAGCTAGCCGAAAAACTTTCATCGCCTGTTAATTCAAAATTCAACTTATAGCTTACTTTAGAGACACGAGCTGAACGTTGAAACGCTTGCTCTTGGCTCAGAAATTGGTTTTCTGCTCTTGGCGTGAAAGCCTTTTGTTGCTGAAAGTTTGGCTGTGCAAGTTCTTGATTATTTTCGGTAACAACACAAGCGTTGAGTAATAAACCGCAGGTTACAGCGATTAATAGTGTTGAAAGTAATGAAGTATTAAATTTCAAGGGTATTCCTATGTTTGGTGTTCAATAACTTGAGTATAAAGCACAATGTTGCTTC
This sequence comes from Colwellia sp., assembly GCA_029938115.1. Classification (GTDB taxonomy): domain Bacteria; phylum Pseudomonadota; class Gammaproteobacteria; order Enterobacterales; family Alteromonadaceae; genus Colwellia. Next base: position 59,268 of record JAPYOP010000010.1, on the reverse strand, counting down.
GAAAAAGAGTAGGGAGAAATCTGTATAGAGTAAAGTGTAAACCTTTATTAAAATTCTTCGCTTATGCCGTATTTCTGTTTAAGTTGGTGCAGTAAAAGGGTGTTTTTTTGTAAAAACTCATTAAATTGTTTGATTATTTGAGGGTGCTTAATCGATGATAAATGATAGCTAAAAACTTCATGCTTAATATTAGTATTCAGTACTATTTCGTTTGGCTTATCTAATAGCTTTAAGTTGTGCCGGATCACATTTGCATCAATATTTGTTGCATCTACATTACCATGTAGAATATGTTTCACTATGCTAAAAGGGGTGTTTTCTTCTATTAATTTAAGCTCTTTATTTTCTATTTTATCTAGCCATAGTGTTGGCATGAAACCAAAAATAGTAGCCATTTCTTTTACATCATCTCGTGTATATTTAGCGTTAGACTTTAAAACATAACTGCCAGCCATTAACTCGATAACAGACTGACTAAAAGTAATGTTCAATTTGTTTTCTTTATCACTTCGCCATCTAACGTTGTCTGGAAATTTAAAATCAATACCTTGTTCCACATACCATTTATCAAAACGCTTAATGGGTAAAGCAATGAAGCGGTAGGGGTAGTTGTATTGATCAAAGAAGGTGGTCAATAACTCTTTACTGAAACTAGGTTTGTTTGTATTGGTTGCTGAAAAGTCAAATAAAGGGTAATAACTAACTTCTTCTACTCCAATAATAAACTCTTGTGCATAAGAAAGGTTAATATTTACAAATAGTAATATTAAATATATTTTCTTAATGTAGTTTATTATTTTATTTTTATTCATATGGCAATATATTAGCCTTATTCACACAAAAAATCTTGTTATATCTCAATCTCAGGTTTTATCTTTCAATTGGCGGATACTGCACCTATATGCTACTTTATTCTTTTACTTTTAGATGACTAGTTGCATGTTCAAACAGATTGTTTTTATTCTATATATTACTTTGCTTAGCGCATGTGATTCACAAGTTAATGTAGCTAATTCCCTTGAGAAACCAATAAAGGCTGATGAAGCAGTAACAAAGGTAGAGAAGGTAATAAGCCCAAGAACTCATGCAAGAACTCAGGCAAGAACATGGAGTGAAATTAAAGGATCAGGTTACATTATTGCGTTAAAACTCAACTATGAAACAGAAGATGGCTTACCTCGCTCAGGTTCAACGAGCACTTATCATCGTGAATTATTTGAGCGCTTTGCTCAAAATAAAGGTTTGAAAGTCAGGTGGTTAAAAGTCGCTAGTTTCACCAGTATGTTTAATGAATTGAAGTTATTTAATGCAGATGTTATCCCTCGACATTTAACGATTACCAAAAAGCGGCAACAAAACTTCAACTTTACTTATCCATTATTACGCGATAGAGAGGTATTGGTTGGCCCTGTTGATACTCCAAAGTCAGCTTCAAAAACTATACTCTCAAACAGTGATGAAGTGACGGTGCATTTACCTGCTAATTCCTCTTATATAGAAAGCATCAATAATGTTTTTCCTCATTGGACGGTAGAACTGCTACCGGAAGGGCTTAATTCAGAAGGATTAGCTGATGCGATAGCTGAGCATGTTATTGACTACACCGTTGTAGATGGCTTTTCTTTTGATGTATTAAATCAATATCGAAATGACGTAAAGAATGTTTTGACTCTACCCCGAGGAATTGATTTAGCATGGGCGGTCAATTTTAATGCTCCTGTCCTTCTGCATCACTTAAATGAATTTATTTCAGTGCACCATGTATTGCAGATACGAGAGCCTAATCGAACGATTGATTTTGAATTATTACGAAAAAATGGTTTGCCGTTAAGAGTTATCACCCGGAATAGCCCTAGCACTTACTTTTTATGGCGTAGCAAGTTGATGGGATTTGAATATGAGCTAATGAAAAAGTTTGCCAAAGACAATCATGTGAAATTAGAAATGGTGGTGGCGAATAGTTATGAAGAAATGTTGCAAATGCTTAAAGATGGTCGTGGCGATATGATTGCGGCGGGTTTATCTCGTAGTGCTGAGCGCAGTAAAAAAATAGCTAAAGCCGGTTTGCAAAGTAGTATTAGATATAACCGTGTTAACGAGCAAATAGTTGCTCATCGAGATAGTGCCGCTATTAATACTCTTGCTGACTTAAAAGGCAGAACAATTACTATTAGAAAAACGAGTAGTTTTTGGCAAACAGCACAAGCATTAGTTAATGATTATGGTGTGAAAGTTGTTGCTGCCGAAGAGTCTTTAAGCAGTGAGAATTTGGTGGCAATGGTTGATAGTAAAACGATCGATTTGACCATAGGCGATGATGACTTTTTAAGTATTGAAAAAAGTTTTAGGGAGAATATTGTTACCCCTTTAACGTTAAAAGAAAGTGTACCCTACGCTTATCTATTTAGAGCAGGAAATCCTCAGTTACGTAATTACCTTAATCAGTATATAAGAAAAATTTATCGGCAAGTTTTTTATAATGTTGTCAGAAGTCGATACTTCAATAACAAAAAACGGCAAATAGCCTATAAAAAAGCGAGCATTTCTGTGGGGGAAAATCTATCTCCCTATGATGATATTGTTCGGAAAAATGTTGTTGAATATAATTTCGATTGGCGTTTAATTGTTTCGCAAATGTATCAAGAAAGTAATTTCAACCCTAAAGCATCTAATCCAAGTGGAGCCGAAGGGTTAATGCAAATGTTACCAAGAACAGCAAAAGAGTTGGGTGTGACTAATTTACATGAGCCTGAACAAGCGATTAGCTCAGGTGTGAAGTATTTGAATTGGACAAGGGATAGATTTTCTAAAGACTTACCGGTACAAGAGCAAATATTTTTCTCATTAGCATCTTATAACGCAGGGTATGGACACGTTAAGGATGCACAACGCTTAGCCAGAAAAATGGGTCTACGTGATGACAAATGGTTTAATAATGTTGAAAAGGCAATGTTGTTATTACAAAAGCGCGAATATTATGAAAAAGCACGTTTTGGTTATGTGCGAGGTACAGAGCCTGTTAATTATGTACGACAGATCCACCAGCGTTATTTAAGTTATATCCGTATTACGCAATAAGCTGCTACTCTTTTTCAGGTCTAAATTTTTAATTTAGTCCGTCGTTAAATGCAAAAAGCCAGTCTACCTTTTAAAGAAGACTGGCTTTTTTAATATCAAAAAAGATTATTTCTTTCTTTTTACTGCTTTAGCGTTAGGTAAATCAGTAATTGAACCTTCGAAAATTTCAGCCGCTAAGCCAATAGATTCATTCAAGGTTGGGTGAGCATGAATAGTTAAACCAACATCTTCAGCATCTGCGCCCATTTCAACGGCTAAACAGATTTCACCAAGCATTTCGCCAGCATTGATACCAACAATAGCGCCACCTAAAACACGGCCCGTTTCTTTTTCAAAAATTAGCTTTGTTTTACCTTCTGTACGAGCAGAAGCAATGGCACGGCCAGATGCCGCCCAAGGGAAGTTAGCTACTTCAATATTTAAGCCCTGTTCTTTCGCTTCAGTTTCTGTAACGCCAACCCAAGCCATTTCAGGATCAGTATAAGCAATTGAAGGTATGCAACGAGGTTCGAACGTATGTTTCTTGCCAGAGATAACTTCAGCAGCAACATGTGCTTCATGTACCGCTTTATGAGCAAGCATAGGTTGACCAACAACATCGCCAATAGCGAAAATGTGGTTAACGTTAGTGCGTAGCTCGTTAGTTACGTTAATGAAACCACGTTCATCAACATTAACACCAGCTTTGTCGGCATCAACTAAATGACCATTAGGCTTACGACCAACAGCAACTAAAATTTTGTCATAACGCACTGGTTCAGCAGGTGCTTTCTTGCCTTCAAAAGTAACATATAAACCATCATCTTTAGCGTCAACTGCAACCACTTTAGTAGACAACATAATGTTGAATTTTTTCTTGTTGTAGTTGTTATAAATTCTAACAATATCTTTATCAGCTGCAGGTACTAATTGGTCGGCAAATTCAACCACTGAAACATTAGAGCCAAGCGCTGAATATACAGTACCCATTTCTAATCCGATAATACCGCCGCCAAGAACAAGCATTTCTGCCGGAACATCTTCTAATGCTAATGCGCCAGTTGAGTCAATAACACGAGGATCATCTGTTGGGATAAATGGTAAGTTTACTACCGAAGAGCCAGCAGCAATAATAGCGTTATCGAAAGTAATGGTGGTCACTTTGCCTTCGCTGTCTGCAACGGCAATAGTTTTATCCGAAGTAAATTTACCGTAACCTGAAACAGTGGTTACTTTTCGTGCTTTTGCCATACCAGATAAACCACCGGTAAGTTGGGCGATTACACTGTCTTTCCAATCACGAATTTTATCTAAATCAATTTCTGGCTTACCAAAGGTAACACCATGAGATGCCATTGATGCGGCATCGTCAATTACTTTAGCAACATGCAATAATGCTTTTGATGGGATACAACCCACGTTTAAACACACACCACCTAAAGTGGCACGGCTCTCTACTAATACTACGTCTAAGCCTAAATCTGCTGCGCGGAAAGCTGCTGAATAACCACCAGGGCCAGCACCAAGAACTACAACCTGAGTTTTAATCTCACTCATAATTTTCCTCATTAACCTTGTTTATTTGTTTAAAATATTTATGGGCGAAATTCTACGCTTAACTGTTGAATTTCGCCAATATTTATTAGCTTAACTATAAAATTAATTTACGAATATCTGACATCACGCTAGCTAAGTGCACTGTAAAGCGTGCTGCAATTGCACCGTCAATGACACGATGATCGTAAGACATTGATAAAGGTAACATTAGTTTAGGCACAAACTCGCTGCCATTCCACTTAGGCTTCATTTCAGATTTTGAAACACCTAAAATAGCTACTTCTGGTGCGTTAACAATTGGCGTAAAGGCAGTACCGCCAATACCTCCTAAGCTTGAAATAGTGAAACAACCACCTTGCATGTCAGCCGCTTTTAATTTGCCATCACGTGCTTTGATGCTAATTTCTAATAGCTCACGTGATAATTGGTGAATGCCTTTTTGATCAACATCACGAACTACCGGAACAACTAAACCATTAGGTGTATCTACCGCAACACCAATGTGAATGTATTTTTTCAGTATTAAGTTTTCGCCATCTTCACTTAAACTTGAGTTAAATACCGGGAAAGTACGCAGTGCATCAGCGGCCGCTTTTAAAATAAATACTAAAGGCGTGATTTTAAAACCAAGCTTTTGCTTTTCACAAATAACATTTTGCTCTTTTCTAAATGCTTCAACGTTAGTGATATCTGCTTCATCAAATTGTGTTACATGAGGAATAGTTACCCAGTTACGGTGTAAAAATGGTCCAGATATTTTTTGAATTCGAGTTAACGCTTTAGTTTCAACTTCGCCAAACTTAGAGAAATCAATTTGTTTAGCACTGACGACTTGTAAGCCACCTTCACCAGCAGAAACTGAGCTACCCGCATTGGCTTTTGGACGAGAAAGTTCATATTTCACATAAGATTGAACATCTTCTTTTAAAATACGGTTTTTATTACCAGTGCCTTTAACAAGTGCTAAATCAACACCAAATTCACGAGCAATGCGGCGAATAGAAGGTGAAGTGTAAATTGCCCCTTTATTAACCTTACCTACTTGTGGATGATGCGGTACAGGTGAGCTTACTGGCGCAGTAGTAGGCGCTACTCTTGCTGGTTCAGGCTCTGCTTTAACCGGAGTACCTGTAGGAGCTACAGCTTCTGTAGAGACGCCACTTGAAGTTTCACTTCTAGTTTCTAACTTAATAACTAAAGAGCCTTCTTTAACTTTATCGCCCATTTTGATGAATACTTCTTTAACTGTTCCTGCATGTGTTGATGGCACATCCATGGTCGCTTTATCAGTTTCAAGGGTGATTAAACCGTCTTCTTCTTCAATAACATCGCCAACACTAACTAATACTTCGATAGCTTCAACTTCGCCATCTTCTCCAATATCTGGTACAGGAATATCGATTATTTCTGTAGCGCTAGTGGTGGCAGCTACAGGTGCTGCTTCAACTACAGGCACTGGTGTTTCTTGAACAGCTTCAGTTGCAACAGGCGCTGGTTCGCTACTGCTAACTTGTGACTCACTACCAGAAGACATTTCGCCAATGACATCGCCTTCTTTGATTTTATCGCCAACGGCAACAGTTAAATTTGTTAACGTACCTGCAAACGGTGCTGGGATATCCATCGATGCTTTGTCAGTTTCAACGGTTACAATACCTTCGTCGGCTTCAAGTGTGTCGCCAATGGCAAAACAGATTTCAATAATTTCAACTTCTTCGCCACCAACATCTGGGACTAGAATTTTTTCAATAGACATTTTATTTTCCTTATTCTAGTTTTGGCTTAAGCGTAAAGCGGGTTAAGTTTATCAGCGTTAATATTGAAGCGTTTAATCGCATCACTAACAACACTACGTTTAATGTCACCACGGTTAGCTAGTTCAAATAAAGCGGCAACGACAATGTAGTTTTGATCAACTTCAAAATGTTGACGTAAATTAGCACGACTATCACTACGGCCAAAGCCATCGGTACCTAGCACACGATATTCTGTGTCGATGTAAGCACGCACTTGGTCTGAATAGTTTTTAATGTAATCTGTTGCTGCAATAGCAGGACCAGCATCTTTAGTAATAATACTGCTGATGTATGCTGTTTTTTGCTCGCTTTCAGGATGAAGCATGTTCCAGCGAGTAACGTCTTGCCCATCACGGGCTAGTTCGTTAAATGAGGTTACAGAGTAAACATCACTAGAGATATTAAAGTCATTCGCTAATATTTGTGCCGCTTCACGTACTTTTTGTAAAATAGTGCCTGAGCCCATTAGCTGTACATTAGCTTTAGCTTTTTTCGATTTAGCAGGCACTTGCTCTAATTGGTAAATACCTTTGATAATTTGGTCACTAATATCTTTAGTATCTGGTATTGAAGGATGCTTATAGTTTTCATTCATTAAGGTCATGTAGTAGAAAACATTCTCGTTTTCTTCATACATACGACGTAAGCCATCACGAACAATAACAGCAATTTCATAACCGTAAGTTGGATCGTAAGTCACACAATTAGGAATTAAACCTGCTTGCACATGTGAATGACCATCTTGATGCTGTAAACCTTCACCATTAAGTGTTGTTCTACCAGCCGTTGCGCCAAGTAAGAAGCCACGCGCTTGGCTATCGCCTGCTGCCCATGCTAAATCACCAACACGTTGGAAGCCAAACATTGAGTAGTAAATGTAGAACGGAATTGTGGTTGCGTTACAGGTTGAGTAAGATGTACCAGCAGCAACCCAAGAAGCCATTGCACCTAGCTCATTAATACCTTCTTGCAATACTTGACCTTTTTTATCTTCACGATAATAAGCTACTTGGTCTGCATCTTGTGGAATATATTTTTGACCTTCGTTAGCGTAAATACCTACTTGGCGGAATAAACCTTCCATACCAAAAGTGCGCGCTTCATCAGGAATAATTGGCACAATACGCTTACCAATTTTTTTATCTTTTAATAGTGCGTTTAACACCCTAACAAAAGTCATGGTAGATGATACTTCACGTTCACCTGAGCCTTTTAAAATAGCATCGAATACTTTAAGCGGTGGAATTTCTAAGCTTTCTTCTGCTTGCTTACGACGTGCAGGTAATGAACCACCCAATGCTTCACGGCGTGCCATCATGTACTTGTATTCTTCACTATCTTTAGAGAATTGGAAGAATGGTAAGTCTTCAATATCCTCATCAGAAATTGGCATATTGAAACGATCACGATAATGCTTGATAGATTCAACATCCATCTTCTTGACGTTATGAGCAATGTTTAATGCTTCACCAGATGCGCCTAAACCAAAACCTTTAACCGTTTTTGCTAAAATTACCGTAGGGCGACCTTTAGTGTTCATCGCTTTTTCATAAGCGGCATAAACTTTCACAGGATCATGTCCACCACGGTTTAAGCGCCAGATGTCTTTATCAGACATATTGGCAACCATCTCTTCAGTTTCAGGGTATTTATTGAAGAAATTTTCGCGAGTGTACTTGCCACCCTTCGCTTTACAATTTTGATATTCACCATCAACGGTTTCATTCATTAACTGCAATAATTTACCTGAAGTATCACGAGCGAGTAGTTGATCCCAGTAACTGCCCCAAATAACTTTAACTACTTCCCAGCCAGCGCCCCGGAATGTGCCTTCAAGCTCTTGAATGATTTTTCCGTTACCACGAACCGGACCATCTAAACGTTGTAAGTTACAGTTAATGATAAACGTTAAGTTGTCTAAACCTTCACGAGAAGCTAGACCAATAGCACCTAATGATTCAGGCTCATCGGTTTCGCCATCGCCTAGAAAACAGTAAACACGTTGACCTGAACAGTCTTTGATACCACGGTTTGTTAAATATTTTAAGAAACGAGCTGTATAGATTGCTTGCAGTGGACCTAAGCCCATAGAAACGGTAGGGAACTGCCAGAAGTCATCCATCAAATGTGGATGAGGGTAAGATGATAAACCTTTACCATCACACTCTTGGCGGAAATTAGCCATTTGGTCTTCAGTTAAACGACCTTCTAAAAAAGCACGAGCATAAATGCCGGGAGAAATATGACCTTGAGCGAAAATAAAATCTCCGCCGTCTTTTTCTGTCGCTGCTTTAAAGAAGTGGTTGAAACCTACATCGTATAAAGTGGCGCTTGAGGCAAAACTACCAATATGACCACCTAGCTCTAAATCTTTTTTAGAAGCACGAAGTACTAAAGCTAATGCATTCCAACGAATAGCAGCACGAATGCGTGATTCAATGGTTTGATCTGCCGGCATGTGCGGCTCTTGCCCTGGAGGAATGGTATTTACATACGCAGTAGTTGCGTCAAAAGGTAAATGAGTACCACCACGACGCGCACGTTCAATTAAAGCTTCAAGTAAAAAATGGGCGCGCTCAGGGCCCTCATTTTCTAGTACTGATTCCATTGATTCTAACCATTCTTGGGTTTCTAATGAATCAATATCAATGTTTGGTAGATCTGACATATTGCTTTGTCTCCAATATTTTTGTTTATATTTAATAATTTATTACATGCGTCGCATGGAGCGTTCCATGCGGCTGTTTTCTTGAGTTAGCTTAAGTAACACTTCCTCAATAAAAGCAAGATGACGGTGACTTGCACCCCATGCTTTTTTTGGCTGTCCGCTAGTGATTGCGTCGAGCAAATTCTTTCGGTAATCCGTTATCTTGCTAAAGATATCTGGACGTTTCGCTAAAACAGTTAAGTTTTTTTCTATGTTATCTATTAACAATGAGGCCATACTTCGCGCAGTGTGTAATATCATCGCATTATGTGAAGCCGCGCATATAGCCAAATAAAACTCATAAACGGCTTGTGCTTCTAAGCGAAAATCATTTTCTAATTGGCTATTACCTATAAGGTTATGTTTGGCTTGAATATGATCAAAGTCTGCATTAGTACCGCGCATTGCAGCATAATAAGAAGCCATACCTTCCATGCCGTGACGAAACTCTAATAAATCAAATTGCGACTCACTGCTATTAGCCATCAAGTCAAATAATGGATCTGAAAAAGACTTCATTATGGCTTTACTTACAAAAGTGCCGCCGCCTTGTTTTCGGGTAACTAGCCCCTTTGCTTCTAGTTTTTGTATTGCTTCACGCAGTGAAGGTCTTGAAACTTCAAATTGCTTGGCTAGTTCACGCTCAGGTAATAACTTTTCACCGGGCTGTAAACTGCCTTCGATTATCATATTTTCTAATTGCGCTAAAATAATATCAGATAACTTTTGAGGTTTTAGCTGTTGTTTCAATGGCTGTGGCATTAACGATTAAACCCTAATTCATTATTTTTATTTATGGTAAATTGGTATTACCAATCATATTTCAGACAATAAAATAGCAAATAAACACACCATTTGCAATGTAATTTAGTTGAAGGTTGTTAGTAATGCAAGGGGATTCACTAATAAAAGGTTAATTTATATTAGAGTTAAAACTTGAAACAGTTGTTTAATTTGAGTGTTTGAAGTTAATGGTCTTACCAATATTGAATAGAGTTATTTGTGGCAAGTATAGAGTTAAAAGTTACAAGCAGGGCAGTGTGTTTTGCACTGTTTGCCAACATAAATCAATTCATTATTCATGTTGGCTGCTTAAAGGGAAGCCTATTGTCTAGAAGCTAGAAGCTAGAAGCTAGAAGCTAGAAGCTTTAACCAATAATTCCCACTAGGGTTAATACAGAAATAGTCGCTAATACTAACAGAGCATTTCGCTTAGCTAAACGTACTAGCAAACATGGCTCAGCAGTACAATCATCTTCGTCAACCATAATATCTTCAGATTTTTGGGCTACATCGATTAGTATTTCATGGGTTGGTTTTTTACCATCAAATAAACTTTCTAACCACATAGGTAGCGCTTTTGAAAAATGACCAACAAACATATAGCCCAGTGAGGTTATACGAACAGGTAACCAGTCAAGGTAGAACAGAATATCATTATAATTTTTACAACCAGATGAAACACTCGGTTCTATATGCTGATCATTAACCTCTTCTGTTATAGATTCAGAATGACTAGGATCTACAGCTTCTGCTTGATTATCGATTACTTCTTCTGCTTCATAGGCGTCTAAAGAGCAACCATTTTGCTGCTCAATTACTGTTGTTAGGAGTCGATAAAACACCACGCCAGCAGCACCAAAAACCACAAAAAATAGCATGATAGCAATGTAGTAACGGTAATTTAGCCAAATTAATGCTTGCCCAAAGCCCATTGTAGGTAAGTTTTTGTCTTGTAGAAGTTGTTGATGATGTAATTCAGAGGTAGTCATTTCGCCTCTAAAAGCGGCATGTAAATATTGCTTATAGCTATCTCTTGTAGTGAAACAGCCAAAACTTACAATAAGTATTAATGTCGAAATGACTAAGTGAAACAGTCCATCATCTACCAAGGTTAAAATGCCATAAACGACAGCAACGGGTAAAAGTAGAAAAAGGGTATAGCTTAGGTTGCTACCCTTTAGTTGCGCTAAGGTTGAATTTTTTTGAAAAAAATTCACATATTGCTGGTAGTAATAATCAAAACGCCAAATGGAAGCAGATAATGATTTTTCCGCAGCTAGAGCGATTAGTAAACTTAGTAAACTCATTTGTAACCTTTATTGTTTTTTATTGTTTTCAAGATTTGATGAAAATATTGCCAGTCAAACACCTGCCCAGGATCAGTTTTTCTCCCCGGAGCAATGTCACAATGACCTACGATATTCTTATTGCTAATTAAGGGGTAGTTTTTTTGCAAACTAGCCGTTAACTTTGCTAACTGTTGGTATTGAGCTTCTTCATAAGGAATATCATCTGTGCCTTCAAGCTCTATACCGATTGAGAAATCATTACACTTATCAATACCATTAAAACAAGATATCCCAGCATGCCATGCTTTATCATCAAAAGAGACATATTGAATGATACTGCCATCACGCCTAATTAAGCAATGGGCAGAGACCTGTATTTGAGCAATATCGGCAAAACTAGGGTGAGCATTGGCATCTATTTTACCTAAAAAAAGCTTGGTTATATGATTGCCGCCAAACTTGCCTGCAGGAAGAGAAATATTGTGAACAACGAGTAGAGTAATTTGGTCACTTTTACAGCGAGCAGTGAAAAAAGTTGATTTTTTCTGATTAACAAACGATAGCCAGCCATGTTCAATGAATAAATTTGCTTGCAAATTATTACCTTTTTCGGCTTTTTTATGTTTGCTTAACGGCATACAATAACTTTTATATTAATGACTTATTTAAGAATCATTCTATTATGACTGACGATGACTCTACAAACAAAATCGGCAAAATATTTGTCTGGCTTGCATGGATTATAGCAATAGCTTTATTAATGCTATTTTTTCAAGGTGTGCTTGATGATCAATATAACCCAAATAGTCAACCGCAAGTTAGCCTTAATAGCTCAGGTCAGGCAGAAGTTATTTTAAAGCAAAATAGGCAAGGACACTATGTAACTCAAGGTACAATTAATGAGTCATCAGTCACATTTTTACTTGATACGGGTGCTACACAAGTATCTATTCCAGCTCATATTGCTGATCAATTACAACTGGAAAGCTATGGCAGTTATCCTGTGCAAACAGCCAATGGTACGGTGACAGTTTACCGAACAAAAATAGATCAGCTTAGCATTGGCAATATTTTCCTATATAATGTTGCCGCGCATATAAATCCAGCAATGAAAAGTGATCAAATTTTGTTGGGAATGAGCGCTTTAAAAAAAGTCGAGTTTAGCCAAAAAGGCAAACAACTTACCTTACGAGAATACCCTTAACAGGAATAACAAATGCTTACCTCTACAATTTCTTCTGCTACTTCTTTAGAGATAGAAAAATTACAAAATGATATCACGGCCACCGTTAATTGGGCGCTTAAAGAAGATTTAGGCATTGTTGATGGGCAAACGCCTAGTACAACGCAAGATATTACCGCGATGTTAATTCCGCAAAATGAGCAAGCGGTTGCTACTGTTATTACGCGTGAAGATTGCATTGTTTGTGGTGTTGCATGGGTAAATGAAGTGTTTGTTCAATTAGACGCTTCTCTAGACGGTGCTCTAGGTGATAATCAGAAAACAAAAATAACTTGGTTCGTCAATGATGGTGAAATGGTGAAAGCCAATACCACGTTGTTTGAATTAGATGGTAATGCACGAACTTTGTTAACAGGAGAGCGAACAGCGCTTAACTTTTTACAAACGTTATCAGGTACGGCAACATTAACTAGTCACTACGTTAAAGAATTGGCAGGTTCAAACACCAAGTTATTAGACACCCGTAAAACCTTACCAGGATTACGTAGTGCGCAAAAATATGCTGTGCTTTGTGGTGGGGGTGTAAATCACAGAATTGGGTTGTTTGATGCCTTTTTAATTAAAGAAAATCATATTGCCGCCTGTGGTGGTATCGCTCAAGCGGTTGCTACTGCAAAGCAAAACCACAGTGATAAAACGGTTGAAGTAGAAGTAGAATCGATGGACGAACTGCAACAAGCGCTTAATGCAGGGGCCGATATTATTATGTTAGATAACTTCACGCCAACTATGATTGAACAAGCGGTAACGGCAACACGTGGTAAGGCTAAATTGGAAGTATCTGGCAATATGACCATAGAAATATTGCAAGAATACACTAAAGCCGGTGTCGACTTTATCTCAAGTGGTGCGTTAACCAAGCATGTGCAAGCCGTAGACTTATCGATGCGTTTTCAATAATACCAGCGTAGATTATGAGTAATGTTAAGTGAAGATTGAATTAATAGACGACCCTGAGCAGGGACTAATTACTTTTTTAGATGAAAAAATTGCTGAGTATAATTGGCAACGTTGGGAAGTGAATGAAAGAAAACCTTTAGCTATTAAAATGACTGACGAGCAAGGTAGTATTATTGCGGGTGCTGCGGGTAGAACTTTTGGTGATTGGTTTATGCTCAATACTTTGTGGGTAGACGAACAACATCGAGGCAATAAAATAGGTGAGCTACTGCTCACAAAAATAGAAGGGGCCGCGAAAGAAAGAGGTTGTAACAAGTGTTTACTTGATACGTTAAACTTTCAAGCAATGCCCTTCTATCAAGCGAGAGGTTATCAAACGCAATGGGTACAGGAGGGCTATCCTAAAACAGGCTGTAAGTATTATATGGTTAAAAATCTATAGGCTTACTTTCTAACCTGTCATTTTATATAGAATTTAAAAAGAAGTTATTTCAATTTATTGACAAAGGTTTGCCTAAATTTTGCTAGTTTTGGTGATACTATCGCCTGACAATACGGATTTTCAGGATTATTGGTAATATAATCTTGATGGTATTCTTCCCCTGAATAAAAGGTTTCAACAGCGCATACTTGCGTCACAATATCGTGCTCAAACATGTTGCCTTCAGTCATTTCTTTGATTATTTCTACCGCAATACCCTGTTGTAATTCATCGTGATAAAAAATAGCAGAACGATATTGTGTGCCAACATCATTACCTTGACGATTCAGTTGTGTTGGATCGTGTAGGGTGAAAAAAATTTCAAGTATTTCTTGGTAGCTAATGATGGCTTTATCAAATGCCAATTGTACTACTTCGGCATGGCCGCTTTCACCTGTACAAATGTCATCATAGGTTGGGTTCTCGGTGTTGCCACCCATGTAACCTGATGTCGCCGAATATATGCCTTTCACTTGAGAGAATGCACCTTCTATGCACCAAAAACAGCCGCCTGCTAGGGTAGCGAGACTTTTATCATTATTCATATGTTTTCCATTTTTTGTGTAGCCTAATAGGGCTATAAAAAAGAGTTTCTAAGCCAAAAAGGCTTGCTTCTAAACCACAAAGTAATAATCCATTTTTCTCCTGATTGTAATTCTACCCCTCGATGTATACTTTCAGTTAACCTCTTACCGCTACTATCACAATTATTAAAGCTGATAATGTTTCCTTGCTTGGGCTTTACCGAGGTGAAAGGTTTTTTAAATTCTGTTTCGCCACCAGTAAAATCATCATTAATATAAAATATTGCTGTCTTTGCTCTTTGACCAAACTGATCAATTTGTTGTTGAATATTTTGGTTGTGTGGGTAAATGGCATCATAGTGCCAATGATAATATTGATTTTTTTGATAACACAATATTACTGCAGGCTCAGCATGGTGAATAGAGGCATTAAGTGATGTCGCCATTAACCGCTCTAATAATGCTAATTCTATAATGCCATTGGGTAATGGCGTTGGAAAGTGGCGATTATTTCTAATGCCTTTATCTTTGCTTCCGGGCCCGTCATCACCAAACAGAGTCACATCTTTTAAATGGGGCTTTGCTTGTACTATTAAAGCATTCAGTAATGCTTGCGGAACATTAACGTGATTAATTTTTATGTTAACGCTTTCGTCATTAACCTCAGTCTTTGGTTTAAAAAGAAAGTCTAATTGCTCTAAAATTAATTCTACCCGAGCAGATGAAAAGTTACTGTTAATGGCTGTTACTTGCTTAAATATTTCATCATATGAGGGATTTTGGTTTAATTCATCGCTTACCATTTCAGCTAAGTAAGTTTCTAATTGAGTTAACGTATTTAACTGCCATTTATCTGCAAAAGATAATGCCAAGGCAAGTTCGTACTGATTAGCATTGCTTCTAATAGAATGTATAAGCCATTGAATACAAAAATCAGCACTGGATTTTGCGTATTCTACTATCCAATTTATGTTCAGTTTACCAAAATGTTTTTGCTCTAAGAGTTGTAAAAATGTCATTGCTGTTTTGTTTATGTCAGTAGATCAAAAAAGATAATTTTCATGTTATGGTTTCAACATGATTTTTATACCATTCCGTATAAATTCTCGCTAAGTGATCACTTTCTTATACGGATTGGTATAAGTTAAGAATAAGATAAAAATAATCGGTATGATATAGGTTATATTGATTTTTATTAAAAATTTATGCATCCATTTTTTAAAATAAGTAATTCCTCTGAAAATATTAAAGTAAAAAATCCAATTCCAATGGTTTTAACTTTACGTACAGCAGCCATTATTATTCAACTGTTGCTTATTTTTTTCGTTAATTTAGGCTTAGCCTATCAATTACCTTGGACACCTTTATTTAGCGTTATTGCTCTAGAGCTAGTTTTTACTTTTGCTAGTTTTATGTTCTACCGGAATAAGCCAACCATAAGTCAGTCAGCGTTATTAACCCAAATTTGTGCTGATATATTATTCTTGTCTTTGCTGTTATTTTTTAGTGGTGGGGCAACCAATGCTTTTGTTTCACTGCTGTTAATTCCTATTGCTATTGCTGCGGTGACTTTAACTCCTGCGTTATTGGGGCTAGTTGCCTTGTTAGCGATTGCTTCCTACAGTATTTTATTGTGGTTTTTACCGATGAGTGTAATGCACGGTAACATGCAAGGGCACTTTATTGGCATGGGCATTAACTTTTTGTTTTCTGCATTGGTGGTCGCAATTGTTGTCGGCAAGATGGCGCGCAGTATTAATCAAAGGGAATTGGCTATCGCAGCTTATCGGGAAAATCTATTAAGACAAGAGCAAGTGACTTCGTTAGGGGTGGCATCAGCGCAGGTTACTCATCAACTGGCGACACCTATTGCTACAGTGCAGTTACTTGCCGATGAGCTTAGTGAAGATTTTCCCAACAATGAAGTTATTGAAAGTATGCAAAATCAATTAGCACGATGTACCGATAGCCTTAATGCTTTTAGGACTATGGTTTTTGATATTAAGGAACAAACCATTACCGCTATCAATATTGATGATTTACTTGCACAAGTATTAGAGAATTTACGGGTTAATCATCCAGGAATTGATGTTGAGTTATCAGAGTTACAGCATAAAGAAAGTACTGTGATGGCTGACGCGGCACTATTGCCCGCGATTATCAATTTAATTAATAATGCCGTGCGAGCAAGCAAAGCAAATCACTCTAATAAGATCACGTTAACAAGTTGTATAAATGATGATAATTGGCAATTTATTATTAGAGACTATGGCTTAGGTTTTACCTTAGAGAAACTTAAGCAGCTTGGTGTAAAACCAGTTTCCAGTGAGCAAGGATTGGGAATGGCGGTGTTTTTAAGTCATGCCAGTTTAGAACGCCTTGGAGGTAAGCTAGCATTAACTAACCATAACCAAGGGGGCGCAATGGTTACTTTGAGCTTACCCGTATAGCAGGACTTTGAAGTAATGAAGAAATTATTAATTGTTGAAGATGATAGTATTTTTGCTAATACCTTAATGCGTCGGTTAACAAAACATGGTTTTGATTGTATGCATGTTGAAACCAACTCTGCAGCACTATTGGCCTGTCATAGTCACAAACCAGAGTATATTCTTTTGGATATGAAACTGGCGCAAGAAACAACCTTAAGTATCATAACGCCAATAAGGCAATCTCGCCCTCAAAGCCGTATTATTTTATTAACTGGTTTTGCTAGTATCTCGACCGCGGTTAATGCGATTAAACTAGGAGCAGATGATTACCTGTCTAAGCCGCTCGATACCCAAACATTATTAGCGGCACTTAATGAAAGTAAGGCGTCAGAAGTTGAAACAAATACTGAAATAGATGGCGAGACACTTTCAGCAGAGCAAGTGCAGTGGCAGCATATTCAGCAAGTCTTAAAAGCTAATGATGGTAATATTTCAGCCACGGCTAGACAATTGTCTATGCATAGACGAACTTTACAGCGTAAACTGCAAAAAAAATCCCAGTTTTAACTATTGTTTTAAGTGGCTAGATTATAAAAAATAAAAAGGATAAAAAGTGATAGCAAACCAGCAAGCGCTAATTGAGGCAATCAATCAAACAATGCCTTTTGGAAAGTACGCAGGAAGAAAATTACTACAACTGCCAGAGCCTTACT
>JAPYOP010000010.1:6540-41686 GCA_029938115.1 Colwellia sp. | reverse complement strand
ATGCCTTTTGGAAAGTACGCAGGAAGAAAATTACTACAACTGCCAGAGCCTTACTTAGTATGGTTTCATGGTAAGGGTTTTCCAGAAGGAAAATTAGGACAACAATTAGCCCTAATGTATGAAGTTAAATTAAATGGTTTAGAGGCTATGCTAAAGCCTTTATTAAAAGAGTGAAAACTATTCGTAATTTAACTTTTATGCATTCAAGCGTAAGTATGAATTAGTAGTTGGCATCATAAAGCTGTTGTAAGTGTCTGTTTGTTTCTGTGCTGAAGTCTGTGTTTTTATCTCTGGTTGAATCACTGACTGAGTTTCAGGTCTACTTGAAGACGGCAACGTTTTATCAGTAACGCTTGGCAATTGTTGAGAGCCACCTTTAACTGTTTGATGTAACTGATAAAGAGAAGCATAAGCCTCGGTTAATACTTTAGTTGCGCTAGTATTGGAATTATCACTTGAGTTACTTTTTGAGCCAGATTGCATGTAAATGTCAACTAGCTTTTGTTGTTGCTCAAAATAAGCACGTGTTAAATCAATATCTTTAGCAGTTTGAAAGTTAGATTTTATATTGTCAGCTTGCTCCGAAATTTTGGCATTGAAATCATCGACTAAAATATTTTTCTGTTCAGGTGTTAAAAATTCATTTTCTTTTTTAGTACTGTTAGTGTTAGATAAAGCAGCTAATGTATTTTGTTGTATTACATTAAAAGTATTACTCATATTATTTGAATTTGTAGACGAAATGTTTTGAATAGTCATGTTAATCACTCTGTACCGTTAAATTATGCTGTTATTTTAGCTGACGATAAAAAGGGAATTGTTTAACTTTGTAACCGCTCAGTTACGAATTGTATAAGTAGGTTTTTTGAAAAAGGAATGATTAATCTATTTGATATTGTTTTTTAATTTTTGCTATAGCATTTAAGCGCTCTTTTGCCATGGCTTCTTTTATGGCAACTCCTTGTAGCCCTTGTTCAACAAAAATCTTAGCATTAACATTACTCGCCGCTAACATGGCATCTTTTAAATATTGTTCTTGTGGGTATGGACGATTTTCAAAGCCAAGCCGGCCAAGAAAATCACTTTTACAAGCAATAAGAAAATCATCAAACTCTTTCGGTTTACGCCAAACATCTAATTGATTAAAAATTCTTAATAAAGTGCTAGGTTTTAATTGAAAAGCTTTATGGCAATGCAAGTGGTGTTCGCATACTTTTAAGGCTAATTGTTTGCAATAAGTAGGTACTTTCAGTTGTTTAGAAATTTTTTCTACTAAAGGAAGTCCGGCCTTTTCATGGCCACGATGGCTCGGCCAATGCTCACTAGCTGTTAATCCTTTGCCGAGATCATGACATAGAGCAGCAAAACGAATCGCAGTTTTATTTTCATTATTATTTGTCAGTAAAACGGCTTGTTGCAATACCATCATACTGTGGTCACCGCTACAAATTTCAGGATGCCATTGAGCTGGGTTAGGCACACCCCATAAGGCGTCTAATTCAGGCCAAATTGCTTTAAGTGCTTGGCACTGATGTAATACTTGGAAAAATATTTCAGGGTTAGCCTGCTCAACTTTTCCTATCGAATTAACATCTTCACAGCGTAGCTCTTCAGAAAGAGCACGTTGCATTTCTTGCCAAACTCGCTCAGCACTTAATGTTAATAACTCGCCGCTTTCACTGATTTTGGTCATCAGTTCAAGTGTTTCAGAAGCAATAGTAAAACCATAGCTGTGATAGCGAGCGGCAAAACGTGCCACACGTAATACTCGAAGAGGGTCTTCAACAAACGCATCGCTGACATGGCGAAGTAGCCTATTTTTAAGATCTTGTTGACCACCGTAGGGATCAATAATTATCCCATCAAGGCTTTTTGCCATGGCATTTACGGTTAAATCGCGGCGTAATAAGTCTTGCTCAATAGTAACATCAGGCTCTGCATAACAAGCAAAGCCAGTATAACCTTGACCTTGTTTACGCTCAGTGCGAGCTAGGGCATATTCTTGTTTGGTTTTAGGGTGTAAAAAAACAGGGAAGTCTTTACCTACTTGATTAAAACCAAGTGACAGCATTTGATCAACGCTTGCGCCAATCACTAAATAGTCATGATCTTTAACGGCTCTATTTAGTAGCTGATCTCGCACTGCACCACCAACAAGATAAACATCAAGCTCTGATATAATTGTGCTAGTTGTGGTGTTAGTAGTCAAAGAGCAACTCAGATGAATAGATAATTACGCAAAGTTTACCACAATATTCGTGGACATAGTTCCGCCAACAGGTTAATTTTATCAGCGTATTATTGTCTTTAAGTTGCAGCAACATTTTTATGTACACAAATTTCTTTTCGTTAAGTGAACCACCTTTTTCCATCGCACCTAATCCTAAATACTTATTTATGAGTGATAGGCATCGCGAGGCGTTGACGCATTTGAACTATGGTTTAGACGGCTCAGGCGGTTTTGTGCTACTTACTGGTGAAGTTGGAACGGGCAAAACTACAGTAAGCCGATGCTTGATGGCAGACTTACCTGAAAGCACGCAGTTGGCTTTTATTTTAAATCCAACCTTATCAAGTCAAGAATTACTGGCGACTATTTGTGATCAATTAAAAATTCGTTACCGTAAAACCGGAGCGACACTAAAAACGTTAACAGATAAAATCTCTGAAAAACTATTAAGAAATCACGCAAATAACATCGATACATTATTGATCATAGATGAAGCTCAACATCTAGAAGCTGAAGTTTTAGAGCAACTTCGTTTACTCACTAATTTAGAAACTAATACTAAAAAGTTATTGCAAGTCATTTTAATTGGTCAACCTGAATTACAACAATTATTGAAACGTCGAGATTTACGACAATTAGCACAACGTATTACCGCTCGATATCATTTATTGCCTTTAAATCAGCAAGAATTAGTTGCGTATATAAAGCACCGATTATCAGTAGCTGATTGCCACCGAGCACTTTTTAATAAAAGCGCTTTAGTGACCATTCATAAATTATCTCAAGGTATTCCAAGACTTATTAATTTGATTTGCCATAGTGCCTTAATGGAAGCCTACAATAGTAATAATGCTGTTATTGATAAGAAAATTGTATATAAAGCCGCAAGTCATGCTTTAGGTGATGACTTTGAACAGAGCGCTTGGTGGCAACAAAAAAATGCCAAACTAGCAATAGCGGCAAGCGTTCTAGCACTGATGCTTTTTTCTGGATTTTGGTTAGGACAAGGGCAGCATATAGACGTTGCGAGTAACGAGTTGCCAAAAGAGGTAGAACTGCAGGTAAAAGAAGAATCACTGCAAGTATCACAGCCTATCATTGAGCAAGAGCTAGCAAAGGAGTTACCAAAAGAGTCACCAGCAAAACAAGTTAAAAAGGAACCTGAACAGCAGTTAGTTATTAGTAGTGAGGCACAAGAAAAACCTTCTAAAAAAATACCTGAGCAGCTTAAAATAGCAGTCAAAAAGGAAAACGAGCAAGTTAATGAAGCACCAAAACCAGAGCCATTAACAGTTAAGAAAAATGATTACCAAATAGAAGCGGTTGATGGTGTTTCTGATGATTTACTGGCACGTTTTCAAGCGGCTATTGATGACACAAAAGATTCCTCCAATAATTTTGAAGCGTCTGATCTCAATCAATCTGTTGATGGTCAAATAAAGTCATTAACTCAAATGCCTGCTTGGGTACAAGAAGGAGTACCAAGCTTACGCTTTGAACAACATATTTATGCCTCAGGTGGCGAAGGTTGGGTTAACGTAAATGGCCGAGATCGTTATGAAGGTGATAGCATAGCAAATGGCGTGATTATTGATCAAATTTTGCCGCAACAAGTTGTATTGACTTATCGTGGTGAAATATTCAGTTTACCAGCGTTAACCAATTGGTGATTGTTAGATTAGACCATTTGAATCATGTGACTTAAATATCTCGGCTTAGAAATAATATTAGAAAAAATTAAATTAATTTGTAACCTTTCACAAAGTAATGCGTAGTTATAATTATGAAAGAAAATAAATTTAATAAAATACTTGAAGAGCATCAGCAACGGATTTATTCGTTAGCCTTATATATTTTACGTGACAAGCATGAAGCGGAAGATATTACTCAAGATGTTTTTACTCGCTTATGGAATAGCTTTGATCAAGTTGATGCTGAAAGAATGTCTGCTTGGCTTTCAGCAGTAACCCGCAACGCGTGCATTGATAAATTGCGTAAACGCAAGGAATTCAGTCCGGTTGAAGAGATACATCAAATAACACAAAACCATCAAGAGCCGGCAGGCAATTTACAGCATCAACAACTTAGCAGTTGGCTAAGTAATGCTATTTCTTGTTTAAAAGAACCTTATAGCTCGTTGATAATGCTCTGTGACGTTCAACAACATAACCAAAATACTGCCGCCAAATCACTTAACTTAACCACCAGCCAAGTCAAAGTATATTTGCATCGAGCACGACGCGAATTGAGAAGCTTATTGAAGGAGTATATTCATGAATGATGACAAATCATGGCAGAAGCCATTAAATGATTTTTTAGATAATAGTGATGTATCACTAGACAACCAAGTGTTAGCTCGTGTTTTGTCAGTCAATGGTGAACTGAGTAGTGAAAGCGATATAGCTGATATAGAACTAGCATTACATATTGAAGAAAATATGATAGAAATTGGCTTGCAACCAATACCTAAAAACTTAACGGATAAACTTCAATTCATAAGTAAGAAAAAAGCGCCTAGCAATGTGTTTTTTATGAAACTAAAGCCTACTTGGCAAAAAATCACTGCCATAGCGGCAACAATGACGGCTGTTGTTTTGTTCAATAGTTATATATCCAGCGTTCCAGTAAACGAGCAGCCAACATTGGCGGAAGTAAAACAAGCTCAGCACGAACTAGTCATTGCGCTGCAATATATTTCGTTGGCTAAGAATAAATCTGCACATCAAATTGAACAAATATTTAATGAAAATATTCAGCAACCACTTAATAGAAGTTTGTTGAAACCACTTAACCATTTTAAGGAAACATCATGAAAAATTTATTATTAGCGCTTATTTTCTTCAGTTCATCATTATTTATGAGTGATACAGCTTTTGCTATTGATATTACTCAAGAGCGTGGTTATGTGGATTTTGCAAAGCTTGACTTAGTTTACGGTGAGCCGAAAGTAATGGTGAATTTAAATAAAACTATGTTAGGTTTTATTAGCAAAATCAATATGTCTGATCCGGAAGCGTCTCAATTAATTAGCAAGCTAAAAGCCGTGAGAGTGCAAATTTATAATATGACAGACAATGACCAACCAGCATTAGACTTAATTGCTAATGTTAGTAAAGATATTAAAGCTAAAAACTGGCTACCTATTGTGTCAGTGAATGAAGACGAAGAAAAAGTTCGAATATTCACAAAAATCACTGATGATGTTATGGACGGCTTAGTTGTTATGGTAATTAATAGCAAAGATGGAAGAAAAGGTCGAGAAGCTGTGTTTATAAATATTGTTGGTGAAATTGATCCTGCTCAAATTAATAAAGTAACTGAATCTTTAAACATTGATGTTGGTCTAAAGTAAGGAGCGATTCATGAAATTAATCAATGCTTTATTAAAAAAAACACTGTTATTATTCGTTATATCCGCAAGTTTCCTCCTAACTGGATGCGGTATTACTGCCGGAGGGCTCCATAATCATGCCGGTTATGCGGAGATAGAATCTCCCTATTGGTGGCAAGCTGACAGCAAGGTAAACTTATCATTAGGTCCTTTATCAATAGGCACTGCGCGCTGGATTATTGATACCGATGAAGACCCTACAATCGATGCCTTGTTAAGTGATGTTGATGGCGTTCGTATTAGTGTTTATAAATTTGAGGAGAATAGTGAAATCTTTAAAGATAAATTTTCTGATACAGAAGCAAATTTACGCGCAGGTGGTTGGCAAAATATTATTCGAGTGAATGATGATGAATCAACTGACTACTCTATTATGTTTATTAAATCGAACGGTGATGTTATCGACGGTTTAGTGGTGTTATCGCTTTCTGATGATGAAGCTGTCTTTGTTAATATTATTGGTAATATTCATCCTGATTCTTTCGAGTCGATTATGGACCATGTATATGATCAGAATTAAATAGCTTATCGTTAATATTTTCCTATCGCTTTATTTAGCCAAGCAGTAATTAAATAAGAAGAAATAGAGTCACTGCTACTCATTTTATATTGAGGTGAATTTTGCGATGAGATTTGAGTGCCATTTTCAGCGAGTTTGCTTTGTTCAGCCTCAGTGTTAATCACCGTATGATTAACGGCAAAGTTAGTAAGTTGCTCTCGTGAGAACCATTGGGCATTTTCGAGACTATCTTGTCTGGTATCAATTTTTTCTGAGCTTGCTTGGGCAATAAAACCCAGCATAATAGAGGCGGGAAATGGCCAAGGCTGGGAAGCAATATATGTGGGTTTTTCTGCTGTTATCGCTGTTTCTTCAGCGACTTCTCTCATAACTGCCGCTTCAAGTGTTTCGCCGGGGTCAACAAAACCCGCTAAGGTTGAATAGACGCCATCAGGCCAGTTTGCTTGTCTGCCAAGTAGGCAACGAGGCACACCATCGCTAAACATTTTTTCAACTAACATGATTACCGCAGGGTCAGTGCGCGGAAAGGTCATATTTCGACACTCTGTGCACTTTCTAGCATGTCCTGCTTCAGTTGAACGATTTAAATTGCCACATTGACCACAAAACTGATGACTTTTATGCCAATGAACCAGTCCCTTAGCTAAAGCCAAAACTCCGGCATCAAATGCATTAAGCAAAGCCGTATTTTGCCTTAACGATAACCATTGCCCTTGTGTTAATAATTCTTCTTGGTTAGAAAACCTTAATTTATTCTGATCTATAGCAAAAATAGCGCCATGCTCGCTTTTACCTAGAAAAATGCACTGATCGACATTCAATGTTTGTAGCTGCACTTTGCTCAACCAAAGCGGTGTTATTTCATCAAGCTTAAAAAAGCACTGACCATCATTTATTAAGCAAAATAAGGTATCTTGTTTATTAAACTCACGCTTTAGCCAAGTCATGTTTCTACGATTATTACTGCATCTATCAAGTGGCATTTGACTATAAGCGAATGTCATCAGTTTTCTTCCTTCAATATATGTTTTGCCCAGTTTTGTGACCAATCACCTAACGGCAATATGATGGTGATTAACTCCATGCCTTGTTGAGTTAACTGATAACCAGAATCTTGCATATCAACCAACTGCAATATTTTAAGCTCTTTCAAGCGACTATTTAATAAGGTTGGTGATATTTGTTCACAGCGCAGCTGTAACTGGCGAAACGTTGCGGGCCCTTGCTGTAGGTTCCAAACTATTCCCAGTGCCCATGTTCTACCGAGTAAATCGAGCAGTGCCATGATGGGCTTACCTGTTGTAGAGCCTCTAACTTGGGAGCCAGGTACGGGAATTGCCATATTCATTCTTTATAAAACAAAAAGGCATGCTACACTATTTGTAGCGGTGTTGCTATGGTTTATAATCTGAGCATGCATTAGTTTGAGCAAAGGACTTGCTTAGATGAATTTGCACATTCCTTTTCCTAAAGGTGTACCGGTTCTTTCAAGATAACCCCAAGTTTTATAAAAACCTTCCTTACCTTGTGCGGCAAGTAATCCAATAGTTGCTCCTTTGTTTGCATTTTTCGATAGAAACTTTTCAATATGATCCATTACTACTTTGCCAAGTCCTTGGCCTTGATGCGATGGGTTGACGATAACATCTTGAATATAAAAGTACATAGCACCATCACCCACTAGGCGACCCATGGCAACAAGTTGTGACTGAGCATAAATAGTGACGTGAAATAAAGAATGTTTAAGCGAGTTTTTTGCCATGGCTAGTTCGGTTTCACCCCAACCGATTTTTACTCGTAATTGAATGAATTCTTCAGCGGTAGGACTTGCCAATGAGATGTTATAGTTTTCCATTAACTTTTCTCTTAATCATTTTATATTTGTAATTCTATTGTATGCTGTTTGAGGTTTCATAATTAGTGAGGAAGGTTTATTTCGATAAAATAATCACTTCAAGAAGTTATGTTAACTTATTGAAGTGACTAGTTGGTCAATAATAGGCTGTCATGAGTGAAACGAGGCACAACAAGTGTTGAGCATCGCTGAGCCTATTACGGTTCATCTGAGCGCGAAATACGAGCAGTCGAAGCGCGAGAAAATGGTACTATTTGTATCGCAACTTCTTTTTATTGCCAAGTTGGCATTTTTGCTTCAAAAGCTTCAATTTTTTCAAGCTTACCTAAAGTCCAACCAACACTATCTACGCCATTTTCTAAGCTGTATTTTTGAAATTTACTTAAGCTAAAATTAAATATAATTTGCTCACCTTTAGCGTTGGTAAAGCTAACGTTGCTGTTAGGTAAATCAACAGTAAGGTTAAGCTTTGCACCATCCGCTTGAGCGAATAATTGCTCAATTTCGTCTTCGCTTAATTTAATGGGTAATAAACCAATATTGATGCAATTACCGTAAAAAATATCAGCAAAGCTTGGCGCAATCACTGCTTTGAAACCGTATTCTTCTAAAGCCCAAGGAGCATGTTCTCGACTGGAACCACAACCAAAATTTTCGCGGGCTAATAAAATACTAGCACCTTGGTATGCTGGTACATTTAAAATAAACTCAGGGTTTGGCTCTTTACCGCTATGATCTAAATAACGACTATCGTGAAATAAATGAACACCAAAACCAACACGCTCAGTTTTTTGTAAAAATTGCTTCGGGATGATTTGATCGGTATCGACATTGGCGATATCTAATGGCACAACTAAGCCAGTATGTGTGGTAAATTTTTCCATGATAATTCTCTTTATAATTTTATATTCTGTGTCGGGTCTTGTTGCACTCGTGCCGACCTACATTGAATTACTTTGTAGGTCGATACTTGCCTCGACTCATTGATTTTAATTAGCTGTTAAGGTCGACAAAATGACCGGTAATCGCTGCTGCAGCTGCCATTTCTGGGCTGACTAAGTGTGTGCGACTGCCACGGCCTTGACGACCTTCAAAGTTACGGTTACTGGTTGAAGCACAGCGGTCGCCTGCTTCAAGCACATCGTCATTCATGCCTAAACACATAGAACAGCCCGGTAAACGCCACTCAAACCCAGCATCACTAAATATTTTATCTAAACCTTCGTTTTCTGCTTGCGCTTTAACGCGGTAAGAACCAGGAACTACAATGGCATCAACAGAAGCTTGTACGCTTTGACCTTTGGCGGTGTAATTTTCAACGACGCCTGCTGCTGCTCTAAGATCTTCAATACGCGAGTTAGTACAAGAGCCAATGAATACTTTATTTACGTGAATATCGGTAATTTTAGTGCCAGCAGTTAAGTCCATATAGGCTAAGGCATTTACACAAGACTCTTTTTCAATAGGATCATTAAAGCTATCAGGCGACGGTACGCAGCCATCAATGCTGATTACTTGCCCCGGATTCGTGCCCCAAGTTACTTGTGCTTTGATGTCTTTTGCTTCAAGCGTTAATACACTGTCAAATACAGCATCATCATCAGATTTTAACTGTTTCCAATCACTAACGGCTTGCTCAAATACATCACCTTTTGGGGCGTACTCTTTGCCTTCAACATAATCAAAAGTAGTTTGATCAGGGGCAACTAAGCCAGCTTTAGCGCCAAACTCAATACTCATGTTACAAACCGTCATGCGCTCTTCCATGCTCAAGGCTTCAATAGCTTCACCACAATATTCAACTACATAACCGGTAGCACCTGCACTGCCCGTTTTACCAATAATGGCAAGAATAATATCCTTTGCGCTAATACCGTTGCCAACATGACCTTTGACTTCAATTTTCATGGTTTTAGCTTTGTTTTGACGCAAAGTTTGCGTAGCAAAAACATGTTCAACTTCAGAAGTGCCAATACCAAAAGCTAACGCGCCAAATGCGCCGTGAGTGGCGGTGTGTGAATCGCCACAAACAATAATAGTACCTGGCAGAGTTAAACCAAGCTCTGGCCCCATTACGTGAGCAATACCTTGGTTTTTGTGACCCATGCCGAATAATTCGATGCCAAAATCTTTACAGTTTTTTTCTAGCGCTCTAAGTTGATTCGCGGCACCTTCACCAGCAGCATCAATTTTAATTGAGCGAGTAGAGATATTATGATCCATTGTCGCGATAGTGCGCTTTGGATGGCGAACTGGGCGGTTATGAAAACGCAAGTTAGCAAACGCTTGTGGTGAGGTAACTTCGTGGATCAAATGTCGGTCAACAAAAAGTAAAGGTGTTTCATCCTTTACGTCTTCAACTAAATGATTTTGCCATAACTTTTCGTACATAGTTAGTGATGTATGAGTTGCAGACATTGTTTATACTCCTTCAATCTGTTGGCAAATATAATCACCGACTTCACTCGTGGTTTTAGCATTTGAACGCTCACCAGCAGGTAAAAGATCAGCGGTTAATATACCGCGGTCTAAGGTGCTTGCTACCGCATCTTCAATCGCTTGTGCTGCCGCGCTTTCATTTAAGCTAAAGCGTAGCATTAATGCCGCAGATAAAATTTGTGCAATAGGGTTTGCTATGCCCATTCCTGCAATATCAGGAGCACTGCCGCCAGCAGGTTCGTACATACCAAAACCTTGTTCGTTCAAGCTTGCTGATGGTAATAAGCCCATAGAACCAGTAATCATTGCGCAGATATCTGAAAGAATATCGCCGAATAAGTTAGGGCAAAGCATAACGTCGAATTGGTTAGGGTCGCGCACTAATTGCATTGCTGCGTTATCAACATATAAATGCTCTAATTCTACTTCAGGGTAATCAACAGCCACTTCTTTTACTACTTGACGCCATAATTGACTTGTGGCTAATACATTGGCTTTATCAACAGAGGTTACTTTATTATTACGTTTTTGTGCTGCTTGAAAGGCTAAGTGAGCAATGCGTTTGATTTCACGACGTGAATAAAACATTGAATCGAAACCTGTTTCTTCTTCACCTTCACCTCTACGACCTTTGGGTTCAGAAAAATAAATATCACCCGCTAATTCACGAATAACTAGCACATCAAAACCTTGGCTAGAAATATCGCTGCGTAATGTTGAAAGTGATGATAATGCCGGTTGTAAAGTGGCGGGGCGCATATTGCAAAACAAATCAAAGTGACCACGTAAACCTAATAAGGCACAACGCTCTGGTTGCTCAGTTGGTGGTAAGTTTGCCCACTTAGGGCCACCAACCGAGCCAAATAAAATGGCGTCGCTTTCTTGGCAACCTTGCATGGTTGAATCGGGTAGGGCATTGCCGTGATTATCAATGGCAGCACCGCCGATATCATAATCTTTAGTGTTTATTTCAATATCAAATTTACTTGCGATGGCCGTTAGCACTTTTTTTGCTTCTACCATGACCTCTGGGCCAATACCGTCACCGGCTAATATTGCTATGTTAGACATTTATCATTCTCTCTAAATTTTAAATTTGTTACTTTGACGGCCTAAAGGCCGATCTACATAAATTATTATTTTTCAGTTTTACTTTTCAGATTTTAACTGGGCAATAGTCATGGCGCGGCGAATACTATTTAATGCATGAATAAGTGCTTGTCCTGATGCTTCAATAACATCAGTTTCTAAACCATAACCATGGAAGTTTCTGCCTTGCCAAGTTATTACTAAATCAGCTTGACCTAAACCATCTTCACCTGAGCCTTTGTTTGATATTTTGTAATCACTTACGGCAAAATCAATATCAGCAGTTTGTTTGATAGCTTGATACAAGGCATCAACAGGACCGTTACCAGTAGCTGCGTGAATTTTACCTTCACAGTCGTCACCTGATATTAACTTGATACTGGCGGTAGCAAAATCACCATCGCCACATTGCACTTTAATATTCTCTAAGCGGTAATAGTCTTTCAAATCTTTTTGTTGTAACTTAAATACCAACGCTTCTAAATCGTCATCGAAAACCTGGCCTTTTTTGTCAGCTAATGCTAAAAAATCTGTATAAAGCTGTTCAATTTCATAATCGCTTTCTTGATAACCTAAACTTTCCATGCGGTGTTTAATTACATGGCGCCCGCTGCGTGAAGTTAGGTTTAACTTGGTTTTTGCAATGCCGACACTTTCTGGTGTCATAATCTCATAGGTATTACTGGCTTTTAACATGCCATCTTGATGAATACCGGATGAATGGCTAAACGCATTACCGCCAACAATTGCCTTGTTTAATTGCACTGGCATGTTACACAAGGTACTTACTAGTTTAGACGTGCGGGCAATTTCTTGGTGATTAATATTGGTGTTAACGTTAAGTAATGCTTGGCGAGTTTTCATGATCATCGCCACTTCTTCTAATGAACAGTTACCGGCTCGCTCACCAATACCGTTAATGGTACATTCAATTTGTCGTGCGCCAGCTTGTACTGCCGCCATAGAGTTAGCTACGGCTAAACCTAAATCGTTATGACAATGTACAGAAATAATCGCTTTATCAATATTTGGTACGCGATTAAATAAGTCGGTAATAATACCTTGAAATTCAAATGGTAAAGTATAACCAACTGTATCTGGAATATTTACCGTAGTGGCACCCGCATCAATAGCGGCTTCAACCATGCGACATAAATTATCAATGGGGGTACGACCTGCATCTTCACAAGAAAACTCGACATCGTCGGTAAACTTACGCGCATATTTTACTGCGTGTACAGCCATAGCTTGTACGTCTGAAAATTCTTTACGCAATTTCTGCTGAACATGCACATCAGACGTTGAAATAAAGGTATGAATACGAAATTGGTCTGCTACTTTCAATGCTTGGGCACAAGCGTCTATATCGCCTTCAACCGCCCGGGCTAAACCACAAACTCTAGCATTTTTGATGGTGCGAGCGATTTGCTGTACAGATTCGAAATCACCGGGAGAAGACACAGGAAAGCCAACTTCCATAATATCTACACCTAAGCGCTCAAGCGATAGGGCAATTTGTAGTTTTTCGTGTACTGATAAGCTAGCGTTTAGTGCTTGTTCACCATCTCGTAAAGTCGTGTCAAAAATAATGACATTATCCTTTGATGATGAGCCTTGTGATGCTGAATTTGAAGTGCTCATGTTTTTTCCTTTATATGCCTAATCTGGTTTTTAATTTCGTTTAAAGCTAACCATCGCATAGATGTAAAAAACCCGCGTTAGTTAGCGCGGGTTTTATTTGAATATTTTATTTATTGGATTCTAGAAGAATCGTAGTAGTCATTAAATAAGCAACAAAACCTAGCCGCGCATGATGAGTGCGAGGAGGAGGTTGAGTTTATTTTGCTTAATTATTTTAATCATGTTTTTGATATATTGTGTTCAAAGATTTCATTAACCTATTAATAGCGCATATACTCTAACTCTGTCAAATAAAATAAACTTAATCGCTAGATGCTTTAGTTATATGCCTAAGCCATATTAAGGTGCATTTTTACAATACAGCTGCGTTTAAATTTGAGACGCTGGTTTTATTTTTTATTTACCAAATACAAACCTGTTTCAAGCGCTTTTTACTACCTTTTAAATATTTTCTAGTTTTCCCTAGGTCCATCATATCGTCAAATACAGAGCCAACATCTAAATAAGTATTATCAGGATAAGTTTTACTTAGCTGAAATATAAGCATATTACTCAATACACCCGCACAAAAAATAAACACTTGGTTTTTGACGTCGTTTTCTTTGATATGAGTACTTAGCTGTTCAAGTAATTTGTCATAACTATCAACCCAGGCGTTTGCACCGACTCTAAAATCATTGCTAATGTTAAAAGGTAAACCGCTAAGAGCAGCTTTTTCA
The DNA here is from genome assembly GCA_029938115.1 of Colwellia sp. Classification (GTDB taxonomy): domain Bacteria; phylum Pseudomonadota; class Gammaproteobacteria; order Enterobacterales; family Alteromonadaceae; genus Colwellia. The sequence goes on along the minus strand of JAPYOP010000010.1, from coordinate 27,802 downwards.
TGGCAAACTATAGTGATACTTTTTGACTTGAGAATATCAATGGTTTGGGCTAAAAAAATTGGGTAATTAGCATTCACAAAAATATTTGCCCAAGTTAACTGAGCTATGCTTTGTTGTGACTGTGAACGTAATTCGTCGCAGTGGCTATCCCCAACACAACAGCGACAAGGTAAGCCAACAAAATATCGTTCACTCTTGTGTAACAATGATTGCTCTAATATTTGACGGTAATGTTCATCTTTTTCATTATCAGGATTATATTTGTGTTCGCCATTGCATTTTTGCGATAAATCAATAGCCTCACCATTTATAACTATCATTTCACCATCACCAAACCGAACTAAAGCGAATTGTTCATTGTTGATAAGTTTCTGGTTGAATAGAGTTAATTCTTCAGTAAATAATTTTTCTTTGGGCAAAGAGAAGTCAGCTTTATTTTTAACAACTTGCCAGCCGTCACTGGTGTGTTTGTCAACAATTTCACTACGGGTATTTTTATGGTCTTTTGTTTTATAGGTCGCGACTTTTAACCGACCGACAATTTTGCCAAAATCTGGACGACAGCTCCATAATGATTGATCATTTTCAGGGTGTGGCGGTACTATCGTTTTAATACCACCATATTTTAGTGCCATATAACTTAAATGAATGTCTTCGCCGTTATCCCAAGATACTGGTTCTTCTCGCCACATGTAATTTACATAGGCTTTATCCATAAACCAAGCATGGCCGACTAAATCAACTTGCACAGGTACATCAAAATGGTTGCCATTCCAACCCGCTTTGTGCTTACTTGAGTAACCGCCGTCAGTTGGCAATAAAACACCAGAGCCACCTAAAATCCCATCATGACCCGACTCTATAGTTTGTAAGCAGTTTTCAAACCAGCGTGGCTGCGGTAAAATATCATCATCAAAAAAGGCGACATATTTAGTGCGTACTAGGTTTGCTAATGCAAAACGTCCCCAAAAAAGAAAGTTACTGTTAGATGCTACGACACGATCTGCTAGCTTTGATATATCACGTAGTTCAACATCACTTTTGTTAGACCACACCCAAATCTCATTAGGCGGAATGGTTTGGGCGCGTAAAGCCGTTATTTGTTGCTCTAGATATTCAGCCCGTTTATAAGCCGTTAATATTACCGTAATGCCATCTTTGCTGGGCTCTTGCATAGGACTAGCATTTTTATTGAAGCTAATGGTATCTGGGGCTCCCGCTGTTTTTTCTTTAACATAGCCGGACACTTTTACTCGCCAAAAACCAACAATACGGGTATTGAACCACCATTTTATTTTTTGTGACAAGGTTTTTTTTTGTTTCATAGACATAACGGGCTTAGTTCTCAATATAAAAGGTATTAGTATCAGCTAGTAACCGAAGGCACTGAGTTGTTAGTATTTTGTTTGCTGAGTGTAGCCAAAATTCTCTGACAACTTTTGCCATCACCATAAGGATTATGAGCAAAACTCATTGCTTGATATGCTTTTTTATTATCCATTAACTCGTTGATGTTCTTTGTTATCTTATCAACTTGAGTACCAACAAGTTTTACTGTACCAGCGGTAACTGCTTCTGGACGTTCTGTTGTTTCGCGCATGACTAATACCGGCTTACCAAGCGATGGCGCTTCTTCTTGTATACCACCAGAGTCGGTTAAAATAATATGAGCACGATCCATTAAATAAACAAAAGGGAGATACTCTTGAGGTTCTATAAGTAAGATATTATTAAAGCCTTTTAGTAAACGATTAACCGGCTCTCTTACATTTGGGTTTAAGTGCATTGGGTAGAGTATTTGCGCTTGAGGATATCGTTTGGCGGTTAAGGCTAAAGCTTGACAGATATTTTCAAAACCTTGGCCAAAACTTTCACGGCGATGGCCAGTCACTAAAATAAGCGGTTTAGTTTGGTCTAACATGGAAAACTGCTGCGTTAAGTTATGTGCTAATTTTTTGTCGTTATTTATTTTTTCTTTCGCCATTAATAAAGCATCGATAACGGTGTTACCTGTAATCGTAATACTTTCTTCATTGTAATTTTCAGCGAGTAAATTATTTTTTGAAGTAATTGTTGGCGCAAAATGATACTTAACTAAAGCCGCAGTGAGTTTTCGATTACCTTCTTCAGGCCACGGCGAGTAGATATTATTGGTGCGCAAACCTGCTTCAATATGTCCAACTGATATTTGTTCATAATAAGCCGCTAAACTTGCAGCAAATGTGGTTGCGGTATCACCGTGTACCAGTACAATATCAGGCTTGAATTCGACTAAGACTGGTTTTAGTTTTAATAATATCCGAGCGGTTATTTCGTTAAGTGTTTGCCCAGCCTTCATTAAATTTAGATCGTAATCAGGAATAATATTAAATAAATCTAAAACTTGATCTAACATTTCCCGATGCTGAGCAGTAACGCATACTTTAGCTTCAAAGCGGTCATCATGGGCGAGCGCATGAACTAAAGGCGCCATTTTTATTGCTTCTGGACGAGTGCCAAAAATGGTTAATATTTTCATCACTGTTTTTTTTCCATTATTCTTGCATTCGCCTAATTTTACTACGCACTTTTGATACTTTAGAGTCTTTTGCATAACGGCCTTTTTGCACGTGGCGAATTTGAAACACACCGTCAATATCAAGCGGAATGCCTTCGCTATTAATTAGCCATTTAAATGCAGTATCTTCGTAAGTTTTACGCCAGCGGGTATCTTCAGTTTGAAACATAGATAACTTTTCACAGTATCCAATAGCACGTGCAATATCACCGTGTACTATTTGAAAAGCTCCTTTGGCTTTATCGCGTGAATGCAGGCTAAATTCACCTGCTTCAATATCAACCACTTGTGGTTCACTGTCTTTTCTCAGCATTGGATCGTCTGCTGTTAGCATTTCTGTCGTTCTTTCTTGCTTGGGAAAATAAAGTATTTCTTGTTTTCCTTGCAGTTGCTCAGCTAAAGAGTCTAAACAGTTTTCGTGGAAAATTATGTCGCAATCAGTATACCAGAGCCAGTCTGCTTTGCTTGAACGTGCGGCCATATTACGACCAATACCGCGTCTAAATAGTTTACCTGTAGACAGAGCTTGAAAATTCCATGTCACATTATCAACATTCTTTTGACTGAAAAAATCTAATACTGCTTGGCTTTTAGTATCTTCTTGAGCATAAAAAACGGTCACAGTTAAAGCTAACTTAGTCGGGGGATTGTTAACAAAGGAACTAAGTTGATAGGTGAGCATATTCGAATATTGCCAGCAATGACTCACAATTTCTAAATTGAAAAATCCATCGACAGCTTTACGCTGATCTTTAGGGGGAAGAGTTTCTCTAAACCATGATGGTGGTAAAATTCGTTCCATAACAAGGCGGAAAAATTGAATTGCATAAACATTGTACCAACGAGGTGCGTAGGTTTTTTTTATAATCATTTGCTATTTTTTGTCGTCGGATAGTGGAATTTAAAAGTATATCATGATTTTTTATAAAAAAATTAAAAGCATAGATTGATTAAATAATGGAACTTTAGCTATTAAAATCGATATTCCCATTTTATATACGCGTCAATGTTAGTCTCGCTATCAAGCTGTGATTCGTTTGGAAAACTTGAGCGAGTTAATACTAAACCCGTGGTAAATCGCGAATCAAATGCGATAAATTTATATTGACCATCGAACTGTAAGGCATCCTCAGCAATTTTACTGACAGGATTCCCTAAGTTTATATCATTAGGGAAGCGGTCAATATTATCAGTATTTAATTGCAGTTTTTTAAACTTTAATTGCCAGCTATTGCCCGAGAGCGTTTGTATTAATACGGTAGCTACAATACTTTGGGCATCATTATCATAGGTGGAGCCTATAGTGCGTCGATAATAACGATAACCTGATTTATAGGTGCCATGCTCATAAAAACAAGTAAGTGCTGTTGAGCCAGCACCCGCACAGGCAGTTTGGGTGTTTGCGTATTCTAAGTTAAGCATAATTTGTTGTTCAAAAGCCTTAAAGCGAACTTCTGCACCATACATATCAGCTTTATCTGTGATTATACTACTTTGTGCACCGTCTTCCCCTATGGTTTGTAAATAGACAGCATAAGGTAAATCAAAGAGTGTATCGGACCATCGCACATCATAACCAGCAAGGTGGTTACCAATATGGCTATTCATTTCAGGATCACAATTTGGTTCATCATTAGCGCATTCTAAGCCACCAAAAAGGATTTCAAAAAAATCAGCAAAAGAGCCTGGTTGACCTTCTCCTGCCCATTGAAATGACCAAGCTGCACCTATTTCTAATCCTCTTAAAGGACGAAAAGTTGCTCTAGAGCTCCACATCAAGGTATCAGGTACATAGCGCTTACTTTCAAGTTGCGCCATTTGGGCGGTAACTGTCCAAGGGCCTATCCAACTTAACCAAGGCGTCTCAAATGCTGCTGAGCTATCTCTGCTTAAAGTAAGTGCAGGTAATGGTCTAGCATTTGTTGACATAATTAAACTGGTATCAATACCTGGTCCCCACCATTTTTCTATAGCACCAGCACTAAGGATCCAATTTCCCCATTTATAGGCAAGGTAACTGCCATCTAAGTTAAAATCACTACCTTGTTGTAAATTGGGGCTGTCATTCAAACCTAGGCGATAGTTTGCTTGAATTTTTCCGGCCAAATTTTCTGTTAAAAATTCATGTGATAAGGAGATATTTCCTTGATCAAAGTGGCTATTACCATAACTAGTAAAACGCTGGCTGTTATTCGAAAGATAAATAGATTTTTTGGTGGTTTCGCTATGCTGTTTTGCATAGCGAAAGCTATATCGAACGTGATTTAATGCTTGTAATTGTGAGTCTGTTAATTGATATTCATCAGCGGAGAGTATATCGTTTTTTATTGCATTCCACATTAATGGGTAGGTGGTTACCGGTGCAGTAATAATACCAGCATCAGCTAATAATTGAATATTACTTCTAAGACTAAGATCATCTAATTCAACCCAAGGAGCCGCTTTGCTAGAGATAATATAAAAAAGGGAAGCAAGGCTCAGCCCTAACTTTAACAACATGATAAAACCCTAAAACATGCCCAAGTAGAGGGCATTTATTGTAACTGGAGAAAAAATTTCGCTAATTGTAGCAGTGATGTTGAGCTAACTCACCTAGATAATAGAAAAAATTAAAAATCTTCTGATATTAGTAGATTATTCTAAACTCGGTTAAACTAAGGTTTTAATAATACAGACTATTTTTATTTAATGAAAGACGCTCAAACTAACCCTAGTCTTGTTTTATTTATTCCTGTCTCCTCTACATCTGGCTCTGGTGAATATGTTCGTTCGCTGATCATTGCTAAATCTATTTTACAGCAATGGCCAAAAACAGATGTACACTTTATTTTGAATGAAAACTCAAAATATATTAATGATTGCCCTTATGAGGTTCACTCCTGTAAAAACTCACCCACGAAAGATACTCCTAGAGTCAATAGTATTATTAGGCAGTTGCAGCCTGATTTGGTTATTTTTGATGCATCAGGAAGAGCAAAACAGTTTAAGGAAGCTAAAAAGGTCGGTGCTAAAGTTGCTTTCTTATCACAACGAAATAAAAAACGTAAACGAGGTTTGAAACTCAATCGGCTTTTTAATATAGATATACATTGGGTTGCACAACCAGATTTTTGTATCAAGCCGCTGGGTTTTTTACAACGCTGTAAAGTTAAATTTTTTAATAAATCACTACCTAAAAATATTGGCTCTGTTTTTATTCCTCCATCGGGTAATAATCAAGAATATATATTAAACAAATTGAATTTGCTTGGAGAATCATTCTTTGTATTTTCTTCAGGCTCTGGCGGAACTTATGTAGGAGACAAGCTTGCTGCTGATATTTATTATCAAGCGGCATGTGAATTTTATCGACAAACAAAAATAAAATGTGTCGTCGTTTTTGGTAGTAATTACCCTAAAAATATTGAACATCAATATGAGGATGTTATCTGCTTGAGAAGTATTGAAAATGAATATTTTATTTCTTTAATAAACTCAGCCCATGCTTGTGTGGTTAGTGCGGGTGATACTTTATTGCAATGTATTGCTTTAAATAAGCCATCGGTAGCGGTGGCTTTATCTAGTGATCAAAGAACACGATTGAAATTTTGTTTGACTAAGAATTTAGTTATAAAAGCAGAATTAACTAGTGAAAACATCAATGAACAGGCTTTATTACTTGTTGATAAGCATGGAGATGAGCGTGTGAGGATATTGAGTGGTATGCAAGGGATCCCTAAGAAAAATGCATTAGAGACTATTATATCCGATATAAACAACGTTATATTTAACAATGAAGTATAACTTTTTCTGAACTAATTAGAACAATAGAGTAAAAATGAAAAATATAATTATTGTTATCGATAGTTTATCTGGAGGCGGTGCTGAGCGCGTAATGATTAGTTTGGCAACTGAGTTAGTTAAACAAGGACACCGGTTAACTATTTTGTCATTAAGTAATCGTTGTGATTATGATGTTCCTGCCGATATAACTGTTGCTTGTTTGTTTAACCATAAAGCGTCTAAAGTTGATAGATTTTGGTTGATAAAATCGAGTGTTAAACGTTTAGAGTCTTGGTTTAGTGATGAGAGGATAAAAAATGGTCCTTGTGATCTAGTGCTTTCAAATTTAGACCGCAGTAATAATTTATTGTCCCTAAGCAATGTCCCTGCTGTTTATTATGTTGTACACAATAGTGTGACAGAGGAGTTAAATAGACAAAAAAAATTAGGTCCTTTGGCATATTGGTATTTGTTAAAATCTAAAAAGAATTTAACGAAAAAAAAATTAATATCTGTTTCTAAGGGGATAGCAAAGGAAATTAAGGCTGGAAATGTTATTGTCCCGAGTGAAATCCAAACAATTTATAATCCTTTTGATATTGAAGCTATAAAAGAAAAAGCCTCAATTAAGAATGAAGCTATACCAAAAGAACCTTATATCATTCATGTTGGACGTTTAGCGAAGCAAAAGCGTCATGATGTATTGTTTGCAGCATTTGCTAAGGTAAGCACAAATGTAAATTTAGTATTGTTATGTAATAAACCCGATAAAGCATTAACTTTAGCAAAAAAATATGGCATTGAAGATAGGATCATTTTGCCGGGCTTTCAAAGTAATCCGTATAATTGGATAAAGCAGGCTCAAGCGTTAATTTTAAGTTCTGACTATGAAGGTTTACCAACCGTTTTGTTAGAAGCTATTGCGGTTAATACTAAAGTAGTTAGTACTAATTGCCCCCATGGACCCAATGAAATTTTAACAGGTGATTTGGCTAAATATTTAGTACCAAGAAGAAAACCTGAGCAATTAGCTCAGGCTATTAATCAAGTTTTAAGTGATGATGTGAAACTAGAAGATGCTGAAATATTAACAAAAGTTAGCGCAAAAAATATTGCATCTCTATACTTATCCTTAACATCAATCTAATGTCTAGCTCCAGCTATCCATGTTGCTTCGGCGACGAGCAAAAAATCGCGGTAAAATTAACCCAAATATTAAACCTACACCTAATACAATCGCGCCATTATAAAAACGTTGCGTTAAAATTTTTGTATCTTGGTTTTTTACTTTGCTTTGAGTTTCTTTAAGTTGAAGTTGTACTTTTTTTAATTGAGAAGATAGCTTTCTTTTATCTTGGCTAAGTATTTCGATTGAGCTTTTTAACTCATTAACCTCACCATCAAGTTGACTAGTGTAGTCACTATTGTTGGTTATTTTTCCATTTAGCTCAGCGACAACAAAACGTAAACCTGGACTATTGGTGATATATTTCGTTTCTACCCAAGTAATACGGCTTTTTTCATCAATAATTTCATTGTAACTATTTTCTGATTTCCCCGTTATTTGTATTGCGGCACCGGCATTAATAGTGCCCAATATGCGATAATTTGTACCGGGACCCGCATGCATGTATATAGTTAAATCATCAGAAATGTACGCTTGTTGATTTTCTTGAGCTTGAGTAATAAAAGCAAAAGAGAATAGGATGAAAAAACTGATAATATTTTGCTTAAAAATGTTTTTGACTAACTTGCTAGAAATATTCATGAAACAACCACTAGATAAAATAAATCATTAAAAACCAAATACTATGTGTTTGGCGTCTTGATATCAAGTTTTTGATAATAATATAAAATTGAGTATCTAACCTAAACAAGGTGTATGCTGTGCCTTGTTTGAATTATGCAATGAAATTGATGTTTGTGAGAATATGACTACAGAAATAGAACTTAAATACTTATTACCCGGCACAGATGATAAAAATGATCATCTAGCCGATAAAATTACCGCAATGTTAACGGCTAAAAATATTAGCTTTGAGCGAAGCCAAAACCAGTTAACTAATGACTACTTTGATACTGAACATTTAGCATTAAGAAAGATGGATTTTGGTTTAAGAATACGCACTAAAAACCAGCAATATGAACAAACCATTAAAACCGCAGGCAAGGTTGTAGGCTGTTTACATCAGCGCCCAGAATACAATATTGACATTGTAGAAAAACAATTGAATTTATCTTTGTTTCCTATCAAAATCTGGCCTAAAAATACCAATGTTGAAAAATTAGAGAAAAATTTACAGGTGATTTTTTCAACTGACTTTAGTCGACAGACTTGGCTAATTTACCAAGGCGAAAATATTATTGAGCTCGCTTTAGATAAAGGGATTATTTGCACTAAGTTAAATGAGCCGACACAGACTATTAATGAATTAGAAATAGAACTTGTAAGTGGTGATGAACAAGCTCTTTTTGTTTTAGCGAAGCAATTAATGGCAGTAGTAACAATGACTCCCGGTAAATTGAGTAAGGCCGCTCGAGGTTATGCTTTGTATCATGATAGAACAAATATTACTTAAGAGCAGTTTATAGTGAATTTTATCAAGATATTTTTACAGGGTTTGAGCTTTGTTGATAACGATGAGTGGTACTAGCAGCAATTACCCCCTTTAATTGAAGAGCCTAGGGGATTAATTATTGAGTTAATAAAGTGAATTATAAAGATGTATTATAAATAAAACTATTGGCTATCGATTTTTATTTACATGCGCTATAAGTTCATCCATTAACTTTTTTTTAATCTCAAGTTGTTGTTCTGATTTAAGATCATACTTTTCAGCTAATACTTGGTAATCATTGGGCGCTAAACTTACGGTAAGGCGAGGGCGCTTTGGACGTTTATTAATAGGTAAACCTAATATGTCTCGAATTTGATCAGAAGGGCTTAATCCAGCGTCAAGCGCTTCTCTTCTGATTGAAAGTTGAATTTTTTCATCCATATCAAAAGCAACCTGTACGGCTTTCATAGCTTTTATTGATGATTGCCATTTATCAGGCATTTTTTTAGTCATGTTGTATAACCCTAACTTGCTGGATACATGTCAATAATGTCAGTTAATGGCCTGAACAAAGTGAGAAACACATCAGTCTCACCATCTGACCAAACTTCTATATCCACACCCTTGCTCTGATCTTCGTTATACAAGGAGTATAACTCAAGCTGTTCACCAGCATCTTTACCTTCATAAGCACTCAGGTTTTCACTGCGATGGTCTTTGCGATGAAAATATCCAACGTTTGCAAAAACACTCTGTTGATACTGTTCACTACTCCAACTAGTTGTTCGATCGTTATCAGTTTTTCTATCAATAAAAGCTTGACCGGGTTCGTCAAAAATTTCAGAGAAACGGTCTAAATTAAATAGTGTTTCGACATCTTCAGGATCTATTTTTAAAGAAAATTTCAATTCAGTAGCATCATCAACATCTAAAGATAAAAAGATTAATAGCTCATTACTTCCCTGTAGTGTCCATTCTGATTGCGTGCTGTTTTCATACTCGTAACAATTTACAGCGGTTACTTGCAATTGTTGACCACGCAATACTTCGGGTAAAGCAAAACTGTCAGTTAATACAATAATATCATTTACTAAAAGTTGATTTACTTGCGTTAACTTACGTTGCTTTTGTTCTGATTTATTAAAAATTTTCTTAAAAAAGCTCATTTGATACCTTAAATATCGAGTAGAAAAAACTTCGAGCAGTGAGTTATTAGTCACTCGCTGCTCGAAAACTCAATGTTTACTTTTGCTTCGCTTTAATGCGGTCTAACACTGAGTTGGCACTGCTATCTTGTGCGCCAATACCTGCAGCTTTTAATTGTGCTGCTAATGATGTGTCTGAATCTTCAGATTCTAGTAGTTCTGCCGCTTTCATTTTATCATCAAATTTTTGTTGCTTGGCTTTTATGCGCTCTAATGAATCTTTAGCACTAAGTAGTTTTGAGTTACTTGATGAAAAGTTATCAGTAATCGCAGATGTTGCTTTCTGCACACTTTCTGTTGTTTTCACCATCGAAAGCTGACGTTTGTGTTCTGTGACTTGACGTTCACTTTTCTTAACTAACTCTTTTAGTCTATTAGCATTACCGGCAAAGCTGTTATGTGCTTGTTGTTGATCTGCTAACTCGCTTTCTAAATTAGCTATTTTTTCTGCAACAGCAAGTGCTAAAGTTTCATCACCTTTTTCTAATGCTTGTCCGGCATAACCTTCATGCTCGCTGATTTCTTTTTCTAAACGTGAAACCTCGCGTTGTGCAGACATTTGTTCAGCCATTACACCGGTTAAATCGCGCTTAGCTTTAGTTAAATGATTTTCAGCATCACGGATTTCTTGTTCAAAAATACGGGTAGCATTGGCATCAATAATCGCTTCGCCAGCTTCTGATGCGCCACCACGAATTGCAGTCATAATTTTTTTAAATATACTCATAATTTTTCTCCTAAACTATTTGAAACGTGCTGATGTTTTAGCTTGTTTTCTTGTCGAAATTAATGACGACCTACAGTAGGTAGTCACCCATATCATCAATTACTTCTAAGGCATTATTGCTTAATACCGCGAGTTCGTGCTCAATGTCATCAAAATTAGAATTGATAGAAAGTGCACCGAAAACGACATATTTATCACCAATTTTTGAAAATGATGATAATGGCATGGGAATGTTCATTTCTAACATGCTCTCATGCATTACGGCTTGGCAATCTGGTTTCACTTCATCAGCGCCCCAAAGGTAGCTGATGCATAATATTTGATCGTCAGTTACCGACACAAAAATGGGCAACTCCTCTCGACCTAAAATAGTAATTTGCAGTACATCGACTTCACCTGAAATTGGTTGGCAGTCAAAAGTCATCCCTGTATCTGAATTGTCGGCCAAACTATTTAAATGATCGGCTATAGTATGAATGTTCATGTATTTCCTATCCTTATTACGCTACTATTTGTGGAAGATGACATAATATGTCACCGGAGTTAAATTTAGCATCTTGACATATTATGTCAAGTGTTTTTTCTTTCTTTATATCTTTGTTATTCTAAATTTGTCGTACTAGCTACTTTTTTTACGGGTCTTTATTGTATCCCTTGTTGGTCTTGCCAAGCTTTTTGATGCAACTGGTAAAGGGTATGGCTGCCTAAAGTATTAATGCCAATATTCTCCTTATCATGATAGAAGTCATTTGGAAAAATGAAAGCTGCCCTTAACATTTCTAAATTAAGCCATGTATGTTGAACAGGCAATTCATTTAACTTATTTAGTCTGGCTAACGGACTCGCGCCTGTTTTTGCGGCAATAGTCCAACCCCACTCACCAAAGCTCGGTACATTATCGTGGTACTGCTGTACATAAACAAAATTGGCCGCTTCTAATGTTTTACCAATAGAAATAAAGGAGTTTTTAGCGTGATAAGGGCTGGTAGACTGAATCGCTATTAAGCCATCGCCACTAAGTAATTGCTTTAATCGAGCATAAAAGTTAACTGAATAAAGTTTATTTAGATCTGGATGACTAGGGTCGGGTAAATCGACAATAATCGCATCAAACATTTGCCCGGATTTTAGTAATTCATTTATGGTGATAAAAGCATCACTTCGTAAAATATTGACACGTTTATCTTGTAAACTATTCTTATTTAAATAACTGATTTTTATAGCAAGATTTTTATCTAAATGTGAATTAGGTTGCTGGAAAATATCAATTAATTCGCTATCTAAGTCGATCAACGTTACCTTTTTAGGATTGTAATTCAATACATCCCTCAGCGCTAAACCATCACCGCCGCCAATGATTAAAATATTATCATGGCGAGCAGAGCCTGCTAAAACAGGGGCGACTAAGTAATCGTGATAAATCTGCTCATCAATAGAAGAAAACTGTAAGCGGCCATTAAGATAAAAATTGATAATGCTTTTTTGGGCATAGCCTGAGTTTAAACCCATATTTCGTTCGGTAAAAGTGAGCTGCTGATAGCGTGTTTTTTGACTATGTACCACTGTGTCTAAATAAAGCAAACTGTTCATTTGATTAAGCCATTGATTGCCATAATTAAACATCAAAGCAATAATTAAGGCTAATACAAGATGCAAACCAACAAATGTTTTTCGCCATTTCAACTTGTGCCAATATCGTAAGATAAAAAATGTGCCAGCAATTAAGTTTAAACTAGCGGTTAACGCGGCAGCCTTGCTTATATCTATGCTTAATAAAAAAAGTACCCAAATAGCAGCACCAGCACCCGCGCCAATATAGTCTGCACCATAAATTGTGCCTAAATTGTTATCAAGGTGTTGCCCATGAATTTGTTCACGAATACGGGCGATTAATGGAATTTCCATACCAATGAAAAAACCTAAAACTACACCGAAAAAATAAGGACTGTTGATTGCTAAAAAGCTTAGCTGATTAAATATTCCACCTTGTGGAAGCATATCGGGCGGCAGGGCGAACATATCTGCAATAATGTGAGGTAATGTTTGTGTTATAGCTATTAGTCCACCAATAACTAAAATTGCACTTGCGCCGAGCAAGGCAATAATTAACTCTAAATAAACGAAACCGTTATAAGCGCAACGTACATTACGGGCAGCAAAAGCCCCTAAGCCCATAGAGACAATCATTAAACCTATCATGGTGTAGATGGTGCTTTCCATTACTCCAAGTACCCTACCCGCGTAATGTGAAAGCAGATATTCGTAGATTAATCCACAGCCGGCTAATATAGCCATAGTTAAGATCAGTAGAGTATCGTCTAAATAGTGGTTGTTTTTTGAAAACATATAAGAATATTGACTAGCGTGAATTTGGATTTTATGACTTTTAATACATACGTTTCTAGTCTCAAGTTACGAAAACACTTTATTCGCAACTTGAGACTGTTAAAGGATACTTAGGCTTCGCTTTTATGCCATCAATGCAGTTAAAATCATGGCGATTGATATACTGGTTGCCATTTCAATACTAGCAACACCAATGTTGTGTTGTTGATCTACTTCTTCTACTAAATTAATACCCCATAAAACAATACGTTTAGCGAGAGATGTTAACACTGCAACCAATAAAGTCATTATTATGCCAAACACTAACCAACCAATGAGGTTCATCATTAACGTTTCAGGGCTATAAACTAAAAAGTGGCTAGCAGCTGTAACGGCTAAGGCGGTACTAATTACTTGGCCGCTATAGCGAATAGCAAGCGCTAGTTGCCCTTCACTTAAGGCTTCTTGCAAACAGTCTTCTTGATTGTTTTTTGCATATTTTCTTTCTCTGATACGAGTAACTAATACTAAAACTGCTTGGGCAACAATAAAGCCACTGGTAATGGCGATGAAAGTAGCTACATCTAAACCGTCAACCCAAAGTAATACGGCACGAATAATGATAGCAGTTGCAATGGCGCCAGCAGCATCAATAATACCTATCGTTAGATTTTGCTCTTTTATGAGCTCAGTTTTATTTAAATGCTGTAGTGCCACTTTATCTTGAATAACGCGACCTACTTTAATTAATACTAGACCGTAAGCTCCGTATGCTAACATGCCGATGATTTCCATCATGTAACTTGGTGCATTTTCGCCAGTAATAGCGCCAGTTAAAACAATACCCAAAGCCAATATGCTACCGGCGACACTAACGCCAAAAGCAAAGTTATCTTTTTGGGCTAATTCTTCAGTACTATTTACTTGGCTCGTTAATCCTAACAAAAAGCGCATTGCACCTAGCAGAACAATAGCAATAGTGACATCTATGGCTAAATAAGTTAGCAATTCTTGATTAACACCAACGAGTTCAATTAATGTATTCATAATATATTTTGTTCCTATTACTTGTTACTTTCCACGACGGAAGCTGCGTGATGTTTTGGTGTTTGAATTTCTAAAACTAGAGTTTTTACTAGACTTACTGGCATAACTGCTTTTTCTTGCGGTGTTGGTCCGAAAGCGATTCGCACTCGTTTGCGCTGTTTTACTTTTACCGGATAAACTTGAAGAGCCAGTACGATTTTTACTGTAGGGACTAGTGTACTTCTGTCCTTTGTTAGAAAACGACTTCTTTGTTCGTTGGTCAAGCTTAGTTTGATTATTTAATTGGCTAGGTGAGCTATAGCGAGTTCTTCCATAATCATTATAATAACTATAATTACGGCTGCGTCCCCAATCACTATAATAGGTAGGGCGACCAAATACATTGCCCATCATTGAATACATACCATACCATGCCCAAAAAGAAGTACCGCTGCTGCCTGATTGCCAATGACCATAACTTGGGTTACCAATTAGCTGTTCACCGGTGCCAAAATCTTGTGAATTATTTGCTTTTTTGCTCTGTGCTTTTGACAGAGAGTTCACTCTTGGCAATTGTCCGTCAGACATGTCGGCTAAAACATTTAGGGGATCACTTAACGCATCAGAATAAAGTACGGGATCAGCCGCTTGATAAATATTGAGTAATTCATCGTATAGTGCTTGGCTTGAAGCGAACATCTGAGGCTGATTTTTTGCGGTGTTAACGCGATCTAATAAGGCGCGATACATTGGCCCTTGTGTTGAAGCATCTTTTTTAAATTCATCAATCAGCGAGGATAGACTGGGCTTTTGAGCGGAAACTTTCTCGGCGTATTGATTAATCAAATTAGCATTACGAACTTGGCCACTACTTAAAGCATCTCCGAGCTGTGTCACTCTTTGCTGCGTAATAGGTAATTGTTGTAATGCTTGTTCTTTAATTGGATCTCCACAGGCAGACAATAAGAAAATAGTGATCACTAACATTGAACTAGTGCATATCTTCTTATAAAACTGCTGAGGAAAAGAGTGTATTAGCCTTTGCATTGCTGCCATCATCTCCATAAAAATGCTATCTTAATAATCTATTAATAGCACTGATGACATATTATGTCTATGTTTTATCTTAGCGATATAAAAAGGAATGCTTTTGCCTCTTTCCCCTTTATCACAACTTGATGATAATAAGTTACTAAAATTGCAGCAAAAAAAAAGTTGGCAGCAGTTTAGCCAGCAACATCCTCAATGTTATCAGGTACTAACTTCTAAGCAGCTTGATCACTTTAAACTAGCCATTACGTTGAGCGACTTTGTGCTAACTAGCGCACAGCAAGCACCTGAATTAGTGATGGCATTATTTGTAAGTAAAGATGTTTATTCGAAAAAAACACCTGCTTATGCAAGTTTGCTTAAGGAACTGATAACGGATTGTCAAAGTGAAGAACAGCTGCATCGGTTATTAAGGCGTTTTCGTTTGCAGCAAATGGTCAATATTGCGGTTGCAGATTTGGTCTTAAATATAGCGCTTGAGCATTCACTTGAGCGCTTATCTTTACTGGCCGATGCTTTGATTCAATGTAGCCTTGATTGGTTAACGCAGTTTTGTCAAAGCAAATGGGGTACACCAACAAGTCATGATGGAAGCATTCAGCCATTACTTGTTTATGGTATGGGTAAACTTGGCGGTAAAGAACTAAATTTTTCTTCTGATATAGATTTGATTTTTGTTTATCCTCATAGCGGTGAAACACAAGGTTGTCGACGAAGTTTAGACAATCAGCAATTTTTCACTCGTTTGGCGCAAAAATTAATTACGTCATTACATCAACATACCGCTGATGGTTTTGTATACCGTGTTGATATGCGTTTACGGCCTTTTGGAGAAAGTGGTCCATTAGTTTTAACTTTCAATGCAATGGAAGACTACTACCAAGAGCAAGGCCGTGACTGGGAACGATACGCCATGCTCAAAGCACGTATTATTCCGTCAATAAACTCTTCGGTAAATCCGCCATCATCAGGTGATGATCTATACCGGCAAGAACTATCAACTTTGTTACGACCTTTTGTTTATCGTCGTTACATTGATTTTAGTGTCATTGACAGCTTGCGCCGTATGAAAAGTATGATTTCGCAAGAAGTTCGCCGTAAGCAATTAATAAACAATATTAAATTGGGTGCCGGTGGCATTCGTGAAATAGAGTTCATAGTGCAAGTATTTCAATTAATTCGTGGTGGCAGAGTAAAAGAGCTGCAACAGCGACGTTTGCTAACTGTTTTACCCGAATTGGTGCGTGCTGGTGAAATAACAGCAGACAGCAAACTGGTATTAGAAAATGCTTATTGTTTTCTGCGTCGAGTCGAGAATATTTTACAAGCGCTAGCTGATAAGCAAACACAAACCTTACCTGATAACGAATTAGATAAACAAAGGTTATTGCAGGTGCTTAATTTTGATTCATGGGAAAGCTTTATTCAAACGTTAGATATGCATATGAACGGGGTGCATGAAAAATTTGGGCAATTAATTGGTATTGAAAGTCCTAATCATCAAGCAGAAGATCAACATTGGTGTACGTTATGGCATAGCCGTTGGAGTGATGAAGAATCTATAGCTTGGCTTGAGCAAGAACAAATAGCACAAGGTGAAAATTTTTGGGATAGTAAAAAAGTTTGGGGTTTGTTATCAGATTTTAGAAATGATGTGGCTAAGCGAAGTATAGGTAATAGAGGTCGACAAGTTTTAGATAAGTTAATACCCCAACTTATCTGCCATATTCAGCAAGCAAAACAAGCTGAATTTGTGCTAGAGCGAGTACTACATGTGTTTAAAAAAATAGTTTCGCGCACCGCTTATTTAGAATTGTTATTTGAAAATGAAGGGGCATTAAAGCAGCTTATTCACTTATGCCAAGCGAGTAGTTGGGTAGCCGATTATATTGCTAAATATCCTATTTTACTTGATGAATTAATTGATCCTACCTTATTGCATAATCCTCCTCAATTATCTGCCTATGGTTTGGAATTACGCGAGAATATGCTTCGTATTCAGGAAGATGATCTTGAAGCTCAAATGGATAACCTACGCTTATTTAAACAGGCACAACAACTACGCATTGCAGCTGCAGATATTGCGGGTGTACTCGATGTTAAAAAAGTAAGCCAACACTTAACTGCGCTAGCTGAAGCAATAATAAATGAAGTCATCAATATTGCTTGGCAAAAAGTGGTAGGTCGTTTTGGGCTTCCTAAGTCTATTGTTGATAGCGATACAATAGATCAAAACAATAAAGGTTTTGCTGTCATAGCTTATGGGAAAATGGGAGGCAGTGAATTGAGCTATGGCTCAGATCTTGATCTTGTTTTTGTTCATCATAGCCCCGAAGGAGATGAAACAACAGGTTTAGCCGATGGTGATAAAGTAGTTTCAGCAAGCCATTTTTATATGAAATTAGCTCAGCGCATTATGCATATTTTTAATACTCGCATGAATAGCGGAATTTTGTATGAATTAGACATGCGCTTGCGCCCATCGGGTAATTCCGGTGTGCTAGTTATACACATCAATACTTTTGATCAGTATCAGCAATATGATGCATGGACATGGGAACATCAAGCGCTTGTTCGAGCGCGTATTGTTTATGGAAATAAAGCACTTGTGGATGAATTTGAAAAAACTCGTGAGCAAGTGTTATGTCAAAAAAGAGATCAGGCACAATTAAAAACAGATGTGGTTAATATGCGCGAAAAGATGCGCAATCATCTTGATAAATCCCAATACACTCTTGTTGATATCAAACAGGGAGTAGGTGGTTTAGTCGATATTGAATTTTTAGCTCAATATTTAGTCTTAGCACATAGTCATCAGTATGAAAGATTACCTGAGCATTGTGATAATTTAGGTATTTTTAAATCACTTGCTAACTTGAAAATATTAAATGAAACCGAACGAGATTTACTGGTGAATAGTTATCAAAAACTAAGAGATTATGGCCATAAAGCGACGTTACAAAATGAAGCCTTATTAATAGCTGATTCTTTATTAGTAGAACAAAAGCAAGTGGTTGAGCTATGGAAAAAGTTTATATAAACAATACACTAATATAAAAGAGGTATTATTTTAACAAAATGCATTCATCATTAAGGTAACTAGGAGCCTCATTAATAAAGACCAAAGTACGTTGACGATAACAAAAGTAACTGCTGACCCCCTCGGGGTAGTGACCGGATATAGCTTGTCCTATTTGTTTAGCGGCTTTTAATATATTCTTCTCGATACGGAAAGGGTCTTTAACGATGAAATCTTTATTGATCCACCAAAGAATTTCAAGACCATCTTTTGCTGAATATTCAGCAAGCTTTTGATAAAGTGTCTCGCCTTTTCTAAAGGGTCTTGACTCTTCAGTGCCACTCCAGTTCTTACGATATGGGCGAACAACCATTTCTCTTGCTTGGAGTATTTCAACAATGTCACCTTGAGGTTCGGGTAAAAATATAACGTTATTTCTTATTTTCCTTTCTTCTTTATCACCGTATATTTTTGCATAGAAATTAGAGAGTCCATCTGCTGCAGCATTCTTGGATTCTACTTTTGGCTTAGGCTTTGGTGCTGTCATTGATGCGGATTCTTCTTTACCTCCCGCCGTTGATACCTGTTGCACTTTTTGGTCGGAATCGAGCAATACATCTTTATAGAGAAAAAAGGCTACAGCTAGGCCAATTAATACTATTGCTATAATTGCATTTCGAATCCAGAAGCCCATGATAAATCAATTTCCAGTTATAAAGATTTGTAGGTAATGTTTATACAATACAAAATAGTTACCAGTTTTTCAAAGAATTACTTCATTACTACTTATATAGTGATGGAGCGTCAGGATCTGGACGCGTTTTAAAGCGTCGGTGTAACCACATATATTGTTCAGGTTTTTGCGATATAGCTTTTTCTAACTCCTGGTTTATTCGGATTAAATCGGCTTCATCATCCTTGGTTGGAAAGTTTTCTAAAGGTGCTGATATTTCTAGGGTATAACCACTGTCATCATCATTCCTGGTGGGAACTATCATCATAGTCTTAACATTTCTTTGTCGGGCAAAAATAAGCGTACCTGTGGTTGTTGCCGTGTCTTTTACACCAAAAAAAGGGACGAATAAACTACGGTTTCTACCATAATCTTGATCAGGCAAGTAAATACAGGCTTCACCCTCTTTTAAAGCTTTAATTAGTCCTTTTACATCTCTTTTACCTAACATGTATTTATTAGAACGACCACGACCACGAAACTGAAAATACTCCATTAAGTGGTTGTTATGAGGACGATAAAACACCACCATAGGGTGACCATGTCCCACTGCACGAACATTCATTTCAGCGCTTAAATAATGCATAGCCAATAATAATATGCCTTTCCCTTCACGCTGAGCTTTTTCAATATGTTCAAGACCAACAATGTTAACTTTACGATCAACACGCCAGTTAGGCCACCACCAACCCATGCCGGTTTCAAAAAGTGCAATGCCGGTATTTTCAAAGTTTTTCTTCAAAACATGCTGTCGCTCTTGTTCACTCATTTCAGGAAAACAAAGCTTTAAATTAACCTCGGCTACATGCTTTCTTTTTGAGCCTATTTTATATAACAAGCGACCTAACATACGACCTAAGCCTAATTGCCACTTATAAGGTAACCATGAAATGCTGTAAAGAATGAAAACACCTAACCAGGTTAGCCAATATTTAGGTAATAAAAAGGCTAATTTAAAATCAGGTTGTGAAACTTTATTTTTACTCAAAAGGGGCTCTCAGGTTTCTGGCTAGTGCAAAATTAGGGGAATTATACCTAAGTTACATTCATATGGGCAAATAACTTATGTTAACCATGAATGGTTTGTCGTAGAATAAGGCATTATTTTTTAATCATTAGTAATTTGTCGGGTAAATGAACGCGAGTATGTCGAATAAAAAACATAATAAGGAAGTTGAGTTAATTATTGGTAATTCTAACTCGAATTTTTCTGGTGTAACGTCAACTATGTTGCAGTTATTATCAGAGCAACAAAAGCTAATCAACTTGAGAGTCATGGGTAAGCACAACTTACCTGATGAGTCGTTAAATATTGGCTTTTTACAAGTCGCTAAAATGTGTAAAACGCCTTTACTTGATGGTCGTTTTAGAATATTTCATGCCCGCCGTGTTGATGAAATGATTCAAGCACTGACATTAAAATATATATTTAGAGCAAAGATTAAAATTATTTTTAGTAGCGCTGCTCAACGACAACGTTCACTTTCAACTTTTTGGTTAACTGATAGAATGGATGCGGTATTAGCCATGTGTAAAGCCTCGGCTAGCTATTTGCGCCGCAAGCCTGATGCTATAATTTATCATGGCGTGAAAGACGATGTTTATATCCCCCCTGAAAATAAAGCTGAAGCTTGGCAAGCATTAGACCTTTTACCTGTAACAACTCAAAAAGGTAAATTTGGTATTGCCATATTAGGTCGAGTTAGAGAACAAAAAGGTGTTCATCTTTTTGTTAAAGGTTGTATTAAAGTACTCGAACAATACCCTGATTATACTGCTGTAGTTGTTGGCTCTATTAGTTCAAGCAATACAGACTTGGTTAAATCATTAAAAACGGAAATTGAGCAAGCTGGCCTAAGTGAGCGTATAGTTTTTACTGGAGAGCAAAATTTTGCTGATATTCCCAAAATATTTAGTGCATTATCTTTAGTTGTCGCATTGAGTGATAACGAAGGCTTTGGCTTAACTATGCTTGAGGCAATGAGTAGTGGTGCTGCTGTATTAGCTACTGAAGCGGGGGCATGGCCTGAAGTTATTCGTTCAGGAACCGATGGTTATGTAGTGCCGGTAAATGATTTGTCTGCAATTGTTGATAAAATGAATTTGTTATTGAGCGATCAAGATAAATTAGTCCAAATGGGAATTAATGGCCGAGAACGAGTGCTTGAGCATTATTCAGTGAAGCGAGAAGCTAAACAGTTAGTCGAATTTTTTAGAACATTAATGTAGGTAATCTCCCTCAGTTTTCGCTAAAGGCACTTTTTACCCAATGCTCAAGGTGAGGTTGTAGGTCGATGCTT
>JAPYOP010000010.1:0-6440 GCA_029938115.1 Colwellia sp. | reverse complement strand
CTGCCATTAAACCTGAGTTGATAGCAGTAATATCTGCATCAGTAATCGTGCCACCAGCGCGTTTTAACAATAATACATTTTGAATATATGCATAACGTGTTGATGATAAGTTACGCTTTGCGTTGTATAAGTTACGTGTGCTGTCTAATACATCAACAATAGTTCGAGTACCGACTTCAAAACCAGCCTCTGTCGCTTCTAATGCCTTTTGGGCACTGAGTACAGATTGTTCAAAAGCTTTAATACCTGAAATAGTAGCAACTACTGTGTTGTATGCATTACGAGTAGTACGTACTACACCACGATGAGATTGCATTAAATCTTGGCTAGCTAATACAAAGCGGCTTTGTGCTTGACGAACACTGCTTTCTATTGCTCCACCCGAATAAATAGGCACATTTAAAGTAAGACCTATAGAGTAGTTATTTACAGCGGGCTCATTAATTGATGGATTGCTATTTAATTGCGTTTCATCATCACTTGAGCCATATTGAGCGCCAAAATCCAGTGTTGGATAATGTCCAGCTCTAGCGATACTAATATTATCTTTTGCTATATCTAAACTTACTTTAGCAGCAATTAAATCTAAGTTTTTTGCTTCAGCGGCTTTTTGCCATTCATCAGCACTGTTTGGGTTAGGTGTTGATGTACTAAAACGATCAGTATTTAATATATTGATGTTTCGAGGGTAAGAGTTGGTAATAACGCGTAACTCTTCTTCAGCATTATAAATAGAGTTTTCTGAGCGAATTTCTTCGGTTACCGCATTATCAAATTGTGCTTGTGCTTCATGTACATCAGTTATTGCCGTTAAACCTACAGAAAAACGTTGCTTGGTTTGTTCAAGTTGACGAGCGATAGCTGCTTTTTCTGCTTGGGCAAAAACCATATCGTCTTTAGCGCCTAATAAGGCAAAGTAAGCTTGAGCAACACGTACAATTAAGTCTTGCTTCGTTACTTGGTAGGTTAAATCACTTTGATGAGCTGATTTTTCAGCATTATTTAAACGTAACCAACTATCATGATGATAAAGCTGCATATTTAAGTTGGCACTGTAAGATAAGCTAGACGTTGCTTGGGTATTAACTACACCAGAAAAGAACTCTCTTTCGCCATCAGAATAACCAGCTTTTGCGCCAATTTGAGGTAATAATATTGAGCGAGCTTGATCTATGTCTTCTTTAACAATTTCAAATTGCGCTTGTGCTTTTAAAACAACGGTATCATTTAATAAAGCTTGTTGATATACCGATAATAAATCGTCGGCGTGAGCATTTGCGCTAGCTAGTGCACCGGCAATAGCTATAATTAATGTGTTTAGTGTTTTCTTCATGAGTAAGGTATTCCTTGGCGACAAAGCGCTAGTTTCAAATTTTGTTATTATACATTTGTTATAATACTGAGTTATGTTACATAACTTTTTAAATTAACCAAATAAAATAAGTGTTTACTAGTGTAACAAATTATTATTAAAAAGAGAGTGTTTATGCAAGATAGCAAAAATAAAGCAACGCCAATATTTCAATATGATCAAACAGATGTGGCTATTTCTGCTATCACAACTAAGTATCAGGGTTTTTTTAAAGTAAATGAATACCAGCTTAGCCATAAGTTATTTTCACAAAAACAAAGTAATGAATTTACTCGAGAAGTTTTTGAGCGAGGTGATGCTGTTGTTATTATGTTGTATGATCCATTGCAAGATAACTTATTGTTATTAGAACAGTTTAGAGCGGGCGCTTTACGTGTAAATGAAACTCCTTGGATGCTTGAGTTTGTTGCAGGTATGTTTGATGATGATGAAAGTCCTATTGATGTCGCCGTTCGAGAAACCAAAGAAGAAGCCAATATTGATTTAGCTCCTGAACATGTTAAACCTATAATGAAGTACCTTTCAAGCCCCGGAGGCATGAGCGAATGCATTCATTTTTATTGGGCAGAATTTAATAGTAATGATGTAACCCCTGGAAGTATTTATGGCTTAGATGATGAAAATGAAGATATTTTGTTACATATTATCTCTCGTGAAAGTGCTTTAGCATTATTAAGTGAAGGTAAAATTAGTAACGCTGCCACTATAATTGGCTTACAATGGTTGGCAATGAACTATCAAAACTTGTAGGTTGGACTTTAGTCCCATAAAAGGAGCATTGTGAGTTTTTTCCCAAACAGTACCATTAATAGCAGAAAAAGATATCAGCCTAACCTCGTTAGCTTGATGACTTTGTGCGCTAATAATTATTTACTACTGTTGAAATTACAAGCAGAGCAAACTCAGCTTGCACAACAACGTCACTTTTTTATTAATGATTATTTGGCTTATATCGTAACGGTTAATGAAATCACTCGTTATACATCGCTAATTACTTTTGAACAAAAAATGTTTGAAGGTATGATAAGTAAAACCAAAGCTTTATCTAGTTCACTACACCCTCGTATGTCTATACGACTGTATCACGATGCATGCATGGCAGAAGTGATCAGCAGCCAAGATATTCGCCAAGTGCAACCTCGTTATGATTACCCGAACAAACACATGCATCAACAAGATGAAAAACAACAAATAAACCAGTTTTTGAATGAATGGTTACATCTTTGTTTAACGCATGGGCAAGTTAACGTTGAATTACAAAACCCGTAAATGACAAATCAAATAGAATCTTATGTTATTGCCCAATTTAGCGATAGTCACTTGTTTGCTGACAAAAGTGCTAAACATTATGGCGCTAATGTTTGGCAAAACTTAGTATCAGTATTGCTTGATATGGCTAAGCGAGATGATATTGACAGTATTGTTTTTACTGGCGATCTCACTCAAGATCATTCTGAATTATCTTATCGATACTTTGCGGATGCTGTTAAAACCGCGAATTTTAAAGTGCCAGTGCATTTCTTAGCTGGCAACCATGATGACAAAGAACTATTAACTAAGTACTTAATAGCTCCAGCATTTAAAAAAGACAAAACTATCAATAATGACTATTGGCAAGTTCAGCTAATTGACAGTAAAAGTAGTACACCGTCAGGCCTGGTTAATCAAGAAAGCTTGCAATCATTAACTCAGCATATTGCTAAGAGTAAATTTCAGCTTATTATGATGCACCACCACCCGGTCGATATTGGTTATTATATTGATAAACATGGCCTGTTAAATCAGGATGAGTTTTGGCAAACTATTACTCAGTTAAATGAATCAGGCCTGAATATTAAAGCGATAGCTTGTGGTCATGTACACCGGGCTAGCCAGTTATCAAAACATCAGGTCGATATTTATACTTGCCCTGCTACGGCTATGCAATTTGGTGAAAATAAAGATAAAGCAGGCTCTATTATACCAAGTTACCGGCTATTTTATCTCAAAAGCAACGGCACAATGAGTAGTGAAATTATTACTCCCTAAAATCTGACAATACAGGATGCAGTAATACAAAACATGCAAAAAAACATTCTTTACATCCATGGTTTTAATTCATCGCCATTATCAATTAAAGCAGAGCAAACTAGACGGTATTTCCTTAAAAACTTTCCTGAAGTAAATTTTATTTGTCCGCAATTGGCAACGTCTCCGAATGAGGCTATTTTGCAGCTAGAGCACATTATTGACTCTTCAAATAAAACTGAGTCTTCAGAACATGATATTTGGTTTGTAATAGGCTCCTCATTAGGTGGTTATTTTTCAACTTATTTAGCCAGTAAATATCAATTTCCAGCGATATTAATAAACCCCGCAGTTAAACCGTTTGAGTTACTTGAGGATTACATTGGTGAACAGAAAAATCCTTATACCAATATTGTTTATCAGGTAACCGAGCAACACATGTTTGATCTTAAAGCCATTGAGAGAAATGCACCAAGTTTTGATGAAGAACAAAAAAATAATTACCTAGTTATGGTACAAACAGGTGATGAAGTGTTAGATTATCAACTAGCGGTTGAAAAGTTTCAACACTGCCGTCTTATCGTTGAGCAGGGCGGTGATCATAGCTTTATTGGCTTTGATAAAAAATTGCCCATGATTGCTGACTTTTTACAATTAAAAACTAAAGCTGTTTGTTAGGCTCCTGAACGAAGAGCTAGTCACGAAAAATAATAATATATACGAAGATAGATAAAACATGACCGAACAATATAATTCAGACTCCATTGAAGTACTTAGCGGCTTAGACCCTGTTCGCCACCGTCCAGGCATGTATACCGATACCACTCGCCCAAATCATTTAGGTCAAGAGGTTATTGATAACTCTGTTGATGAGGCGCTAGCAGGGCATGCCCAAAATATTAGTGTGGTTCTAGATGTAGACCAATCTTTAGAAATTATTGATGATGGCCGTGGTATGCCTACGGATATCCATGGCGAAGAAGGCGTTTCTGGTGTTGAGCTTATTTTTTGTAAGCTTCATGCGGGCGGTAAGTTTTCCAATAAAAATTATCAGTTTTCAGGTGGTTTACATGGTGTTGGTATCTCAGTGGTTAATGCCTTATCAACACGGGTTGATGTAACTGTTAAGCGTGATAGTAAAGTCTACGAAATGGCTTTTGAAAATGGCTATAAAGTTGAAGAATTAACTGAAACAGGCACAGTTGGTAAGCGCAACACGGGTACAAGGGTAAAGTTTTGGCCTGATCCAAAGTATTTCGACTCATCAAAGTTTTCTGTCTTGAAACTGACACATTTATTGAAAGCTAAAGCAGTGTTGTGTCCCGGTTTAACAATAAAATTTCATGACAAAATTGAAAATAAAAAATACCAGTGGTGTTATGAGGATGGTCTCACCGATTATTTGAAAGAATCTGTTAGTGGCTATGTTAATTTACCAGAAGCTCCTTTTGTTGGCGTGTTTTCATCTCAAAATGAAATGGCTGACTGGGCAATAACTTGGTTGCCTGAAGGTGGTGAAGGTATTGGTGAGAGTTATGTTAATTTAATTCCCACTATTGCGGGTGGTACACATGTTAATGGTTTACGCCAAGGTTTACTTGAATCAATGCGTGAGTTTTGTGAATTCCGCAATCTACTTCCACGTGGCCTGAAATTAACACCGGATGATATTTGGGATAAATGCAGTTATATTTTGTCTATAAAAATGCAAGATCCACAATTTGCTGGACAAACTAAAGAGCGTTTATCATCACGCCAATGTGCCGCTTTTGTTACAGGTGTAGTAAAAGATTCTTTTAGCTTATGGTTAAATGAACATACAGATATTGCTGAACTATTAGCTGAATTTTGTATTAGTAACGCCCAAAAACGTATGCGTGCGAGTAAAAAGGTGGTTCGTAAAAAAATCACTTCAGGACCCGCTTTACCGGGCAAACTTACCGATTGTGGCAGCCAAGACTTATCACGTACTGAGTTATTCTTAGTCGAAGGTGACTCTGCTGGAGGTAGTGCTAAACAAGCGCGAGATCGTGAAACTCAAGCCATCATGCCATTGCGAGGTAAAATTCTTAATACCTGGGAAGTTGACTCTGGGCAGATTCTTGCTTCTCAAGAAGTACATGATATCTCGGTAGCACTAGGCATTGACCCTGACAGCGATGACTTATCAGAGCTTCGTTACGGTAAAATTTGTATTCTTGCCGATGCTGATTCTGATGGACTTCATATTGCTACTTTACTGTGTGCTTTATTCACTCAACATTTTTTACCTTTAGTGCAAGCAGGACACGTGTATGTTGCCATGCCGCCGTTATATCGTATAGATATAGGCAAAGAGGTATTTTACGCATTAGACGAAGCGGAAAAAGACGGTATTTTAGATAGAATTGAAGCAGAGAAAAAACGAGGCAAGGTTAATGTTCAACGTTTCAAAGGGCTGGGTGAAATGAACCCTCTACAGCTTAGAGAAACAACTATGGATGCCAACACTCGTCGATTAGTGCAACTTACTGCGCTTGATGAAGAACACAGTGAAACCATTGAAATGATGGACATGTTACTTTCGAAAAAGCGCGCAGGAGACCGTAAA
This sequence comes from Colwellia sp., assembly GCA_029938115.1. Lineage (GTDB taxonomy): Bacteria > Pseudomonadota > Gammaproteobacteria > Enterobacterales > Alteromonadaceae > Colwellia. The sequence continues at coordinate 471 of JAPYOP010000010.1, read as the reverse complement.
GAATGGTTACAAGCGAAAGGGGATATGGCAGTAGTTTAATTGGTTAGTCTGTAAACCATAAGCTGACAATGTTATACCATAACCTGTCAATAATTAAATCATAAGTTGACAAAAATTTATTTTTCACTTATACCTTTCATATTAGGATGGAGGGTATATGTCGAATTTATATGTTTCAAAAAGGCGTATTTAAAGAGGGCGAACTGGCCCAACTATCTGCAAGTTCGCGTCGACAAAATCAGATGAAATGCCCGTTTTAACCGAAGGCAAGCTTGAAGCTGATTTCTGTTACCATTTAGAATTTGATCAAAATGTTCTTAAATATGAATGTCAGCCATTAGGTTATTTTTATAGCCACGACAACAATGACTCTAACCCCAATAAGAAAAAAAATCCTCACTACACCCCTGACTTTCAAGTTTGGTATAAAGATAAATCAATTCGATATTTTGAAGTAAAGGAAGAGAAGTT
>JAPYOP010000045.1 GCA_029938115.1 Colwellia sp. | reverse complement strand
TGCTATAAGGCTGTGTGACGTAGTTTACTGAAAAGCTAACTTCCGCTTTTGGCTAACTTTTGACCTAAAGAACAACCTATAGCTAATGTCAGCAATGCGCAAAAAGTGATTATAATTTCTGTGGCGGAATGTGCCCCAATATAACTTCAATTGTCTATATAACAGTCAATACTATAATGTGTAGACATGCACTCATTTTGTACGAATCGTGCCCCTAAACACTAGATGTTTTGCGCTTTGCTTTCGACATTATGAGTGTCTCAAACTCATTAACGAATACTCAGGGCTTGCTTAAACCGCTCATTATATTGCTTTCGAAGAGTTTGGGAGCGCATGTATTAATGAAACAGGAGATTAGCATGACCTCACACTTGAGTAAGACTAACTACAAAGCATTTGTTGGCATTGATTGGGCAAATGATAAACACGATCTTTGCGTTCAAGACCCTTCCACTGGTAAACGTGAATTTTCCATATTAAAGCATGATGTTAATGAAATAGATAAATGGGTTAAAGGCATTCATAAGAGGTTTGGCTCACCCATTGCAGTTGCCGTTGAGTTAACAAAAGGACCTATTGTGTATGCTCTACAACGGTATGAATTTGTTGTGATTGTACCGATTAATCCAACGACCCTTGCAAAATACCGAACTGCTTTTAAACCCAGCAAAGCTAAAGATGATCCCACTGATGCTGAGTTAGCATTAGAGCTTATGCTTCGTTACCCAAATCACTTCCCTCCTTTAAATCAACAAAGTGTCAACATGCGTAAGCTCATGTTTTTAGTGGAGCACCGGAGAAAGGTAGTTGATGATAAACAACGAGTGGTTAATCAAATGATTAATGCAATCAAACAGTATTACCCTCAAGCTAATGAATGGTTTTGCAAAAAAGATACGCATATTTTTTGTGACTTTATTGCTCGCTGGCCAACCCTTCAGCAAGCTAAAAAAGCCCATAAATCAACCTTAGTAAAGTTTTTCAACGACCATGGTATTCATAACGATACAATAGTTAACCATCGAGTCTCACTTATAAAAAAAGCCAAACCACTCACGAATGACAAGGCTGTGATAGATAGCCATACCATGCTAGTCATTTTCTATGTCGAACGCATAGTAAACTCAATGAAATGCATACAAGAATACAATAAGTCGATATTAAAATTGATGGACAAGCTTCCAGACGCTCCTATATTCACTAGTTTACCTGGTGCAGGTGCAGCCCTATCCTCACGATTACTGGCTGCATTTGGGGAACAAAGAGATAGGTTTAAATCAGCACAAGAAGTGCAACAATATGCAGGTATAGCACCGGTAACTGAACGTAGTGGCCAAAAGTCTTGGGTTCATTGGCGCTGGCAGTGTTCAACATTTTTACGACAAACATTTATAGAATGGGCAACCCATTCACGCCTAAAATCTTATTGGGCTAATTTATATTATCTACAACAAAGAGAAAAAGGTAGCTCTCACCAAGCAGCTATAAGAGCACTAGCATTCAAGTGGATAAGGATTGTGTACAAATGTTGGCAAGATGGAAAACCATATAATGAAACGCAGTACTTACGTGCTTTAAAAGATAGAGGTTCTCCACTGCTTTCAGGTAAAATTTAACTTGATCTCAGGCTCAGGGCGTGATATAAACTATAAATTAGTCGATAAAATTACAACTAATCAAGATTTAATGCTCAACCACATATATTGAAACTTTTAATTATCAAAAAACAAAAAAAGCGACCACTCAAAAGAGTAGATCGCTTAATAATTGGTTTAGCTCTCAAATCTATTTAACAGATCCCATATCTATTTATTAGATCTCAAACCTATTTATCGATAACAACAAGTTTTACACTGATGAATCGCTATTCAACCGTAACCGATTTAGCTAAATTCCTCGGCTGATCGACATCAGTACCTTTAATAATTGCGACATAATAAGAAAGTAACTGTAATGGCAAGGTATAAACAATTGGTGCAATAAGATCATCACACACAGGAACGTCAATTACCTTCATCGTGTCATCACTGGTAAAGTTAGCTTTGCTATCAGCAAATACATACATCAAACCGCCACGAGCACGCACTTCTTCAACGTTAGATTTTAACTTCTCGATTAAATCATTTTGCGGCGCTACAACAATTACTGGCATTTCAGCATCAATAAGCGCTAATGGACCATGCTTTAATTCACCTGCAGCATAAGCTTCGGCGTGAATGTATGAAATTTCTTTAAGCTTAAGCGCACCTTCCATCGCAATGGGGTATTGGTCGCCTCGACCTAAGAATAGCGCATGATTTTTATCAGCAAAATCTTCAGCCAAAGCTTCTATTGATGGTGCTAACGCTAAAACTTCATCAAGTTTTGCTGGTAGAGTCATTAATGATTTAGCTATTTCAGTTTGTTTTTCTTTTGTCATGCCATGATGCTGACCTATGGCTAAAGTCATCATCATTAAGCCAACTAATTGCGTAGTAAAGGCTTTAGTTGAGGCGACACCAATTTCAGCGCCTGCTTTGGTCATAAAGGCTAAATCAGATTCTCGCACTAATGACGAACCGGCAACATTACAAATGACCAAGCTTGATTTATAGCCAATTTCTTTTGCTAAACGCAAGGCGGCTAATGTATCGGCTGTTTCACCTGATTGAGAAATGGTGACAATAAGTGAGTTTTTAGGGACAAAAGATTTACGGTATCGAAATTCACTCGCTATTTCGATGTTACAAGAAACGCCTGCTAATTCTTCTAACCAATAGCGCGCTACCATACCTGAATGATAACTAGTGCCACAGGCAATAATTTGTACATGTTCTATTTCTTTAAATATTTCGTCAGCACCTTCACCGAAAGTGTCTATATCTAACTCTCCGGCAACTAAACGCCCTTCTAAAGCATTACGAATAGCCGTTGGTTGTTCGTAAGTTTCTTTTAACATGTAATGGCGGTATTCACCTTTGTCGCCTGCGTCATTACTCGCTTCAGATTCTTTTATTTCACGCTCTACATTATTACCATCACAATCAATAATGTTCACTTCAAAACGAGTGACTTCTGCAACATCGCCTTCTTCTAAAAAAGAAAAACGGCGAGTAACGGGTAATAGTGCCATCATATCTGAGGCGATAAAGTTTTCACCTAAGCCGTAACCGATAACCAATGGACTACCAGAGCGAGCAACAATAATGCGATCTTTATCTCGTGCATCCATTACTACAGTGCCGTAAGCGCCATCAAGCTGTTTTACTGTTTTTTGTACTGCTTCAAGTAATGAATTACATGTTTCTAGTTCATGGTGAACAAGGTGGGTAATCACTTCGGTATCCGTTTGTGAAACGAATTCATAACCTAAACTTTGTAAACGAGTACGCAATTCTTCATGATTTTCAATAATGCCATTATGAACAACAGCAATAGTATTTTTTGACAAGTGTGGGTGAGCGTTCACTTCGCTTGGAGCGCCATGTGTAGCCCAACGAGTATGTGCAATCCCCGTACCACCGCTTAACGGTGCATCTTGTAATGCTTGTGCTAATTCTTGCACTTTTCCTAAACGTTTAGTGCTAGCTAACTGGTTTTTCTGATCAATAGTAGCAACGCCTGCTGAATCATAACCACGGTATTCTAAGCGTCTTAGTCCTTCGACTAAAATATCTGCTACGTCACGTTGTGCTACTGCACCGACTATTCCACACATATTATTTATCCTTTATTATTAATTAGTTGCTTTGGCGCATATTAAGTTTACGCCTTGGGCTACCAGCTGCGTTCTTACTGATTTAGATAAATCATCATCAGTAATTAGGGTGTGTATTTGTTGCCAACCTAGTTCTAGGTTTGGTATTTTTTTTGCTATTTTATCCGATTCAACCATAACGATGACTTCACGCGCCACTTCTGCCATTACACGACTTAAGCCAATCAATTCGTTAAAAGTAGTTGTGCCACGTTCAATGTCTATACCGTCTGCGCCAATAAATAGTTGGTCAAAATCATATGAGCGCAATACTTGTTCTGCTACCTGTCCTTGAAAAGCCTCAGAGTTTGCGTCCCAAGTACCACCGGTCATCAATAATGTTGGTTCATTTTCTAAGGCGTGAATTTCATTGGCAATACTCAAGGCATTTGTCATTACAACTAAACCTTTTTTACTCTCTAGTTCACTTACCAGTGCAGAGGTTGTTTGGCCACTATCTATAATAATGCGATTATGATCACGAACTAAGGTTGCCGCATGTTTAGCAATAGTTTTCTTTTGCTTCGAAAGCTTCTCAGTTTTAGGTTCGGTTATTTCACTTGGCAGGGCTATTGCACCGCCATAGCGCCTTAAGAGTAAACCGCTAGTTTCTAAAGCGGCAAGATCTTTTCTGATAGAAACTTCTGAAATATCAAACTGCTTAGCTAAACTATCGACACTAACTTCACCTTTAAGGTTAAGCTCTGCAATTATACGATGACGGCGTTGTTGAGTATTTCTTTTAGACATGACTTTATAGGTAGCTTTATAGTTATCTTTCATTTTGATCGCTATTATGTTTCAAATCGAAAGATAATGCAATAAAACGATAATCTACTTAGCAAGAAGTCGTAAGTATTCAGTTGTTTTTTCGAATTTATTAGCGGCTTTCTGCAGTTTAATAACGATTTTTTTGTTCGAATTTTTATTCAATGCAATATAACTCGTACGTTGATCTTTATTCTCAATTGTTGACCCTTTGTTCTTAGAGTTTTCTCTATATTGAAGTAAAAGATGTTCATCGGCTACAGCTAACCGCTTAGCCTCTCCATATTCTTTTGCAAAAGAATATGGAGAGGCTAATGAATAAAAGAAAGAGCGGTTATTTTTTAACCGGGCGCGGCCAATTTTTTATATTACGTTGTTTGCCTCGAGCGACCGCTAAGTCATCTTTATCAACGTCTTTCGCAATAACAGAACCCGCACCAATAGTTGCAGTTTCGCCGATAATAACAGGTGCAACTAGCGAGCTATTTGAACCAACAAAAGCGTTATCGTGAATAATAGTTTGTGACTTATTCACGCCATCATAGTTACAGGTAATAGTACCTGCGCCTATATTAACTTTTTTACCAATAAGCGTATCGCCAAGGTAAGTTAAGTGCCCGGCCTTACTGCCCTCACCTAATGTGCTTTTTTTCATTTCAACAAAGTTACCCACATGTGAGTCTTTATGCATAACTGTTCCCGGACGAATACGGGCAAATGGACCTACAGAGCAGTTTTCACCGATAGTCGCATCTTCAATCATTGTATTTGGCTTTATTTCGACATTATCACCAATAGAGCAGTTCTTCAAAATACAGTTTGCGCCTACTTTCACGCTGCTGCCCAGCGCCACTTTGCCCTCAAAAATACAGTTGATATCAATACTCACTTCATTGCCAACAGTTAGAGAGCCTCTAATATCAAGCCGAGCAGGATCTCGTAAACTTGCCCCTGCTATCATCAATTCTTCAGCCATACGGGCTTGATAAGCACGCTCAAGTGAGGCTAATTGCACGCGGTTATTCGCTCCCTCTACTTCAATTTCTGTCTCTGGATGAGCAGTAGCTATTAATTTACCTTCATGATGAGCTGCCGCAATAATATCCGTTAGGTAGTATTCGCCCTGGGCATTTTCATTTGAAAGGCCACTTAACCAACGTTTCAAATCACCACCATTGGCTAATAAAATGCCGGTATTAGCTTCATTAATAGTAAGTTGTTCTGGGGTAGCATCTTTTTGTTCAATAATACCAATAACTTGGCCATTACCTTGAGGCGAAGAACTACGGACAATACGACCGTAACCAGCAGGGTTAGCTAAGTGAACAGTGAGTAGTGCCATGCCATTTTCTGGCTTTACTTGTAATAAGTTTTCTAATGTTGAAACCTTAGTTAATGGTACGTCACCATAAAGCACTAAAACATCTTCATCGTCTTTTAAAAAAGGCGTTGCTTGATCTACTGCATGACCGGTACCTAACTGTTCTGTTTGCTCAACAAAAGTTAAATCATCTCCGGTAACACGCTCTTTAAGCACTTCACCACCAAAACCATAAACTACATAAATATTTTCAGCGCCTAAATGGCGAGCACTATCAATAACATGAGAAACCATTGGCTTATCAGCGACAACATGAAGTACCTTAGGTAAAGAAGAGCGCATACGAGTACCTTTACCCGCAGCAAGAATAACAACAGAAAGAGACATGAAAGATCCATTCAGTTTAAATAGTTGAGAATGGGGTATTGTAACCAAGTTTAATCTAGCAATGCCATAGCTATTATAAAATGGTTGTAACTATTCGCTTGTTTTTAACCCGAGTTGGCAATTAAACCAACTTCCAGCGCCTCGAACCAATCAAGAAAACGCTTCACATCATCGCCCTTAAAGATTCGACCATGCTGAGGACACATCATATCAATATCAAGCTTGCGAACACGTTGAACCCAATCATTTTTAGCACTATTTGAAGGCATCCAGCGCTGATGGAACATTTTCATTTTACTTATGTGCTCATCAAAATTTTCAACAAACAATGGAGCATCAACTTCCTCAAGTGCTGCGCCAATATCTCCAGACATTAAAATTTTTGCTTCGCCATCATAGACATTAAAATTACCTGAAGAATGCAAATAGTGAGCAGGAATAAATTCTAAATTCACACCATCTATTCTTAATGAATTTCCTTCATCAGGTATAGCAGCGTAAGTAATGCTTTTCATACCAAAATGCCTAATAAAGCTTTCCCAAAGCCAAGGTGAATGCAGTGTCGAAGACGGTAAGGCTTGATCCCACAAACCTAGAGAAGAAATAATATCTGGGTCTTGATGTGAAGCAAAAATATGAGTGATTTTATCCGCGGGTACCTGTTTTATGACTGCAGATAACATAGCAGAAAAAAGCTCAATACCACCAGGGTCCATCAATAGGGCATTATTTTTAGTGATAACAAGATATTGATTAGTGTCAATTATTTGTTCTGGTTTATCATCATCACGACCAAACATTAGCCAAGAATGCGATCCATTTTCAAACAGTTTGTGGGTTTTCATTTATCATCCTTACTTTTATTATTTTTCCAGTATGTTTATCACTTAAAAATCAATACTATTCTAAAGTAGAAACCATTTGCTGAGAGTAGTGAATATGATTTTTGATTTTTCCTGCGGCTCCTTCAACATTGTTTGCAACATTGATAAGTGCTTCTTGGTATTGAACACCTGCTTGAGACGCTTCTACACGAGACAAAGTTGCTAAAATCACTGCATTACGTAATTCATTACTTAGCATGGATAGTTCATCACTGAGCTGATCTATTTGTCTTCTATATTTGGTATTTAACTTTTGCTGAGCAGCTTCACATAAATCAAACTGTGCATCTAAACTATGGATGAAAGGAGAATCCTTCGCTCTTACATAAACATCATGAAAATGTTCTATGGCATTATCGGCACGCACTTTATCTGCCGATGTTCGACTTAAAGTAGACGCTAATAAATTGATTTTTTTAGAAGATGAAATAGTTATTTCTGCAAGCCTGTCAATAAAATCAGTTAAAGGTCGAAATCCTGCTGCTCTTTCTCCTGCTCGCAATGCTACTGCTCGGGCATTACTTGCTGTTAATGAAAGCTGCTGTGCAATATGAGTTGCTTGATCTAGTTTTGCTGCAATTTCCGCAACAGAAACAAAGTAATTGGTTGTTGGATCAGACATTTAGAATCACTAATTTTCCCTAATAATGTCTAACTATAGGACAGATATTAATTTTTGTTAGTTATCCCAAGGATAATCGAAAACTATTTTGATCCTGATCAATATATCTTCTGAGTTTTAATAAAACTTTGCACTTCTTGTGTGCAAAAACATTAATTATCGCCCTTAATTTAAGCATTTAATAAAACAAAAATAGTACAACCAAACCAATTAACCAATTAAAAACAATTAGTTAGGATAATATTTATAGTTTGGTACATTCTTTGCGATAGCCATATCAATATTGCGCATGAGAGTGGTAAGAAAAAGATGAGTTCAAAAGTTAAATTAGTAGTGATAGGAAATGGCCCTGTAGGTCATAATTTTTTAGAGTATTTGGTTGAAAGCGGTCAAAGCAATGAATACCAAGTCACCGTATTTGGTGAAGAGCCCTTGCCTGCCTACGATCGTGTGCACTTAACGAGTTGGTTCAAAAACCAAGATGTTGCTGACATAAATATGGTGACCGATGGTTTTTATCCTAACAATAACTTTATTCTTCACTCGGGTGATAAAGTAACTCAAATTGACCGAGCTAGAAAATTAGTGACTGCTGAATCTGGTCTGGAAGTTAGCTACGATAAAATTATTCTAGCAACGGGTTCTTTCCCTTTTGTACCGCCTGTACCCGGACATCAACGAGACAACATTTTTGTTTATCGCACGATTGCTGATCTTGAAAAAATTACCGCTGCAGCAAAAACAGCTAAAGTTGGTGCCGTTATTGGTGGTGGCTTATTAGGGCTTGAAGCGGCTAAAGCTTTAATGGATTTAAACCTAAAAACCCACGTGGTCGAATTTGCCCCACGCCTAATGGCGGTGCAGGTTGATGACGGTGGTGGTGCTATGCTGGCTAAAAAAATTCAAGACTTAGGTGTTAGCGTTCATACGCAAAAGAACACGCAAAACATTGGTGATGGTGACAACGCCGTTCATAAAATGAGTTTTGCCGATGGCGAAGAGCTAGAAACTGACATTATCGTGTTTTCTGCTGGTATTCGTCCTCGTGATGAACTGGCCCGTCAAGCCGAAATAGCCATGGGTGAACGCGGCGGTGTGGTCATTAACAATAACTGTTTAACGTCTGATGAAGATATATACGCTATTGGTGAAGTTGCGCTTTGGGAAAATAAAATCTTCGGTTTAATAGCGCCGGGAAATGCCATGGCGCATGCGGCTGTGGATCACTTAACCGGTACCGGCTCAAGTGAGTTTGCAGGTGCTGATATGAGTACCAAGTTGAAACTGATGGGCGTTGATGTTGCTTCAATTGGTGATGCCCATGGTAATACACCAAATTCTCGTAGTTATACTTATGTAAATGATCGTGAAGAAGTTTATAAAAAAATAGTCGTTAGTGAAGATGATAAGTATTTACTTGGTGCAGTATTGATTGGCGATGCAGCCGAATATGGCTCACTACTACAGTTTATGCTCAATAAAATGGAATTACCAAGTGAGCCTGAAGGTCTAATTTTACCTAGCGTTGATGGATCATCTGCAGGTATTGGCGTTGATGCTCTACCAGATTCTGCGGTGTTATGTTCATGCATGAATGTTAGTAAAGCTGATGTGGTAGAAGCTGTGCAGGCTGGTGCTTGTGATATGGCCGCTATAAAGTCATGCACGAAAGCCGCCACAGGTTGCGGTGGTTGTACGGCCTTAGTAACACAAGTTTTAAATAATGAATTAGAAAAACAAGGTGTTGAGGTAAATACTGATTTATGTGAACATTTTGCTTACACTCGCCAAGATTTATACAATATTGTTCGTGTTGAAAAAATCAAAAGCTTTGATGAATTAATGCAAAAGCATGGTTCAAACTCAGAAGTGGGGTTAGGTTGTGATATTTGTAAACCTACCGCGGCATCAATACTTGCTTCTTGTTGGAATGATCATGTGCTTGACGATAAGCTCCATGGCTTGCAAGACACTAATGATTATTACATGGGCAACATGCAAAAAGATGGAACTTATTCTGTTGTGCCGCGTGTTGCTGGTGGTGAAATCACCCCTGACAAACTAATAGTATTAGGTGAAGTCGCCAATAAATATAACCTATATACAAAAATTACGGGTGGTCAACGCGTTGATTTATTCGGCGCCCGCAGTGAGCAATTACCGTTAATTTGGCGCGAATTAGTCGATGCTGGCTTTGAAACAGGCCATGCCTACGGTAAATCATTAAGAACAGTGAAATCATGTGTTGGCTCGACTTGGTGTCGATATGGCGTACAAGATTCAATGGCCATGTCTATTTTAATAGAAAACCGCTACAAAGGTTTACGCTCGCCTCACAAATTGAAAATGGCTGTTTCAGGCTGTACTCGTGAATGTGCCGAAGCGCAAAGTAAAGATGTCGGTATTATCGCTACGGAAAATGGTTGGAATATGTATGTATGTGGTAATGGCGGCATGAAACCTCGTCATGCAGATTTATTTGCTTCTGACTTAAGTGATGCTGATCTCATTAAATATACTGACCGATTTTTCATGTTTTATATACGTACAGCAGATCGTTTACAACGTACATCTGTATGGATGGACAACATGGCCGGTGGGTTAGAATACTTAAAATCAGTCATTATCGATGACAAACTTGGACTAGCGAGTGAGTTAGAGCAAGAAATGGCTAACGTAGTTGGTACTTATCAATGTGAATGGAAAACGACAATTGATGATCCAATTAAAATGAAACGCTTTGAGCATTTTGTTAACAGTAAATTACACGATGACAATGTTATTTTCACCACAGAACGAAAGCAAATCCGTCCTGCTTCTGCGCAAGAAAAAACCGCAGAAATAGCCATTGAAATATCATAAAAGAGAGTAAAAATAATGACAATTACTTCATCAAATTTCACACAAGATAAGCAATGGTTCGATATTTGCGAACTAATAGATATATTGCCTAGTATGGGGCGTTGCGCACTGTTCAATGACAAGCAGATTGCTATTTTTAGAGTGATAACCCCATCTGGAACCGAAGATTTTTACGCCATTGATAATTTCTGTCCTTTTAGCAATGCAAATACTTTATCTCGGGGTATCACTGGCAATCTTGACGGAAAAACAGTCATTGCCTCACCTATATATAAACAGCACTTTGATCTGTCAACTGGCGTTTGTCTTGAAGACGAAAGTGTTAAAGTAAATACTTACCTTGTACGCCTTGAGGGCGGTACAATTCAACTAGCCGCTTAAGGAACCAGCATGAATTATAATTATTACACCGCTGACGTTTTTACTGAACACGCTTTTCATGGTGTACCATTACCCGTTTTTCCTGATGCAAGTGGACTATCTTCAGAGAAAATGCAACAAATTGCCGGTGAATTAAGTACTTCCAGTACAATATTTTTATCTGCAACTGACGGACAAAACAGTCATAACATTCGCGTTTTTTCCAAAGAAAAAGAATTGCCAGCTAGTATGCACACTGTGCTTGCGGCAAGTTTTATCTTAGCAAAAACCAACACCGTTGAATTATCGCAGCAGCACACACAAATTAGCTTAAAATCATCATTAAAAGATCATGAACAAGTAGTAAAAAGCTATGTTTCTAAAAATAGTGATGGTGAGGCAAGTTTAGTACAACAAACTTATGATACCCATGCTGCAATAGACTATTACACGCCAACCACTGAAGAGTTGGCCGCAATGTTATCGCTAACGCCTGCTGACATTGGTTTTGATAACTATCGACCTTTAATTGTTTCTTGTGGTGTGCCTTATCTTATAGTGCCAATAAAGTCTTATACAGCAATTCGTGAAGCCAAATTCAATGAAGCCGCATGGAGTAACTCTTCTGCGCCTACTTCGTTAGCACAAGAGATTTTATTATTCGCTAATAACACCGATGAAAACCCTGCAGATTTCCATGCCCGCTTATTAGGTCCTGCCATTGCTCATCATGAAGATCCACCTATTGGTGGCGCTATTGCTGCTTTTGCTAATCACATTTGTGATCACGAACAAATTCAAGCAGGGACACATGTCTTTGGTATTCAACGGGGTGCAAACGATGCTCGTAAGAGTATGTTTTATGTAGAAATGGATAACCAACAGAGCAAAGATTTAACCATACGCGTTGGTGGTCATGCCGTACTAATGAGCGAAGCGAGTATTAAAATAAACCAGTAAGAAGATTATCTATTCAGGTATTAAAAGTTAGACCCAAAAACCTTGCCCGCGAATTACGCAGATTAACGCCAATTAGAGCCTTTAACTATTTTCTGTTTAGTGTGTTTTAATCTGTGACAATTCGCGTAAATTTGCGGGAAAGTATCCCTGTATTTTGCTTTTATTAAAGCATCAGCATTAGCCTTAAGTTAATGCCGTTGCTTTTACCTTTTAAATTTCCATCCTCAAACGCACAGGTATCAATAAGAAGGCTACAGCGCTGTAGGTTTATCCAACGATAATTAGCGCTAATATTGAATTTTGGATTAAGCCACCAAAACAGTCCCACTGAAAAAATGTCTGTTTCACCGCTGTTTAACTGAGCATCATTGCCATCAAAAACTGACCATCGACTGGTTAATTCCCACGAACCAATACCACCTTGTTGTACAGATTGTGAAACAGGCAATGGAGCAAAAGTACCATTACGCTTATTATAATCACGCATTTCACCGGTTAGCGATAAAGCGGCACTCAGATAATACCCAGATAATGTTGGATTACCTCGTTCTGGTGCGTCGATATTATTTTCAGTATATTCGCTTGAAAGCCATAATGGACCTTTTCGCCAGGATGCTTCTATACTATACGTGTGGCTGTCACTTGCACTAAAAGTTCCTGAATCAATAAAATCAGGCGAGTTATAAAACTCAGGAAAAGAGCTAAAGCGAATATCTGTTTGTGTATTTGAAAAACGAGCTCCAAAGCCTAAATGAACGAGTTCATGCTCATCTTCAGACAAATAAGGCAACCAAGTGACTCTGCCAACAACTTGTGTTGCGTTATCGCCAAAGCTATTGTCAGTGTCTAGCCAATTATTAAACACACCACCAGCCCACGACATATGTTTATCAAGTGCTTGGCCACTTATTACTGCACCTATATTCCTTGACGGCAGTAAAGTATCGGCGGCAACACTTCGCTCTTGCATGGGGAGATGCACTAAGCCCATTAAACGCTCCATTGATATAGGCTCTTTCTGTTTACCTATGCTCAACGTCAAGCCAGAAAAAGTAGGGATATCTAAACGCCAGTCAAGAAAATTTAAACTGTCATCATTATCAGAGTTAAAGCCCTGATCAAAAGTTGCGGTAGCGGCGCTAACACTGTAAAACCATGGTTTATCAAAATTCAGGGTTCCTGCGACACCAAAACGAAAGGCACGAATATCACTACCATCAAATTCGTCTAAATCTCCTACTTGTAACTTACTCTCATCATTTTGATTAATCCAAGCTTGCCTATCAAAAGCCACTACGCCAGTAAATAAGGTGGAAAAGTGTTTACCTTTATATAAGGTCCACTTTCGATTTTTATAACTTGAAGGAAGAATGAATGAGGGTGGCGAATAAGCCAGCCAAGTAGACCTTTTAGCTTTTGGTTTAGGTTGCTCTATAGCCAGAGGAGTGGCAACAGGAATGATTTTAATCGTATTTTTAACCACCTTACCATTATGAACGGCAAGTACTGCAAACTTTTTTGTATCTAATAAAACAGTAAAATCTTTATGTGGATTTTTACTGAGCACTAAAAAATTAGGCGCTTTGCCCGGTTCAAGGGTTCCAAGTAAAACACCTTGTTGAGCATCAATTAATTGAGTAACGGATTCATCATGAAGATCATCTTGAGAAATTAATTCAAGCAAACCATTTTTAATAAGTATATTAGCAATAGTCGTTTGTTTATCGCCATCAGGGTCAACTAAGGTCACTTGATTTATTAACAATATTTCAGTCGTTTTTTCAAGTACGCTACGTTGCTCTGAAGCATTTTTAGCAATGACGTCACTTAATGAAAAAGCATAAAAAAAGAGCAATAAAAACAATAAACAACCTTTATTCATGTCAATATTAACTCCTTGTATATGTAAATTTATTAAGTTAGTTATTCACTGTTTTGCATTACGTCATCAGTAAAGTCTGTTGGCCAAAACTTATAACCTTGAACGGTTGCTTGTGCTGCTGCGCCCCATAAAGACGATTGGTAAATAGATACACCATCAACATCAAAAGAGGCATTAGTAGCAGCTTGACCTCCTTCATCTTCATGTTTAGCGCTAGCCTCTGCACGAGCACCAGCATCCCAACCTTCTTCTTTGAAACGGCGCAGTGCCTCTGCATCACTATAGGCATAAACAAAAGCAACTTTTTTAAAGCCAACACCAACGCCAACACCTAACGAGGCAAAACGATAGAAACCTGAGCTACCACCTTCCTTTAATACACAGACACCACCACCTGATGAAGCGGCAAGTAGATAGCTGTCACTACCGGTACAAACTAGATACCCTAAACTGCCGGCAACTTTAGCTTTTGATGCTGGATGATCCTTATAAATTTGCTGTAAAGCTTCATCTGTTTCACTAACAGCATTTGCTTTTTTTGCTGCGGGTGTATTACCTGTAGCGCAACTAGCCAATAAACTCATTGCTAATGAGGCAAGAGCAAGGGTTTTAATGCTCATATTATTATTCCTTAAGGTTAAGTAATCAACAAAATCATACTCTATGAATCTAGCACCAATATTAATAAAAACAAAGGTTTTCTCTAAAAGTTTAATGTAAATTAAAAGGCCTCTGCCACAGAAATATAAATGGCATCATTATCACCAGAGCGAGCATAGTCAAACCTTAAATTTATACGCTGAGAATCAAGCACCATATACCTTAAACCTACGCCATAACTATTAACACTAGCTTTGCTACCAAGGTCGGCAATAGACTTGCCATCGTAGCCTATACCAACAAAGGCAACTGCCCCAATATCCTTCCATGCTCGCCACCGAAATTCACTTTGTAATGACGTAGATGCTTTATTTAAATATCTGGTTGCTGAAAACCCACGTAGCCCTATTGTGCAATAATCCCATAACGGTGCCTGACCCGATTTAGCACAACTTTTAGCCTCTACAGAAAGCACTAAGTCATTAACAAGTTGGTGATAATATCTATATTTAAAATTATAAGATTGATAGCTATTGGTACTGCCAATCTCTTTGCTATTTAATAATGCATCAAACTCAAAACGCTGCCCTTTATAAGCATTGGTTTGACTATCGCGCGTATCATACTGTACTAAAAATCCTAACCCATAAGCTTTTGCTTGGTCTTCTTCTTCACTTGAAAGGCTTAATTCGCCATCAACATTGCCAGAAAATGTTTGCGTGTTATTAATTAATCTAACTTGGCCACCGACATACCAATTACTACCAACAGATCTTAATAGTTCAGATTTCAGTAGCGTACCCTTGATGTTCCAATCTAATTGGCTTCCATCTGCAGAATACTGGCTATCAATTAACGTGAGTTTTAATGCGGTGTAAGCTGCCGTGCCTACAAAACGCCAGCTATCCTCATCCCAATAGTTTTTTTGCATTAAACCATAGGCATAACTGTCATTATTTGTATAAGCACCAACAAGCTGCGTTGCAGAAGCTGGTTGTACTTTTTTTTGCGCTGCTGTTTGCCCATAATAATAAGCACCAACAGCAACAATACCACTGCCTACTGTTGGATCAACAACAGGAATAGGCACTGCAATAAAATCCCCTTTTTGTGCCTTAAGTTTTGTTTCTTCGTCGCGCAAATCAGGTGTCCACTCAGGTATCAAAGTACTAACACCATAAGATGAATTGGCAGAGCTAGTTTTGATGTGGGTTTCTTGCGCCTGCACAGATAAAGAGAGTAAAAAGCTTAAGAGTGATAGTTTAATGATGCTTAGGGTAAAATTAATAATAATATTCTCTCTTTGGCTACTGATCTAACAGGAAACATCACTTACAATAGCGCCCCCTAAAGTTCCCTTTATTATATCAACTTTTAAGACATCTAAAGCAATGAAATACTTATTTACCTTAAAAATGTTTATATTCGCATTTCTATATTTACCTTTATTTAGCTGTGCCGCTGAAAAAGAACAAGCCGATGACATAAAAAGCACAGAAGAACCCGCTTTTTTCAACCATTATGATTCAGACCGAAAATCAGCCTTCGATCCTTATATTCTTACTCCACATAAAATGAGTTATTTTTTACCAATAAGTTACACCAATAATATTAATAAAGAAGCTTATGAAGGTGAAGGAAATTACGGTGCAAAACTAAATAACATAGAGGCTAAATTTCAAATAAGTTTAAAAGTACCTTTAACTCGTGACACTGTATTTACCAAGGGTGACCGCGTCGATTTTGGTTTCACTCTACAGTCTTGGTGGCAATTATATAATCATGATCTTTCTCGCCCGTTTAGAGAAACCAATTACCAACCTGAAATTTTTTATACCGCCCCGCTTAATTGGAAACCTGCAGGTGGTAGCACTAATTTAATCGTTGGCTTTGAACACCAATCTAATGGAAGAACACAAACTATTTCACGTAGTTGGAATAGGCTTTATGCTACATTAACTTTTGCTAAAAATAACTATGCTGTTTCATTTCGTCCTTGGTGGAAAATCCCCGAAGGTGATAAGGTGACAACACCTGAAGAGTCTGGCAATGACAACCCTGACATTACTGATTATATGGGCCACTTTGAGCTTACTGGTGCTTATAAATGGCACGAATTAGAGTTTGTATTAGCTGGTCGTAGAAACTTTAAAGAAAAGAAAGGTGGCATAGAGTTAGGAATGACGTTCCCTCTATCAGGAAAATTAAAGGGTTATCTTCAATATGCACATGGTTATGGTGAAAGTTTAATTGACTATAACCATTACCAAAAACGAATTGGTATAGGAGTAGCCTTAACGGAAATATTTTAATGAAATATAACTTAAAATGGATGCCCAACCATAAACCACATGGTTGTATCTTCTTTCGAAGCAGTTATATCAAGTCTAACAATAATACCCGCGGTTAATGCTCGAAAAGACACACCGACATCAGTTTTCCAATCAGAAAATAATGTACTGCTTTTAAAGGTGGGAGCAACTCGACCACCTTCTACATAAAGCACTGTTTGAAACCAATCTAAGTTTAAAAACTTGAGCCAATTAACATCCGCAATAGGGTTATAATCCAAGGTCATGCGATATTCTGCTGTGGCATATATTGCTGCTTTATCATGAAAACGGTTTTGTCTAAAACCGCGCATTCTATGCATTCCACCCAAGGTTGCCCCTTCTAAAAAAGGCGCCTGATTTTCTACCAAACTATTGCCTTGTTCATCATAAATAACATTCCAACTAGGGGAATAACTCGCCCACATATTAAGGGCTAAAATATTTTGTTTAGCAAAATCATTTCCTCCAAAAGAGAAGTATTTACTGGCTTCAAATTCAAGAAATGTCCAATCATGATTTGATTCTAACCACTGTGGGTTATAGGTAATTGAAATATATTGAGAACTACCTTGACTAGGGTTTACAGGAAAATCAGTATTGTCATACAAATACCCTAACTCAAGTGCATGCACTGCGCCTTCAAGGTCACCTGTTTCATTTTCATATAACTGATAGCGATTAAATTGTCTTGCAACTAAAACACTTGTGCCTGTTTCAAGAGGGTTCCAATCTTCTACCTCGGTAGTATCTGTTAACAAGCCCCCTTGCAAATTATAGGTTGCCATACCAATCTTTTCCGCATTACCTATGGGTAGTACATACTCTAATTTAACTTCCCACCAATTATTACTACCACTACTTTCAATAAAATTATCGAAGCTAGAGTCATTTGACCCAGGTCTATTTTCGCCTGCAGGAGTATACTCTCCCGGTAAAGGCGAATAGGCACGTAATAATGGATACTTGCCTGCCATACCTATAGCACTGACATAAAGGCGCTGACTACCAAATAAACTATAATCCCAAAGGCCTAACCCCAAGCCCTTACTTTCTTCTCCGCCAAAAACAGTACCACCTATTGTCATTTGCTTTTGATATATACCTGTAGCCATAGCGCCAACACCAAATACTGCACCCATATCGTCCGTGCTAAACACATAAGGTAACAGTAAGGTTTCACGAGCCTTGATATTTTCTGCCCTATCGACACTGAATTTAACAACGGCTGAAGGCTTAGCTTGAACACTGAGGCTTAAACAGATAAACGCAAAACAAATTAGGGTGTTTACTATTATATTGAAAATACTAGGTGAGATTTTCATAAGGAGGATAATATCAATTTTGATATGAATTTGAGGTTGAACTTTAACATAAAGATAAGAAAATTAATTACCTATATGCTATTACCTGTTTATAGATAACAACGACTAACACTTAGCTAATTGTTATATTATCAATATGTACTACTATTTAGATTGCGCCGATTAGTTATTTATATCAAGAGAGAACTAATGTCGAAAAAATCAACATGTTGTATAGGTTTATTTTTTACATCCTTAATGACCCTTTCACTTTCTGCAACAGAAACACCATCAATAACGCTACCTGAACTAGTAGTTCATCCCTTTGAAGAAGTACTTTTAAGTAAAATGCTAGGTAAGGATATTAACTACACTTTACAACCATTAAAGCGTGCTGCTTTTGATTTTCAGCATGGTAAATTTAGCTGCTTCGTTGGCGGTAGCATTAAGTCAATGCGGACTTACTATAATATGGACGTTATTGAGAGTAATAGTTATCTAAATTGGGGGGTTGGTGTTTATACATTACGTACTCAGAAAACAATTAACAATATTACTGAGCTTGAAAACAAGTCAGCTGTTGTTCTTCGTGGTAATACCTTTTTAAAGAATTTAAGAAACAAGTTTAAATTATCAGATGTTTCAATTGTCACTCGTGATGAACAAGCTATTGCAATGCTTGAAGCGCAAAGAGTTGATGTAGCTTTTTATTGGTACCCTGTTTTAAAGGAAGAGAATACTATCCATCGGGATGAAAGTTTATCTTTATATCAAGATCAAAGTAGGCTTGTTTGCCACCCTTCTGACGCTAATAAAATTTTTATCCAAACGTTCAATAGAAGTTTACAACAATTAAAAGATAACGGCTGGCTTGAACAGCTTAAAAAAGAACATTTCCAATAATATTCATTTCTTTACTTTAAACAACTTTCTATATTTTTCCGGTGTTATGGCATGCCTTAAAACTAGTCGTTAAATGGCTTTGGCTATTAAAACCTAACGAGTCTGCAATTTGCACCAAGGGCATATCACTACTGGTTAAGAGTTCACGCCTTTTTAAAACGAAGCGGTGTAATATACTTAAGATTGATGGGAAATAAAAACAGCTAAATCAACGAAACCAGTAAACTGCCAATAAGTTTTACAGCCTGCAGGAATAACTTGGACAAAACTCGCCTTGATTAAATTACTCCTCCCCCCCCTTTGTTTTTGCTTCACCAAACTGAGTTAGAATAGTCGCAATAGGCAAACCTTCAGTTTCATACTTTGTTGGATGACATGTATAACGCTCAACATAAATATCGAGATCGTTACAAAGTCGCTGGCTCACTATAGGCTCAATACTAAATACTGATTGAACGGTTTCTCAAGGGTATTGATTTGTTAGTTTAAAAATTGATGTTACCTACCTTTTGAACTAGTTTTAAAAGACAAACTTTAAATTTATGAGTTACATGTGCCTTTAATCATCTCTTGGCTTAGAAGATTTCAGCATCGTTTATCAATGTTGTACTTAAATGAAAACAATGTTGTTGCGCTTATTAGCCATAAAAGTCATCACAGTATTTTGTTAGTACTTTTTTTTGCTGTCATTATATTACCTATCATGGCGTTTTCTGCCTGGTCATCTGGAAATATTGAGCGTTGCATAATACTACTTGCTGTTTTCGGTATTTGTGCTTTGGTGCTTATTTATGAGAAGCAAAATAAACAGATAAAACACATTAAAGAAATATTAGTTATTACTATTTTCTCTCTGTCTGTTTATCTTTTAGTATCGGGAGGTTTAGAAAATACTGGCGCACTATGGTGTTACCCGCTAAGTATTGTTTTATTTATGTTTTACGGCGCAAGAACTGGTTTACAACTTAATTTATTTATAATTACCCTTGCTACTATAGTTTTTATATTCAACCCCTTTGACGTATTAACTGCAACCTATAGTTATGCTGAAAAAACACGATTTTTATTCTCTTTCTTTTTGTTAAATTTATTCACTTTTATTATCACCTTTGCAGAGGAGTTATTAGTAAAATCATTAAATAAAACCAGAGAAGCCTTACAAAAGGCGAATATAACAGATGAACTCACAGGGCTAGGCAATCGAAAATTTATAAAAGAGGCTCTTCAAAGTATTGACAGGAGATATGATTCAAACAACGAATTAGTGGTTGTTATGATGATTGATGTAGATAAATTTAAAGAAGTAAATGATACCTATGGACATCACGTAGGTGATCTATCATTGATTCATATTGGTCAAAATATAAAAAATAAAATTAGAAAAACTGATTTAATTGCTCGCTGGGGCGGAGAAGAGTTTTTAGTTGTCTTGACCAACACAGAAAGACAAAAAGCGATAGAAATTGCAAGAATTGTCTGTAAACATATAGAAAATACACCTTGTATTTATAATGACATAAAAATAGCAACAACAATAAGTATAGGTTTAGCAAGTTTTGAGGGGGAGAATAAAGATATTGAACAGGTTATTCAGCATGCGGATGCAAACCTCTACGCAGCCAAAGAAGCAGGACGAAATAAAGTGGTTTATTAGCTATTATTAATGGACACTTTTTATAAAAACAATGGCCATTAACGTACCGACTTCATTTAACCAAGGCTTGTGTGGCACTTGTGTTTGTAAAGTTAAGCAAGGTGAAGAAAACAGCCGACGAACATAAAACTTGCCGTAAAATGACCTTATGTGTTTCAAGAGCGAAGGGAAATAGTTTAACTATTGAAGACTAAGTTATTACTCTGATGTAAAGGTCTTCACCGCTAGTTAAAGACCTTTACATAAAAATTAAAAGGTAAAGTTCAAACCTAATACTGGTCCATGAGTAATGGTGTCGTAAACAAAGTGCCCTACTTCCCCCTCTGCTCCGTCATTTTCATAATCAACCCAAGAAGCCCTATATTTCATATCCAGTGTCATGAGCTTACTGATTTTATAAGTAAAACCTGCTTCAAGTGTTGAAGTAAAATCAGCACTTAAGCCAAAACCGCCAACATCTACCCGAGCAACAAAGTTCCATTGATTATTTATTGTTTGATTCCAACGAACACCGGCGACAACATCGACCCAGTCTTCTTGTATTTGAATATTGGTACCACCCGGAAGAATCGCAGGATCGACAATTAACTCTAAATCATTATCCCACCAACGCACCCCGGCAAAATAATCAACCATTGAATGGCCATATTTAACACGGTATAAAGCTAATGTTTCTAAAACACCTTGTCTCAAGCCAACCTTTAAAAAACCATCTTTGTTACTTGATTGTTTCGCACTTAAATCCATAAAACCATAATCCATAGCGATACCCCAGCCACTTTTATGGTGTGCTTCAAAATGAAGCATGGCTGCCATATCTAAATTATCTAAAATAGTTTTAAAGTTTACATCTACAGGCGCGCCTGATATTCGACCAATGCTAGCATCACCAACAATGCTTGTACCCATCAAGTACGGCTCTAATTCAAATGACCAATTATCTGCGTTAGCAGTGAAACTCACCATTGTTGCTAAACTAATGGCTGTTAATATGCTTTTATTCATGTAATTTCCTTAATTCTTTAAATATTCAATAAACTTAAAACCATTTAGCGAAACCATTTTCAATCACAGGAGCAATGTTAATTCCTATCATCCACTCAGGGCCAAAGTCATCATTTTGATCAACATAATAATTAAACTCTATTGCGAATTTCCACGGTCTTCCATTTAGCTTCACGGTTTTACCAATAGCAAAATTAATAGGTAATGTGGTTGTATCTGACTCATTGTCATAAGTAATAATTGGCGCAGAAGCCAAACTCCAACCGCCGCCTGGTAGATATACAGCAAATATTTGTAAGGTTGATAAACTTACATCTTCATCACCTGCAATATCCCATTGATGATTAATAAAACCACCAAAAATATAATCTTTAGTTACCATACCTAATTGCACACCAGGGCCAAGTAAGGTTGAATCTGTACCTATATTATCGTTACTTGCCGTAGGAAAAGTAGCCGTTGCCCCATAAGACCATAACATACCACTTTTTTCGTTATCGCCATATTGAACGTCAATAGTGATATCACCCAAACCTGACTCGGAAGTAAAGTAATCCCCTCCAACTGGATCAAGACCCGGCATTAAAAATTGTTCATTATCGAAAGTAGGTTGATCAAATACAAACGGAATACCAGGGCGTACCCAAATTGTTCGACCGCTTTCTAATGGGAAAGGTAGCGTCGGTTGTAATACTATGGTGGTACCATTTTGATTTTCAGCATCAGGTAAATCACCCGTATAGCTACGTTGCTGTATTTTAAACTTTAAGCTAGTAAGTGGTGTATTAGGGTTAGCTAATTCTCGAGCAAGCTCTTCATCTGTTTTATCAGAAAAACTTCCTTTTGATTCTGATGAAAAAGCTGTCGACGAAGCCATAAGCATTAAAGGTAATAATATATTTTTAACATTTTTCATTATAAATATACTCAATTTTCGGTATTTAAAGACAAAGAAACCCCAACCAGCTAGCTGGCAGGGGTATATTCATAGTTAATTTATAATTATTTAACTAAGGTAAAGTCACTTGGCGACCATGTTTTATCAAACCATGGTTGTAATGGCCCATATAAACGTAGCATTGCAAACCATGCTTTATTCGGTGTGGTTTCTGTCCAGTTAGCAGTTGGCTTACCTTTAGGAACTTTAGGGCCAAAATACAAGGTTACCGAGCCATCTTTGTTATAAACCAAGTTATCACGTTTATTATTTTTGCTTGGGTATTTTGAACCACCCGGCACTTGTAATTCTGAACGTGTTTGTGGATCGTAAGCCACCATTGACCAAAAATCTTTCGCTGGTGCATTGGCCGGTAGGGTTACTTGATACGTTTTTTCGCCATATAAAATATCACCTTTGTTATCTCCAGTGGTCATCGCATAATTAGATCCTATTCCTGGGATTTGTAATGCCATTGCAGGGGTATTAACGGTAGCAATATAAAAGAATAACGTACGGGCATCCATATTACGTCCGCCTTTACCACCATCTAATAACCACTGATAGTCACGACCGACAAAACCGGTGAACCATTGCTTGCCTTCAAATAAGTAAGCATTTTTATCACGTGATTTAAATGAAATACTACGTGCTGTCGCATTACCGACTTGTACCGCGTCTTTTAATATAGCTTTCATACGGGCATCTGGTTCAAAAGGTTTACCTTTTTGCAAGCCAATAGCAGCTGCTTGTCCTCGAAGCTCTGGATCTAAGAAAGATACCGGCTCTTTTTGCAAGACATGCCATAATTCTTCATAAAATTTATAATCATTAGCATGCACCGTATTAAAGTATTTACCCGAGCCATTAACAAATGTCATTTTCTTTGGGTTGTTTGCTTCTTTAAGAGGGTATATTTTCAATCCTGTACGCCACATATTGGAAGCATGATCTGGTTTTCCATCTTTTAAGAAGCCACGTAAAATTAACCAATTGTTATAACTAGTTGATTGTGCAACCCATACTTTTTTGCTTTTTCCACCGACCATAGTGGTAATACGCGTATCTTTGCCACGATGCTGCATACCATTTAACGTGGGTGTTAACTCACCTTGGTAGTCAGGCGGTAAGATAATATAAGTACCGCCTTTTTTCGCATCTGGCCCTGGAGCGCCCATATCAACAACAAAGCGGAAAAAAGCATCATTAACAGTACCAGGTCCTGCGCCTGCAGGAATTTCTACTACGGTCGCGCCATCTTTTTCCAAATCAAGCATCGCACAAGCGTATACGGTATCGGTATTGCCTGTTAAGAACAGTGGATTTGAATCCATTAAATTATCAAAAACAAGTACTTCATTTGAGTCATCAACGTCCAAAGATTTCATTCCTAAGCGAATACCTTCAATAGAGGTTGCTGGAATAAAATTTAGAAAGACATCAATACCACGAATAAAATCTAAATTATCGTAAACTTTCTTTAATGTATCTTCGGTAGGAATACCGTCATAAAAGTTTAACTCACCAATACGCGTTTTTACTTTGTTTGGTGTCATTATTTCTGTTGGAATTTTTTGATTAAAGCCTTTTGTTGGTTTTTCAGCAAAAACACTAGGCATACTTGTTAACAAAATTGCTGTACTTGCAAACGCTAAAATTGTTTTAGGAAACTTGATCATTGGAATCTCCATTTTATTTGATCTGAATGATTTTACATATAATATGTTTAACACTATATAACATTAGTTATTACTGATAAATAAGCTAAACAGCTATTTACTATACTATTTTTTTTATTACTAATTCTCTATTAATAAATGCAGGTTGTCATTATATCGCATTTTTATAAAGCATAACTTGATAGGCTATGCTTTTTATTCGCCTTTAAATTTGTCTTAACTTACTGGTAATGGCTTAATCATATCACTTACCATTTTATTGATTGCCTGCTCACGTTCTTGCGCCGTATCAAAAGACTTAATAGGCTTTGTTAGAACACTTCTATAGACACTTTGTTGACTGTCATTATCTATAATATCGACCACTAGTGTACCTTCCACATAATCCCTAGTACTAACATGTGTTACGCCAACACCGTATCCATAACCACAACGATAACACCCATGTCCGTAATAGCCTCCTGATGAGCTTGTATTCACTTTAACTTTATCCTTAGTCACTATGAAGTAACTCACTAATATATCAGCCTTAGATTGCTCCACTTCAAGCTTGCCTCGTTGCTTCATTTGGTCATCAATTGCTGTTTCTAAACGGTTTCTATCAATATCACTGAACATCGGGTTTTTTAGCTGCTGATCACCGATTACATGATAACTTTTCACTGAAGCGAAATCATAAGTACTACTTTTATCTGTTTCTGGTGTATAGGTTGTAGAACAAGCACCAAGTAATAACACCATTGGAACAACCATTAATTTGGATAATTTTTTTACTGACTTGCTTACTGAGTTTAAATTTAAGTTTTTCATAATAACCTCTATTTGTTTGCTGCATATGTATTCATTGGGGTAATAATAGAATTGTTTACTTATGTATTCAAACAACTTAAACTCATCATTGATATGTGCTGCATGCATATTACTGGTTATGTAAAATATATAAGAGGCAAATGTGAATTTATTAGAGCAAAAACTTTCTAGAATTGACTTAAACCTGCTTATTTCATTAAGTGTATTGCTTAAAGAAAAAAGTGTTAGCCGCGCAGCTGAACGGTTATATTTATCACAATCGGCTATGAGTAGAACACTGCAACGCTTACGTGATTTATTTGATGATCCTTTATTTCACCGCACTGCAACAGGGATAATCCCTACCGTAAAAGCACAACACATTGAAAATTTACTACCTGATTTACTACAAAAGTTAGAGTCTATTTTTCAAAGTGAAGAGTTTTCTCCTGCAACTTGCCAGCAACATTTTTCCATTTCTATGCCTTCATTAATGAGTCATGCTTTATTACTGCCATTAACACAAGAGTTATCAAAAGCTGCTCCTTTGATAAAATTGACCGAGCACACAGCTAAAACTGATCCATGCAAGGCATTAGAATCAGGGCATTTAGATTTTGCTATTCACGTTGAAAAACCTGCGGATATTAATTTCATTTCTACACATTTAGACACTGTAACACCTGTTATTTTTGCTCGTAAAAACCACCCTCTTTCAAACAGTAAAGTTGAATTAGAGGACTGCTTTAAATATGGCTTTCTAGATTTCAATATAGAAAGTGACTCTACTACCAGCTTCACCAACCCAATTGATACTATGCTTATCAAAAAGGGATTTAATAGAGATATTCACCTATCGAGTAGCCAATTTAGTATATTAGTCGAAATATTAATGACTTCTGACAATTTACTTATTGGTCCACACTTTCTGATGAACGCTACTGTGCATAAAAAAAACGTTACCACTGTATATCAATTTGAAAAATCTAGCATAAACAATATAGACTTGTTTTTATTGGAACATCAACGCGTACAAAACAGTGCTGCTCACCAATGGTTTAAAAACATAATTACCAAACAGAAACTTTGAAACTCATGACTGCTTTTTTTAGAACAATATTATTTTCACTATTATACGGCTACTGCTTTTCTAGTTTTGCTAGCTCTAGTCAATTTTTTGATCAACTCGATGGTATGTTTGATGCTTCTGAATACTTATCCGAAAATGCTTATGGCTTTTTACCTGTACCCATTATTATTACCGACCCTGCAGTTGAAGGTGGTTTAGGTGTTATGGGACTTTTTTTTCACGAAACTGAGAAAGATAAAATAGCTAGATTAAAAGCGATGAAAAAATCTGAATCTGCTGCTATGAATTTGCTGCCCCCTAGTGTATCTGCTGTATTAGGTGCGTACACCGGGAATGGATCATACTTTGCTGGCGCCGGACATATGGGCTTTTTCAATCAGGGGAAAATTCGTTATATGGGTGGAGGTGGTTATGGTGATGTTAATTTAAACTTCTATGGCTTTGGCGACATAACTCTACCTGCTCCTCTGAGCATAAACACTAAAGCAACAGCTATATTACAAACATTGAAGTTTAAATTAGCTGATAGCTCTTTCTTTCTAGGCCCAACACATCGTTATATTAAAGCAGAAATCTCACCTCAAAATATCACGAATTTAACTAGCCATTTGCCAGCAAAATGGCAAAATTCTTTAAGTAATGTTCTAACCAGTAAGACTACAACCTCTGGCATTGGCTTAACACTTGAGTATGATTCAAGAGATAACTTATTCTCTCCTTCTCAGGGCTTAAAATATGAGTTAACAAGTTTATGGTTTAATGAGTCTGTTGGCTCAGATATCGATTATGTTCTTACTGAATTAACTGGATTACATTATTTTAAGCTCGATAAACACTGGCGTACAGCCTTTAGAGTTGAAGTTAATTATGCTGATGCTAACGACTTTTTACCGCCTTACGCAACGCCATACATTAATATGCGCGGTATTCCTACAGCTCGCTTTCAGGGGAAGTCTGTCGCTATGTCTGAATTAGAATTTATTTATCAATTTAATTTACGTTGGTCTGCTAATGTATTTACTGGTATAGGTAAGGCTAGTAATGAATTTTCAGAGCTTAGTAGCTCAAAAAGTAGGATCAGTAAAGGGGTTGGATTTCGCTATTTAATTGCTCGTCGTTATGGTTTTAATATGGGAATTGATATTGCAACTGGTCCTGAAGAGACTGTTTTTTATGTCCAAGCTGGCTCCGCATGGTAACTTTCTTTGTTACATCAGCATTAAAAAAAGAGCTAATAATATAGCTCTTTTTTTAATTCAATATTACAGCGTTTTAAAATAGTGATTAAATGCTATTTTAAAAACCTATAATTTCCTTTGATTTGTGCTTTGTATTCTTTACAAAGCTCACCTAATGGCGCTTCAATTTTTAACATGCCATAGCCTTGATGTGCTTTTTTCTTAACACGATCCCAGCTGATACCTTCAATGGTCATATAACCTTCAGAGAAAGCTTTAAGTTTGGCAAGTTCTTTAAATTTATCTACATCCATCGCCTTACCACAATCACGCTCTAGATAAAGTAGCTTACTTGCCGCTTCTGCAAGTAATAATTCAACTTCACCTTTTTCGGCTTTTGTTAATGGCTCAGCAGCAAATGCGGCACTGCTTAATAATAGTAAAGGTAAAATTAAACGTTTCATTTATTATGTCTTCCTATTTAAAAATTTTATCAAATGGTTATTTTAATATATTAATTGTTTTGACAAGTAATAGCTATTATTCATATGGTGCACATACTTTAGACGATATGATATGCTTTTTACAGCGATTAATAATCATATTTAATTAGATTATCAAGCAAAAGTGTTTTATCTACAAATTAATTCGTACTTAATATAAACAATTATGAGTTTGTTGCATATCTTTTATGAATATAACTTGCTTGTAGTCATACTAAATACATTTTATAGTTATTTCATTCACCACAATTAACTATTACAGCAATATCTGTAGGAGACATTATGTTCAGCATATCTAAAAAAGGGTTATTAATCATAGTTGCATCACTTCTTGTTACGAGTGTTCATGCGCAACAGTTTGTTTTTCCAAAGAATGGCCAAAACGCAGAACAACAGCAAAAAGATGAATACAGTTGTCATTCATGGGCAGTAACACAAACGGGTGTTGATCCAACTCAACCTCAAACAGCAACGGCTTCAACATCGCCTACAGCCACACCTGCCCCTGTACCACAAGGGAGCAAACGTGGATCAGGTATGAGAGGCGCATTAGGTGGTGCTGCAGCTGGTGCTATTATTGCTGAAATTGGCGGAAATGATGCTAGTAATGGCGCTGCAAAAGGCGCGGCTATCGGTGCTATTTCGGGTAGAAGACAAAGTCGCAGAGCTTCTGCTCAAGCCGCTGAACAGCAAGCGGCTGCTCAGGCCGAAGCACAGCAACAAGCAACTCAAGCTCAGCAGTTATCAAACGAGCAATTAGCCAATTATAATAAAGCCCGTACGGTTTGCTTAGACGCCAAAGGTTATAGTGTCAGCGAATAATATCACTTTATAAAAGCTTGAATTTGGAAAACAAAAACGCCCTGTTATTTCACAATAACAGGGCGTTTTTAATTTTATTCACTAAACCTTTGTCATACCTACTTATAGATACTAATTAGCTCTTTTTGTTAGACACTTGAATAACACGTAATTGCGCTACCGCACGTGCTAACTCAGCAGCAACAGCAGCATAGTCAACATCACCGCCATGTGCGTTCATGTTTTCTTCAGCACGTTGCTTCGCTTCTAAAGCCGCTTGTTCATTCAATTCATCAGCACGACAAGCTACATCAGCTAGTACAATAACTTGATTAGGTTGAACTTCTAACATACCACCTGAAAGGTAGATAACTTCTTCGCTATCGTCTTCTTTGGTGATCAATGCCATACCAGGTTTTAGTGAGGTCAATAAAGGTGCATGACCAGGCATAATACCTAACTCACCTTCACTACCTGTGATCTGTAATGATTTAATGCTGCCTGAAAATAAACTTTCTTGCGCACTAACAACATTTAGATTTACAGTAAATAATGCCATTTGACTCGACCTCTAATAGCGTAAGTACCCAAACAAATGCTTAGATACTTACTAGATGATTACATCTTGTTAGCTTTCTCTACAGCTTCTTCAATAGTACCAACCATGTAGAAGGCTTGCTCAGGTAAGTCATCATAATCACCAGCAATAATGCCTTTAAAGCCAGCAATGGTGTCTTTTAATGATACATATTTACCTGGTGAACCTGTAAACACTTCTGCAACGAAGAACGGTTGAGATAAGAAACGCTGAACTTTACGAGCACGGGTAACTGTCTGTTTGTCTTCTTCAGAAAGCTCGTCCATACCTAAGATAGCGATGATATCTTTAAGTTCTTTGTAACGTTGTAATATTGTTTGTACACCACGAGCTACTGCATAATGCTCAGCACCAACCACTAATGGGTCTAACTGGCGTGAAGTAGAATCTAATGGGTCAATCGCAGGGTATATACCTAGCTCAGCAATAGAACGAGAAAGTACTACGGTTGCATCTAAATGAGCAAAGGTAGTAGCAGGGCTTGGATCGGTTAAATCATCTGCTGGTACGTATACCGCTTGGATTGAAGTAATCGAACCTTTATTGGTTGAAGTAATACGCTCTTGTAATACACCCATTTCTTCAGCTAATGTTGGTTGATAACCAACCGCTGATGGCATACGACCAAGAAGTGCTGATACTTCAGTACCTGCAAGTGTATAACGGTAGATGTTATCAACGAAGAATAATACGTCACGACCTTCGTCACGAAATTTTTCTGCCATTGTTAAACCAGTAAAGGCAACACGTAAACGGTTTCCTGGAGGCTCGTTCATCTGACCGTACACAAGCGAAACTTTATCAAGTACGTTAGAGTCGTTCATTTCATGATAGAAATCGTTACCTTCACGAGTACGCTCACCAACACCAGCAAATACTGAGTAACCACTGTGCTCGATAGCGATGTTACGGATAAGTTCCATCATGTTTACAGTTTTACCTACACCAGCACCACCGAAAAGACCAACTTTACCACCCTTAGCGAATGGACAAATAAGATCGATTACCTTGATACCTGTTTCTAACAATTCGTTAGACATGGCTTGTTCTGCGTAAGCTGGAGCTTCGCGATGAATACCCCAACGTTCATCTTCACCGATTGGACCGGCTTCATCAATTGGCTCACCCAATACGTTCATGATACGACCTAATGTCGCAACACCAACAGGTACTTGGATAGCTTCTTTAGTATCAACAACGCTAAGGCCACGACGTAAACCGTCTGAACTACCCATAGCAATGGCACGTATAACACCACCACCTAGCTGTTGTTGTACTTCTAGTACTAAACCTTCTAAGTCACCTTCAGTAATTTTAACTGCATGGTAGACCTGAGGTACGGCATCTTGTGGAAATTCAACATCCACAACTGCGCCAATTATTTGGACGACTTTACCTGCACTCATGTTCATTCCTCTTAATTTAAGCTAACCATTCCATCGGTTTGATTAGCTTGTCGTTAATTTACGAAATTCTTGCCTAATATAGGTTACCTAATAAAAGGCAAACCTCTTAACCTACCGCAGCCGCACCGGCAACAATTTCACCCAATTCTTGAGTAATTGCTGCTTGACGCGCTTTGTTGAATATCAATTGTAAATCATCAATCAAGTCACCAGCGTTATCCGAGGCTGACTTCATGGCTACCATACGGGCAGCTTGTTCACAGGCAATATTTTCAACAACGCCTTGATATACTTGCGATTCTACATAACGAACCAATAATTGATCTAACAATACGTTAGCGTCTGGTTCGTAAATATAATCCCAACGATGTTTTATTGCTTCATCGTCAGACTTAGGCAAAGGTAACAATTGATCGATTGTTGGTGCTTGTGTCATGGTATTAACAAATTTGTTATATACAATGAACAACTTATCAATTTTTCCGTCATCATACGCTTTAAGCATCACCTGTACACTACCTACTAAGTCGGTAATTGACGGGCGATCGCCTAAGCCAGAAATTTGTGCAGTTACTTTAGCGCCCATGTTGTTAAAGAACGAAGTAGCTTTAGAGCCTACTACCGCAAATTCAACTTCAGCGTCTTGATTCTGCCATTTAGCAGCACCAGCTAGTACTTGTTTAAATAAGTTAATATTTAAACCACCACACAAACCACGGTCTGTTGATACAACAATGTAGCCAACACGCTTAACTTCACGTTCTTCCATATATGGATGACGATATTCTAAGTTACCAAGCGCGATATGACCGATCACATTTCGTATATTGTTTGCATATGGACGAGAGGCTGCCATACCTTCCTGCGCTTTGCGCATTTTAGACGAGGCAACCATTTCCATAGCTTTTGTGATCTTTTGAGTGTTTTTCACACTCGCAATCTTGGTTTTTATTTCTTTACCAACGGCCATGACTCTTCTCTCCGAAACTAGTTACTAGACTTTCTTACCAAGTTTGCGTTGACTTGAATGTTTCAAGTGCTTTGTTCAAACTTGCTTCGATGTCTTTATCATAGTTACCAGTTTCATTGATGGTAGCCATAAGCTCAGTTTGCTCATTATTCATGTAAACTTGTAGTGCATCTTCAAAATCATTAATTTTGTTAATTGCTACGTCAGTTAAGAAGCCTTTTTCTGCTGCAAATAAAGAAATTGCAGTTTCGGCTACTGATAATGGGCTGTATTGCTTTTGCTTCATTAATTCAGTTACACGTTGACCATGCTCTAATTGGGCACGAGTCGCGTCATCTAAATCTGAGGCAAATTGAGCAAACGCTGCTAATTCACGATATTGAGCTAAGGCTAAACGAATACCACCACCTAATTTTTTGATGATTTTCGTTTGCGCAGCGCCACCAACACGAGATACTGATAAACCAGCATTTACTGCAGGACGAATACCAGAGTTGAATAAATCAGACTCTAAGAATATTTGACCATCAGTAATTGAGATTACGTTTGTTGGTACGAAAGCAGATACATCACCCGCTTGCGTTTCAATAATAGGTAATGCAGTTAAAGAACCTGTTTTACCTTTTACTTCACCGTTAGTGAATTTTTCAACGTATGCTTCGTTTACACGAGCAGCACGTTCTAATAAACGACTGTGAAGATAGAAAACATCACCTGGGTAGGCTTCACGACCTGGCGGACGACGAAGTAGTAGTGAAATTTGACGGTAAGCAACAGCTTGCTTAGACAAATCATCATATACTATTAACGCATCTTCACCGCGGTCACGGAAGTATTCACCCATAGAACAACCAGCGTATGGTGCTAAGAATTGCAATGCTGCTGCTTCAGAAGCTGAAGCTACAACAACAATAGTATTAGCAAGAGCGCCATGCTCTTCTAAGCTACGTACCACGTTAGCAACCGTAGAGGCTTTTTGGCCAATTGCTACGTATACACACTTAATACCTGTGTTCTTCTGGTTTATAATCGCGTCAAGTGCAATCGCTGATTTACCGATTTGACGGTCACCAATGATTAATTCACGTTGGCCACGACCAATTGGGATCATCGCATCAATTGACTTGATACCAGTTTGCACTGGTTGGTCAACAGATTTACGGTCGATAACACCAGGTGCAACAACTTCTACTGGAGAGTAGCCGTCATTTTCAACTGGGCCTTTGCCATCAATTGGTTCACCTAAAGTGTTTACTACGCGACCTAATAAGCCACGACCTACAGGTACTTCCAATATACGGCCAGTACCTTTTACTTTTTGTCCTTCAGCAAGATCCGCGTACGGACCCATAACTACCGCGCCGACCGAATCACGGTCTAAGTTCAATGCGATAGCAAAACGATTGCCTGGAAGTTCGATCATCTCACCTTGCATTACATCAGCAAGGCCATTGATACGAATAATACCATCTGTTACAGAAACGATAGTACCTTCGTTGCGAGCTTCGCTGACAACGTCAAACTGTTCAATACGATTTTTGATCAGTTCAGCGATTTCAGTGGAATTCAGTTGCATGCTCTGTTTCCTTATTTAATCAGTGCTAAGATTGTAAAGATTGTGATAAACGGTTCAATTTACCTTTAATAGAACCATCGATAACCATATCGCCTGCTTGAATTACCAAGCCTGAGATGATTTTTTTACTCACTTTACAATTGAGCTTTACTTTACGTGCTAAACGCTTTTCAAGCGCGGCGCTTAATGCTTTTGTTTGTGCTGCTTTTAATTTAACAGCAGAAGTAACATCAACATTCACAGTTTGTTCATGTTCTGCTTTTAACTCGCAAAACTGTTCTAAAACCTGTGGTAGTGCCAACAAACGATGATTTTCAGCCATTAACTTTAAAAAGTTTTGGCCTGTGCTTTCAACTTGCTCACCACAAACATTCAAAAACAATGTTGTAGCTTGCTCAACCGAAACACCACCGCTAAGGTAGGTTTGGATGGTGTCGTCTTGTGAAACTTGTGCCGCGAAAGTTAGTTGTTCTAACCAACTTTCAACAGCATTCGCTTCAACAGCAAAATCAAACGCAGCTTTAGCGTAAGGACGAGCGATAGTTGTCAATTCAGACATACGCGTTATCCCCTTAAAGCTCAGCGACGAGTTTGTCTAAGATGTCGCTGTGTGTAGCAGCATCTATTGAACGCTCAAGAATTTTCTCGGCACCGGCTACAGCAAGAAGTGCGACTTGTTGACGCAGTTCTTCTTTAGCACGATTACGTTCAGTTTCAATTTCTGCGTGACCAGAAGCTAAGATTTTCTCTTTCTCAGCTTGTGCTTTACCAGCAGCTTCTTCAACAATTTTAGCTTCATGTTTTTTAGCAGCATCTACAATAGACGCAGCTTGAACTTTAGCTTCTTTTAGTTGATTTGTAGCTTTCTCTTGAGCAAGCTCAAGATCTTTAGCAGCACGGTCTGAAGCAGCAAGTCCGTCAGCAATAGTAGCTTGACGAGCTTCGATAGCAGCCATAATTGGCGGCCATACAAACTTCATACAGAAAATTACAAATACGACAAATGCGATTAATTCACCAAGTAGTGTGGCATTAATGTTCATTTGTGTACCTCCTAATTAGTTATTCGTTAAAAATGTTTATCTTAATTGGTAATTAAGCTAAAACGAACAACATGTATAAACCGATCGCAACACCGATCATCGCGATAGCATCAATAAGACCCGCTACGATGAACATTTTCACTTGAAGTTGTGGTGCCAATTCAGGTTGACGAGCAGCAGATTCCAAGAATTTACCACCTAATAAACCAAAACCAATCGCAGTACCTAAAGCACCTAGACCGATTAATAACGCAACAGCGATGAATAACATATATATCTCCGATATTATTAAAGTTAATGTTAAAAGTTAAAAAAAGTTGTACAAAAAAACTAGTATTTCGGGCTTCCTGCCCTCTACCCTTCGGGCCGACTAATGTCGTCTAACTAACATCCCGAAAAGTTAGTGGTCTTCATGGGCTAAACTAAGGTATACAATAGTTAGCATCATAAAGATGAACGCTTGTAATGGGATAATCAGCAAATGGAAAGCCGCCCATAAAAAGTGTACTGGCAATTGGAACAAACCAATTGTCGCAATAAGTAAAAATATCAACTCACCCGCATATAAGTTACCAAACAAACGTAAGGCAAGAGATAATGGGCGTGCTAATAAGGTAACCATTTCCAATATAAAGTTAACTGGATATAAAGACCAGTGACCGAAAGGTTGAGTAGTAAGCTCTTTAATGAAGCCGCCAACACCTTTAACTTTAATTGAATAGTAAATTGTTAAAATAAATACGCCTAAAGCTAAAGCAAAAGTCATATTTGGATCAGTTGTTGGTACAGGTTTCATGTAAACATGCGACATTTCAATGCCACCAACCGTACTGATTATCCATGGTAGGAAATCAACTGGCACCCAATCCATTGCATTCATTAATAAGACCCAAACAAAAACAGTTAAGGCTAATGGTGCAATTAGTGGGTTAGTACCGTGAAAAGTACTTTTAACGCTATCACCAACAAATTCTACAACCAATTCAACTGCACATTGCAATTTACCCGGTACACCCGTGGTTGCTTTTTTAGCAACAGAGCGGAAAATAGCAAGAAATACAAAACCTAAAAACACCGACCAACCTAAAGTATCTAAATGCCAGGTCCAAAAACCTTCACCGACAGTTAAATTGGTTAAATGATGTTTAATATATTCTTGGCTGGTTAGTGTTGCTTGTGTAGCAGCAGCTGCAGACATATTAATGTTCCCAATGATTAAAGTTTAAAATAAAATTATGTTGTAGGTTAGCCTTTAGGCTATCTCTTTCATATTGACGGGCTAAAGCCCGACCTACACTTTCCGCTATTATTTAAATATAAGCGGTGTTAATAACGGCAACGCCATTACTAAACAAAACATGCTGAAAAAAGGTATCGGCAGTAGCACTAAAAATTTAAAGGCGAGTGCAAATAATAAAGCCGTTAATACCATTTTCAATTTCACGCCGCTAAAAAAGGATTCTACTACCAATTTTGACGACTTAGCCCCTGCATATTTAAATGCTTTTAGAGCAAAAACTATATTGGGTATTATAGTTACTACACCAGCCGCTAAAACTGACTGAGCATAACCTAACCCCCAAATAAAATATGTTACTAATGAACAGAATAAAACTACACTAATAGCTAAACAATTTTGTTGCCATGCTAGCTTGCGACCAGCGATAGTGAGTTTATTTGTCATTATTACTTCTTAACTAAAGTCTTAAATATACCAATACGAATAAAATCGTAGTCTGCATACTTTTTTAAAGTAAAAACTTTAATCACAAAAAGTTTGCGCAAGTATACTCATTTTGTCTTTTTTTGCAAGAAAATAGGGCAGTGAATGCCCTTTATTTGTGCGAATAATTACTTTTTTTTTTATCAATACAACTAAAGGAGTAGAACAATGAATAATAGGGGGAAAATAACAAGGTAATTACCTCTTACAACTCTGATGAGTAGGTAAGAGGTAAATAATATAAAAAACAACAAATCACATTAAAAAAAGGATTATTGATAAACCAAAACTAGTCTGGTTTAGGGTCTACAATCGTCACTTTACAACCCAATTGACTGCAATCCTCTAATTTTATCACCCCGAAAAATGCGCTTTTCCATGCCGATTGAGAGGATGAATTTCCACCAATATACTGACCGCTAACAGCAGCTACGTTAAGGTTGTAGCCATCAAATTGTATTTCTAACGCCATATTGCCTTCATCATCCAGTAGAATCAAGCTCACAGGTTCTACAGTCAATTTATCGCTAATTTTTGTAGCTTTTAAAACATAAATAGCTGGGCCGTCTTTTACCCCAAATATTGTTGGGCCATCATTTTTGAATTTTATCGTGGTGTTAACTCCGGCTGTAACAAACTTTCCAAATACAAAAGTACCAGCGATACCTACACTCTCGATCGCACTGAACATACTACTTAATTTTGTCTGTTGGTCGTTTGCAATCGCCTGTGTCATTTGTATTGAATTCCAAGCTAATTTTTCTAGTTCCATAGGGCTACTTGGGTTTGTGTATATAGGTCCTATTGCATTATGATCACCAATTTTAATATAGCCAAGGTCCCACAAACCTTTTTCGTTTGGGTTTTCTTTCATAGCAACAAAATCATTAACTGCTGTAGCTAAATTGCTAGTTACAGCACCTTTTTTTCGAACAATGTATCTGTCTTGACCAAATTCAGAAGTTGCAAACTCAGAAGTATATTCAATGACTTCTGCACTTACCTCATTTTTAATAAGGTAAGTTGTTAAGTTACTACCTGATGAGGTTAGTGATTTTCTCATATTTGATAACGAACAAGCTTCGGTTGTTTCACATTTTCCAATGTAGATAGGATCGGTTTCTATTGCTAGTGTTGTTGTAGAATAAAGAGAGGTGGTTGCCGCTAGACATAGGGCAAGATAATTCATTTTTATTTTAATTTTAATCCATAATAATGTTGAATTAAAAGCTTTAGTAAATA
>JAPYOP010000247.1 GCA_029938115.1 Colwellia sp. | reverse complement strand
TTGATAGCACTCATTTTAATGTTCTTTGGAAAGTACCGGCTACAGACAATAAACGATTAAAACTTGCAGTTGATTTTGGCCAAAGTGTTAATATAACTAGGCCTAAGCAAGCCCAATTTTTTGCTAATGCTTATATTGAAAATTGGCAAGTGCAACGGGCTGATGGTTTAACGGGGATTTTTTTTACTATTAATGGCTTATCAAGTACATCTACCGATGTATTAGTTCGTATTATTGATCACCAAAAGCACACTACAACAACGGTTTTAACACCTGACAACCCTAGCTATAAGCAAGAAGGGAAAATATCTGATCAAGCAACGGTTGTAACTTACATAGCTTTAGGAATTGAGCATATACTTGTAGGCTTAGATCATTTACTTTTTGTTGCCTGTTTAGTTTTTATATCAAGGAGTAAAAGAAAATTATTACTAACTATTACTGGCTTTACCCTTGCCCATTCATTAACGTTAATTATGGCGGCCACAGGTGTAGTTAGTATTGCTATTGCACCAGTAGAGGCTGTTATTGCTTTGAGTATTGTCTTTTTAGCGGTAGAAATAGCTAAGAATAATCCACAAAGCTTAAGTTTTAACTATCCGGTATTAGTCTCGGCAAGTTTTGGCCTATTACATGGTTTTGGTTTTGCTTCGGTATTGGCTGAAATAGGCCTACCTAAAGATGAGAAGATAACCGCGCTATTGTGTTTTAATATCGGCGTAGAACTAGGCCAATTAATCTTTATTACTTCATTAGCAATTATATTTTGGCTAATAAAACTTGTTAAGCCTGATATGGCTTTACAAAGCTTTTATCGGCCTATCAGTTACTTT
The DNA here is from genome assembly GCA_029938115.1 of Colwellia sp. GTDB lineage: Bacteria > Pseudomonadota > Gammaproteobacteria > Enterobacterales > Alteromonadaceae > Colwellia. The sequence goes on along the minus strand of JAPYOP010000247.1, from coordinate 527 downwards.
TCAGGCTCTGTTGCTATGATTTGGTTGTTTAGTCGTTTAAGTCAATTTTAAAGAAAGTTTTAGGTCGTTGTGGAGTAGATTATATGACATTGTTGATTATATTGGCCTGTGTTTTTGGTGTAGTGGCGTTAATGGTAATTTTAGGGGAGCGCTTTGGTAAACCAATGAGTGATAAGCAGCAAGAAAAGTTTAGCAAAACCACTTGGATACTCGTGCTTTTTATTTTGCTGGCATCAATAGTTAGAGAAATGATTTAAGTGAGTAAAAGATCTTATACCAAGTGAAGAAATGAATAGATCACTTAGCGAGAATTAAAAGGCTTAGAGGCAAGGCATTGATTGAAGAGAATGGTTATTCTCGGTAATTGCTCCTGCATTACCCTAATTCACCACATCCATGTGGTTCCCTTGTCAAAATCAATAACGCAGCATGTAAGCCTTTGCCTTTTATTAGGTACTCGCCCTTTGGGAACTTTGTTTGTTCTAAGCTCGCTACTGTAGTTCTAAGTTGAACGATTCATTCTTTCA
>JAPYOP010000044.1 GCA_029938115.1 Colwellia sp. | reverse complement strand
ACTTGAAATGAGAGAAAATGATAGTTTCAGCTAGTAAGCCACGGAAGTAAAGAGCACTGTACCCCATATCCTATAATCAATAAAAGAATAACACTGGATGGATTTAATGACTGATAAACCGACTAATGAAAATCGTAAACAATTAGAAAATTTATTAAAAAAAGGCTCTTTGGCCTATAGCCAAAGAAACTTTGACCTTGCGGGTCAATGCTGCCAAGAACTTTTGCAGCTGCAACCTAAACTGGTGCCTGCACATTTCCTAGTCGGACTTGTCGGTTTGGAAATAAAAGATAGTCAAATAGCTTTTAGTGCTTTTAAAACAGTGGTTAAACTCGATAATAACCATGTAGCTGCTTGGGCTCAATTAGCCCATATATATATGGTACGTGGCATGGTAAATCTTGCAGATCAAGCCTTGCAGGAGGTTCGAAGAATTCGTACTGATGACCCTACAGTATTAACTTTAATGGGCACCACCTTATCACTCATGGGTGAGAACAGTCTCGCTAAGGCCGTTTTTGGCAGAGCCTATACCATTGATCCAGAAAGCTTGGAATATGCTCATAACCTTGCCAATAACCTAGTTCATCATGATGAGACTGAAACAGCCGAAGCATTGCTTAAAAATATTATTAAAAAGCGACCTGATTCACCACAGGCCCATTGGTCACTTTCTTTATTTTTAAAAGCTAAAAATAATTTGCATATAGAAAAAATGAAAAAACTATGCAAACAAAATAAAAACACACCAAATGCTCAAGCTTTTTATCATTATGCTATTGGCAAAGAATACGAAGATCAACAACGTTGGAGCGATGCGTTCGAGGCTTTTTCTCAAGGTGCAGCAGCCACAAGATCTAAAGTAGATTTTGATGAAGCAGCTGAAATAAAAACATTTGACTATTTGACGGAACATTTTACAGAAGAATGGTTAGCTAACAGTGGCCCAGGCATTGCCGATGCTTCACCCATTTTTGTCTTAGGTCAACCTCGGACAGGTTCAACCCTGATTGAAAGAATAATTACCAGCCACTCTGATGTTCACTCTGCTGGTGAATTAAAACAGTTCCCACTCGCTGTGCGCCGACTAGGTAATAGCACTAACCCCCAACGATTCTCCGCAGAGCTATTTGCTTCAGTAAAACAAGTGGACGGACGATTATTAGCAACAAAATACCTGCAAACCTCAGGCAGAATGACTGGCAACAAAAAAAGATTTGTTGATAAATTGCCCTCAAACTACCTAAATATCCCCTTAATATTGAAAGCTTTACCTAATGCAAAAATTGTTCACCTGATTAGAGCCCCTATGGATGCCTGTTTTTCAAGTTACAAACAGTTATTTGCTAATGCTTATTTGCATTCCTATGACATGAAAGAAATGGCCCGACACCATGCTAGATATCTAAAGCTAATGCAGACTTGGCGAGAGCGTTTTCCGGGAAGATTTTTTGATATCAGTTATGAAGAAACCGCGCGCAATTTAGAACCAAATGCACGTGCCTTAATCAAGTACCTCGAGCTTCCATGGCAGGATGAGTGTCTGAATTTCCATCAACAAAAAACCGCGGTAACGACTGCAAGTACGATACAAGTACGAGAACCAGCTCATACCCGCTCAATCGGTCGCTGGAAGAAATACGAACAACAATTACAGCCAATGCTAAAAGCATTGCAAGAGCATGGATTAAAAATTGATTAGTGCATAATTATTTCACTTATAACATTACCTACACTATCGGGGTATACATATATATGGGCTGATTAGCTAATGTACAATTAGAGTTCAAAAAACATCCTGCTTTTTTAACTTTATTTAAATAAAAATCTGTACTTGAATAAAAATAAAAATAAAAAATTATACTTGAAACACGGAGAATATAATGTCTAACAAAGTATCAGAACACCGTAAAGCATTCCGTAAAAGTGCTGTTGCCGAAGCAGTATCTGTAGCAATGATGGTATCCATGATTTCAGTCCCGGCTTTTTCTGCTGAAAAAGAGGTAGAAGAAGAAACTGAAATAATCTATGTTACTGCAACCAAAAAGAATGAAACCATTCAAGAAGTCCCTTTGGCAATCACTGCCTTAACCGGTGACTTTATGGAAGAAGTACACCTGACTGATGTTAAAGATATCATTGCATACTCTCCTGGTGTCAATGGTAATGCCAGTAACGGCTTTCTTGACTCTGTTAGTGTGCGTGGTGTTAGAACAGATGATTACGGTGCCGGTGGTGACGGCTCACTTGGCTTTTTTAAAAATGATCAATATGAGGGGCGTGCGGGCTCCGCGGTAAGTACATTATTTGATATGGACAGAGCTGAAATTGTTAATGGCCCTCAAGGATTCCTGTTTGGCCGTAATGCTATTGGTGGTGCTATCAGCGTCCATACAAAACGGGCAGAACTTGATTTTTTTGATGCTAGTCTTGACGTCGATTTAGGTGAATATGGCCTTATAAAAGTTAATGGCGCAGTAAATATCCCCGTTTCTGACAACTTTGCTATGCGATTTGCAGGGGTTTATCACCACGAAGATTCTTATTTCAAAAACCTTTATGAAAATGAGAAAATGGAAGATACGGCGAACCAAGCCATCCGTTGGTCAACAACCTATGCAAAAGATGATCTCTCTATCTTTACCATGGTTGAGTATGAAGACAGAAGTGCTGCCGCTGGGATGTATCGCTTTATTGAAGAAGGTGAGATTTGGGATGAATATGATGCTTTATGGGGTGTCGGCAACCGCGGTGAAGAACGCGATATTGACATTAATTCTCATTGGGGATTGCGAGACGAAGCACAAATACTGAATCTACAATTAAGAATAGAACAAGAATTTGATTTTGCTGATTTGACAGTCAATGCTGGTTATAAAGATTACGATTACTGGTATTCAGAGCAATGGATCCCCTCTCCTATTGCTAATGGTTCTTGGGCTGTTGATCAAGAGGGTGATTATGCTCAACTGGAAATGCGCTTAAACTCCAAAGGTGATGGACCACTTTCGTGGTATGTAGGAACATCAGTATATAAAGAAAACCTTGCGTTTGATACCCACAACTCCATGAGTGAAGAATTTAACTGTGCCTATTATAATGGCTATTATAATAGTTATTATGGCAGTGGTTTCCCATCACTAAGTCAGGAAACTACAGGCCACTGTCAAAATTATGCTGATAACTGGACTGCTTGGACTGGTTACCCTTCTAGTTATTATGCCCATCTCACCGATTTTAACAATGCAGATGGTCAATTCCAAGAAGTGAGCTATATTAGCGCAGTAAACACCGGTTGGGCAGCTTATGCTAACCTCGCCTATCAAATAACTGACACGGTAAATGTAGAAGTTGGTGTTCGTTATACTGAAGATAAAAAAGAGTTTGCCAATACGTTTGAAACCACAGGTACCACCATTGGTAATTTCTATAATGTAAGTAACTCATCGGCTGAAGCTATTACCAGAGAAAACAGCTGGGATGATACCTCTTTTAAATACCTAGTAAGATGGCAACCAACAGACACTATGATGGTCTATGCCAGCTATACCGAAGGTTACAAATCAGGCGGATTTACTTCATATGCGATGGAAGACCATAATGGTGACAGTATTTGGGGCGCAACAGATGTGACCAATGACAATGCTGAAATCCCTATGTTTGGACCTGAATTTGTTGAGTCCATTGAAATTGGCTACAAAGACACTTGGTTTGAAGATACCGACGTTCGTTTTACCTTCTACAGTTACGATTATGGTGGGCTTCAAGTCACCAGACGTGATGAAGGTGGTGCTGTCATTATCGAAAACTTGGGTAATGTTGAGTCAATAGGACTAGAAGGAGCAACCAATACTAGTTTGACTGATAACTGGGACTTTATGTTGAACTTTCATTTTATTGATTCAGAAGCATACGGTGTTCAAGACCAGTGTGACGATACAGAAGCATGTGAAGGCAGTAAGCTGTATTGGACACCAGAATTTAGTGGCGCCATGGTGCTTAAAGGCCACTTCCCACTAGAGAGTGGTTCGGCAGTTACCCTCAGTATTGAATCCTACTGGGAATCTGAGCACGGTGGCGGATTTCAGTTTGTCGAAGAAGCTATTATCGAAGCATCACAGACCTGGAATGCACGCCTAGGTTATGATTCAGGTACTGACTGGTATGTTGAAGCTTATGTTGATAATTTAACTGATGAAGTAAACTTTGACAGTAGCTACGAGGGTAACTACAGTCCTGACGGCAACGGTGGTGGAGCATACCCTGCTGTGCGATGGGCAGCATGGAAACCTCGCAGTTTTGGTATTCGTTTTGGTATGAGTTGGGAATAACTCTCTAACTTACACTTAAAACCACAAATAAAAACCAGTAGCTTGCTACTGGTTTTTTGTGTCTAGCAAAGTCTGGGAAGTCCAAGTTGTGTTTGCAACATTTCAAGAAAGTCATCGTGCTGTTTTCCTCTGGCTTGTAGTTTGTTATATGCTAACCCTGTGTTTACTTTAATCCCTTGCTGCTTTATCCAAACAATATCCCAAAGATCACGAGGTTTAATTCTTCTTGCACGATAGGCCAAAGCGATAAATTTATCTGCAAGGATTTCTTCGAGTGACTGCGTTGGAATTAAATAACCTTCAGTCGATACATCAATCCCATAATGGTTTATTAATGCTCGTTTTTGAATGTCGAAAGAAGGTATTGCGCAACCTGAATGGGATCATGCGGAGCGGTAAAAGATAGATACATTAAAAATGGTTGGTTATCATATTTTCAAAATATTTATGCTTATAAAGTAATTACTTTTATTATCCATTCCCTTACATGAAACTAACTCACTAAATTTCTGCTAACTGACGTCCCATTTTTTCAATACATGCTATGGTTCCATCCGTTATCGCTTGACCAACTTCTTTTCTAAATATGGGCTTTGCGGATTCTGTTGTTCTCATTAAAGCATCAGGTACAGTTTCACATAACTCTTCTATTATGGCCTTTATTTCTGATTCAGGAAAACCAAGGTGATTTGCATGGTTTAACCAATGCCTTGCTTGTATTTTATGCCAATGATAATGCGTGTTTTTACTATGAACTTTCATCGCCATTTTAATTCTTCTTGGATGCATATTACCTACACCAAAATATGGATAAGCACTGATCACGTCATAGAAAGGGGTTAGACAAAAACCTTTTTCTTGTAAAAATATACTGAAATTTTTTGCATGTCCATCGTTGCCAGCTAACAGCCAAAAAAGAACTTGTGATTTCATAAATAGCGCTCTGTCATGAATTGGCTCTAAGCTTAATGAAAGCAATTCCATAATCTCTTTAGCATTAGGGCCGCCATGCTCTTCATATTTATTATCACTTAAACGGCCAAGTGCCTGACAAAAATCTTCTTGAGGTAAACGAATAATTGCGTCATCAGTTACTTTTCTATCAAAGCGTTCAACAATTAATACTCGCTCATCCTCAAACTGTTCAATTTCAGCATGAGCGACAGGCATTCCTATTTCTTTTAAAAAGCGTAAGCAAAACCATTCATTATCAACACTACTACTAAAATCAACATTCATGGTTTCGTGGTGATTAATAGGCGGCTTAAAAATATGGGTCGTCGGCGTTTTTCCCAACGGCTTATGCCATTGATTGTTCCACCACGTTAATGCTGTTTTTTCCTGTACACCGGCGAGACTAATTCGAAAGTATCCATCACCTTGCATACCTAGGGTATTTGATGTGCGAGTGTTTCTAATTTGTGTAGCAATATTATGCTCATTACAAGGTTGAATTTCTAAAGGGGATAATTTGCCAAGCGGTGGCTCTTGGCTTAATGCGATTGCACCAACACAGTCTCGACCAATAGATTCAAGTAAATCAAATATCGATATACTTTTTGCACCTAAACGAGAAACAATATTTCGTCTGATATTAATGTTATCTGGTAAAAGGTTATCAAAATAGGCCTCAACAGCTTGATTGTCTAACGATGTACCCGTTGGTAGGCTTTGTGATAAGGCTCGGCTTCCTTTGCGATCAATCCAGTTCGGTGCATACTCAAATGATAGTATGTTATGTTTATGATGCAGCTCCCCGACAAGAATGCCATTCATTGAACAATACAGTACTTGTGTGTGTGATTTTCGGCCCATAACTAAAAACCTAATCCTGAATCGTCACTATCATTTTCACTTCGTGATTCAACAATCAAATCAGCTCCAATTAATGCCAAGACTTTCATAATAATAATTAAATCAAACTTAGATGGGTCATTTTCGAGTTTAGATATTTCTGGTTGGTGTATACCAATATGTGTGGCAAGTTGGCTTTGATTCCAACCTTTGTCTTTTCGACCTTTAGCGATAAGTTTGCCTAAGTCTTTTGGCGTGTTGATATACATAGGTTACTCTATAGAACATTGACTATAAAATCATTTTATAGATTATTCCATATAAATCAAGTTTATAGTAAATAAACTATAAAATTGATTTGTTTTTGCTGGACTAGTTAAGCTAGCCACCCATTATCATCTCCCTGATTGTAGTGGTCGAGTAATATAGTCCACGCTCTCATGTGTATTCATGTTCTTTCTTATTGCTTCATCTGATAACCACTTTTAAATATCCAAACAACGGCTAATAAACAAAAAGCTAAAAAGCCGCTCATTACAAAAATGCTTGTGATTAAACTTACGTCAGCCACTCCATAAAAGCTCCACCGAAAACCACTAATTAAATAAAATACCGGGTTAAATTGCGTTACCGTTTGCCAAAATGGCGGTAACATACTGACGGAGTAAAATGTACCTCCTAAGAAAACAAGGGGGGTGATAACAATAAGTGGGATCACTTGTAGCTTTTCAAAGTTATCTGCCCATATGCCGATAATAAAACCAAATAAGCTAAAAGTTATAGCAGTCATCACCAAAAAGAATAACATCCACAATGGATGTGCTATTTCAAGTGGGACAAAAAAATGCGCGGTTGCTAAAATAATTAATGCTAACAAGATAGATTTAGTCGCTGCTGCCCCCACATATCCTAGCAATACCTCAAAAGATGATACTGGTGCAGATAGTAATTCATATATAGTGCCGGTGAACTTTGGAAAAAAGATACCAAAAGACGCATTCGAAATGCTTTGTGTTAATAGCGATAACATAATTAAGCCAGGTACAATAAAAGCACCATAACTAACTCCATCTATTTCAGTAATACGAGAGCCTATCGCCGAGCCAAAAACAATAAAATAAAGTGACGTAGAAATCACCGGAGAGATAATACTTTGAAAAAGAGTACGTTTAGTCCGCGCCATTTCAAATTTATAAATAGCCGCAACAGCGTAACGATTCATGTTGATTCCTTTACTAATGAGACAAATATATCTTCCAACGAGCTTTGATCTGTTTTGATATCTTTAAAGCCAATACCTGCTACGGACAAGTGCTGAAGTAAAGCAGAAATTCCCGTGTGCTCTTCGGTGGTGTCATAACTATAAATTAATTGCAGCCCTTCATTTTTCACCTGTAAATTAAAGTCCGTCATAGCCGAAGGAATTTCAGTTAATGGCTCTTTTAAATCAAGAATCAATTGCTTTTTACCTAATTGATTCATTAACGCAACTTTATCTTCAACCAAAATAAGTTGACCATTTTTAATGACACCAATACGGTCTGCTATTTCCTCTGCTTCTTCAATATAATGGGTGGTTAAAATAATAGTCACGCCATCGTTACGTAATTGTCGTACCAATTGCCACATGTCTTTGCGTAGCTCTACATCAACACCAGCGGTGGGTTCATCTAAAAATAATATAGAAGGTTCATGAGAGAGTGCTTTAGCAATCATCACCCTGCGTTTCATACCGCCAGATAACTCCATCATTCGATTGTCTTTTTTATCCCAAAGAGACAATGATTTAAGTGTTTTTTCAATAAAAGCAGGATTCGATTTTTTACCAAATAATCCGCGACTAAATGAAACAGTCGTCCATACCGTTTCAAAAGCATCGGTGGTTAACTCTTGCGGTACTAAACCAATAAGTTCGCGGGTATGTCGGTAACCAGAGACAATATCTTTACCATCCACAGTTATTTGCCCAGAGGTAGCATCAACAATTCCGCAAATCGTACTAATGAGTGTTGTTTTACCTGCGCCATTAGGGCCTAACAAGGCAAAAATTTCAGCGGGTTTTATTGATAAGTTAATATTATTAAGTGCTTGAAAACCACTAGTATAGATCTTATTAACGTCTGTTATTTGAATAATGGGCTGCAAGATTAAATTCCACTAATATCTGAATAATACTAAGGTATACGACATGACTATTGATGGCTAGAAAAATCCCTAGATTATCAGTCATACTTTGCTACAAATAGTGAGATATAAACTATAAATTAGTGACCAAAATCACTTAGTCACTACAGTTATAGCCAGAGCTGCGCAGAAGAATAAAAAAGCTCAGACATTTTTGATGGCTAAGCTAGAGGCAACAGAAAACTAAAATGCGCTAGCCGTCCTAAGGAGATGGTGTGCCCTGATCTTTTTTAATTGATACTCGATGTTCTTCGATTACTTTCCACAAAGGAGTATCTACCCAAGTATCATCGAGATAGAATTTTTCAGGCTCTTCTTCTTTAGGATCTATCAGTAGATTGTAAATTGATGGATAAGCTAGGTTAAGTATTGCATAACTCTTTTCATCGATTTCCTTAATAAGCATTTTCCAATTACGCCACTTTACGCCAAATAGTTCATTGCCGATATATATCACCATGGAATCACGGGCTGACTTAGACGATTTTCCAGTCAAAAAATCCGATTGGTCAACACCATCGAGTATTCTATCTTGAGGAATATCTCCACCAGTGAATTTAGCCAATGTGGGAAATATATCAATCAAATGGACAATATCATTTGATATTTTCTTAGCTGGAATTTTCTCCGGGTACCTGATCAAAAAAGGAACACGTAACGAGCCTTCATAAGGAGAAAACATAGTACCTCGCCAAGGTCCAGTAAAACCAAAAGATCTTTTTATGCCTTCTCGGCCATTATCAGAGGTAAAAATAAAAATAGTATTGTTTTTTAGGTTTAGCTTATCAATGGTATCAAGAAGCTCTCCTACATAGGAGTCGGTTTGTGCCAAAACATCAGCAAAACTTCCATTTCCTGTCTTACCTTTAAAATCTGGGTGAGCGTCTACTGGTTCATGAGTTTGCGTATAAGGCAAATAGGCGAAAAATGGTTTTTTTGCTTTGGCTTTGCGTTTGATAAAATCGATGGCGTGATCGGTGATTTCACGATCAATTGTCGCACGTTTAGCACGGCCATAAACTTCATGTTTTTTCGGTTTTTGACCTTTTTTTGATGTCATGATGTGAGTAAATTCAACACCTGCATCTTTTTGAAAACTATCACTATCTGGCCAAAAGGCTTGATCAGAGGAATTAGGAATGCCATACCACTCGTCGAAGCCTTGGTCTGTTGGATATCTGCCCAAAGCATCGCCTAAATGCCATTTTCCAAACATACCGGTTGCGTAACCTGCCCCCGATAACATCTCTGCTAAAGTAATCTCCCACTTTGTTATGCCATACCATATACCTCTAGGAGTATCATCTTTCCTTTGTCGAGTACGAATACCATAACGACCAGTCATTAATGATGCTCTTGATGGCGTACATTCGGCTTCAACATTGAAATTGGTAAGTTGAACACCTTCAGCGGCAATACTATCAATATTTGGTGTTGGGGCTCCTCGAAGTACACCGCCACCGTAGACACCAATTTCGCCATAACCAAAATTATCCATTAATACCAACACAACATTAGGCTTACTTTCATTGTTAGGCTCTGCAAAAACTTGTGGGATTGACATAATAAGGACTAACAAACAGGTTAGATCCCTCACTTTTTGAATGTACTTGAACATCTAAACCTCCTCGGTGAACATTAACTTATTGTGAAAACCACCATTATCAGCCACTTAGTCGCTCAAATAGGGTTGCAACTTTCTGTTTTCTACCCTAATAAGCTATAGGTAAAGTAAGCTGAACTGTATACCCTAATAGGGTATACAGTTCCATAAGAATTCACACAGAACCAACACGTTAGGGTAATGGTCTTATTGTTATAACTATATACTATGAATTTGAATCTTAATTTATAGAAATTTAGTTTTGGAGGAAACATGCACCATTCAATCCGACTTGTTATTTATGTGATGACACTTTTTGTTGGCTTTTCTTCTGTCTCAACTCTTGCTCAAGCGAGCGAAGAGAAGGCAGAACCGATACTTATTCGGGGTGGCTGGTTGTTCGACGGGATCAGCAACATCTTAAGACGTAATAGTGGCATTGTAATTCGAGCGGGAAAAATCGTTGGTGTCGATGTTTTAAAAGAGCAGCAGAACATCTCATACGCCACGGTTATCGAGTTATCCGAGTCAGAAACAGTCATACCAGGACTAATCGATATGCATGCCCATTACAATTTAGATTTAGTTGATAAAGGTCGTGTTGAGGAAGTTGTTCACAATGGTGCTATCTTTCTGGCTAATGGCGTGACCTCAACTTGGTCAGCAGGTGAGTTTTACCCTGAACGTGTCATTGCTCAACGAGATTTAATTGTGGCAGGCGACGCTATTGGGCCTCGTCTATTTGTATCCGGTCCCTATTTCGGAGCCTTTCGATGTGAGTATCAAGTCAAGGTGGCCGCCGACGAGTGTATAGCTTGGCCTAATGATATATCGGCAGATGAAATTAGAAATGAGGTAGATAAATGGGCTGAACAAGGCGTTGTCAGTATCAAAATAAAGCAGGCAACACCCGCTGAAGCACAGGTTATTATTGAACAAGCACATAAAAATGGCATGACAACGGCCGCTCATCTTGTCAATTACAATGTTGAGTACGACGTCTCCACACGTGATGCTATTTTGATGGGCATGGATCGCATCGAGCACCAGCTCACCCCTGCCCTTGGAAGTAATGATCCCAAAAGTGCAGAAATGAATGAAATGGTCGAGTTGATGATAAAACATCAGGTGTATTACGATGCTAATTTGCAAATGTATGGCGGCATTAACTTGCGACGAAAGCACCTCTCTGACATGGTTTGGGCTGATGAAGGAAAATATTTTACCCCCTACACCCAAGTTCTTCTTAAGAAACGTGGTCCGCCAGAGCCAGAGTCAGATGAACCAGAATTTGTTCAGAGAGTGCTTGAACTTATGGCGCTTTATAAAGCGGGGGGCGAAAACCTGCTGATTGTTGGCACTGATGAGCCTGTTTACACTAGCCTGTTACCCGGTTTTGCCTATCACCGAGAATTACTCGCGATGACTTATGCTGGTTTGCCTCCCGCGGTTGTTTTAAAAGCGGCGACCATCAATGGGGCAACGGCTCTTGGTGTTGCCGACAAACTTGGCTCCATTGAAATTGGAAAGCTTGCCGATTTAGTTGTGGTCAAAGGGGATCCTTTGGCTGATATTAAGGTCGCTCGAAATATTAAGCTTGTGGTGAAAAATGGCGTGGTTTACGATCCTAAATCTTTACTGCTGTCAGCACAGGGAAAGATCGGACCTGCTGGAGCCGATGATCACGCGAATTGGGAGCTTAATGTGCAAGCGCTTCGCGCAAGCAAACGATAGAAGAGGAAGTAATCATGAAGGCACGCACTCAGGTCAGCCAAAGCTACCCAACAACTGGTTCATTTACTTACTTTGGTAAACTTGCTCATCCATACTGGCGGTTGATATACCTTCACTTCAACTTCATCACCAACACTAATCTTTCCTACCACTTCAACCACGCCAACTAAGCCGCGAGTATATTTTGCGGCTTTAGAAAAAGCACCTTTAGTTAAAGGGTTGCCGGAATGTGTGCTAAAAGTATCAGCGATTTTTTTACTCATTTCACTACAAGGGGGATTATATTCCTCAACCATGAGTTCCGCCCCTGATGAAAATTTTAAGATAGTCCCTTTTGGCAATAAAGATAACTGAGCAATACCTTCGAAACATAGATTTACGCTCAAAGTCGAAGCGGTCAATGCCTCCTTTAAATCCATTTTCTCTGCCATATCAAATATCTCTTCAATTGACATAGCCGACCATTGTCGTTCATTACGGCGAATAGTTCCTTCAGGCTGTTTATCCCCCTTCCAAGCAGCTCTTGATAATGAGCGATGCCTATCACCTACAAAACCGTCAAGTTCAGCTTGTATAGAGTTACAGGAATGTTTGGATAACACTTCTTCTACTGTGCCTGTATTAACTTCTACCACTTTGCCAATAATGTTTTTCATGTTTATTCCTGAATTAACAAGTCTGACACTGTAAAGATTAAGTATCCATCAATAACGTAAAGGCGGTGTCGCTCGGGCTCTTGCCGGTGCCCAAAATGGTTTATTGACCACAGTGCATTCAACAATTTTTTGCTTCGGTCGGATCTCTTTACTGTAATAAATTTCCGCCCAAATCTGACCTTTGATGTATTTTGTTTTAACCATCGCTAACGCTATATTGGCTTTTACTACTGGCGACCACATGGTCGAGGTTATATAGCCGATATGATTTTTACATTTTTTGCTGTCATATAAATAAGAGTCGTCAGCTGCTTTGTTACCGTCTATATCGAGTTTTACTAAAGTATACTCAGGACCATCGGTTTTATCTTTTAGTAAGGCAGTTCGACCATTAAAATGTGGCTTTTTAAAATCAACTAACCAGCCTAAATTGAGTTCAAATGGCGTTTGGTCATGATGTAAATGCACCGTTTTTAATGCCTCGTTAAATTCTGTGCCAGGCAAAATAAACCCCGCCTCTATACGTGCCATATTAAGAGCCGTTTCACCGTAAGGATGGATATTGTAATCTTCACCGGCAAGATAAAGCTCATCCCAAAGATCTAACGCTTGGCTAGGATCTATCCACAATTCGTAGCCTAAATCGCCAGTAAAACCGGTACGAGAGATAGTTAATTTTTTATCGCTATCGCCTTTAAATGGAAAGTGCATGATATTAAAAGGCTTTAAGTTTTCAATACCTTCTAGACCCATCTTCTTCAATACCTCACAACTTGTGGGACCTTGAAAAGCGAGTGCTGCAATTTCATCAGAGACATCAGTTACTTCAACATCATCATAACCAACAGCGGCTTTTTTAAACCAAGCAATGCATGGACTACCACTGGTTAGCATATATTTATCTTCACTTAGTCTAAATACCGTACCATCATCAATCATTCGTCCATCATCAGTACACCAACATAGGTAGGTGACACGGTTGATATTAAGTTTTGAAATATCTCTGGTAACCAAACGATTTAGCATCGTCATGGCATCTTTACCGGTGATATAATATTTTTGCATCGGACAAATATCATACGTTGCACAGCTATTACGAACACAAAAGTATTCATATTGTGCATCATAATAATAATCAGCAAACTTATAACCATTCCAAGCAGTCCACGCTTCTCGGATATTAAATTTTGATGAGCGAGCATGGAAATGAGTGACTTGTAGTTGTTCATCTTCATAGGCTGCGGCTAGATCGTGATTAGAATTCATTAGTGTATTCATAGGTTATTCTTCACTTAGTTATGCATCGCTTAATTATTTATCGACTCGTTATTTATCGATACATTATTCATCGTAAAAGGAATCTTCAGGAACCGTATTAGGTTTGCGTAGGTCCATCAGTATTTCCCGTGCGGCATTGGCACCACAAGCAGCTGAAACTCCACCGCCGGGATGAGTTGAAGCACCACACATGTACATATTTTTTATCGGCATTCTATACTGGGCATACCCTGGGAACGGTCGATTGAATAATAATTGATCGATAGTTAACTCCCCTTGGAAAATATTGCCTTCAGTTAAGCCAACCTCATTTTCAATTTCAACTGGGGTTCTAATTTCTTTATGAACAATTAAATCTTTAAATCCGGGACTATAACGTTCAATTTTATCTATAACCGATTGGCCAAATGCTTCTTTTTGTTTGGCATTCCAGCCGCCATTAGCAAGTACAGGCGGACAATATTGCACAAAACATGACATCCAGTGCTTACCCGGTGGCGCCACCGTAGGATCCCAAGCTGAAGGAATGACTGTTTCAATAAAAGGATCATCAGAAAATAGACCATGTTTCCAACAATCATAGGCTCGCTCCATTGTTTCAAGTGAACCAACAAAGCCCTGCCCGCCTTGGTTGATAAATTTATTATCTGGCAGGTTGGTAAATTTTGGTAAGCCGGATAAAGCTATATTCACTTTGCCTGAAGAGCCACGAATTTTAAAGTTTTTTGCTTTTTCATAGATGCCCGGCGGTAAATCTTTTTTGTCCATACATTTGGTAAAAGTACGTTTGGCATCAAGGTTTGAAACGACAATATTTGCGCGCAATTCATCGCCATTTTCTAAGACTACACCTACTGCTTTGCCGTTTTCTACTAACACTTGTTGAACGCCAGCATTGGTGCGAATTTCACCACCAAAGCCTTTAAAAGCACTCGCGATGGCATTAGAAATAGCGCCCATCCCCCCTCTAGCAAGTCCCCAAGCACCAATATTACCGTCAACATCGCCCATAACGTGATGCAGTAAAATATAAGCTGAACCTGGCGAATAAACACCTAGTGCAGTGCCGATAATACCTGGACTTGCCATCGCGGCTTTAATTAAATCATTTTCAAAATAATCATCAAGAAACTCTTCCGCACTGGTGGTGAAAAAGCGCATATACTCATAAAGCTCTTTTTCTCCTAATCCCCAAAACTGTTTCGCTAACCATAACAGCTCTTTAATATCTCTTGGTTTGAAAGACGTTGGATTTGGCGGAGTCCGCATTAATGTTTTACGGATTAATTGTGCATAGCGAGTTAAGTCAGCCTGAAATTTAAACATTGAATCGGCATCATGTGCTGAATGTTGACGTAAATGGTTATAGCCAACATTACCATCATGGTAATGAATAAGTGGCTTGCCATTATCGCCAAAGTTAACCGTACCAAGATAAGGTACCAACACTAAGCCATGCTTCGTTAAGTTAAGATCCCTATGAATAGTTTGGCGCAACATACTTGATACATAGGAACAATTGGAGTATATCCAACCATTTTCTAATTCACGTGATACGGCTGCGCCACCTATATAAGCGTTTTTCTCGACGACTAAGACATTAAGTCCTGCTTTTGCCAAATAAGCACCGTTAGTTAAACCGTTATGCCCTGCACCGATAATAATAGCATCATACTTTTTCATATTATTGTTTCGCCTTAAGTATTTCATTCGCTGCATTATGACCAGGACCACCCATCAAGCCACCACCCGGATGACTGCCTGCACCACAAAGATAAAGACCAGGGATAGGTGTGTTATATTGTGCGGCCTCATAGGTAGGTCGCATCATTAACATTTGAGATATCGATAACTCACCATGATGCCAATGTCCGCCAGTAACATGATATTGCTGTTCTAAATCAAGTGGCGTTAATATTTCACCCGCGATAATTTTTTCTCTTATATCAGGTGCATAACTGGCAAGTGTATCAATGACTCGTTCATACAATTCGGCCTTAGCTTCTTCGGTCCAACCATTTTTGTGCTTATAAGGCACATACATTACATGTGCAGAAAGTACGTGCTGTCCTTTAGGCGCAAGCGATGAATCGGCCAAACTTGGAATAACAATTTCCATTACCGGTTTTTGCGAAGCTTCACCATATTTGGCATCGTCAAAAGCAAATTCGATTGAATCCATTTCTTCTGCAATGACCATGCGGCCGTCAAGGCTGTCTAAGCCGGTAAATTTAGGTAAGTCACTTAGGGCTAAATGCAATTTAGCAACATAACCTTCACAACGTAATCGATTGATTCTATGGGTAAAGTCAATCTCTAAGTTTTCTGCACCAACCATGTCTAAAAATGTTCGTTTTGGATCAACCGCCGATGCGACATTATTCGATAAAAGTTGTTCACCTGACTGCAATTCCACCCCTTCGCTTCTTAAACCATTTTCATCGGCTTTTATTGATATTTTTTTGACTTTAGCGCCTGTTCTAATTTCAACACCAGCAGTAATTGCAGCGCTTTTTAATGCATTAATTAAACTTTCAATACCGCCTTTTGGTAGTGCATGCGCGCCTTCATACTTACCACTCATTCGATAAAGCAGTGATAAAATAGTGGCATTAGGTGAGCGAGGCGCCATTTTCGAACCAATTAAACCATCCCAACTCAGTAGTGCTTTAAGTTGTTTGTTGTCAAAGTTCTCATCCATTAAGTCACGAGCTGGTAATGTCGCAACACGCATAAACTCACCCATATCATGCTTACCAAGCATGCGCATTTTCAACCCTAAATGGGCATACGTTAAACTTTCTTTCAAACTACTATGGCCAATTCTAGGCATAGTTTTTAGCCAAAATGGTTTTAACAAGTCAGCGAAACGTTTAAGTAATTGGTGATATTCACGATAACTTTCTTTATCTTTATCGCTAACCCCACTTAACTTAGACGATGCCCCCCATCCCTCAACAATGACATGCTCACCATCGCTATTCAGTGCGATGTTTGTCATAGGTGCTGCATTAAAGTCAAAACCATAAGCAGCTAAATTGAGGTCTTTGGCAACTTTTGCTGAAAAATGACTCAAGGTATGAGCAACTGAAGCATTAAAACCAGGAGAAAACTCACGAGTTGCGGCTAGTCCACCAAGTTCGGTCGAGGCTTCAAGTACTAGTACCTTTTGACCCTTTTTAGCTAAGTATGTGGCACAAATGAGCCCATTATGGCCACCGCCAATAATTATTGTGTCGTAGTGATTCAAGTTTTACCTACTCAGTTATTAACGTGAAAATTAATTTTTAGTCACCCTATTCGCGACTACACTTTATTGTTGTTTTTTAACTTTGCTTTAGCTTTTATTTCATCGCTCCACTGGTCTAAATTCATACCAATAACAAAAAATCCAGCTATCCACATAAACTCATCCCAAGCAAACATATAATGGCCTCGATATATCCAATAACCTGCCATACTCCATAATAATAAATAAAGCGTCAGTTTAGTTAGTTTAATGCCATTAAAAAACGAACCTGTTATGGTGCCCTTGTCTTGTAGCCACACCAAAGCTTCTATGCTAAATAAAATTAATAGCCAGGTTAGCGCTTCTATCAAGTCTATCCATGCTAATTGATTGATGACAATAAGCGACTCAGCATCTGTAACTATGATAAATTTAGGCGGGTCGATATAAAGAAATTCTTTCGCCGAAGACAAGCTTTTACAATTACTAGCATCGAGTTCGCTATACACTAGATTCGCAGTATAAGAGATATCCTTACCCAGTATTTGGCATAAGTCAGACACATCTTTAACAATATTCCCAGCGTTTATTTCATAAATATATACCGCCAGTGCATACAAGGTATGCGCTAAAAAAACGTAGCAAACAATGCGGATAACTGCCATTAACAAGGCTCTAGTGCGTGTTATTTGTTCATCTGATAATGCATAGGTTTCTAATTCAAAGATAATCAGTAGAAATACCCAAGCGCTTGCATCGATAGTCGTTGCAAATGAGCGACTCCACTCGAGAAATGTACCACCATGCTTCATAGTATGCGTAGCAACCACTATGTCTGTTTTAATGTATAAAACAAAGTTGATTAACAGGAGAGAATAAATAAGCCATTTAATTCGTTGCTGAAATGACTCAGAAGATAGGTCAAACATCGAATTAAAATAACTCATACACTCGTGCACTCTCGTCTTGATAATAAATACCTACTTATAACGATTTGATTAGATTTATTAAAACTAAAAAGCTAGAAATAGAACATACCCCTTTAAGGTAGATTTTATGTTTTTTTGAAATAATTGTCCCTGAGACAAATACAAATTGGTATTAATAATGATGTTATACACAAGCTATTTCAAGATGTTAACTTCAAAGTAACAGAGTAAATAATGATCAAGATGGATATTTTATTTTAAGAGGCTGAATAATATGTAGAAGATACTTGAGGGTATATCAAGTATCTTTATGATGAAGGGCTTAACTGGTTTGGCTAAATAATTAATAGAGATTAATATTTAACAAACACTATGATATTCAATTAAAGGATCGCCACCTCGGTAATCTTCTATATTCATTAATGAGTTAATGAATAAATTAAACAACTCACCTTGCGTGCCTAAATCTAGTTTTGCGTACGCATTTTTTCGATGCAATTTTACTGTTTCAACAGAAATACAAAATCGTTGTGCAATCGCTTTACCTGAATAGCCTTGAAGGATCATCTTCACCGTCTGATTTTCTCTATCCGTTAAAATACTAGTGCCAAAACAGTCAAGCGCTGTTTCCAATTGTTCACGAATATCGAGATGATGCTCTGTTTTACTATCTATGGACTGCCAATGATTCTTAACTAAAAGTTCTATCATCGGGGTAATTTCAACGAGTTTTTTAAGTTGGTCAGCGTTAAATACATCATCGGTGTTAACTTGACCAAGGCCAATAATAACAAATTTTTCATTATCATCACTTAATTGAATTATATAACCACATTCATCGGTTAAACATGAATATTTGTAATAGTTTTTATAGTACTCACTTTCTTCAAATGCATCTGGTGCTGCATCTTTGATATGTAAAAAGCAACTACCTTTATTATTTCTAGAAGCAAGATAGAAAGGATCGAGTAAAAATGCCCCTTTAACGTATTTATCAACAACTGACTTTCTAGGCTCTGTTAAGTTATCATTATATTCAATATTTGGAAGTTTTTTACTCGGGAATAATATGATCATCACATTGTCCGTATCAACAAGCGCCTTGAACATTTCAGCGAGTTTTAAAGGGAATTTTTCGGTACCAATATAAGGGAATAAATCAGCAACCTGTTGGCAAAAATCAGAAAGGAATGTTTTTTTCATAATGAAACAACTTAACTACTTTGGTATTAAAGATAACAGTAATAAAAATATACCATCAATTTAAGATGACAAACAAGTAGAAAAACTCACTCCCCTAATGGGTTATTTTATTTAGATCACTAAATTAATAAAATTGTCGATACTGGCAAACTATTATGATGAAAACATGACTAATCTCAATTTTCATTCTAGTGGCGGGCTATGCGACTAACCAGCCAATTTTCGTATGGAACAATTTTATATCTATGGGAAGTGTTCGCAATTAAGATCACTTTACTTTAGATGATTATTTAGAAAAAAACATTTTAACTTTCTAAATATTGACAACATATCAATAGCCTATTAATTTTTAATGGTTATCTTAGGTGAAACATGCGTAATAAACCTTGGTTTTCAGACATTGAAAAAATTTTAAGTCTTGCCATTCCGCTGATCATTGCCAACGTCGCCATGATAGGTATGGAAGTTATTGATACAATTATGGCAGGTCAAGCAAGCGCTGAAGATCTTGCGGGACTAGCTATCGGCGGAAATATTTGGTTAGTTTTGGAAATAGCAATATACGGCATTGTTCTAGCAAGCACACCACGAATTGCACGATTTGTTGGAGAAAAAAATCACACTGAAATAACCATAGAAGCCCAACAAGCAATATTATTAGCAGGTCTGCTTGGTATTATAGCAATGCTGATTTTGTTCGCTATTATACCATTCATCCCAAGCCTTGGTGCCAATGATAACGTCACTCGTATTGCACAAGGCTATAGTGAAATAATTGCTTATTCATTGCCGATCAGTGGTATTTGCTGGGCCACCTTTGCTTTACTAGAAGGTCATGGCCTAATGCGTTTTGTCATGCTTTCTAGTTTGGTTGCCGTTACCCTTAATCTTATTTTTGATTATATTTTTGTTTTTGGAAAATTTGGCATTCCGGCACTAGGAGGAATTGGTTGTGCTTGGACAACAACCATTATTTACTGGTTATGGGGAGCATCTGTCATTATTTACACTGCGAAATATTCAGCACTCAAGCGCTACAAAATATTTAGCCATTGGCCGGGAATAATATGGTCACGGTGGCGGGCAATATTGACACTCGGTCTACCTATTAGTTTAGCCATACTCGCCGAAGAAGGCTTTTTCAGTTTTTCCGCTTTACTGATTGCTCCTTTGGGAACAGAGTCTTTAGGTGCCCATCAAATAACGATTCAAATTGTTTCTCTGGTATTGATGTTTGGTTTAGGTATTGGTCAAGCAACTGCTATTTATGTCGCCAAAGGTATGGGTGAATCCCAACCAAATTCAATGGCTCAATTTATTCATACCGGATTTAAGCTAGTGCTTGTTTTTGGCGTTCTCGTAGGCGTTATTGTCTTTGTTTTTCGTAACGAGTTACCCTTTTTGTTTACCCAAAATTTAAATATTGCAGCAATATCAACAACCATCATGTTTTTTGCCCCGATATATTTAGTGATCGATATATTACAAGTATGGGCGGCACAGACCCTTCGAGGTTTTGAAGACACTAAAGTACCGATGTTAATACAAGTAATGTCCTATTGGTTAATCGGTTTCCCATTAGGTTACAGTCTAGGTTATAGCCAAATATGGGGTAATAATTATGGCGTATATGGTTTTTGGATTGGCATTTTTAGTGGTATTGCAATTGGCAGTTCTTTACTTTGTCTACGCCTTTACAATAAAACACCTGTAACACTTCCCCAAACGACTTAAGTTTATTGTGCTTCGTTTCCAACACTAATGGGGTATATGTGCCCTAAAGGTAATTTGTAATACTGTTTATTCAAATTGAGAGACCCTTAATCAGTTAAGCTTGGATACCATTATGAATAACGAAACGTTACAAGAACTTGCTCGTAAACACCTATGGATGCATTTTACCAATATGGGCTACTATCAAGATCATGATGTACCCATTATGACCCATGGTGAAGGATGTTATATTTACGATATTCATGATAAAAAGTATATTGATGGTTTAGGTGGTTTATTTGTCTCTCAAGTAGGTCATGGTCGTAAAGAAATTGCTGATGCTATTGCCAAACAATGTGAAAAACTCGCCTACTTTCCTATTTGGAATAACGCTCATCAACCCGCTATCGAGCTAGCCGCTCGCATTGCTGAGCTAGCACCGGGCGATCTCAATAGAGTATTTTTTACTTCTGGTGGCTCGGAAGCTGTAGAGTCCGCTTGGAAGCTTATCCGCCAATATTATACAGAAATTGGTGAGCATCGCCGCTATAAAGTAATTTCTAGAAATTTGGCTTACCATGGCACCACTATGGGAGCCTTATCGATTAACGGTTTAACCGATATCAAAAATATCTTTGAACCCTTAGTTCCTGGTACCTATAAAGTCGAGAACACCGATGCTTACCACAGCCACTTAATGAGCGACGGTATGAGCAGTCTTGAGTTTGGCAAAAAATGTGCGTATGAAATTGAACGAGCCATTGAAATTGAAGGACCTGACACTGTCGCTGCGGTATTTTTAGAGCCAGTGCAAAACTCAGGAGGTTGTATTGTGCCTCCTGATGGTTATTTTCAAGAAGTACGAAAAATTTGTGATAAGTACGGCATTATGTTGGTTTCTGATGAAGTTATCTGCGCCTTTGGCCGCTTAGGTCATATGTTTGGCTGTGAGAAGTTTGACTATCTACCCGATGTGATCACTTGTGCTAAAGGCCTCACTTCAGGATATTCTCCGATGGGCGCGATGATTTGTCGTGACTATTTAATTGAACCATTTTTAAAAGATGACAAAACCTTCCTACACGGTATTACCTTTGCAGGTCATCCTGGCTCCTGCGCAGCGGCAATGGCAAACTTAGATATATTTGAAAAAGAAGATGTTTTAGGTAATGTTCAACGTAATGAAGCGTTATTTAAAGAACTGTTAGAAGGTCTCTATGATATCCCTATTATTGGCGATGTTCGTGGTGCGGGCTATTTCTGGGGAATTGAAATTGTTAAAAACAAAGCAACTAAAGAAGCGTTAAATGAAGATGAAGCAAAAGATATTTTGTTTAACTTTTTGTCACCAACACTTTATGAAAATGGTCTTATTTGTCGTACCGATGACCGAGGTGAGCCAGTAATACAGTTATCACCACCGTTAATTTGTGGTCCTGATGAATTAAAAGAGATAGCACGAATTTTACGTAAAGTACTTACCGAAGCAGCTGAATTAGTAGCAAAACTTTAATTCATTCAGACTGTTTTTATCGTTGCCAACATTCAATTTTTATCACTTTGGCAATGATAAAACATCACAAAAACAACAGGGGAATACATTATGCGAATATACGATAAATTCTACATCAACGGCCAATGGGTTACACCTATAGGAAAAAGCACAGACGAAGTAATTAATCCTGCCAATGGTGAAGTATCAGCAAAAGTACCTTACGGCAACACTGAAGATGTTAATGCCGCAGTCAGTGCAGCTAAAAATGCCTTTGCCTCTTGGTCTCAAACTTCGGCTGCGCAAAGAGCTGAATTTTTGCGAAAAATTGCCGTTGAAGGTGAAAGAAGAAATGCTGATTTAACTCAAACAGTCGTTGATGAACTAGGTATGCCAATACAACATGCTGCTGCCTATCAGGTTGATGCTCTCGGTATCATTTGTGAATCTTATGCCGTGAAAGCAAATCATATGGAAGAAAGTGAAGAAATTGGTAATTCGGTCATTGTTCAAGAGCCAATTGGTGTCTGTGCGATGATTAATCCATGGAATTACCCAATTTGGCAAATGATCGGCAAAGTTGCTCCTGCAATAGCGGCAGGCTGTACCATGGTGGTAAAAGCTGCTAGCCAAACGCCTAGCCATTTGTTTATATTTGCAGAGATATGTGACGCTGTTGGCTTACCCGCTGGCGTATTTAATTTTGTTCACGGCAGTGGTCGTGAATTAGGCTCAGCGCTGAGTGCTCACCCTGATGTCGACATGGTAACTTTTACTGGCTCTACAGCCGCAGGAGTACAAGTGACTAATTCAGCCGCACCAACGGTAAAAAGAGTTTGTCTTGAACTTGGGGGGAAATCGCCTTTTATCATTACTGAAAAAGCCGATTTGGAAGCGGCAATCAGCTTTGGTATCCATGATGTAATGGTTAATACAGGCCAAACCTGTAATGCCCTGACCCGAATGATCGTACATGAATCTGTTTATGATCAAGCCGTTGAGTTAGCCAAGTTGAAAACTGAAGCCCTACTGGTTGGGGATCCCACTGATCCTAAAGTTTTTATTGGTCCTATGTCATCTGCCAGTCAAAAACAGACTGTGCTCGATTACATTGATAAAGCGATTGCTGAAGGGGCTAATCTGGTTACCGGTGGCACAGGTATGCCGGCAGGTATGACAAAGGGTAATTATGTTTTACCAACCGTTTTTTCCAATGTCACCAATGATATGGCTATTGCTCAGGAAGAAGTTTTTGGACCCGTGTTAGTAATAATCAAATATTCCTCCGTTGACCAAGCGATAGAAATTGCCAATGACACCCCTTATGGATTAGCTTCGGCTGTTTGGGCTGGCGATAATGACGAAGCCACGGCAATCGCCAGAAAGATTCGTGCCGGTCAATGCTCCATTAACGGTGGTGATGCTAACCATGAAGCTCCATTTGGTGGTTACAAAGAATCAGGTAATGGCCGAGAGTTTGGAATCGCAGGATTGCACGAATATTGTGAAATAAAAGCGATACAGTATTGAAACTATAACCAAAGCACAGTAGAGCGGGTATAACCGATAACTAATAAAGTAAACTTCAGTTAATGGTGGTTTTTTATACCAACTCTATCTTTTGGAATGATTTTAATATGATATTCTTATTTTAAATCTACTAAAACTCACGGTAAAAAATGAGAAAAATAACAAGAAGAGATTTCATAAACGGCACATTAATGGTCGCTGGCTCCTCTTTGCTGCCGTTCTCATGTAGAAACAATACTGCTTTAAACTCACTCGCGCCTGAATATTACCCTCCCACTCTAACGGGGCTTAGAGGCAGTCATCCACGCTCTAATCCCCATGCACATTCAAAAGCATGGACAGGTAAGTCAAATTGGGGCCCCATCTCTAAGTTAGATGAAGTCTACGACCTCATTGTTGTTGGTGGTGGTATCAGCGGATTGTCGGCAGCTTATTTTTATCAGCAAAAGCACGGTAAAGATAAAAAAGTGCTTATCCTCGACAATCATGATGATTTTGGCGGCCATGCTAAACGCAATGAACATACCATTGATGGTCAATTACGCATAGGTTACGGCGGTTCTCAGTCTATTGTAGAGCCAAAACATAGCAGTAAAGCGGTGCATGACCTATTACAAGATATTGGTGTAGACGTAGAACGATTTAATACAGCCTACGATAAAAACTTCTACAAAAGAAACAATCTAGGCGCTGTTACCTACTTCAACAAAGCCACCTTTGGCACAGACAAAATAGTCAAACATCCCTTTTGTAACTACCCTAATTATATTGAAGGAATGCAAATGCGGAACAAATCATCCGACGAGGAAGCGGCACAGCAAGCGCCATTAAGTGAAAAAGGAAAGCAGCAATTACTTAGCGTATTAAAAGGTGGATTACACGCCATAGATGTACCGAAAGCGCAATTGAACGATTATATTCATACGAACACCTATTTTGATTATTTAAAAAACAACTTAGGTGTTGATGATCCTGATGTTTTAAAAATGGCCAGAAACTCCAGTTTAGATTGGGCGTCAACTGGCACAGACCTAATGACCATAGCAACAGCTAAGAGCACCGGCGCCATGGGGTTTGCATCTAAGGCTGTTTATGATGAAAACACACCATACATTTATCATTTCCCTGATGGCAATGCTGGTATTGCCCGTGCTTTAGTGAAAAAAATGATTCCCGACATAGCGGTAGGACGCAATGCTGAAGAATTGATCATGTCTAAATTCAAATACAGCGAATTAGACCAATCCAGTAATACGGTTCGCATCAGACTCAATAGTACCGTTGTCAATGTACAACATGGCGACACCCCGGAAAATTCTAGTGAAGTTTCTGTCAATTATATCAACGACAATAACTCATACCAGATCAAGGGAAAAAATGTTGTCATGGCTTGTTATAACATGATGATTCCTCATATTGTATCAGGTCTTCCTCCAGCCCAAGAAGCCGCGTTGAAACAACAAACCAAAGCTCCGGTGCAATATACAACGGTTGGATTAAAAAACTGGCGGGCAATGAAAGAAATGGAAATTGGCATGGCTATGTCACCCGGGAATATGCATCAGGCCGTTATGCTGGACTTTCCGGTGAGTATGGGTGGTTATGAATACAGCAAAACCCCCGACTCTCCCTGTATTTTGCAAATGATAAGCTGTCCCTATGGTGAAAAAGTAGGCGCACCTCGTAATGAACAATACAGTGAAGCACGATACAAGATGTTAAGTTTGCAATTTAAAGACTACGAAGACGAAATTAGAGCACATTTAGGCGGTATGCTGCCCAAGGAACTGTTTAATTTTGACAAAGATGTAGAGAGCATTACCGTTAATCGCTGGGGGCATGGTTATACGGTGCCCGGCTCCTTAGATTCTGTCATAGCAGCACGTCAACCCTTTGGTAGAATTACCATTGCCAATTGCGATTCGGGTCCAGAAAGTGATATGAAAACGGCTGTCGACATGGCATTTAGAGCAGTGAACGAATTGGGCTAAATTCATTTTCTGCAAATAATACCAATTGAAATGAACGTCTATTTAGTAAATAGAAATGAACAAAGAGGTGGGCTGTGAAAAGTAAAACAAAAGTTGTGATCGTAGGTGGTGGTGCAATGGGTTGTGGCTTAGCTTATCACTTAGTCGAAGAAGGCTGGACTGACATTATGCTTATTGAGAAAGCAGAACTAACCTCTGGCTCAACTTGGCATGCCGCTGGACAGTGTCCCAGCTTTACTGGTAGCTACAATTTGGCCAAGCTACATCAATACAGTAATACTCTATACCCAAAACTGGAAGAATTAACAGGGCAGTATGTGGGTTGGCATGAGTGTGGCGGTATCAGGCTTGCTTTTGCCGATGAAGAGGTTGATTGGTTTAAACGTGTCGCGGGTTTCTCTCATAATGTCGGCTTTCATATGGAAGTGATCAGTCCTCAAAGAATCAAAGAATTAGTACCTCACCTTAATGTTGAAGGTGTTAAGGCTGGTGCATATACTGCGTCTGATGGTCATGTTGATCCCGCAGGCATTGCCAATGCCATGGCAGCAGGCGCAAGACAAAAAGGCGCAGAAATTGTTCGCCATAACCTTGTTCTAGATATTAACCTGCTACCATCGGGCGAGTGGGAAGTGGTTACCGAAAAGGGAAATATAACCTGTGAGCATGTGGTTAATGCCGCAGGTTGTTATGCACGTCAAGTTGCGCAATGGGTTGGTGCTGATGTACCAATGACCAATATGCTACATCAATATTTTGTTACCGAGCCAGTCGCTGAATTTAAAGAAAGTGATGATGAAATGCCCGTGATCCGCGATCCTTCGGCATCGGCTTATTATCGTCAAGAGCAAAAATCAGCCTTAATGGGAATATATGAAACAGATCCCCGCTGGGCTGAAGAAGCTTGGGCTCCCAAAGGACATCCTGAATGGGCATCAGAAAGCGAACTGTTCGCAGGAAGTTTCGATAAATCACTTACCCATTTAGAGAAAGTCTTGCAGAGGATGCCAATTTGGGCTGATTCTGGTTTTAAACGTATTGTCCATGGTGCTATTCCGCATACCCCTGATGCCAATCCGTTGTTAGGCCCTGCGCCTGGTTTAAAAAACTATTGGATGTGTAATGGTTCAGCTATTGGCATAGCCCAAGGAGCGGGTGCGGGTAAATATTTGGCCCAATGGATGGTTCATGGTCAAGCTGATATTAATATGGCTGAATTTGATCCACGCCGATTTGGCAACTGGTGCAGTGAAAGCTATGTTAGGGAAAAATCTTTTGAAGATTATAATCGGATGTACGCATTTTCAGCCCCTGGAGAAGAGTTAGATACGGGTAGAAAGCTTAGAACATCCCCCCTTTATCAAATATTAAAAGAGAAAAACTGTATTTACACTCAAGCCTTTGGTTGGGAACGTCCTAAATGGTTTGCGCCCAAAGGGGTAACAGAAGAAACGGTAGGTTATAATCGCTCTAACAGTTTTGATAGTGTTGCCAGTGAATGTAAAGCGGTACGTGAACGCGTTGGTGTGATGGACTTGTCTAGCTTTGCAAAATTTGAAGTGTCAGGTTCTGGTGCAGGCGATTTTATTAATAAAATAACCGCCAACAAGTTACCTAAACAAAACGGCATTGTACTTACCCATGCTCTGAATAAAAACGCAGTGTTTGAAACTGAATTTACGATTACGCGCTTAGCCGAAAATAAATACTATTTGTTATCGGGTTCGGTTTGTGAAAGCCGGGATTGGGATCTGCTTAATCAGCGTAAAGCGGAACTTGAAGCTGAAGTCGAAGTTGTAGTCGAAGGTAATACAGATGTTACTTTAAATAATGTCACCATAAAAAATGTCAGTGATGATTATGGCATTCTTGTACTAGCCGGCCCTGATTCAAGAAATGTGCTAGAAAAAATCACCGAAGATGATATTTCAAAAACTAGTTTTAAATGGTTAACCGGTAAAAAAATAACCGTAGCAGGTATTGAATTAATTGCCTTGAAACTAAATTATGTCGGTGAACTCGGTTGGGAGTTACATTGTCCAATGGATAAAATGGTCGCTCTTTATCAAGCTTTATTTGCAGCAGGTTCACCTTTCGGCATCGCTGATTTTGGCATGTATGCGGTAAATTCACTGCGCATGGAAAAAGCCTATAAAGGTTTTGGTACAGAGTTAACCAATGAAATTACCATGCTAGAAGCAGATCTTGGGCGATTTTATAAACTTGAACATGATGACTTTATCGGCAAAGACGCCTTGTTAAGTAGAATTGAACAAGGCGCTAAAGTGAAATGTGTTTATCTGAAAATTGATGCCATTGACGCTGATGTTTACGGCGGAGAAGCAGTGTTTTCTGCCGATAACAAAGTGATTGGTGTTATCACTTCTGGCGCCTACGGACATACAGTAAAAGAGAGCTTAGCCTTTGCTTATATTGATATCGCGTTCTCAGCAGCGAGTACTATTTTACAAGTGGAAATATTAGATCAAAAGTGTCAGGCAATGGTTTTAGCAGAGCCTCTATGGGATGCTGCATGTGAGCGTTCAAGGAGTTAACTGGAAGAGTCCTTTTAGGCTTAACAGTAAAGGTCAGCGTTAAAGCATTCAAGCCGAGTTAAAAAGTATAAAAATAACAAGAGATCCTATGAAGCCAAACAGTAATAGTAGAAAACATCACTATGAAAGCCAATATAATATAGGGCAAGATAACATTCAAAAATTCGGTTTTGATGTGCATAACCCTGTCTTTGCTATTAGCGCACTACTCATCTTAAGTTTTGTGGCTATCACACTGTTTAATCCTGAACTGGCTAATCAGTCATTGAGTGCCAGTAAAGCTTGGTGCATTAAACATTTTGACTGGTTTTTTATGGGCACAGCTAACTTTCTGTTATTGTTTTGCCTTTTTCTAAGCATTAGTCCTTTTGGCAGAATTCGCCTCGGGGGCGACAATGCCACGACCGATTTTTCTACCCTTTCATGGCTTGCTATGTTATTCGCCTCCGGTGTTGGTATAGGGCTAATGTTCTGGGGTGTTGCAGAGCCTATCGCGTATTATAGCAATTGGGCGGGCACACCCTTGAATGTAACGCCAAACGCTCCCGAAGCAGCAAAACTCGCAATTACTGCTTCGGTTTACCACTGGG
Source organism: Colwellia sp. (assembly GCA_029938115.1). Taxonomy (GTDB): domain Bacteria; phylum Pseudomonadota; class Gammaproteobacteria; order Enterobacterales; family Alteromonadaceae; genus Colwellia. The sequence goes on along the minus strand of JAPYOP010000044.1, from coordinate 8,305 downwards.
GACTACATGGTTGGGCATTTTTCATCATTGTTGCTGTTGCATTGGCCTTTTTTCACTATAACAAAGGTTTGCCACTGACCATTCGTTCTATTTTTTATCCATTAATAGGCGATCGCTGCTGGGGTTGGCCTGGTCATCTTATAGATATTTCGGCAGTGGTTGCCACCTTATTTGGCTTAGCCACGTCCTTAGGCCTTGGCGCCACCCAAGCTACTTCAGGTTTACATTATTTATTTAATGTTCCCGATGGTTTCATTACCCAGTTATTTGTTATCGTCACTATTAGTGCAATTACCACTCTCTCGGTAAAAAGAGGCTTACAAGGTGGCATAAAATTATTGAGCAATATCAATATGTTTCTTGCCCTCTTACTACTCGGTTTTGTATTTTTGGTAGGGCCAAGCTCCTTACTGCTAAAATCATTCTTTAATAACATTGTTCACTATGCCAATAACATTATTCCTTTGAGTAACTGGCTTGATCGTAGTGATGAAAAATGGATGCACGCTTGGACAGTTTTTTATTGGGCTTGGTGGATAAGCTGGTCACCATTTGTTGGTATGTTTATCGCCCGTATTTCACGGGGCAGGACAATTAGAGAACTTACTATTGCCGCACTTTTTGTCCCGACAATGGTAGTCATATTATGGTTCACCGTTTTCGGCAATACGGCTTTATATCAGGCTCAGCAAGATATAGGAGAGCTAAGCAATGGTATCAGCTCTGTTAGTTTAGCGATGTTTCAAATGTTAGAAAATTTACCGTTTAATAGCATTTCTTCCGGGATAGGTATTATTTTATTGCTAATTTTCTTTATAACGTCTTCAGATTCTGGCGCACTGGTAATAGACACAATTACCGCAGGTGGAAAGTTAGAAACGCCCGTGCCACAACGAATTTTTTGGGCTTTATTACAAGGCTTGATTGCCTGTGTACTTTTATACGGTGGTGGCGCAATGGCACTCAATGCCCTACAAGCAGCTACCATCACGGCAGCGCTTCCATTCACCCTTATACTGCTAATTATGTGCTTAAGTATTTATAAGGGCTTGCGCGATTATTCGAAAAACAATAGTGACAAAGATTAACGTAATAAAAACCCCTTTAATACAAGGACTATGAAATGAATAAAATAACAAGAAGAGACTTTATTAATGGCTCCCTAGTAATTGCAGGTTCTTCATTATTGCCCTACGGATGTGCTAGTAATGCTATTGTAGATAAAATGGCACCAGCTAACTATCCCCCAACATTGACAGGATTAAGGGGAAGTCATCAAGGTTCAAACACTCATGCCCATGCAAAATCATGGAATAATAAAACTGATTGGGGCTCTGTCACTCAATTAACAGAAGAATATGACCTTATTGTTGTCGGCGGTGGAATAAGTGGTTTATCGGCAGCCTATTTCTACCAGCAAAAGCATGGCAAGGATAAAAAAATATTAATACTCGATAACCATGACGATTTTGGTGGTCATGCCAGAAGAAATGAACATACCATTGATGGTGATACTCGATTAACCTTTGGTGGCTCGCAAACGATTCAAGGTCCACAGAGTTACAGTGATGTTTCTAAAAGATTATTACATGACTTAGGCATTGATTTAAAACGATTTGAAACTGCCTATGATTTCGATTTTTATCAGAAGCATAAGCTAAAAGCAGTGACTTATTTCAACAAGAAAAAATTTGCTGAAGATAAGATAGTCCAACACCCTTATACCCATTACCCGTATTTTATTGAAGGCATTGAACATTCAAAATTATCGAATGAAGAAGCCGCTAATCAAGCGCCGCTAAGCCCAAAAGGTAGAGAACAACTGCTAAGAGTATTAAATGGTGGTTTGCATGTAATTGACGTGCCTAAAAATGAACTCGCTGAATATATTGCGACTCATTCATACTTCGATTATCTGAAAAACACCTTGGGTGTGGACGATCCAGCGGTGCTTGAAATGGCGAGGAATTCTTGTGCTGACAATCATGGTGCTGGCACGGATGTACTCTCTATTGAGGAGGCAATAGACGTTGGAGTTATTGGTTTCCCACCTTTAGCTCTGAATGAATTCATGTCTGAAAATGACTTAAACTCACCCGAAGAAAAACATAGCAATTTATATGGTGAAGAACAGTATATTCATCACTTTCCAGATGGCAACGCTACCATTGCCCGCATGTTAGTCAAAAAAATGATACCTAAGATTGGTAAAGGTGAAAATGCCGAAGAGATAGTTCTGTCTAAATTTAACTACGAGCAGTTAGATAAAGAGAGCAATATCGTTAGACTAAGACTTAACAGTACGGTGATAAATGTTAAACATGATGGCGATCCCTTAGATGCCGATACTGTATTCGTTAGTTATATCAATGACGATAAAGCTTTTCGAGTGAAATCAAAATCAGTGGTTATGGCCTGTTACAATATGATGATTCCTCATATTGTGCCTGAACTACCAGCAGAACAAGCCGCAGCAATGAAACGACTGGTGAAGATACCATTATTATATACTTCTGTTGGCTTAAAGAACTGGCAGGCGATTAAAGACATAAAAATGGGTATCGCTATGTGTCCGGGCAATATGCACCAAGTCGTCTATATGGATTTCCCAGTAAGTATGGGTGGCTATCAATATTCTAAATCACCGGATGCTCCCTGTATTATTCAAATGGTGAGTTGTCCATTTGGCGGTACCGTAGGTGAACCACCCGTTGAGCAATTTAAGCAAGGAAGATACAAGATGCTCAGCCTAACATTTGAAGATTATGAACAAGAGATCAGAGAACATTTAACGGGTATGCTGCCAAACGATTTGTTTGACTTTAATAGAGATGTTGAAAGCATTACAGTTAACCGTTGGGCACATGGTTATGCTCATGGTGGCGTAGCGCTATTCGATCCTGAACTTTCCGGTTTAGCCATTAAAGGACGAAAGCCTTTTGGCCGAATAACCATAGCTAATATCGACTCAGCTACTAGCTCCTATGCTAATGTCGCTATAGATCAAGCATGGAGAGCAGTTACTGAACTAAGTTAAACGAGCTAGGCTAAGGCAAATGAATACTAATAGCCACTCATGATGACAGTCAAACGCAGAAAATATTTAAATGCGCCAGCAATAAGCTATGCCTTAGACCTTAGAAGTATGGTATTAACACTTAATCTTTTCCATCTTTGGATCGTACATTGGTCTAAGTGATGCTTTTGCTGCATATTTAACCCCTGCTACTTCAATTTCAAACTTGCTGCTATTAATCAGCTCGGCATTGACACCATCAGGATGTTCAATATACCCCAATGCTATTGCGCCACCCAAAGTGTGCCCGTACATGCCCGAGCGAACATAACCTCTTAATTCACCATCACAGTAAATAGGTTCATTGTGATACAACAATGGCTCAGGATCTTCCAACAAAAATTGTACTAATTTTTTACAGCAAAGTTGTTCTTTTTGTTTAAGTAACGCTTCTCTACCGATAAAACCACCAGGTTTGTCATATTTAACTGCAAAAGAGAGACCCGCTTCTATGGGAGTATCTTCGTCGGTAATGTCGTGCCCCCAGTGACGGTAGCCTTTTTCCATACGTAATGAGTTAAGTGCATGGTAGCCAGCATGAACAAGGCCGAACGCCTCTCCTGCTTTAACAATTTCATCATATACATTTTGTGCAAATTCAGTGGGTATATATAACTCCCAACCAAGTTCTCCAACAAAGGTAATGCGAGATGCTCTTACAAAAGCGTAACCAAGCTCAATTTCTCTACTGCTGGCAAATGGAAATGCTTCATTGGAAAGATCATTAGGGGTTATCGATTGTAATAATTTACGGGCATTGGGTCCCATAATTGAAATAACCTGCATCGCCGAAGTGACATTGGTTAAATAACAATTAGCATCTTCAGGTAAATGATTTTTAAGCCAATAAAAATCTTTAGTTTCTGTTTCGCCTGATGTTACCACCATGTAATCATCTTGTGCGATTCGAGTAACGGTTAAATCAGCTTCAATACCACCATCTTCGTTTAACCATTGGGTATAAACCAAACGCCCTGGTTTCACAGAAACATTATTCGCACAAATATAATTTAAAAAGCTTTCTGCATCCTTTCCTTGCACTCTAAATTTGGCAAATGACATTTGATCAAATAAAGCAACATTTTCACGAACGGCTTTATGCTCAGCTGCCGAATAATCAAACCAATTCTGTCGACCATAGCTATATTGATATTCCGCTTTTACACCCGTCGGTGCGTACCAATTAGGTCGCTCCCATCCAAAAGACGCCCCATGACAAGCCCCTTTAGCAACGAGTCGATCATAAAGAGGAGATTTTCTAACGCCCCTCGCCGTTTCGAATTGTCTAAATGGCCAATGGGTGGCGTAGAGTAAACCCAAACTCTCACTTACCCTGTCGTGTAAATATTTACGATTACCCTCAAAAGGTAAAGTACGCTTAACATCAACCTCCCATAGATCGGCTGGCGGTTTACTATCACGCATCCACTGAGCAACAACTTTCCCAATGCCCCCTGCTGATTGAAGACCTATTGAATTAAGACCAGCAGCCACAAAACAGTTACTGATATTAGGAGCTTGGCCAATATGATATCGAACATCAGGTGTAAAGCTTTCAGGACCACAAAAAAACGTTTGTATTCCAGAGTTTTCTAAGGCCGGGATTCTGTGCATTGCTGAATGTAATAAGGGTTCAAAATGCTCAAAGTTACCGGCAATTTCATCAAAGCAAAAATCTTCCGAAATACCTTTCATGCCCCAAGGTTTGGCAACCGGTTCAAAGGCTCCCATTAATAGTTTGCCCGCATCTTCTTTGTAATAAGTACAACTATCATAATCACGAAGAACAGGGACGTCACGCGATAAGCCGGCAACTTTATCAAATACAACATAGTAATGTTCACACGCATGCAATGGCACATTAAAACCAATAGTCGCGGCTATTTCTCTAGTCCACATACCGCCACACATCACGACGAAATCAGCGTCAATATTACCTTGATCAGTTTCAACGCCGGTAAGTCGACTTCCCTCGCGAATAACTTTGGTTACTTTGACATTTTGGAATATTTTCGCACCGCCATTTCTGGCGCCTCTCGCTAATGCTTGTGTGGTATCAGTAGCATTTGCGGTGCCATCGGTAGGAATATAAATACCGCCTAAAACATCTGTTGTGTTAACCAATGGGTACATACGTTCAATATCTGCTCTTGATATTGTATCAACTTGCATACCAAACACTTTGGCCATTGAAGCGTTTCTTTTTAACTCTTCAAACCGTTCACTATTGGTGGCTATAGAAATAGATCCTGTTTGCTTGTAGCCAGTTGATTGCCCTGTTTCAATTTCCAGCTCTCGATAAAGTTCAGAGGTATATTTAGCAAGTTTAGTCATATTCAACGAATTTCTAAGTTGACCAACTAACCCAGCCGCATGCCAAGTAGTACCACAAGTAAGCTGTTTTCTCTCTAAAAGAACGACGTCTTGCCATCCTAACTTTGTTAAATGATAGGCAATTGAACAACCAATAATACCGCCACCGACAATGACCACTCGTGCTTTATTAGGAAGTTGTTTATTCATTTTTTTAACCAATAATGACTTAGATATAAGTACATTACACGTCGGATAATTAGATGCCAACTACACTATTGGGGTATATTGAGTAATTAATTTATTGAATTAAGTTGTTTTAAAAATCGACATTTGAACGTTATATTTTGATCATTACAATATTAAAATAATCGATTGGCTCTTGTCGAACATTAGCTCATATGTCGTTGTTGTCTCTGTAATGATTTGTTTTTACTTGTTGGCTCTATCTGCTTAACCGCATAAAGATTGAGTCCATTAAAAAGGCTTTTTAATTTAGATGCATTGTAGTCTAATTCAATTTTAGAAATAACAAGTTGATGTTTTTCTGGAAATAAAGCTTCAACAGATTGTGAAATTAGCTCGAATAGCTTTTTCAGGTTAATTTTATGAATTTGCCCTGTTTTATTAAAAATCCACTCTGTAATTGCCATGAAATCATCAAAAGGTTTATCTGACAGTATATGAGGTAATGCGTATTTAAAACGTCCTGAATTACCAATCATGTCCCAATATCGCGCAAAACGGTTAATACGCTGCATGGTAGTAAAGCTAACCGTGTTAGTACTCAATATATTAAATGGCGGCAATGGATTAAAACGCAGGTCGAATGCCTCGGTGTGGCGAATAATTGGGCTACCTTTTAAGCGTTTCAAAATACCCAATTGAATTTCATGCGGGCGACAGTGATACAGATGGTTGAAGCTATCCTTAAACGTGTCGAAGGTTTCTCCAGGTAAACCAAAAATGAGATCAGCATGAATATGGGCGCTGGTATTATCTCTTAACCACAGTAAATTATCTTTTGACTTGGCATTATTTTGCTTACGATTAATATTCGCTTGTACTTCCACGTTAAAGGTTTGTATGCCTACTTCAAATTGTAAACTGCCTTTTGGAAACTGCGCTAGCAATGCTTTTAATTTTCTAGGCAGGTGGTCGGGTACCACTTCAAAATGCAGATAGAGATCGTCAGTCATTCTATCTAAGAAAAACTGCATAATTTGCATGGTGGTATTAATATTTAAATTAAAGGTTCTGTCGATAAATTTAAAATTTCTCGCTCCACGTTGATGGAGGATCTCCATTTGTTCCAGAAATAATTCTAGCTCGAAAGGCACGGATGACTTATCTAAAGACGATAAACAAAATTCACATTTAAATGGGCAACCACGTGACGCTTCAACATAGAGCAAACGCTGTTTTAAATCTTCATCAGTATAATACTGATAAGGTAATTCTATTTCGTTTAACTCTACTGGTTTCGAATTGAGAATTTTTTTATCCGGCGGCGTTTTATTTATGATATTTTTACATAATTGATAAAAACTTACATCTGCCGCACCCGTTAATACATAATCGGCACATTGTACAATGGCTTGCTGCTCAGTTTCATAACTCACTTCAGGTCCGCCTAAAACAATCTTAATTTCTGGGGCAATAACTTTTAATAGATTAACAACATTAGTTGTTTCAACTATGTTCCAAATATAAACACCGAAACCAACAATATTGGGCTTTGATGCTAATATTTGTTCAACAATATCAATGGCGCGAGTTTGGATTATAAACTCTTGTATCTCACAGCAGCTCTGTAACTCTTTTAAATTAGCATAGAGATAACGTAGACCAAAACTGGTATGGAAGAACTTTGCGTTAAGGGTGGCAAGCACAATTTTAGATGAGACTTTATCCTGCACGTCACTAATCGGTGTACTATTTGTCGCTGAATCTAGCTTTATTGAGTCTGCTTTAATTGCATCATCAGTGCCCTCTTCCGTTAAATTAATCTGAGTAACGGTTAGTTTAAGATGATTGTCTTGCTCGGTCATGCTGGGTTTAAATACCTTAAATTAGTATTATTTGATAATAATGCGGCAATTATACTGTGATTGCTGAGGTTATTCAGCAATCTTATTTTGCAAAGCAAAAAATTTTAATATCCACGGATTTTTATTTTAAGGTGACAACGAGGGATAAGTTTGAACTCTACGGAAAATGTTTTGCGCTACAAAGCTTTGCAAAACCCAAACTATAGAAAGAAAAAATCCACTACAATAAATTGCAGCGGCTTTTCTTAATGTGGCGGGAGGAAGGGGACGAGTATGGGCACTGGTTTTATTCAATAAAATCACCTTTTTTTTAGACAATTTATCAAATCAAGAATAGATTCAGCTCCAAGTTAGGTATTTAACGGGTTGAATTTGTTATCATCATGCTCTTGCTAAATATTGTAACTACTCTTGGAGTCTATTTTGTCTATAAGCGCAATAAATATTAGTTGGCGCTGGTTAGCTGCCGTTATATTCTTTTCAATGGCTTTATCTGGCTTATTAATGGGGGTATCGCTTTCTGAACGTCCTAGTGTTTATTCTTCTGACATATTAACCAAAGTATATTACAGCTTAGGTCTATTTGTTGTCGGCGGATTAGACTTAGGCACTCCTCAAGGTGGCCCAGCTCTGGGTAGAACTTTCTTATGGGTTGCCTATTTTGGCTCTCCTATACTCGCTGCGTCAGCATTAATAGAAGCTATTCTAAGAGCACTGACTCCACATAAATGGCGACTACACCGAATTAAGAATCATATAGTTATTGCTGGCTCAGGGGAGTTGACCATAACCTATTTGAAAGCCTTAAGAGATGCAGATAAAAAAGTCTCTGTCGTGATTATCGATAATCAAATTGATAAACTTA
>JAPYOP010000123.1 GCA_029938115.1 Colwellia sp. | reverse complement strand
GTCGCTTAATAAAATTAGGGTAAACAGTGCCAACTATCTTGAAAAACACCGTACCTTTGCACTAAATAACTGATCCACTTAAGGTGATTCTAAATCACCCATTTGAAAACATGATCGATAAGGATCTGCTCTATTTCATCTTGTTTCATTGAAGCTTGCCCTCCTACGTTTCTAAAACCGTGGCCCGCATTTTTTATTTCTATGTAATTCACATCCAAATTCATCGATTGAGCAATTTTGTTAAGGTGACGCCCATTTTCAACCGGAACCGTTGTATCTTTATCCCCATAAAATAATAATAAAGATGGTGATTGCTTGTTTATCAATAAATCTGGGCTTGTTAGTTTACGAATGTTCTCTTCACTCAAGCCATTATTAGCCGTAAATAAATTTCCCTTACTGTTCCACTTGCGGTTTTTCCATACAGATTCTTCAACAAAACTGGTGGCGCCAAAGTAAACAACACTGCCTAAAACAGTATGTGCTATGCCCTGTCCCATCACATCACCCGCTAAGTGATCCTCTTGAGTCATTGCTGCTACTAACGCTAAAGAGCCTCCTGCCGAGGTGCCCCAAGTAATGAATTTATGTGGGTCTATGCCATATTTATCAGCGTGTTTTGCCAGAAACCTTAAAGCATCTTTACAGTCTTGATTGATCTCATTCATCATCACTTTTTCTGACTTGCCCGCCAAACGATAATCGATACTTGCAATTGCAATTCCCGCATTGGTTAATTGCTTAACAATGTTGCTTTTTCTATAAATAGCATTGCGACTGCCACCAGTATAACCACCCCCATGAATATAAATAAATAAAGGCGCTTTTTGATACTTTTTGTTTTTGGGATAGATAATATCTAATACAGTTTCATTGGTTGGAGTGGTTTTGTAAGAAATACCTTGTTCGCCAGTTAAGCCTATAGCTTTTAAAACCTTATCTGCTTTAACGTTGTTTAATTTAAGGTTTGGCTTTCTTATATTTGAGTTTTTTTTCAGGTAAGTATCTATTTTAGCTAAATATTTTTTAGGAAAATGTTTCCTTCCTTGTTCCAGCTCTTGTGTTGATAGCTTGCCATCAGAGTTAGTATCGATTTGAGGGAGTTTACTGAGTATTCTAGTCTCCATTTGCTTTGGAAGCTGTGCATAAGCACTTAAACCATACAAAGAAAGGAATGTAATAAAAGTTATTTTTTTCAAGTTTTTCATCTAGAAAATTCCTACTTAAAATAATGAAAATTGTCGTAACAAACTAACATATTCAAACTTATCACTCATTATTGCTGATATCTTGAACTTTACAAAACCTTACATTTTTATTGGGTTATTTTGGCATGAGTTAGCTTAATCATCGCCCCAAAGTATTGCCTTTTTATTGACAAAGAAATAGATTCAATAGCAAACTTCTTCTTAGTTTAACCAGTACCTATGTGGTGTAAATGCTCTGTGCTAATACAAAAAAATTAATAATATAAGTTTTTATAAAACATAACGTCCAAAAGACCAACATGCCCATTTGAAAAAATTGGCTAACAAATAAAGTTAGCCTTATTATTCAGCTTTATTAATCATCAAATATAAAACCAACAATGCCGCCAACGGCAGCACCAATTGCTATACCCTGAGGACCAAATCTAGTGCCTTTTAATGCACCAGTAGTTGCTCCTTTTATTGCACCATTTGATATGACATCATCGTTTGAAATGTTGTTACTCATTTAATTGTTTTCCTTAGATTTTTGTAGTTCATACCGACAGCTGTATATTTAATTCGTCTGTCAGTTTAGTGTGTTTGAGGTAAGTAAGTCATTACACTTTAAATTTAATGGTGTAATGGCCACTGAGTTTTGATGGAGTATTTGTTTTGGCTAATCCCTTGTCCATAAAAGGGCGTGTTGGACGTTTGGGCCTTTCATTTTTAGATAAAAAACAAACAGGTGCTGTTAAAGTTTTTTAGAGGTGTTTTATGCAACCAAAATTCTCAGAAGATGTGATCCCTTGATCTGATCTTAAAATAAATCCAGGTAAGGTAGTTAATCATGCTAAAGATTCACAAAGACCTGTTTTAATTACTAGTCGTGGACGAGGTATAGCTGTAGTGTTGGGGCTTGATGAATATGAAAAAAACATCGAAGAACTTGCATTTACTAAAGCCATAGCCAAAGGCATGCTTGATATTAAAGAAGGAAAAAAGTCAGATATTAGCGATGTAAAAGCAAGGCTTGGTTTATCGTTGTGAAAATTTAATTTGCAGAATCAGCAGTATGTGATTTAGAAGATATAAGATCATATTATATTATATCGATCAGCTGGTACCACAAGTTGATGAGAATTTTATTTTAGAAATAATTACTCATATTGAAACATTACCTGATAACCCTGAAATTGGTAGGCAAGTTCCTGAGTTTCAATTGCCATCTATTAGAGAGCTAATTCATGCACCTTTTCGTATTGTTTATGCATTAAATGAAGCTAGTATCCAAATTATTAGAGTGTGGCGAAGTGAAAGGCTTTTGCAGTTACCATAAAAATTAATAAGTGTATAAAAACTCTCTGGTACTATTCTGTGAGTTTGCAAAGCTAATAAACTACGTTTTAATCCAAGCGATGACGTGAACAACAATTGTAATATCTAGCTTAATACACAGTAATCCAAGTAAATCCTATACCAACAACGTGATTGTGATTCCGGTTGTCGAGGGTTCGAATCCCTTTAGCCACCCTATTCTTTCTAGCACAAAATATCCTGCAACGTTTGTCCTTAAGGTTTATAGCCACGTTGATTTTTAAAACGCCTGATAAAATTCAATCAACATTAAGCACTAACTGATATTAAAACTTTTCATGCAGTTTGTGTCGTTATAAAGATAGTACCTATTTATATTCTACGTTGAAAAATAAGCGGAGTTTTAAATATGATATCGCTAACATTGTTTGTTAGAGTGCAAGTAATTGGATATTGAGCATAGTTAAGTTAGAGGAATAGTAGATAGAATGACAACGCCCAAACGCGCAAGAATATAAGATGTTGCCAAAAGTGCAGGTGTATCAAGTATGACGGTTTCTCGAGTGCTTAATCAAGACAGCAAAGTCAGCGATGCTAAACGAATTCTTGTGATGAAAGCTGTTAAGGAACTCAATTATCGACCCAATGTTGCTGCGCGCCTATTAGCGAGCAATAAGTCATTCTTTATCGGTTTACTTTATTTTGCATTAGATACCTCTTATGTTACCAACAGTGTTGGAACTTTTTATTGAGGAAGTTGAATATCTGTGATGAACTTTGCTTTTAACTAAAATAGTTTAAGGGGGTGTCGTTCTTATTTACTTGGTTTCGAGTTAGCCGCTTATTTTCCTTGGTGTCTATGCGGGTGTACAGGTAGAATATTGTGTTTAATCGCTTTGATCTTCTCCATAAATAGTGAAGGTTTTAAAGATATTTATTAAATGAATTAGCGATGATTACTTGTGTTAGCGCTACCTATATGTTCCTATTTAAAGAGGATTTATAAAAATAATAAGGTAGTACCAAAATGAGTGAAAACAAAACATTCATCGTTTTAATCTGTTGCGCGGCCACCATAGGTGGCTTTTTGTTTGGCTTTGATAGCGGTGTGATTAATGGCACCGTTGATGGTTTAAAACTGGCGTTTAATTCTGACAGTGTCGCCACCGGTTTTAACGTAGCAAGTATGTTACTTGGTTGTGCAGTTGGAGCCTTTGCCGCGGGGCGACTCGCTGACAGGTTAGGCCGTAAGACCATCCTTATTGTTAGCGCAATATGTTTCATTATCAGTGCGTGGGGTTCAGGTATTGCCGCTTCATCACTTGAGTTTATTGCTTATCGCATTATCGGCGGCTTAGCCGTTGGTGCCGCTTCCGTGTTAGCACCTGCTTATATCAGTGAAATAGCCCCTGCAAAATACCGGGGCATGTTATCGTCTATTCAACAAGTCGCGATCATTTCAGGTTTATTTACCGCCTTTGTTAGTAATTATTATTTAGCGGATTTGGCGGGTGCCTCAACCACTATGCTTTGGCAGGGTTTTGAAGCATGGCGCTGGATGTTCTGGATTGAGTTAATTCCTGCGGTTTTATTTTTAATTGCTTTAATTTTCATTCCTGAAAGCCCACGCTACTTAGTGATGAAGCAAAAAGATGCTTTAGCAAAAACAGTCTTAACTAAGCTCTTTGGCAAAAACGCCGCAGATGAAAAGTTTGTTGATATTCAATCGTCTTTAGCTGACGACCATCACCAGCCTAAATTAGCAGATCTTATTGATAACAAAACAAAAAAATTAAGAAAAATTGTTTGGCTTGGTATCGGTTTAGCAACATTTCAACAACTGGTTGGTATTAATGTCGTATTTTATTATGGCGCCGTTTTGTGGCAAGCCGTCGGTTTTTCAGAATCTGATGCGTTATTGATAAATATTATCAGCGGCGCGGTGAGTATTGCTGCTTGTGTTATTACCATGATGACAATAGATAAAATTGGCCGAAAACCTTTCTTAACTATTGGTTCAATTGGCATGGCTATCACTCTCGCCACGTTAGTATTTTCTTTTGCTCAAGCAGATACTGATGTGTCAGGTAACTTAGTGTTAGGAGCCATGGGCACAACAGCGTTGGTAGCTGCCAATGCTTATGTGTTTTTCTTTAACCTTTCTTGGGGGCCGGTAATGTGGGTCATGTTAGGTGAAATGTTCCCGAATCAAATTAGGGGTTCAGGCCTAGCGGTAAGTGGCTTTGCTCAGTGGATTGCTAACTTTGCCATCACTATGACTTTCCCAATTATGCTCGGTAGTATTGGCTTGGCAGCCGCTTATGGTTTTTATATGGTTTGCGCTTTCATCTCTATTTGGTTTGTTATCAAGTTTGTTCATGAAACTAAAGGTAAAGAGCTCGAAGCGATGGAGGGGTAAAATAGCATCCGTTGTTCACTGGCACCAATGGTCGTCATTATAAGATCAAACTGATGATGACGACCATAACGTTAGTCGCTCCGCCACTGTCCGGTGAGTTTGGCAAGTAATACCTCTAAATCCATTGTCCCGTTCGCATCGTTCGGACAATTATTCGTATTAAATTCAGCCTATATTTCAATAAAATAGGCTGATTGTTTCCTTATTTATTTAAACTGTTTTCAATTTTTACCGTCAAAAGCTATTTTTATTTAGCAAATAATTTACCTTTTCAAATTTTAGTTGCTGTTAACCTGCGTTTTTTCTGAACGCTGTTAGCTGTTATTTTTCATTATTTCATAGGTTAGTCAGGAAAATAAAAGCCAGATAAAACACCATCCCAAGCACTAACTAATTTATTTTTACCATTTGGTTGTTTATTATTAAATGCTTCAGCAGAAGTTCTGCTTGTTAAATTACTATGCGGCCTGATCACGTTGTACCAAATTTGGTAGATGTAAAGTTCAGTTTGTAGCGGGCACTGTGGGTTAAAAGTTACTTGCCGCCACTTTTGTTTGAAACTACAGAAGGAACGTTCAATCCTTCCATTTTGCCAAGGGCATGCAATATCTGTTGTTTGACGTTTTATCAAAAGAGACTTTAGAGCTAGTTTAATTAATTTTGAAGTAAAACAAGTTTCGTTATCTGTTCTGATCTTTTTAGGAAATCCGTAGAGCTTAATCGTTTTAATTATTTCTCTTAAAATCAGCTTTTGTTTACCATCAATGTTAGTTGTCGTTAGATCAATACCCATGTTGTATTAATTGCTGACGATTTAATTTCTCGACGCTTGCACTTTAATTGATAAGCATGAATTTTTAGTTTTTCATAAACAAAAGTTTTGCTAACACTCTAACCTTTCGTTAGGTAAAGTCGATTAAAAGTAGTAGCAATAGAACCGCAACCGTTATCTGGCATTATTGCTTTAAGGTAAATGATTTTATCAACAACCCCCTTTGGCTTTTTTCTGTTTTTACTTGGCTTATAGGTGTAAGTGAAATCGGTTCAGTAATCTTATCCTTAGGTTTACGTGAAATTTTTTTAGCTTCTAATAGTGATGATACGAAACAGAAAATTAAGTTAAATAGCTACGATATTATTTTCATATATTTTTTGGTTTTAAAAACAGTTAAGTGAGCATATTTTATTGCTGTCATTGTGGGTATTAAATTAAACAAGATGGGCATGTTGGACGGGAAATTTTATTTTTCAAATAATAAAAAACGAAGCTTGTATTGTGTGCACAATATGCGCACAATATAACCATAAGACAATTATGGTGACTATTATGAATATTACTTTAGGTAAAGAATTTGAACGTCGTATTACTGAAAAAGTTTCGGATGGCTTATATACATCAGCTAGTGAAGTGATCCGTGATGGGCTTCGACTATTATTTGAAAAAGATACCAGTAAAAATCAGCAACTAGAAATACTTAGAGAAGAAGTTGCTAAGGGGTTTGAACAGTTAGCTGCTGGTGATGTTTCAACTAATAATGTTATGGATATATTTGAACAAGCCTCTTCAGCTGCAAGTAAAAATACAAATGCCAAGTTATAAGCTATCTCCTTTAGCTGAAAGTGATTTATATAAAATCATTTCTTCAACAATTGAATCTTGGGGTAATGAGCAAGCTAAGGTATACGCACAAACAATTGATGCTGCTTTAGTTAAATTAGCTCAATACCCAGATTTTGGTCGTCAAAGAGATGAATTATATAAGAATGCGAGAAGCTTCCCTGTTGAAAAGCATATTGTGTTTTATCAGGTCAGTGAAGCTGGTATTGATGTAGGGCGTATTCTTCATCAACGTATGGATCAATCAAAACATTTTTAATTTCGATAAGAAAAGACACTCAGGTACTATTCTGTGAGTTTGCATAGCTAATGAATTACGCCTAAATCCAAGCTATGACATAAGCAACACAATTAATATCTATCCTGATACACGTTAACCCAAGTAAATCCTATACCAACAGCGTGATTGTGATTCCGGTTGTCGAGGGTTCAAGTCCCTTTAGCCACCCCATTCTTTCCTTGGTTAAATCAGTAGGTTAAAATACTCCAATCGTTACTTTGCCACTAGTTGATTCATTGCTCCTGTCCTTATTTTCTCTTTGTTCTTGTTCTACTTGTTTTTTTAACCTGTTTCTTTTTTTTGTTTTGTATAGGCGCTTTTAAAAACTCTTTATGGAAAGGCTGTTCTGTGATAACAGGAATGACTTGCCCTATGCTATTTTCAATATTAGTTAATTGCCTTATATCATTTTCTGCAACAAATGAAATGGCCATGCCACTTTTCCCAGCACGAGCAGTTCGTCCTATACGGTGTATGTAGTTTCTTGGATCTTCAGGAAGGTTATAGTTAATGACTAA
>JAPYOP010000246.1 GCA_029938115.1 Colwellia sp. | reverse complement strand
TTATAAAAGGTGGTCGGCAGGTGTAACCAGTGTTAATACAAGTTAACACTGATCCCATGATAGTTGTTTAGTCGGAACATAGGTAACGCTAAGTCGGTAAATGGCCATTATTTTTTTCAGGGGGGTGTTCTATAAACTCAAATGGTAGAATAAAACACGTTCTATCTATTGGCTTGGGAAACCTCATTTTTAATAGGTACATATGCATATATGTTTCAAGGTTTGGAGAATCACTGCTTTTCTTAGTTTCAATAGATTCTACATATCCTTCTTTGTTTACACAGAGACCAAATGTAAAGGATTCGTCTTTATACCTACCTCTCTTCATTAAATGGATTTGCATAACTATAAACTTATTATAATTAATATTGATGCAGCTTTGAACGGAGACTTCGTAATCTTCATACTTTTCTTTATCCATATGTCCGCAAGATAGAGTCGGATTGAATTCTTTCTTATTGGTAGGTTGATTGTTCGCACAACCTATTAATAGTAGTGTCAATAATGAAAATTTAATTAAATAACCCATACAGTGATACTCTCCCTTCATAAACTACTTATCCTTATCTTTCCTGTGCAGGTCTTGCGTTGTCTCTTAGCTAAAGTATAAGACCCATACCGCAGTCTGGTTATTATAGTATGCGAGTTTACGGGGCGCTGTACCTGATAGGGCTACCATGCCATGATTTCAAGGTTAGGCCACCGCTGTTTAAAACTTCGATTCATGGAGTCGTAATTCTCTTTACTCATGGCTAACTTATTCGGCCTGATAACCATGTTGGTTAGATCATCAAGACCATAAGGCGAAAATACTTTGATGGTGTCTCCATCAAGCCTTATTCCAACAGCAAAGCAGGGCAGCCACATTTTAATGCCATCCTCTGATTGTTTAAGAGGTTTGATATTATTCCCGAATTTATTCCCGTACCACTCATGGACCTTGGCTTGATTCTTCACATCTACAGGGATTGAAAAGGATTTTAGTTTATCTATCGCTTCTTCAAACTGCGATTCGGAAGTATTCTGAACTTCATCAAAGTCTTTAACTTTATGAAGGGGATGGTTTCCTAACTTACTATTCCATATAGCCTGTGTCACCGAGCCTCCTGCTAAATAGTGATTAGGCAGTCTTATCTGTTTTAAGATCTGTAGTAACTCGATAATTTCAGGAATGTCAGACGTCGTTTCAATTAGGTGTGATTTAATCATTTGTTTAGTGCCATCGACAGGCTGTAGTACGGATTGAATATCACTATGATGTTTGTCCTGTTGCTGTTCGTTAGTGTTGATACAGAAGTCCCTTTTATTCCCATTCAATTTCATCCAGCACTATTCGAGCATCTACAAAGGAGCAGTCAGTTAATGACGTCAATAGGGCAACT
>JAPYOP010000122.1 GCA_029938115.1 Colwellia sp. | reverse complement strand
GCTTAACGCCTCTTCGCTGTAAATCAAAAAGGAGCCTACACAGGCTCCTTTTTTTTGCTTACAAATCAGTGTAGTTAGTGCATGGTCAACCTTTTGGGCTAAGCCGTTAGAGATTCACCAGAAACAATCTTCCTTCGCATTCGGCGACGATCCTAAATTATGACTGTATTTTATCACCGAATTGTAATATTAAACTTAATCCATCGCCGTAGGTGCGAATAATATTGCTGGCAGCCTTATTCGCTAATAATTCACGGCTGGCCGAGCGAGTGCGCTCCTATCTTACCAATGACCAAGTAAATCATCGTGGCCTTTCGCTGGGCATTAGGTAAACTCACCCTGTGTGATGGAGTACCAGTCGTTACCATGTATGACAAACTCGGGGTCACCTTTAAAGGTACCCAAGCGTCCAATACCTATTAAATTAGACTGTTACCAATCCAGCCTACCTCCGTTGTTTCGGATGCCAGCAGCGTGGGCCTGATGGCTGCTACGGCGCCGACTATGCCAGTGTAAGTTAAAAGTCTCGCCTTTTTAAAAAGTGCGAATATTTATCTTCACCATCGGCCGATCCTGCTGGTAATTTATTTTTCATTGCACTCCACCTCTCTCAATAAATCCTGTGGATTTTTCACTTCGCCACTTAATTTAAATAAAAGTAAAAAAAATGAGGTAACAACATATTTAATTTAGAGTAAAAACTCACACAATAAATTTATGTCATTTACGCTCTATTTAATTTTCATTATTTTAAATAGATAAAACCATGACCTTACCATTCTTAAAATTAACGCAAGAATTCCTATAATGCTTAAGAATAAAATTATGGATATCTGATAGAGTCATAAAATAGCATTAGTCGTAATTCAGTGAAAGTGGAATTTCGCGCAGATTATTTCTAATGATAAATTATAAAATCAACATTTTACAAAAGTGTTAATGTAAAATTTTTAAGGTATTTATTTCTTGTAAAATTAAAAAAATACTTTGATAGTATTCCACTTAAAACTTAAACAATAAAACTGAAAGGCAATAAACTTATCCTATCGCTTTGAATTCTTAACTTGGCCCATACCGAATCGTAAAATTAAGATACGAACTAATTAAGCAGGTAAAACCATGGATCTACCTTGGTTAAAATTAACACACTAATTCCTATAAAACCTCAGTATTAAATTATTTATTTCCGATAGAAACATAAAATAGCATTAGTCGTAAGTTAGAGGTAGTGGAATGTTGCGCGGATTATTTCTAATGATAAATTATAAAATTAACATTTTATTACAGTTTTAATGTGAAATTTTTAAGGTATTTATTTCTTGTAAAATTAAAAAAGAATACTTTAATAATATTCTATTTATAACTTAAACAATAAAACTGAAAGGCACTACACTTATCAAATATTATCGCTTCGTATTGTGATATTAACCTGTATCTAATCCTGAAGTTAAGTTACTTTTTTAGAATTAAAAAATATAATTATGAATAAAGTAAATTATCCAGGATATTTTCTAAACCTGGTTGACCATCATGCAGCAGCAAACTACCTTTTTTTGTGGCGGGGTTGAATTTATGAAAGTCAATCCTGAAAGCTGACGCTTTAGCCTAAATTAAACAAAAAAGGAATTGGTATGAATCGTAACCTGAGATTGATATTTTTAATGGCACTCATGTGTTTGTTGAGCGCTTGTATGGAGGACTCGAATAACAGTGGAGGAATAGAAACCAGTCCAGGGGGAACTGGTTCAATCGAGCTTACCATATCAGGTAACGTCTCACCGAAGGGGGTCGAAGCGAGTAATGCTCGCTCGGCAGTTACCACAAAATCCCCAATAATATCTAAACAGGTTGCACCTCAATCTGGCTTCGTAAACCGCTCATCGCTTTTTTCGGGCGCAAGTAAAAGTAGCGCTCGGGCCTCGACCGAAACCGTATTTGACTTGGAACCTGCAAGTTATACCGTGATAGGAGATGGGCCAGACGGTGAATCCTTTGAGATTGAAATTGGCAATAATACCTCTGCTGATATTACTTCTCTTCGTTTTGGAGAGTGGCAGATTAAAATTGAGGTAAGAAATACAGCAGGCATGTTGTTTGCCGAAGGCAGTGCCGAAGTACTGGTATCTATTGAACAAAAAACAAATGTCAGTATTCATGTAACCCTGATTGAAGGTCAAGGGGAGTTCGATTTGAGTATCGAGTGGCCGAGCAATATTGTTCAAGAGCCTAGAGTTGTCGCCTATTTAACGCAGGTCGATACTAACGACAAAGATAACCTGTCCTTAACTGACATCAGTACAGGGGCTGAAAATACTGAAAAAAAACATTTAGGCACACTCAGTGCGGGTTATTACTCGTTAATTGTTAAAGTATATGAAGAAGAGAATGACCATCTGGTCACAGGCTTAGCGCGTACGATACATATTTTGGCCAATCAAACAACCGAAATATCCCATTCACTGGATGGTGTAGTTGGTGTTGGTGAGATTTCCCTTGATGTCACAACAGATTTAAACGAGGCATTAGATGTTGAAATTATCAATCAAGATACTCTGCCTTCCGAATATACTTATGGCGATTTTGGTGGAGAGCAAACCCTGACTGCAGGTATATTGAATCCAGACTCAGATGAAGATCATCATATCATCAGCTGGTACCTGAACGGCTCTATGGTAGCTCTAGATGAGGAGCAATATACCTTAAACTTTGAGAATTATAATGGTACAGATACTGCGTATTTACCGGGTAGCTATCGCTTGGACCTGGTTGCATTCAAACAAGACGGCAGTCGCAGTGGTTCTACAAGCTATGTATTTAAGGTCATAGGTAATGCAACCGCAGTATCCCTAGGCAGCATAAAAGGACTCATTGGAAGCCGTGAAGAGAATGGAAGTGTTACCGTGCTAAACGCAACAATTAGCATAGGCAATACCAGTATAACGTCCAATGGTGAGGACGGATTTATATTTGAAAAGGTATCCATTGGCAAGCGCGCACTGGCCATATCTGCCGAAGGTTATTTGCCCATAATAAAAATGGTTGAAATTGAGAATGGCCAAACCCTGGATGCAAAAACCATCATACTAAAGAAGGCGACTGTTGAGAAAATTTCTGCAGCTAGCGGAGGCGAAGTTGGTTTATCAGGTCTATCGACTATCACATTTTCGGCCAACAGCATTGTTGATGCTAATGGTCAAATCTATGAAGGTGAAGTGACCGTAAGCCATACTGCCATGAATCCTTTAAGTGACGACTTTATAGCCGCTTTTCCGGGAGACTTTACCGGCAAAATAGCCAGTGGTGATGTAGTTGATATTGCATCCTTTGGGGTGATTGGCGCTGAGCTAACGGACGCCCAAGGCAACCCGCTCAAATTAGCAAATGGACAAACGGCGGAGATTCGTATTGCAGTAACAGACCCAAGCATAGCTCCAGAAACTATTCCTCTGTGGCACCTAGATAAGGCAACCGGTCAGTGGGTAGAGGAAGGTTCGGCAACACTCAATACTACTACCAATGAATATGTGGGTGAGGTTTCTCACTTCAGTTATTGGAACTTTGATTTTATTGTCAATGGCGAAGGAAGCCCCTGGATAGGATTGACCCTTAATGTTGAAGATGCCTCTGGTATAGCGATACCGAATGCAGAGGTAAGATTTACCAGCAAATCTGGATTGTCTTATGAATTCAAAAGAAAAACAGATCATAACGGCCAGCTCTGGACTAAGGTTCCGTTTTTAAAAGCCGATCAGGCCTCTGGTATTGAAAAGATACAATACGAAATTCAATCGATTTTAACTCAAGGAGAAACCCTAACTTCGAGCGAAGCGAATCTGGTTTCTTTCAATATCGATCATGAAGAAACTTATCGTAAGCAATATCAATATACCTCGGTGCTGACCGATACACTGCCCTCATTGAGTGTTGAGGCGAAGGTGCATAACGAGCGTTTCCCAGTAAAACGTGGGGGGAGCTCTTTGATTTTTAATCCAATCGATCAGCAATCAATTGAGCTAAGGGTTAGAAATACTGGTAACCAATCTAATTTGACAGTTTCTGATATTTCAATTATTCCAAGTGATAGCTGGGAAATAAGCCCAACCCTTGCTGAAGAAGGATTAATATTGGCCAGTAACGACTTGCATAAATTCACAGTAGAATATCAAGGCAATGATTGGGGAAATGCAAAAGCGGATTTATTCATCGAGAATGATTCCCTTGTGGGTACTTTCACCCTGCCATTAGTGACAGTGGTTGATAATGCAACGAGATACCAAGAAATCCTGTCCAATCAGGCATCGAGCCAATACCGAGGATATGTTCAGTCCAGCCTTTATTCTCAGGACCCATATGCGGAAAATCCGGAATACACGGAAGCAAGGTATGTATCTAGCAACGCTAGTTTTAATCTTTATGAAACAGCTACTTATAAATACAGAGGTTTTAGCGGTTTTGACTTATCGAATGTTGCTAAAAATACCGTGATTATAGGGGCGGAAATTGTTCTAAAACAGTCATACTCTAATCCAGGCATCTATCTGTTTCAGGGAACTCAGGATGAAAGCTTGAAAATAGAAGACTTCGATTTACCTTGTGAATTAAACACGGATGGTATTTACCCATGCGTATTGGCCGAAATTGAACCCTTCACCTCGGCTTATGACTCTCAAACTCAGGAGTATTCTGAAATTAATTTCCCGCTTTCGGGAAAAGCCCTAGATGCTATTCAAACCATCATGAATCAAAACTCAAGCGATCGCATCTTAAAACTTATGTGGGTTGCTAAAGGTGAGAGTGGCTACTCTTATATTTATACCGATAAGATGGAGCTTAAGTTAACCATCATGCATTAATCATTATGTTTTAACGATAGCTGGGCCAAGGTTTCTTGGCCCTTTTTTGAGGTATTATGATGACGAAAAATTACTTGAATCCAAGAATCTTCGATTCAGAGAAGTTATACACTAAAATAATTAATTCAAAAAATATGTTCATGTCGATTGTGAAAGAAGATTTTTGGATCAATGCTCTCATCGTTTTGATGGCTATTATCTCTATTGTTCACATTGACTATTTTTACAATGCCTACGATCAACCAAAGTGGCTTTTACTTGATGTTGGCCTGTCGATTTTTATTATTCGAAATATTAAAGACTCACTTGAACTCTCTAAACTGAGTTTATTATCTGCCTTTATACTATGTTACATGATGCTGTCTATGTTGTGGGCTCATCATGTTTACGCATCGATTGAATTTATTTTAAGATTTATATTGTTTTTAATTACAGTATCCATATTAGTGGAGCGCTACTCAAAAGATCAACTGGCGTCCTTGGTGATTAATGCTTCCTGCTTTGCCTCGGTTGTCTTTAGTATTGTCTTTTGTCTGGACCGTCTGTTAAATGATAGCCACTTTGTTAGTGCCTACAGCCCCATTGGTTTTGTGAATAATGCAGGGCATATTATTAACATATGGATACCCTGCCTGTTGATTAAACTTTGGCAATCTAAAGCTAAATTTTATATTTCATTACCACTGATTGGCTCCTTGCTGACTTTGATGTACCTGGTTCTTGATGGAAATATACGTGCAACTTTCTATGGTTTAGTTATAGGGGGATTAGGATTATTTGTTTTATTGGCTTTTCTAAGAAAGCGGTATTCCTATACAGTATTAGTCATTCCAATACTCATGTTAGTTGGTACCTGTCTTTTTTCATTGGCTATTTCGATTAAAGCAGGTCCTACGTCTGACACATTAGAGCGGACACTTGGATCCCTTAAGAATCTTTCATCGACTCATAATAGTGCGCGCCTGAATCTGCTAAGCAATAACTTAGATATGTTAAAGGATAACCCTTGGGGAGTCGGCATAAATAATTTTGAATACCTTCATCCAAAATATGCAAAGGTGGGTACGGCCGGGGCGTCACCTTATGTGAATGTTCGGCAGGTACTCAAAACGCCGCATAACTTTTTTGTTAAAACATATACAGAGTTAGGTTATATGTTTGGCAGTATTATGCTTGGTCTGTTTATATATTTGTCTATAAGGTTTTTAAAGGATGCGCTCTTAGGAAATGTTCTGGATTGGTATTTATTAATCGCTTTTTTTGCACTGATCTTTCATGCACAATTAAGCGCAGTATTTATTACACCGGTCAGTTTCGCTTTTTCTATATTGATTTTTGCGGCTTTATTAAAACAAAACGTTTCATCATCCCACATCAGGCCCTTAAAGATCAAAATGAACTTATCGAGCAAGCCCATTAAATTCATAATGATCTTAATTCCATTAATCAGTCTTTTGCATATCGGTTCTGAGTATTATTCGTTTAAAGGGCGGATAAATGGTCAGCAAACAGACTTCGAAACCGCTGTTTTATTGAATCCGGGAAATGATAGAGCCTGGTTGGGACTGAGTCATTTTCATAGTCCTGATGGGCAGAAAGACGTGATAGGAGGCTTGGAGGCCCTAGAGCGATTTTTATCACTTTACCCTCAACACATATATGCACGGATTCGTTACGTTGAGCTATTAAGCCATAATATGCGATTTCAAGAAGCTAGGGACGAATTAGCAGCATTAAGACAAGACCACCCTCATTATAAAAAAGTCATTGAATTTAATGAACAGATACAGAATCATTGGAATTTTATTGGCACTACAGGGCATTGAGTGTGTGGTGGTCAATGGTTTTCCACAATAATTAGGGGTTCTAGAAAAATCATTATTTATCCAGCCGCTGAGGAAGGCTTTCATGACTATGATAAAACCAGTTAATAGCCTGAACAATATCAAGCCCTTACATCACCAAGGTTTCTTTATTAGGTGTCAGAATTTAACTAAAAAAATTATTATCAGTAAACCTATGACTATTTAGGTTGCCCTATGTGGATCTAAATTAGGACGATTATATTGAAATCTGGGGCTGGCCCAAACTTAAACGATACAGCGTCTCACGTGACAAATATTATTATTGGAATGAAATAAGCTGGATATTTCCGGCTACGAGATAAAAAAATGACAAAAAGTCGTGATCAGGCGTGGGCGTAGAAAGTAGTGCGTTTAATCCCGAGTGAATCAGGAACCTCTTTTTAAAAATAATGATTGGATAGGGAGAATTCTCTATCATCAGGATGAAAATTTTTAATTATAGATTAGAATTCAAATTTCAAAGAATACACGGCTTCTCGGCCTCGGCTGGAACACCTCATTCAATATCGTCAAAATAGACAGGGGGGGGGGGGTAATTCTTGTTCATGATGTCGCTTATATACTGGTATAAAAGGTTTAAATTGTAAAACCAATAGCTCGGGAGCGTCAATCGTGTACCACTTGAATCGATGACCATCTCAGATGGTTGAGTGATAAATGTTCATGATATTGGCATTCCATTTATTAAAATGAGCATTAATAGAAATTGACCCTGACTGGCCTGAAGTTCTAAAGGCACTGTCTATCGAC
>JAPYOP010000245.1 GCA_029938115.1 Colwellia sp. | reverse complement strand
AAAAGAAGTACCATTATAAGAAATAGCTTCATTTGAATACCCTGTGAATTTTGAATAACGGCATTATTAACTAACTGGTCAGTTAATACACTGGGCTTTTTGCGTCTGCTTGTAAGTCTTTAAGGTCTTAATGTAACGGCTATGGCATGACTATTCTTAATAAGTATCTTTAACCTAGGCTATTACATGATCTTATGCATGCAATGCCAAGATATTTAGACCCCGTTTCCTGGAATAGTGATGCGCTTCAGAAGTTAACTTTAAAATTAAAATCCGTTTGGATTATCAATTAAATAGACCCAGCCGCCATTATTATACTTCATGACTTCTAATGCCGTACCGCTCGAATGCCCAGGAATTTCCCACTTAGCACTTATTAACGCTGTATCTGAATTTATATGGATAGAGGCTTGGTGACTAATAATGGTTAGTTCCGCTTGCATATACGACTTTAATACTTTGGCAATTTCCTGCCTGCCTTTTGCTTTATTCCCTTCTTTATCTATTACAAAAACGGCATCTTCATGAAATAGAGAGGTCAATCCATCCATGTTGCCTTGTGAGAAATATTCTCCAAACAAACTATGCAATTCAGTAGGAGACTGAGGTTTTGCAAATTCAGTTTGCGCCTGGGTCAATAACGGCAATAGGATTAATACAAGCAGTGTTATGTTTTTCATTTGTGATTCCATTGTGTTGTGATTAAGTTCGTACTAATATAATTGCAGTACTTACCAAAGGGAAGTAGCTACTAAAAAGTAACTAGTTACCTGGAGGTAACCTATGATCATCATATGGAGTAGAATTAAGTGAGGAATCGCAGTGAAGCAATCTGCTAAGCAACCCGCCGAGTATTGTCGAGTTGATCGAGCATTCAAGCTTATTTCAACTAAATGGAGTGCACATATTATTTGGCTGCTTGGTCAAAATGAATGTTTAAGATTTGGGCAAATACAAAAGCAGTTGGCTCTTGTATCAAGCAAGGTACTCAGTCAGCGTTTGAAATTTCTAGAAGAGGATGGCTTCATATGGAGGCGGCAGGAAAGCACAATTCCTGTGACGGTTTATTATGGGCTCACTCACAAAGGAAAAGAACTATCAAAAATTATTGAGCTGATCGAAGCAAAATCTTCGGATTGGTACGACTAAACTAATTTGTTGGCACCTCTATTGACCCAGCTTAGCTACCAGGGCAATTAAAAATATAAGTGACTTCCGTTATATTCAGCACCTAAAACGGCTTAAAACCCTGCTACTCATCTTCAATTTTCTGATTTAGTAACACTCCAGCCCTTAGGCTGGAATGTGTACTTTACTACCTTTACTTCTTCCCCATTGCCATTTGCTTATACAACAAAAACACCACCGGCAGCACCAGCAAAATCAAAACTA
>JAPYOP010000043.1:25905-37850 GCA_029938115.1 Colwellia sp. | reverse complement strand
ATTGAACATCGAGCATAGCTCTGAGTTGGGAAGAAATTTAATCAAATTGGTATTACTCAACACGGTTTCTCCCTTTCGTTTTTGCTAAGTATAATTTTTCATCTGCGTCGGTGATAAGTTGTGCTTTATCTATAAAAACAGATGGCACTATAGAGCTAACTCCAACACTAATAGAAACAAGAGATAAACCTTCTATTTCTGTTTTATCATGAACTATATCGGCTTCGATAATTTTCAAACAATAGCTTTTAGCGATTGTTCTTGCTTCTTCTAAACTAGTGTTGGGCAATAAAACAACAAATTCTTCACCGCCATAACGAGCAAAAAGATCTGAGCTACGGCGAATTTGATTATTTAAAGTATTAGCAACATTAATCAAACATGCGTCGCCTTGCTGATGACCATATAAATCATTGTAAGATTTAAAAAAATCGATATCAATCATTAGTAATGCTAATGCTTGTTGCTCTCGCTGCCCTCTTTGCCACTCTTTTTGTAACGTTTGATCAAACATACGCCGATTAGCCACGCCAGTTAGCCCATCTTTATATGAAAGTTCTCTCAGCTCTTTAGTTCTTTCTTCAACTTCTAACTCTAATTTAACTAAAGCTAACTTTTGAGATGATTCGCTTTTTCTTTCCATAGTAAACCACAGCAAAAAACTACCAACAGAAAGTATGACTACAACTAAAACAACTAGAAGTACGACTAAACGAGTTTTATAATAAGGAATGAGTGCTTCTTCAACATCAATTTCTGTGGTTAAACCAAAACCTAGGTCTTTATCCCAAATCCAGCTACCAAAAACTGGTACACCACGATAATCTCTATAGCCATCAACATTGAAACCTGACTTCCCTGATACTGCATTTTTTGCCATTAATGTAAGAGGTAAGTCACTATTATTCATTTTTGGCTTATAGCCGGTTAACATATTGCCGCCAGGATCAGTGATTCGAATAGTTAGCATGCCCTGCCCACGCACATCAACTAATCCTATTTTTTGTAACTGATGGTCGAAACGACTTGAAGTAATTAAAATACCTTTACTATCAAAAGCATACGTTTCACCACTATCTCCTATCCGGCCGAGTTGAGTTACACGGGTAAAGTCAGAGCTAGGGTCAAGACGCAAAGTCAGTACCGCAATAACATCGCCATCTTTTGTTTTTACAGGAGAGCCTATAAACGTTGTCGGTACATTGGCAATGTATTTACCATTTGAAGATAATAAAGGAACATCTGACTGAATTGGTGGAACAAATAAAGTTTCACCTGAAAAAATTCGAGATAATAAAGCGCGACGATTTATATAAATTATATTTTGTTGATTGATATTATTATCGCGAGACGAAGCAATATTGACTTTGTTTGGCGCAATAACAAAAAAACCAATATCTTGGTGAATATTCATTTTATGCCGCATTATTTGCCGTAATGATTGTAATTCAGCAGAAGAGATGAAATCGCCACCCTTTTTTTGAATGGTCAACATTTTCTTGGTTAACGAAATTATTGCTTCATCTTGCACTATTTCAATCAGGCTTTTTTTACGAAGGCTTATCCATATATGTAAAGCTTCGTAACTTGTTTTAGTGACTGTTTGCAATGAGTTTCTAATGTTATTCAATGATTCATTTTTAATTGTTTGCAAAGCTAGCCAAGCAGATACGCTAATAACAATGATAAAAAATAGGGTGAACAAAAGAAGATATGTTTTTTTCATAAGATTCATTACTACTTTTACTCTAATGAAACTTCCTTGTAAAAATTACAATAGATTAAAGATAGTTTATTTATATAAAATTTAAAAGTGTCCGGCTGTAAACAAAGACTATAACGGTACACCTGAGTGAAATTTAAAGTCTTCATCAGGGCTAGCAATCAATTCTGCTTCAACTTTACCAAAGTGAACAATACGCTCACTTATATCAATTTTATCACCCGCAACTTGCTCAGCCAACGCTAAATAATCTTGATAATGACGAGCTTCAGAGCGAAGAAGCGACACATAAAATTTGTTTAAGTCATCATCTAAATGCGGAGCTAACTTAGCAAAACGTTCACATGAACGTGCCTCTATATAAGCGCCAATGATCAACTTATCAATTAACGCATTTGGCTCATAGGTAGTAACATGCTTCATCATACCTTTTGCATAACGCCCTGCTGTTATGCCATCAAACGGAATCTCTCGGTTTACCATAATCTCCAATACTTGATAAAAGTGGTGCAGCTCTTCTTTTATCAGCAAAACCATTTTATCAATAAGATCTTGGCTATAGGGTGACTTTCCTTTAGAGGAACTGCTTTTGGGCAAAATAGCTTTAGATAAGTTGTTTTTATTGGCTAATGATTGCAAGTCACCTTTTTTACGATAAAGAAAATCTTCATATGGCTTAAACCATTCAAATAATACTTGGCTACTTTCTTTATCAACTGCATATTTACGAATTAAAAACATAGCAGTTTGCCCAGCTTTTAACTCACAAGCTAAATGGTCTCGTAGAATTATAGGTAAATTTTTTGCTTTTTTTGCTTCTTCAATCCAAGCATCAGGTGTTTCACATTGAAGAAAACTTAAAATAGGAGTGAGTAATTCTGAGTGTATGTTAGTGGTCATCGCTTTAGCTATATTTTATATATTCTGGTTATAGCGCTATTTTAAAATGCTATTTATTGAGATACTAGTAAAACCTTTAATTTTACTGATGATGATCAAATTATGGCTAATTTTTCTAAAAAAAACTCCTCTGATCCTCTTCCTGCTAGCAAACAAGCAAAACAACTTATTGGGCAACATAAAAAGCTAGTTCACACTGACAATATTAAAGTGGTCTCTCATGTACAACGAGAGTCAGACGATTGGTTTGTGAACACTCTTATGCTTGATAAAGTTGATGTGCCTTTTAAATATAAGAGAAAGAAATTATATAAAAGCCTTAAGGGTAAGCAAGTTAATATTACTTATTATCCAGATAATGAAACCATTGCAGGTTTTGATATTGAAGTGATGAAGATTGTCAGGGTGAAAATTGCTTAGCAAGAAAAGTAACTCATTAAATAGGCTAAATTTGAGTCATAAAGACTTTGTTTTTTATATCAATAAACAATAAGCATTGTTGTTTTTATCCATTTTGAATATAAAAACACATTATTTTTATGTTTTTCAGGCTGTTTTTAAATCAAGTCTTGACGAATGCTCAGCCATCTCTCATAAATAAGGTATCGGCAGTAACAATTATTAATGTCGAACGTTTTCTAGCAACTAAAAATAACAATCAAATGTAAACGGTTGCTAGATAATTTATTGGGGACAGCAAGAGAGGTTATTATGATATTAAATCATATTTGGGGATTATACGCTCATCCAAAAGATGAATGGCAAACAATTGAGAAACGTCATGAAAGCTTAATGTATAGTTTAATGCATATATTAGTAGTGGCATTAATTCCTGCAATTTGTGGCTACTATGCAGCAGCACACATAGGTTGGACAATTGGTGTTGGTGATCCAATAAAAATAGGACAAGGTAGCGCTCAACTAATGGCTATAGCCATGTATATTGCTTTGGTTGTTGGTGTTTTTGCCTTGGCATACTTGATTCAATGGATGGCTAAAACCTTTGATTCTAAGCCAAGTTTTGTTCAATCATTAGAACTCGCTGCTTATACTGCAACGCCAATGTTAATGATTGGTGTGGCTGCATTATTTCCAGTGCTTTGGTTTGTAACACTAGCAGGTCTTGCTGCTACTAGTTACTCTGTATATTTATTATATTCGGGCGTGCCTATTATGATGAATATACCAGAAGAAAAAGGCTTTATTTATTCAAGCTCTGTTGTCACATGTGGCTTGGTTTTGCTTGTAGCTATTATGGCATTTAGTGCAGTAATGTGGACTATGGGCTTTGGTCCTGAATATATATCTTAAGTATTGATTTTAAAGTAGCGAGTTACCAAATACCTCGCTACTTTTAATCGTAACTCGAAACGTCTCAGTCTCTCGCAACTACTTCTTCCGGCCTTGCAACTACTGGCTATTCAGCCCCTTCATTATGCATATCAATAACTGAATCTGCATTTTTGTCTGAAGTTTCTTTATTATTGTTATTTCTCATAGCATCAAGTTTTTCTAAATAAGCACTATCGATATCATTAGTGACATAAACACCATCAAATACAGAGGTATCAAATCGTTTGATATCAGGATTGCCTGTTTTAACTGCTGCAACTAAATCTTCAATAGATTGGAAAATCAACTTATCTGCACCAATTAAATGACAAACATCCTCAACATCACGACCATGAGCAATCAACTCATTCGCACTTGGCATATCAATACCATAAACATTAGGAAAGCGCACTTCAGGTGCAGCAGAAGCAAAATAAACCTTTTTAGCGCCAGAAGCACGAGCCATATCGATAATTTGCTCAGATGTTGTACCACGTACAATAGAATCATCAACGAGTAAAACATTTTTGCCTTTGAACTCTGTACCTATGGCATTAAGCTTTTGACGAACAGATTTTTTACGCTGTTCTTGCCCTGGCATGATAAATGTGCGACCAATATAGCGGTTCTTTACAAAACCTTGACGGTAGGGTAAATCTAATTGCTGAGCAATTTGTAAGGCAATATCACAAGATGTTTCAGGAATAGGTATAACAACATCTATATCCAAATCTTCCCATTCTTTGGCAATCTTTTCACCCAACTTAGTGCCCATTTCAACACGAGAAGCATAAACAGACATTTTATCCATAGTTGAATCAGGACGAGCAAAATAAACAAACTCAAAAATACACGGACTATAAACAGGATTTTCAGAACACTGCTGACTATGAATTTGACCATTTTCGGAGAAGAATATGGCTTCACCTGGCGCAACGTCACGTACAAACTCAAATGAACAAGCATCAAGTGCAACGGACTCAGAAGCAATCATATATTCAATGCCGTTTTCCGTTTCACGTTTACCAAAAGCTAAAGGGCGAATACCATTTGGGTCACGAAAGGCAACCATACCATAACCAACAATCAAGGCTACTGTAGCGTAAGCACCTCGAACACGTTTATGAACGTTAGAGATCGCAGTAAAAACATCGTCTGGTGTTAATGTAATATTTTTACTTTGCTGTAATTCATGCCCTAAAATATTCAACAATAATTCAGAATCAGAGGTGGTATTTACATGACGACGCGCTTCGGTATTTAACCAACACTTCAATTCTTCCGCATTCGTTAAATTACCATTATGAGCTAAAGATATACCGTAAGGTGAGTTAGCATAAAAAGGCTGAGCTTCAGATGAGCTAGATGTTCCTGCAGTAGGGTAGCGAACATGACCAATGCCAATATTCCCCTGTAAACGCATCATGTGACGTGTATGAAAAACATCTTTTACTAGACCGTTGCCTTTTCTTAGGCGAAACGTATTGTCATGA
Source organism: Colwellia sp. (assembly GCA_029938115.1). Classification (GTDB taxonomy): domain Bacteria; phylum Pseudomonadota; class Gammaproteobacteria; order Enterobacterales; family Alteromonadaceae; genus Colwellia. The sequence goes on along the minus strand of JAPYOP010000043.1, from coordinate 32,402 downwards.
ATAGTAACAATACCGGCAGCATCTTGTCCGCGATGCTGTAACACAGTTAATCCGTCATACAAATATTGATTAACAGGGGTTTTACCGACAATACCAACAATACCACACATGAATTTTTCTCCGCTTGGAACTTAGTTAAAAATATGAATAATTACACTAAGTTAGAAAACTTGATGAACGCTTGAGATACTCAAAAAACCATTCAACAACTAACTTGAACTCAGGTATTAATTGTGAATTTTTCCACCAATCACTTGACGCAGCACCGGTAAATGCATCCATAAAGAATAGCACAGCACTGACAATTAAAACGCCACGTAAGGCTCCAAATACTAGCCCTAAAACACGATCTGTACCCGAGAGCCCAGTTTTCTCTACTAATTGACCAATAAGGTAATTAACTAAAGCACCAAGTACTAAGGTCGCTATAAATAAGATCGCGGTTGCGGCGGCATCTCGCAAGAATTGATCGGAAATATTGGTAAGAAGATTGGCTAGATTAGCGTAAAAAGTACTGGCTATAAAAAAGGCACTTATCCAAATAACTAATGACACAGCCTCTTTAACAAAACCACGCACCAAACTAATTAGCGTTGATAACCCTATGACTGCCAGAATGGCATAATCTATCCAAACCATAATTTAAGTTTCTCATTGATTAGAGGCGCGCATTCTACCAGAATAAAAGTGAAAATGCCTCTCTTTATTTGATTAAAATGTTCTTATTTTGTCGGATAAAAACGGGCGACTTTCCCCTGTACATTAGTTAATTTTTTCAGTGGCACAAGCTTTTTAGACAAGGATGATTTAATTAATTCTGGTCCAATAAAGACTTTTGTTAACGTACCTTGTGTTGTTTTGATGGGTTTAGTAAAAACGGTATAGCCATTACTTTTCAATTTGCTTACTAATTCAGCGACATTGCTTTTATGCTTAAAACTTCCTAACTGAATAACCCAAGCACTATTATTTACCGCTTTAGGAGGTTGCTGACCTAATACAGGTTTTTCTATGGCTGAGTTACCACTAGTCTTTGATGCGCTATCGGCTATAAGCTTTGCTTTGGTTGCTGGAGTAACTTTTGCTTTGTTATGATTAATAGAGCTCGTGTCGCTCTTTGGTTTTTGTTCTAGTTTTTCTTCATTAATCTCATTATGAGTGAGTAACTGATCATCTTGTGCTTGTTCATTGAAAGTGACAGATTTTTCTTTTAACGCTAGTTTTTCTTCAGGAAAAGGTTTTTTAGTCATTTTTCCAACAAAATTTGGTGCTTTAGGAATCGCATCAAACTCAGTTTGATTAGCGCTTTTTTTTCCATCAAGTACATCAGGTAAAAAAATGACTATTGCGGCTGCAACGATGATTGTACCAACAAGACGATTTTGAAACGGTGTAGACAAACGATACTCCAACTAACTTAAGCTATAAACTAAATTAAAAGCTGCCTGATTTCAGCAACGGTATAAAATGATCCGAAAACAAGAATTAAATCAGTAAACTCAGCTTTTCGATTAGCCATTTTAAATGCCTGAGTTATATTGTCAAAACAATTGATAGAATTCGTAATACTTGTCAGTTCTGCTGCCATTTGAACAGATGTTGCTGCTCTTGGCACAGTTAACGGAGCAATATGCCATTCATCAATAACGTCTTTTAAAGGCATTAAAGTATTACTAATATCTTTATCCGCTAACATAGCCATCACAGCAATGATTCTATTGTATTGACCCTGAGCTTTAAACCGAGCGAGTTTTTTGGCTAAATAACGTCCTGCATGAGGATTATGCCCGACATCGAGCATCACATCACATTGCTGTTGAATATTATTAACTGTCTGCTCACTTCTTTGAAGTACACTCCTTTTAAGAGCATTCTTTTTAAATAATTCAGTTCTACCTGCAACCTTTGTTTGCTCAATGAGTAAATTAACCTTAGTTGTGGTTAAGCTTACACCCAGTTGCTTTAACACCATTAAAGCGGTTGCAACGTTGTCTTGAGGGATATTTGTTGGGAGCAAGTGACTTAAGCTAAATTTAGATTCATTAGGCGTTTTAACTGATTCAATACACTGCCATAAGTCGTTATGTGATTTTTGATCATCTGGTGAGCTCTGCGGTTCAATAGTAAAATCTTTATTTCTAACTTTTATTTTATGGCTTGTTTGTTTTTTATCTGAACTTGTGACAACTTCATTCACTTTTATGGCGTGATTTAAGACCGACTGCGGTGCATCAGGATCGCCAATAATAATATGTTGATTAGCGCGCATAATACCGGCTTTTTCAAAGCCAATAGTTTCTCTATCATTACCAAGAAAATCTTGATGATCGATATCTACAGAAGTAATAACAGCAACATCCGCATCAATGATATTGGTTGCATCAAGACGTCCACCTAAACCAACCTCTAAAATAATCACTTCTGGCTTAACAGACATTAAGACTAAAAAAGCGGCTAATGTAGTGTATTCATAATAGCTTAGAGATATCGCCCCTCGAGCAAACTCTATTTGCTCAAAAGCACAGATCAATGATTGGTCGTCAATATCACACTTATTAATTCGTAAGCGCTCGTTGAAGCGTTCGATATGTGGAGATGAATAAACAGCAACCTTTTGGACTTTAATCGTCTCAGTTTGCACTGTTATTGTGTCAGCTAATAAAGCATTTTCTAAAAAGGCACAAGTAGTTCCTTTTCCGTTAGTACCGGCAACAGTAATAACGCAAGCAAAGCTAAAATCAATATTTAGACGCTTAGCCACTTTACTAATACGAGATAAGCCAAGGTCAATTTCGGTTTTATGAATATTTTCTAAATAACAAAGCCACTCGTTAAGACTTTTAAAATCTTTAGAGTGGCTTTTATTTTGTTTTGACATAACAGCCTGTGTCTTGAGTTTATAGTCACAAATTACGAAAACAACAAACGCTCTAGTGTGCTTGGGTACTTGCCACTTTTCTTACTTATAACATTACGCTCGTTATTTATAGAGGGCTATCTTGCCCCATAAATTTAGCTAACATACGCGCTAATGTATCGCGCATATTACGACGGTCAATGATCATATCAATTGCGCCTTTTTCTAATAAGAATTCGCTACGTTGAAATCCTTCTGGTAATTTTTCACGCACCGTTTGCTCTATGACACGAGGGCCGGCAAAACCAATTAACGCTTTTGGCTCAGCAACATTTATATCGCCAAGCATAGCTAAACTCGCTGATACTCCACCCATCGTTGGATCGGTTAACACTGAAACATACGGTAAGCCTTTCTCACTCATTTTAGCCAATGCTGCGCTAGTTTTTGCCATTTGCATTAATGAGAGTAGTGCTTCTTGCATACGAGCACCACCACTTGCTGAAAAACAAACAAAGGGTACGTTATGCTCAAGACAGTATTCAACACCTTTTACAAAGCGAGCACCAACAACAGATGCCATTGAACCACCTAAGAATGCAAACTCAAACGCTGCAGCAACAACAGGCATACCGTGCAATTCACCTTTCATCACAACTAGAGCATCTTTTTCGCCCGTGTTTTTACGAGCTGCACTTAGTCTATCTTTATAACGTTTAGAATCTTTAAACTTTAAAATATCTTGCGCTTCAAACTCTTCGCCAAGCTCTTGACGATTGTCTTGGTCAAGAAAGTTATCAATACGCTTACGCGCACTAATACGCATATGATGATCACACTTTGGGCAAACAGAAATTTGTCTGTCTAACTCAACTTTATACAGTACTGCATTACATGAAGAACACTTACTCCAAACGCCTTCAGGAATATTGCGTTTTTGGGTAGATTTTGCTTTTGGGAGAATTTTTTCAATCCAGCTCATAATTTAATTTTTGCCTATTGCAACGAATATAAAGCGATTTTTTGTTAATTTTCTTGTTGAAAAAAGAAGTACAAAAAATCAAATAGAATGTGGTAACGAATATAACCGTGAATTAGAACACACTTTAACCTATGTTTTATATAAAAAACTGGTCTGTTTTGTTAATAAAATACCATGTTAAATACAGTTAACTTAAAAAAAGTGGCCCAAATGGCCTTTTAGGTAATTTAAATTTTTCAGGATAATCAACTTCTACAAAATATAATCCTTCTGGAGGTGCTGTTACACCTGCCATACAACGGTTTTTAAGTTCAAGTACTTCTTTAATCCAATTTATATTTTCTTTCGATTGACCAACACGCATCAAACTGCCAACAATATTTCGTACCATATGATGTAGAAAAGCATTAGCCTTTATATCTACAATAATATACTCACCTTGACGAGTAATTTCACAATGTTGAATTGTACGAACAGGAGAGTGTGATTGACAATGCACAGTACGAAATGAAGTAAAATCATGTTTACCAATAAGGTGTTGCGCGCCTTGATGCATTAGCTCTTCATCTAAGGGGGCATGACAATGACTAATACCATAACTTAAAATAGCGGGGCGTAACTTATTATTGTAAATAATATAACGATAACGTCTTGCTGTGGCGCTAAATCTGGCATGAAATTCATCATCGACGGCTTTAACCCAAGTTACCGCGATGTCGTTAGGTAAATGTGTATTTACCCCTAATGTCCAAGCAACATCTTTGCGTATTTTCATTGTTTCGAAATGAACAACTTGATTCGTAGCATTTACGCCTGTATCTGTACGGCCGGCACAAATAACCTCAATAGGCTCATCTGCTATTTTTGACAGTGCTTGTTCAAGTTTTTGTTGAACAGCTACAACGTTTTTTTGTCTTTGCCAACCGCAATAATTTTTACCATCGTATTCGATGCCCAACGCATAACGCATGCAAACCTCTTAAAACGCCGCTTTATCTTGATATCAGTATTGAAATTCAAGTATTAATTAAAGTGGCGCATTATCTATTATTTTACTGCGCTATGCCAATAGAACGATATGGTTATTCTAAGTTATCTAACAAACTTTGAGCTTGAGCCTGTTGCTCTGTATCACCTAACTTAAGTACTTCTTTTAAAATGACCAGCGCATTATCTTCATCACCAATTTCAAGATAGACTTTAGCTAAATCAAGTTTAGCTGCAATGCCGTTTTCATCTATATCAACATCTATTTGATTAACATCACCGGTAAATTCTGGAAACTCATTTAAACCTACATCAATATTTGCTTTTTCATATGGTTCACCTGAACTCACATCATATTGACTGTCTGAAAGTAAAGAGTCGACAGATACAAAGTTATCTTCGACTTTCTCTTCATTATTATCACTCGTGTCAGAGCTGAAATTATCAAAATCTGAAAGCGTTATCTCATCATCTACGCCATCATTTTGGGTAAAATCTACCGGCTGATTAGCAACACTAGACTCTTCTTCTATATTGGCTAAGAGTTCATCAAAGTCTAAATTATCTAACTCTTGAATATCATTTATTTCACTTGCTTCAGATACTTTGTTATCAGTGTTTTCATCATTATCGTTAAGTAAATCGGCAAGTACATTTTTGTCTGAAAAGTCAGGAGATAATTCAATTGCATACTCAGACTCTTCATCATTTAATAACTCTTCAAGCGTATTTTCGTCAAAAGTTTCCGTAACTAAGTCATCACCAATATCAAGTATTTCGTCTGCTGAGGATTGCTCATTCTCAACGGAGCTTTCCATCGACTGACCTACATCGGCGATAAGTTCATCAATGTCAAAATCTTCATCTATCTCTGGACTGTCATTGGTTTGAGTCGATTCGTCCTCTGATAATTCGTCTGCTGTTGTAGCTAAAATATCACTAAAATCAATAGACAGTAATGGGGCAACATATTCTTCTTTTAAACTTTCAAATTTCGCCCTACTCTCGCTAGTATCAGCTTCACTAGTAACTGCTTGGCTATCATCGTTTTCAACCTTCCCTTGAGGCGCGTCAACAACTTCACCTTCTGTTGGCGTACTATTATCAGGAACATCAATATCCATTGATTCTAATAAGGCATCGATATCATCCGGATCGGTTATTTCTGTTTGCGCATCTTCTTCCTCTACTAAAGGAGCTTTTTCAGGTGTTGCATCATCAATATTCATTGACTCTAATAGCGCATCGATATCATCTGGATCAGTTATTTCAGTTTGCGCATCATCTCCCTCTACTAAAGGAGCTTTTTCAGGTGCTACATCATCAATATTCATTGATTCTAATAAAGCATCGATATCATCTGGATCAGTTATTTCTGTTTGCGCATCATCTTCCTCTACTAAAGGAGCTTTTTCAGGTGCTGCATCATCAATATTCATTGATTCTAATAAAGCATCGATATCATCTGGATCGGTTATTTCTGTTTGCGCATCATCTGGTACTACAGGAGACTCTGCTACTGATGCTGCATCATCAATATCCATTGACTCTAATAGCGCATCAATGTCATCTGGATCAGTTATGTCTGTTTGCGCATCATCTGATACTACAGGAGCCTCTGCTACTGATGCTGCATCATCAATATCCATTGACTCTAATAGCGCATCAATG
>JAPYOP010000043.1:25604-25677 GCA_029938115.1 Colwellia sp. | reverse complement strand
TCTAATAGCGCATCAATGTCATCTGGGTCGGTTATGTCTGTTTGCGCATCATCTGCGACGGCAGAAGACTCTT
>JAPYOP010000043.1:0-25504 GCA_029938115.1 Colwellia sp. | reverse complement strand
CTGTCGCAGCATCATCAGTGTCCATTGATTCTAATAGCGCATCGATATCATCTGGGTCGGTTATGTCTGTTTGCGCATCATCTGCGACGGCAGAAGACTCTTCTGTCGCAGCATCATCAGTGTCCATTGATTCTAATAGCGCATCGATATCATCTGGATCAGTTATTTCTGTTTGCGCATCTTCTTGTTCTGTTGAAGATTCGTCTTTATCATCACCTCCAAGATCACCTAATAAATCATCCAAGTCACTTTGATCTAACTGGCTATCAACTAGTGCTTCATCTTCTGAGGACTCTTCTTCAATATCATCGGCCTCCATCAATAAGGAATCTAAGGCGTCTTGACCCAATTCACCACCTTCAAGTTCCTCGGAACCACCTTCATCATCGAGTAAAATATCTTCTAAGTCGTCTAGCGCATCTAACTCATCATCATCATCGGCATCAAGATGAATAACATCGTCATCGTCTTCTAGTAAGTCTATGGATAAGTCATCGTCAAGAGATAACTCATCATCAAGTGATAGTTCGTCGTTAAGTGAGAGCATTTCGTCTTCAGGCATTTCCAGCTCTTCTTCGGCTATCGGCTCTGATTTTGCTTTAGACTTTTTCTTGCTCTTTGGTGACTCTTCTATAAATTCTTCTGAAGCGTTAGTTGTAACTTTTCGCCTTTTAAAAATAAGAGCAAATATTATCAATAACAATGCTGCGGGTAAGGTAGACATTAAAACCGTAAACCATGAACTTGAAAAAACGTTATCCTTTTCAAGATCAGCTTGTTGCTTTTCTAATAACAACTCTTGTTCTCTTGCTTGTGCTTTAGCCAATAAAGCTTGCTGCAACTTGATCATATCATCCATTTGCAACTTAATTTCTTTACTCTTAGCAACCTCTTTTTGCATTGTTCCTAACTGGCTATTAAATGATGACAAACGCTGACGCAAGGCTTCATTTTCTTTTAAAATAGCTTGTAAACCGTCAATAGAATCTAAGACATCATTTTGGATGCTTTCTAAACGTTTTTGCTGCTTATTATCAATTTTTTCTAATTGATCATTTATTTCAACTTTAACTGTTTCTAAGTCTTTTTTATTGATAACCGGCTCGACTGGAGCGGAATTTTTCTTGGACTTTTTAGGTTGTTTCTTTTGCCAAGCTTTATCATCATCTTTAGATTTTTGCTGAGCCGCATTTGAATTTACTGACATCATCCGATCAAATGAGGGTATTTTTAAATACTGTCCTTCAACAAGGTGATTAAAGTTGCCATCAACAAAGGCACTTGGATTTGCTTGATGCAAGGCTTGCATCACTTGATAAACGGTTAAACGGCGATCAGGTCGTACTGTTAAGGCTATTTTCCATAGCGTGTCTCTTTGACTAAGGGGACCATAACGATCATAAGGGAAAACATCACTACTTTTAGGGCCTCGCATGCGAATTCCACGCTCAGGAGCTAACGCTTCTTGCGCCAAAGCAGGCAAGCTAATAGACAATACACTAGCTGTGATGATGCTAGAGGTTAATATGCTAGCTATTGATATGATAGCTATTGATAACCTAAAAAAAACCTGCCGTAGGCACAGGCGTAATAATGTATGCATTTATGTTTTCCTAGTTATTATTTTTTTCACAAGATTAGCTACTTGTCAGTTATTTGACAAAATTTAAATGAAAGATAGCTTTAAAAATCAAAGCAAAATTCATTCCACCTTATAAAGAATGCTAGTTTCGGATAATAAGAATCATACCAAATTCAAAAGAAAGATCTCAGTTTTTTGAGAGATAAAAGCAAAAAAACTCACAATTAACACTTATTATCTAGTGTTAACGGCGAGTTTCAATTTTTCTAAAGAGTAGCTATTAAATTTTAAATATTATAATTCAATTATATAACATGCTCTTTTGATCATTTTTAATTCAATAAATATTAGCTTAAATGGTCTTTAACTAGCAATTCAGCTATTTGAACACTGTTTGTTGCCGCACCTTTACGTACATTATCGGCAACAATCCACATATTAATGCCACAGTTATGGCTAATATCTTCACGAATACGGCCAACAAATGTTTCATCCTTACCGCTAGCATCACCAATTTGAGTAGGGAAGTCTTCATCATTATGACAAACAATCAAACCTGGAGATCTTGCTAATAACTCTTTGACTTCTTCAGCAGAAATAGGTGAGTTGGTTTCAATATGCAATGCTTCACCATGACCAAAAAATACTGGCACTCGAACTGCTGTAGGGTTAACTAAAACATTATCATCGCCTAAAATCTTTTTAGTTTCCCAGACCATTTTCATTTCTTCTTTGGTGTAGCCATTTTCAAGAAAAACATCTATTTGCGGAATAACATTAAAGGCAATTTGGCGAGAAAAGTTTTCAGTTTTAACCGGTTTGCCACTTAATAAATCAGCAGTTTGTTTTGCCAATTCATCCATAGCCGCTTTTCCGCCACCAGAAACAGATTGATACGTACTAACATTTACACGGCTAATACCAACAGCATCATAAATTGGTTTTAAGGCAACCATCATTTGAATTGTTGAACAATTAGGGTTGGCAATAATATTTCGATTACGATATTCAGCTATTGCTTGTGGGTTAACTTCTGGCACTATTAGTGGGATGTCATCGTCGTAACGAAATTCAGAAGTATTATCAATAACAATACAGCCAGCATCACCCGCAATAGGTGCATATTTTGCTGAGGTTGAACCGCCAGCTGAAAAGAAGCCTATTTGAGCTAAGCTCCAATCAAAATTATCTGCATCAAGCACTTCAATGCTCTCGCCATTAAATTCAATAAATTCTCCCGCAGAACGAGCACTTGCTAATGGATATAATTTATTAATTGGAAAGTCTCTTTCTTCTAAAATTTCCATAATGGTTTTGCCAACTAGCCCTGTTGCGCCAAGTATGCATACATCAAATTTCTGTGCCATGATCCTCTCTCTTCTATGTGGGTTTTCTGCTAAAACCTAAGCGATGTGGCACATCACTTGAGGCATTGGATAACAAGGTAACTTGCACTGCAGAAAACTCCCGTCTTATTGGGTAGTTTTTTCTGAGGCTATCAAAACCTTGACTTGATAATTGTTGACGAAATATTGCATCATCTCGCCTGACATCGTAAACCATTTTAACTAACTGGTTGAGTACTATTTCATTAAATTCTTGATTTAATTGTATTGAAGAAATATTTGCTAATGGTAAAAGGTTTATCAACTGACACTTCGGCTCAACACTAATGTTTTGATGCTTTTCTACATGTTCACATAGTGCCTGATAAAGCATTTCAGTACCACGAGATTTTCCTTCTAAGCTATAACCCGCAATATGTGCAGTGGCTATTTCGGTATAGTCAATTAATGGTATTAAAACGTCAGGCTCACCTTCCCAAACATCAAGCACAACTTTTAAACCATGTCCCTGCTCTTTTAATGCTAACAAAGCTTTATTGTCGATAACTTCGCCGCGACAAGCACTGATCAATATTTGATTGTCTCTTAATTTTTTTAATCTCGTTTTATCAAGTAAATGATACGTTGGATAATCGCCATCAATAATTTTAGGTACATGCAACGAAATAACATCACAGTTTAGTACTTCAACCAATGAAACAAAATTTCTGTTGTCGTTTTTGTTCTGCTCAAGCAGAGGGTCACAAATTTTATGAGTAATACCTAATGCGGTAAGTTTTTCACTTAAACGTGTACCCGTATTACCGCCGCCAACTATGCCAACATTTAGTTTAGTTAAATCTAACAAATAACGCTCAGCTAAAACAACTAGGCTACTAATAACATACTCAGCTACAGAAATAGCATTACAACCAGGCGCTGAATAAAAAGCAATATTACGTTGAGCAAGGTATGTTTGATCAATATGATCCATGCCAATAGTGGCAGTACCTACAAAACTAAGCTTGGTATTATCTTTTAATAAGTCTTCATTTACTTGAGTTATCGAGCGTACTAATAATACATCAGCGTCACTAACTTGTTGCGGGGTTAAGTCTCGTCCAGAAAAAGGGACGAGTTCACCTGCATCACAAAAAACGCTAAAAAACTCTTTAGCGTAAGGCATATTTTCATCGAAAAGTATTTTCATTAAGGTTAGCTGTTGTTTTAAGTTTTAACTTTTAGGTTTAGGTTTAGGTTTAGGTTTAGGTTTAAATTTAAGCTCAACCCTAATTTTACATGTGTTTTATTTAAGAATTATACTTCAATTAACTAAAATTGATAATCAATTTTAAAATTAAAACTACTCTCTGTAATAGTTGAGTCTGACCACTTAGCTTTTGAAAACACCACTTCCCCCGTAAGCCCTAAGCCAAAATTGAAGCGATATTCTAAAGCAAGGTTAGCACCCAATAAATTACCGTTATGTTCTTCTTTTGAGTAACTTTCAAGTTTATTGCTGCCTGACTCCAAAGCGTTTCTCACTTTAGCCTTGCCCCACTGATAAAATGGGCCACCATACGTTAATAACTCAGGGCTTATTCTATAACCTAAAATCCAAGCCACATCAATAATGTCAGTATCTTGTTCCCAGTTAACACTTTTATCTTCTGCCGTTACCTGCGGCGTCAAACTACCATAACTGCCTCGACCTGAACTGGAAACATAAGCCAAACTTAGCGCTTGAGAAACGTTTCCTGCAACTGTTTTATCCGCATTTAATCCATAAAATTGATATAAAGCGGTAACACTTGCAACTTCATCATGATTAGCCGCACCTGAAGCTATTATTTTTAAGCCTTCAACAGCGACAATACTTGCGCGAAAAAATAAAGCACTGTCATTTACATTTTCTGAACTGACCTTGTCACTTTCAGTTAAGTTAACCTCAGATATACTACCTACGCCACTAGAAATATTGACAGCTAAAGGCACACTGCTTACTTCAGGGCTATTTAATCTATAGGTTGGCATAACCGTTTGAGGTGTTGACTCACAACCGGATAAAAACGATAAAATTATTACAGCAACGCTAATATTCTTCATGTAGTGCTCATTTTTGTTATTGGTAGAAGTTAAGGAGGGAATATTTGACTCACATCCTTTGTGATTACACCAATATAAAAATCAGTATAAAAGTCAATATAGAAAGTTAAAGCTATAATTTTACAAAATAACGCAATAAAAAAGCCACACTAAGTAGATCACTCAATATGGCTTTTCTTAATCAGTAGTTCAAACGTATAATTAGTGGCAAATCACTAGCTTTTGAATTTTTGCATAACCAACGTTGCGTTAGTGCCGCCAAAACCAAAGCTGTTAGACATGACTAAATTAAGCTCAAGATCACGCTTTTGGGTAACTATGTCTAAGCCTTGTGCTTGCTCGTCTAAATTATCAACATTAATAGAAGGAGCAACAAAGCTGTTTTCCATCATTAAAATTGAATAAATAGCTTCATGAACACCGGCTGCACCTAAGGCATGACCTGTCATAGCTTTAGTTGCACTAATGGCTGGTGATTTTTCACCAAACAATTCTTGAATTGCACCAAGCTCTTTAACATCACCTACCGGAGTAGACGTACCGTGAGTGTTTAAGTAATCAATTTCACCTGTTACATTTTGCATAGCTTGTTGCATACAACGTACTGCACCTTCACCACTTGGCGCTACCATGTCATAACCGTCAGAAGTTGCACCATAACCAACAAGTTCAGCGTAAATGTGTGCGCCACGTGCTAATGCATGCTCTAGCTCTTCAACTACAACCATGCCGCCGCCGCCAGAGATAACAAAACCATCACGGTCTGCATCGTAAGTACGCGAAGCTAATTCTGGTGTATCGTTACGACCAGCAGATAATGCGCCCATGCCATCAAACATCATTGCTAATGACCAATCAACTTCTTCACCACCGCCAGCAAAAACTATATCTTGCTTGCCTAGTTGAATAAGCTCCATGGCATTACCGATACAATGAGCACTGGTTGCACAAGCTGAGCTGATAGAATAGTTCACACCTTTGATTTTAAAAGGTGTGGCTAAACATGCTGACACTGTACTGCCCATAGTTTTAGGAACAGCATAAGGACCAACACGACGAATACCGCGACTACGAAGTGTATCTGTTGAGGCAACAATATTCGCTGAAGACGCACCGCCAGAGCCAGCAACAATACCGGTACGAACATTTGAGACTTGCCCGTCTGTTAGTTTTGAGTCACTAATCGCTTGCTGCATAGCAATGTACGCATAACCTGCGGCATCACCCATAAAGCGCAAAGCTTTACGATCAATATGATCTTTAATGTCAATATCAGGCTTCCCCCAAACATTACTTTTCAAACCTTGCTCTGCAAAGCTTTCTGAATGAGTTATGCCAGATTTGCCTGTTTCTAATGAAGCTAAAACTTCTGTCGCATTGTTGCCAATGCTCGATACAATACCGATACCGGTGATCACTACACGTTTCATTTAAATAACCACTATTCTGTTAAATGTTTGTTAAATATTTTATTAAAAATTAAATATGAGAATTTTAAAGTCGGGGCATTATACAAGGAAATTCCCCTTAACTGGTATTACTTGTTTATGTTGATTACAAACTCCAGCGTACACTTGTACGCTATAATATAGCTTTAGTAAAAAAATATCTATGCCCATGAGTCAATAATAAACTAATAACACTGATCTAAAGCAAAAAATCACGTAAAATAATTCTAAATAAAAATACTAAGCTCAACTATTTTAACTGAATTTATAATGACAAAGCCCAAGCGAACCTATAAGCAAGATGGTACTCCCTATTCAGAGCAATTCAATAATATTTATTTCGATAGTGAATCGGGTTACCAACAAAGCGAACAAGTTTTTATTGTCGGCAATGATCTAAGTAAAAGGATAAAACAGGCAAATAACAGCTTTGTTATAGCTGAAACGAGTTTTGGTAGCGCTCTTAATTTTCTATTGACCTTACAGGCGTACCAAGAAATACAAAAAGAATCAGCTGATAATCAATATGCAAAACTTACTTTTATCAGTGTTGAAAAATATCCTTTAACCAAAGCACAGCTAGCAAAGTCACTGCAAGTATTACCACAATTACGTCATTTTACTGACTTGCTGTTAGCTCAGTACCCTGAGTTTGAGTCCGAATCTGGAGATGAAGCGATAAAAGAGTTTTCTCTTAAGTTTTTTAATGGTCAAGTTACCCTTAAAGTTATTATTGATGATGCAGCAGCAGGGTTGGCAAAGATTCGCACGACTAATAATGGGTTAGTTGATACTTGGTATCTTGATGGCTTTTCTCCAGCCAAAAATCCACAAATGTGGACTGAAAAATTATTTGAGCAAATTGGTCGATTATCTAAGCAACAAGCAAGTATTGCTACATTCACTGTCGCCGGCTTTGTTAAAAGGCATTTACAAAACGCCGGTTTTAGAACCCAGAAAAAGACATATCTCGATAATAAACATGAGATGTTAACAGGTATTTACCAGCAAAAGTCCAAATCAAATAAAGGTTATCAACTACGCTCTACAATAACAAAACCTCAGCATGTCAGTATCATTGGTGGTGGAATTGCCTCTGCTTGCGCCGCTTATGCATTAACCAAGCAAGGCATCAAGGTAACTATATATTGTAAAGACAACTTACTCGCTCAAGGAGCGTCAAGCAATGCTATTGGCGCTTTATATCCGTTACTGCATCAACAGGTCGATGATATCAGTCTGTTTTACCAACAAGCTTTTTGGCGAGCAAAAACCGTCTATAACGAAGTTCTTGAGCAAGGATTTTCATTTCCACACGCTTGGTGCGGTTTGTTAGAAGCCTCCTACAAAGAAGCATTAGTTAAACGCCAACTAAAGTTTAATGAGCTTGCTCCTTGGCCAAAAGAATTAATTCACAGTATTGATGCCAATCAAGCCAGTAAAGTCGCCGGTATTGATTTACCTTACGGTGGTTTGTTTATGCCAAATGCAGGTTGGTTATCACCACAAGATGCCGTTAAGCAAATCATCAATGCCGCCAAAGAAACTGGAAGACTTAGAGTTAAAAATAATACTTTAGTTACTAAAATTAAACAAAAGCAAACAAACGTTCTTAATGACAGTCATCAGGAAAACTGGTTGTTAAGTACCAGTAAAGGTGAATTTAATGCCAGCGTTATAGTTTTTTGTGGTGGTGCAGAGATTATTGATTTTGATTGGGTAAAACAGCTACCTTTTACTTCAGTACAAGGGCAAGTTACCAGCATGAAAACCAATAGTAAAATTGCTAAACTTTCAACAGTAATTTGCCATAAAGGCTATTTAACGCCTAGCCATCAACAAATGCATTGTATTGGTGCTACATTCAATAAAAATAGCACTCGCGTGACACCAAAACCAGAGGAAGATCTGTTCAATTTAAATATGCTAGCTACTTGTTTACCTGAGTTAGCTAGCGATATAAATTGGACAACGCAGGATATTTCTCACAGTAAATCAAGATTGCGCTGCATGACTCCAGATCACATGCCGATGGTTGGCGCTATGCCTGATATTCAAAAGCACATAGAAATTTACCCTCATTTAGCAAAAGACAAAAACTGGAAATATAATCAAGTTGCCCCGGTTATTAATAATTTATACGTGATGATGGGATTTGGTGCACGTGGTCTGTGCACGGCGCCTTTGGCAGCAGATATTCTTGCCGCCGATTTATGTGGAACCCCCTACCCTATTGATAACGATATGTTGTTTAATTTAAGTCCAAATCGCTTTGTGATCCGAGATATTGTTAGGCGGAAAATATAACTTATCCTTAGATCTATTCTTTCTGATTGAAATATAAAGATCTCTCCTCGGTCTTTATATATACATGATCTAGTGCCTTGACTATGTACTAAGTAGTGAATTGATACTTTTCTTTGAAGTATGTATTTTGAAGGTATGTATTTAAAGGTATGAGTTTTTAAGGTATGAAAATAGTACGATATTTGAATGATTAAGTTACCATAGCTTGTTGCAAAGTCAGCCAAAAATTTTGCACAATTACGTTATCTTGCGGACTTAGCTCTGTTCTTGCTTGCCCTAGTTTATTTGAAATAACGTCAATTAACGGTGTCGCTATTAACTGTTGTTCATCGCCAAATTTAGTTGCGGATAAAGAAATGAAACCTCGTAGGTATCCACTCGCAAATAAAGTGTCGCTATCAACATCTTGATCAAACAAGTTATCTAAGTATTGGTAAAGATCACTTACGGTATTTATATCTTTAAACATTAGTTTCAATTATATCGGGTAGTTAATTATCGGCATTATATACTCAAACACTAAATATATTGCTATTTTCAATCATTAATATTTCAACTGTTTTTCTTAAGCTCTTCCATGTAAGCATCTAAAATCAGATGACTGCGAGCGCCTTTGCTGGTAATAGCAGAGAAGTTGGTATGAAAATATCGTCCATGGGCTTCAATGGTGCGAATATTATCTTGAACAAGCCAGCGTTGAGCAAAATGTGTTGGTAAAAAACCAATAAAACGACCGGTTAAAATTAAGAAAGCAATACCTTCTCTGTCTGTTGATGTTGCTGTTGCTTTAAGTTTTTTTTGTTGTTGTTTGATTTCTGTCGATTGTGGGTAACTAGGTACTACTGCATCATATTGCGCTAGTGCCTCATCGCTAATTGCATCCAACTCTTGTTTGAATAATGCATGTTGCTCGCCACAATACAAAAGCGACTGCTCTTTATATAAAGGCAGGTAATTTAAGCCCGGCAAGGTACGCAGCTCAGGCACCACACCAATATGCAGTTTTCCATTAAGCACGGCTGCTTCAATATCATTAGGCGGGATCATGCGAATGTTAATAACGACATCCGGTGCACGATGCTTCAAAGCACTTAACGAACGAGTAATAAGCATTTGCTCACTCGTTACTAAATTATCAGTAATACCAATATTAAATTCACCCACTAAATCGGTATTAATTGCATTCATTTGCGCGCGAAAATTTTCAATGCTGCCTAACAGTTGTAACGCCGACTGATAGACCTCTTCACCTTGTTCGGTAATCGAGAACCCTGAACGTCCACGGTGGCAAAGCTTCATATTTAATAAAGATTCAAGCTCTGTTATCGCTAAGCTAATAGCAGGACGGCTTATATTCAACTCTACTTCTGCAGCAGCAAAACCACCTGATTCAATAACCACTTTATAGATGCGTAATAAACGAATGTGCGCATCACCTAACTGGCGAGGTAATAAGGTTTTATTTCTTTTCATAATGAAATCCCTCTTAGATAACCATTTACTTACCTTAACTTTAATAAGTAAGGATTTAATAACCTATTAAATCATTGATAATGACATCAAGCAAATGAAAACTACAAACAGACAAACTGTTGAGGCAATAAAATGACTAACAACATAAATAAATCTACAAGCAGTCACGGCATAAGCCAAGCACAATTAGATGCTCACTGGATGCCATTTACTGGCAACCGTGAATTTAAAAAAGACCCTCGTATTATTGTCTCAGCACAAGGTAATTACTATACCGATTCTGATGGCAGAGAAATCTTTGATGGCCTTTCTGGATTATGGACTTGTGGTGCAGGTCATGCTCGACCTGAAATTACTGAAGCAATCAGTAAACAATCTGCTACGTTAGATTACTCACCCGCCTTCCAGTATGGTCACCCTAAGTCATTTGAATTAGCTCACCGTATAACAGAGCTAATGCCTGAAGACTTAAACCGTGTATTTTTCACAGGCTCTGGGTCAGAAGCAGTAGAAACCGCTTTAAAAATTGCGCGAGGCTATTGGCGCAAGCAAGGACAAGCAGGTAAAACACGCTTTATTGGCCGTTCAAAAGGTTATCACGGCGTTAACTACGGCGGCATTAGTGTTGGTGGTTTAAGCCCTAATCGTGCTCTTTTTGGTCAAGGCATTGAAGCCTGTCATTTGCCACACACCATGATCAGCGCCAATAAATTTGTTCTAGGCATGCCTACTGAAGGCGCTTATTTGGCGGAAGAATTAGAACAACTTATTGCCTTACATGATGCCTCAACTATTGCGGCAGTAATTGTTGAACCCCTAGCTGGCTCAGCAGGTGTTATTCCACCGCCTGTTGGCTATTTAAAGCGTTTACGAGAAATTTGTACTAAACATAATATACTGTTAATTTTTGATGAAGTGATCACAGCTTTTGGCCGAATGGGCTCTAATACTGGCGCTGAAGAATTTGGCGTTGTTCCAGATTTAATGACTGTTGCTAAACAGCTAACCAATGGCGTAATACCTATGGGCGCAGTTATTGCTAAACAAGAGATTTATGATACCTACATGGAAACAGGCGGCCCAGAGTATATGCTTGAGTTACCACACGGTTATACTTATTCGGCGCACCCAATCGCTTGTGCAGCCGCTTTAGCTTCACTTGATATTTTGGCGAAAGAAAACTTGCCTGAGCGCGTTAAAACAATCGCGCCTTATTTTCAAGAAACATTGCATAGCTTAAAAGGTTGCGCTCATATCAGTGATATTCGTAACTATGGTTTAGCTGGCGGTATCACTATTGAAGCGTTTGGCGCAGAACAAGGAAAACCAGAGCCAGGTAAGCGCCCTTATGAAATAGCCATGAAAATGTGGCAAAAAGGCTTTTATGTGCGTTACGGCGGCGACACTATTCAGCTTGGTTTACCGTTTACCAGCTCTTTAGTAGAAATAGACAGCTTAATGAACGCCTTAGGCGAAACGATCAACGAAGTTAAATAACGTAACTCCGACACCAATGAAGTCGGAATATAAAATTATGATATCCAAGTAACGGTTCAGCTTTAAGCTGTATGGTTCAATTAAAAGGAAAAAGCACGGAGTTGACGACTGTCAATGAGTACTTTTGACGCATTAATTGGGCAATACAGTAACAAGATGATTAGTTACTAACTAAAATTTATAGGAACTAACATGACACAAGTAATAGGCCATTTAATCAATGGCGAAATGATTCATACGAATAAAAGCAATGCAGAACGTACACAAGATGTTTTTAACCCGGCAACAGGTGAAGTTACGAAACAAGTAGCCTTGGCAAGCAAGCAAACAGTTGAACAAGCAATTAGTTCTGCAGAAGCGGCTTTCCCCGCATGGCGTAAGACTCCACCACTTAAACGTGCTCGTGTCATGTTTCGTTTTAAAGAATTATTAGAACAAAACAGTGATAAAATTTGTCGCTTAATTGGTGAAGAGCACGGAAAAATTTCTCATGATGCTGCCGGTGAATTGCAACGCGGTATTGAAAATGTTGAATACGCTTGTGGTGCACCTGAATTATTAAAAGGTGAGCACAGCAAGAACGTTGGTCCGAATATCGATTCTTGGAGTGAGTTTCAACCTTTAGGCGTTGTTGCTGGTATCACACCATTTAACTTTCCTGCGATGGTGCCAATGTGGATGTTTCCTCTAGCGATTGTTTGCGGTAATACTTTTATTCTTAAACCTTCAGAGCGCGATCCAAGTTCAACCTTATTCATTGCCCAGCTTTTAAAAGAAGCAGGTTTACCTGATGGCGTAATGAACGTTGTTAATGGCGACAAAGAAGCCGTAGACACTTTATTGAGTGACAACCGTATTAAGGCGGTTAGTTTTGTTGGCTCAACCCCTATTGCTGAATATATTTATGCTACTGCCAATGCCAATGGTAAACGTTGCCAAGCATTAGGCGGCGCTAAAAATCACGCTATCGTTATGCCTGATGCTGATATGGACAACACAGTAAACCAATTATTAGGTGCTGCTTTTGGTTCATCTGGTGAACGTTGTATGGCTTTATCTGTCGCCGTGACTGTCGGTGATGAAGCCGGTGATGCACTGGTAGCAAAAATGACTGAAGGCATGAAAGGGCTGAGCGTTGGCGAGCATACCAATGCCAATAATGATTTTGGCCCCGTAATTACCAAAGCTCATCAAGAAAAAGTTAATGGCTTTATTGCCAGTGCAGCACAGCAAGGGGCAACGTTAGTTGTTGATGGCCGTAATCCTGTCGTTAAAGGTTTTGAAAATGGCTACTTTGTTGGCGCAACCTTAATTGATCATGTCACGGCAGATATGGCAAGTTACCAAGCAGAAATTTTTGGTCCTGTGTTACAAGTAATTCGTGTTAAAACGATGCAAGAAGCAATGCAATTAATCAACGATCATGAATACGGTAATGGCACTTGTATTTTCACTCGTGACGGAGAAGCAGCGCGTTACTTCTCTGATAATATTCAAGTAGGTATGGTCGGTATTAATGTACCATTACCGGTGCCGGTGGCTTATCATAGTTTTGGTGGGTGGAAGCGTTCATTATTTGGTGATCTACACGCTTACGGCCCAGATGGCGTTCGTTTTTATACTAAGCGTAAAACCATCACGCAACGTTGGCCTTCAAGCGGCATCAGAGAAGGTGTTTCTTTCGCCTTCCCTTCATAATTACTTTTTGTCGCAGCAAGCTACGACCTACATTGCTTTAATGTAGGTCGTCACGAGTGAAAAAAGGCACGACAACAGCTAGATGGAGCACATTATGTCTGAAAAAAAGATCATAAAGTTAGTTCAAAATCCAACAAGCTTTGGTGATGTTGCAGATGAACTTGAAGAAAATATGTTCGAGTCACCTCTCCCAAAACAGCACACTCATAGTTATTACGAAGACGAAGAACTCGGCTTATATATTGGGGTTTGGGATACTACCGACATGATAGAAACTACAGCGCCTTATAGCTGTGATGAGTTTATGTCTATCATTGAAGGTGCGGTAGAAGTTAAAAACAACAAAACAGGCATAATAGAAACAGTCATGGCTGGGGAAAGTTTTGTTATTCCGCAAGCATATGATTGCCAATGGCATCAACATGGCTATTTACGTAAATATTATGTGATCTTTGAACCACAAGATGCGGCAGAGAAGCCAGTGACAGAAAATATCGTACACTTTAAGGAACAAAATAATGTTCCTTGGCAAGAAACCTCTGATGGCCATCGTAAAAAAATACTTTACCAAAATCACAACAATACTTTCACTTCGGGTATATGGCAAAGCGATAGCTTCAACACAGATATTATTACTTTCCCCTACAATGAGTTTATCACGATTAAACAAGGCCGCCTGACTTGCACCGATGAGCAAGGCGTTGAGCATGAGGTAAATGCTGGTGAAGCACTTTTTGTTCCACAAGGCGTACGCTGTTCATGGCAAGCTCAAGAAAAAATCAGCATTCACTTTGCTCAAATAAAGTAGCAAAAAGCGTCAAAAGAATAAAATACAAGGTAATGACAATGAACGTACAAGGTTTTTATATTGATGGTCAATGGCAACAACCAAGCAGCACAAACACTTTTGCAACAATTAATCCAGCCACCGAAGAAGTTATTGAAAATATTCCAGCTGGTAATGCCAAAGATATAGATAGTGCAGTAGCTGCGGCAAGAGCTGCATTCGATCATGGTCCTTGGCCAAAAATGACTGGCGCTGAACGTGGCAAATACCTACAAAAAATGGCTGATATTATTAACAGTCGTCTTGATGAATTATCAAAACTGGAAGTGCTAGATAACGGCAAGCCGTACCCTGAAGCTAAATGGGATATTGAAGATACCGCGGGCACCTTTGAGTTTTACGCTGGTTTAGCCAAAGAGTTAGACAAGGGTGTTAATGGAAATAGCGAAGAAATTATCACTTTACCCGAGCCCGGCTTTAGTTCAAAAGCAATTAAAGAGCCTTTAGGTGTGGCTGGCGCAATTATCCCGTGGAATTTCCCGATGTTAATGGCAGCTTGGAAAGTAGCTCCCGCGCTTGCTGCGGGCTGTACTATGGTATTGAAGCCCTCTGAAGTCACCCCGTTAACCGCTATCGCCTTAGGAGAAATTGCTATTGAAGCAGACTTACCTGCTGGGGTACTAAACATAGTTACCGGCCTTGGCCAAGATGCTGGTCAAGCTTTAGTTGAACATAAAGATGTTGATAAATTAGCCTTTACCGGCTCAGTACCTACTGGCTCAAAAATAATGGCGATGGCAGCGCACGACATTAAAAATATCAGCTTAGAGTTAGGTGGTAAATCGCCGTTAGTTATCTTTGAAGATACTGATATTGAAAAAGCCGTTGAGTGGATCATGTTCGGTATTTTTTGGAATCAAGGCCAAGTATGCTCCGCCACCTCACGCGTATTAGTTGAAGAGTCGCTCTACCCTGCTTTACTTGAGCGTCTTAAAACTGAAGCACAAAGAATTACTATTGGCGAGGGTAATGAAGAGGGCGTATTACTTGGTCCTTTAGTGAATAAGGCACAACATGAGAAGGTTCTAACGGCTATTAGTCGCGGCATAGATGACGGCGCAACGCTTTTTTCTGGTGGAAAAAGACCACAAGGACATAAGCAAGGCTACTATCTTGAGCCAACAATTTTAACCGATATGGATGAAGACAGCTGGATCTGGCAAGAAGAAATATTTGGTCCCGTGGTTTGTGTTAAATCGTTTAAAACAGAGCAACAAGCCATAGCAATGGCCAATAACTCTCGTTTTGGTTTAGCCGCGGCGGTGATGTCAAAAGATCTTGAACGCTGCGACCGAGTTGCCAAAGCATTTCGCGCCGGCATTGTTTGGGTTAACTGTTCTCAACCGACCTTTGTTGAAGCGCCATGGGGCGGCTACAAACATTCAGGCATTGGTCGAGAACTAGGTAAGTGGGGATTAAATAACTACCTAGAAACCAAACAAATCACTTGCTTTGACAGCGATGAGCCTTGGGGCTGGTATATAAAATAGTTTCGAATTACTAAGAAAATGAATTTAACAAAGAGAAGTTTATGCAAGCACATATTGAAGCATTATTAAGTTCAAAATATTGTCCACTTTGGCATGATCAGCCTGACGTACGTCCTGAAGCTTTGCCCGCACTTTCACAGGATGAGAATTGTGAACTACTCATTGTTGGTGGTGGTTTTACCGGTCTTTGGGGAGCTTTACAAGTTAAAGAACGTAGTCCTGAAACAGACATTATCTTGATTGAAAAAACTTTCATTGCTGATGGCTCTTCTGGTCGTAATGGTGGATTTATTAACTCAAGCCTTGCACACGGTGAAACCAATACCGACCACCACTTTCCAGGTGAAGCAGACAAATTATATGAACTTGGTCAGCAAAATATGACCGAGTTGCTCGCAACATTCGAACGATACAACATTGATGCGCGTTATGAACAAGTTGGCGAAACAGAAGTGGCTACCAATCAAGGCTCTGTTGAGGTCATGCGAAAAGATTTTGAAGAAGAAGAAGCGGCAGGTGATGATGTAGTTTGGTTTGATAAAAATGAGATGCAAGCCGAAGTTAATTCACCGACTTACTTAGCAGGTTTGTGGCGAAAAGGTGATCAAAACGGCATTATTGATCCAGCGCGAGTTTGTTGGGGCTTAAAGCGGGTATTGCTTGATTTAGGTGTACGTATTTTCGAAAATACACCACTCGATGATTGCCACCCCCTTGGCAACGATAAAATGCAATCTCACTGTGTTGATCATGTTATCACTAGTGACAAAGTGTTGATGGCAACAAACGCATATCACAACCCATTAAAAGTCGTAAGCCGCACGACAATTCCTGTGTGGGATTACCAAATTGCTACCGAACCACTTAATCAACAACAACTTGATAGCCTTGGCTGGCATAAAAGTCGCCATGCTATTGGAAATCACGCCAATATGTTTCACTACTACCGTGTTACTCAAGATAATCGTATTACTTGGGGCGGCGGTGGCGCAGTGCGTTATTACTTTAATAAAGGCACTGACTTCGCAAAACATGCTGATATGCCTGAACGATTCGAACAACTATCAAAAGAGTTTTTTGAGACTTTTCCATCATTAACAGGCATTAATTTTAGTCATAGGTGGAGTGGTATCATCGCCACATCAACTCGTTTTTGTATGGTGCCAGGATCGACATTAAATGGTCGAGTTGCTTGGGCAGTTGGTTACACCGGCTTAGGTGTTGGTGCAACACGATTTGGCGCTCGCATTGGTATTGAATTGTTAGGTTATCAACCAAGTGATATTTTAAAAATGCAGTTTGTTACCAAAAAACCTATGCCTTGGGCACCTGAGCCATTTCGCTGGTTCGGTGTACGCTTTACACAAAATGCACTCGTTAAAGCGGATAGGAATAATGGTAAACGAGGTTTATGGTTGAAGTTATTAGACGCAATGAACTTAGGATTTACTTGCTAAGCAGCAAATAAAGCAAAATTAATACGTAGTAAATAAAATTACATATCTATGTAGTTGACTCAGGATTAAGCTAGAGATTGATGCTGCCTCGACAACGTTCTTTGTCGTGCCTCACTACGTTCGTGACGACTATCAAATAATTTAATGCTTATTTAATAGTGTTTTTCAGAACTAATTGCATAAGCACAAAAAATTAGATTATTTGCTTTTTCGTGCAAACAAGCACAACATATCCAAACCTAAAGAAGCGCCTGCTAATGCATTAATTCCACTATTATCATAGGCTGGCGCAACTTCCACCACGTCCATAGCAACGAGATTAATCCCTTCAATACCGCGCAGTATTCGTTGTGCTTGGTAAGTAGATAAACCGCCAATAACGGGTGTGCCCGTGCCGGGAGCAAAAGCAGGGTCTAAACAATCCATGAGCAATTCGTGATCGTATTGTGGTTACTGAGCCATTAACCGATACGCAAATGAAAGAGCTTGGTTGGCAAAATCGCCAAGGTATTTATGATACGCGTACTCAACTAAACTATATGCGCTTAACGGCTGATAATCGTATTTTATTTGGTGGTCGTTTAGGTTACTTTTTTAATAATAATACCGATCCCAAAGCCGATAAAACTGCCGATAATTCCTATCCATTGGTAGAGAAGTTTTATAATACTTTTCCTTATTTAAAAGGCATCAAGTTCTCTCATGCTTGGAGTGGTCCTATTGCGTTAACCACACGTATGGCGGTACATTATCAAGGTGATATGATTTATGCTGGCGGTTATTCTGGCTTTGGTGTTACCACGACTCGTTTTGGCGCAAGAGTTGGTTTAGCGGTATTAGATAAAACCAACATCCCAGAAACTAAACTTGGCTTTGCTACCTCTCTGCCCGGTTATATTCCACCTGAGCCATTTCGTTGGATTGGCGCAAAAATCACCATGTATGCTTTAGATACTGTTGACGAAAAAGGCGGCTGGCGTAAGCCTTGGATCAGAATAGTGGAGAAGATGGGCTTTCCTGTTACACAAAACGAACAGTAGCAAAGAGTGCTTTAGAATAAAAAAAGCACTTAACTGTTTTAAAGTAAGTGCTACCTAAGATTTTTACCTTAGTTGTTACAAGCCTAGCTTATCTCGAACACCATAATACCAAGCGCCCATCATGACCGCTGGCACTCTAAATAATCGTCCTCCGGGGAAGTTAAAATGAGGTAAGTTAGCAAAGACATCAAAACGACTTTGATCACCACTAATCGCTTCTGCTAATAATTTACCACCCAGATGTGAAGTATTTACACCATGACCACTATAGCCTTGAGTGTAATAAATATTATTACCTATTCGGCCTAATTGTGGCAATCGGCTCATTGTTAATAGAAAGTCTCCCCCCCACGCATAGTCCAGTTTATAATCTTTCATGGCAGGAAAAATTTCATCCATATGAGGTTTTAAGAAATTTTTGATACTCTCAGGATCGCCGCCACCATAAGTGACACCGCCACCAAATAACAAGCGGTTATCAGCCGTTACGCGATAATAATCAAGTTTATAGTTAACATCTTCAACACAATATTGAGAAGGAATTAAAGATTTAGCCAACGCCTCTGGCAACACCTCTGTTGTCACAATTTGTGTGCCACACGGCATAGATTTTCTCGCTAACTCTGGTTGTAAATTGCCCATATAAGCATTACCTGCCAGCACTAAGGTTTTAGCTGTCACTCTACCTTGTGCTGTTTTAACAATAACAGCTTCATTCAAGCCCTCTCTCACTTGCTCAATATCAATAACTCTTGACTGTTCAAATACCTGACCGCCAATAGATACTAATGCAGCGGCTTCACCTAAAGCCAACTTTAATGGATGAATATGGCCACAATGATTATCGACCAAACCGCCAACATAAGCGTTAGTGTTAACAATACTTTTTACTTCTTTAGCATCAACCATTTCTAATTTGTCATTACCAAAGCGTTGCCACAGGGCTTTCTTTTTCTCAAGCCCTTTCATTTGCTTGTCAGTAAAAGCTGCAAACAAGCCACCTTGCTTATAATCACAGTCAATATTATAGCGTTTGATTAAATCGCGAATGCAATCAGCCCCCTCAAATGCCATATCGCCAAGTGCTTGCGCTGTTGTTTGTCCATAGTGCTTTTCAATATGATCAATATCACGACTAAAGCTATTTACTAATTGACCGCCATTGCGACCCGAAGCGCCAAAACCTATTTTAGCCCCTTCCAATAAAGTAACTTGATAACCTTTTTCTTGAAGTGCGATTGCAGTAGACAAACCACTATAACCACCACCAACAACACAAACATCTGTGCTGTGTTCACCCAATAACTGTGGGTAATCAGCATAGTGGTTAACTGAGTCTGCATAATAAGAGTCTGGATAATGATTCATAGGTTTTCTCCGCTTTCTTAGCTATTGTATAAATTACGGGTGTTTAATATTTAAAACACTAAAGTCGCATTTTATGTTAAATATAATGAACAATAAAGCCAAGATAACGCAAAAATGTAAAATATATTGAAATATCGTTCGTTATTAGGTAATTTAGCTTCAAGCTTAGAAAGCAGTAATTATTTTGGAGTTATATAATGAACAAACAAGATCTAGCCTATTGGCAACAGCAAGCACAATCGCTAACGATTGAAGGTCGCGCCTTTATTAATGGCGAATACGTCGATGCTAGTAATCAAGAAACCTTTGATTGCATCAGCCCCGTTGATGGCCGAAAACTGTCAAATATAGCCCTTTGTCAAGAAACAGAAGCCAACCAAGCTGTTAAGTGTGCCCGAAAAGTTTTTGAACAAGGCACTTGGTCAAAAGCAGCACCGGTAAAAAGAAAAGCGGTCATGCTTAAGTTTGCCGATCTAATCGAAAAACATGGTGATGAGCTTGCCCTATTAGAAACACTAGACATGGGTAAGCCGATTAACGATGCGCTCAATGTTGATATCCCTGGTGCATTACGTTCTATCCGTTGGAGCGCAGAAGCAATAGATAAAATTTACGATGAGGTGGCTCCTACTGCAGATAACGAATTAGGGTTAGTCACCCGCGAAGCGGTTGGTGTTGTCGCAGCCATTGTGCCGTGGAATTTTCCATTAGTGATGGCAAGCTGGAAAATAGGTCCGGCATTAGTTGCTGGCAATAGTGTTATTTTAAAACCTTCAGAAAAATCACCGCTAACGGCAATTAAATTGGCAGCATTAGCTAAAGAAGCAGGTATTCCTGATGGTGTTTTTAATGTATTACCTGGCTTTGGGCATCAAGTAGGTAAAACATTAGCTTTGCATAATGACATAGATACATTAGTTTTTACTGGCTCTACAGGAGTCGCTAAGCAGCTAATGATTTATGCGGGTGAGTCCAATATGAAGCGTGTTTGGACCGAAGCTGGCGGCAAAAGTCCCAACATAGTATTTGCCGATGCGCCCAATTTAGATGAAGCGGCCATTGCTGCTGCAGGTGCTATCTGCTTTAACCAAGGTGAGGTTTGTACCGCTGGCTCAAGGTTATTAGTAGAAGCGAGCATTAAAGATGAATTTATCGAAAAAGTTAAAACAGCAATACTGAGTTGGCAACCGGGTAACCCACTTGATCCTAATACCAACGTTGGCGCTATTGTCGATCAAACTCAATATGAACGTATATTAGGCTATATTAATAAAGGCCAAGATGAACAAGCGACACTGTGCTGTGGTGGTAAAAAATCTCAGCCTGTCGATGGTGGCTTTTATATTGAGCCAACCATGTTTAGTGAAGTTGACAATAGTATGGCCATTGCCAGTGATGAAATTTTTGGTCCTGTTTTATCGGTTATTACCTTTGAAAACATGGAAGAAGCCATTAATATTGCTAACGATACCCCTTATGGCCTAGCCGCAGGTATTTGGACACGTGACTTATCCAAAGCTCATAAAATGGCGAAAGCCGTACGTGCTGGCTCTGTTTGGGTCAATCAATGGGATGGTGGCGATATGACAGCCCCTTTTGGTGGCTTTAAACAGTCAGGTAATGGCAGAGATAAATCATTACATGCCTTTAATAAATACACCGAAGTAAAAGCGACATGGATCAAGCTTTAATATTTATAAATACAAATTGTAAATAAAACACAACACCAGAACCATAGCTGTGAATTAAATAATGCACAGCCACAAACACAACGACAAACCATTAAAATTCAAAAACAAAACTTAAATACATCAAAAAAATGATATGCGATAAATATTAGTGATAAATAAACTTTACAGCCTTTCGTTTTAATGTTTGATTTATTTTACACTACGTGTATTATTCAGAGAACAAAATAATCGATTAAAAAATAACAATACCGATTAAACATAAGTACAAACATACAAAGCATTAGCAATTGAGGGGAAGACAAACTATGAACTATCGCAAATCATTATTAGCCTTAGCGGTAACATCCATTTTAGGTACTAACGTCGCTGCAGCTGAAGAAGCCGCAAGTGAAGTTAAAAAAGCCAAAAACGATTACGAAGTTATTGTTGTAACACAAAAACGAGTACAAACATTAAAAGAAGTACCTGTATCGGTAAGTGCTTTTGGTGAAGACTTTTTAAACGACTTCAACGTTACCAATGCCGTTGACTTGGCTAAATACACGCCTGGCTTAAATGGCGGCAGTGAAAATGATAGCTATATTGACACTATTGGTATCCGCGGCATTGTTACTTCTGATTACGGCATCGGTGGCGATGCATCTATCGGCTTATATCTAGATGGTGTTTATCAAGGTAGAAGTGGTGGTTCATTATCGAGCTTTTTCGATATGTCTCGCGTAGAAGTTGCTAAAGGTCCACAAGGTACTTTATTTGGCCGAAATGCTGCTTCAGGTGCTATCAGTATGTACACTAACGAAGCTGTTGATGCGACCGAAGGTAGTGCTGAGTTTGGCATTGGCAGTGATAGCATGTATGAATTTACCGGCGTATATAACACCACATTAAGTGATGATGCTTTTATTCGTTTTGCCGCTTATCATCAATCTGCAGATAATTTTGTCGAAAATACTGAAGGTGGCACATTACGTGATAAAGACGTTACCGCCTTACGCGTAAACTTCACTTACGAAGGTTGGACAGACAGCCAGTTAAAGCTTAGCCTGAATTATGAAGATAGAGAACAAGATGGCGGTGTATACCGCTCTGTTTGGCAAGAAGGTGACAAGCGCACTATTTCCTCTGATTTAGGAGATGAAGGTCACGATATTGCAGAAGTATTTGCGGCAACAATGGATTTTACTCATGACTTTGGCGCTGTAACCTTCCTTTCTCAAACGGCAATTAAAAACAATACCTGGAATTATTTAGAAGATTACGATGGCACAGCAATGCCGCTAGGTAATTATTCTCAAAATGATGATAACGAGTATATTAGCCAAGAGTTTCGCATTACCTCAAATACTGACTCGGATGTATTTTGGTTTATTGGCGTAAGTGCTTATCAAGAAAAAGTTAACTCATATTTCTACAATGGTTACGATGATGACGCTTTTTGTGCACAACTACCTAATTTAGAAGAATGGGATCAGTCCATGGCTTCTCATACTAGCCAGCCTGAAAACTATTATGCTGATTGTCATGAGTTTATGGTTGATGGTTGGTATGAACTTGATTTTGTCGACGACGCAGCAGAAATTGCTGAACTTGTGGCAGATGAAGAAATTCCAGCTCCAGGCGAAGGTGTTAATGGTGTTAAAGAAGAAATTAATGCTCGTGGCACAAACTCAGGTTACGGTATTTACGGTGATATAACTTGGTCAATGACAGAAAGAACTGATTTAACCCTTGGTGGTCGCTTCTCATACGACAATAAAGAGTTTGCATTAAACTTACCAGAGCCTGATGGCTGGTTAGGTCATTATTGGTTAGTAGGCGCTCATACTGGCGGACAATGGATAGAGCAGGAACAAGACTGGTCTGAATTTACCCCTCGTATCGCGTTAAACCACAAATTAACAAATGACATTAATGTTTACGCCAACTATTCTCGTGGTTATAAAGCGGGTGGTTTTAATACATTTGCTTTCAACATAAATTTCCAAGATTGGACTGGATATGATGCTGATGAAGAGTGGTTTGATTACGAACCAGACGGGACTATTGATGAAATAGATAAAGAATTTTGGGCATCTGAATTGTATGGAGGTGAATTACCAGAAGGATCAACATTAGCCAGTTATGAACCTGAAATTGTTGATAGTTATGAAATTGGCATGAAAGGTGAGTTTTTAGATAACGCCTTAAAAATTAATGTGGGTGCTTATTATTATGATTACCAGGACTTCCAAGGACTATTTGCCCAAAATGGTGGCGCGCTAATTAAAAACATTGGTCAAGCTGAAGGTCAAGGGGTTGAGTTTGATATCACTTATTTACCAACGGATAACCTAAGATTATTCTTAGCTTCAGCCTTTCAAAATTCAGAAGTGGTTGATGGTGAAGATCTAGATGGTTCATCATTAGCAGGAAAAAAACTTGCCGCTCCTGAAGTAACCATTAGCTTTGTTGGTAGTTATTACTGGTATCTTGATAGTGATATAGATCTTGCATTACAAGTTTCTTATAGCTGGCAATCAGAAACCTTTGGTGACGAATTTATGGGTGGTAATGATATTTATGCCCAACAGTCTTACGGTCTACTTGGCACACAATTTAGTGCTACAGGCGAGTATTGGGCTGTGTCAGCATATATTAATAATCTTACTGATGAAGAATATTTTGATTCAGGCTTAGATGACACCGGCATTAATCATTTCGGCATTGGTCGTGGTGTTAATGGTGGCGTGAAGGTTAAATATTCTTTCTAAAATAACCTTTTAGCATAAAACACAAAAGGCTTTCACTATTTGGTGAAGGCCTTTTTAGTATATGGCACAACAAGATTACAAGCATAATAAAATGATATTACATTCAAGTACTTTGCAAACTAACATGTCATACTGCGGCTTAGCCCATCACGCTTAGACCATCAATAAGAAAACTATGACATTTAACAGAAAACAAGCTTATATAAAAATGGTACAAAAAGGTGTATTAGCCATGTTGCCATTAAACCTAGCGGTACTCCCTTGGGGAATATTATGTGGTTCTTTAGCTATACAGCGTGGATTTACCGTACCCGAAGCGATTATGATGCCTCTTTTAGTTTTTGCCGGCGCAGTACAATTAGTCGTGATTGAACTAATAAATGATAATGCTCCATTAGCAACCATTCTATTTACAACCTTTATCATTAGTTCAAGGCATTTTTTATATGGTTTAGCGCTTAGAGATAAGTTGAAAGATCTTCCTTTTAAATGGCGTGGTAGTTTAGGATTTTTATTAACGGATGAATTGTTTGCTCTTTCAGGGGCCGCAAATGCTTATCAGGGAAAACTCAAACTGATTTATGCGCTAGCCGCAGGCGGAAGTTTTTATCTATGTTGGTTGTTATGGAATATTATCGGCATCATAGCTGGTAGTTACTTACCTGATTTAACCAGTATAGGACTCGACTTTGCAATTGCCGTAACGTTCATCGCTTTAGTCATTCCATCAATCACTAATTTAGCTATGTTAGTAACGGTCGTAGTTGCTGGATTTTTATCGGTAGTATTCAAATTAATGGACTGGGAGTTAGGCTTAGTAATAGCTTCTCTCATTGCCATGTATTGTGGCTATTTAATGGCAAAAAAACATCAACTAGCCCAATAAAAGAAATCGAATAGATATTATGACTATACTAACCATCATACTTTTAGCCTGTATTACATTTTTCAGCCGTTACCTCTTTTTACACCCTAAACTGCCGCTACGTATAGGAGCAAGAACAACACACTTTTTAAGTTTTAGTGCCCCTGCTGTATTAACCGCAATTTGGGTTCCTATTATTTTCATTCAAGATAATAATTTTAACAGTAGTTTAACTAACCCTTATTTATTAGCCGCAACCGTGGCTATTATCACGGCCTATAAAAGCCATAGTGTTTATTTAACTTTAAGCACCAGTTTAACTGTTTTTGTACTATTGCAATTAGTTCCAATATAATAATATTAACCGTTAAATTAAAAGTACATTGAACTGACATTTGCTATTCGTCTTAAATGGTCAATATTATCATTGCGCCAATGGGATACTTTACCGACACTTTCACAACAAATAGCGTCTGTTGGAGAAAAGTATGAGTCCTAAAAACACCTTATACCAAGTGAAGAAATGAATAGATCACTTAGCGAGAATTAAAAGGCTTAGA
>JAPYOP010000244.1 GCA_029938115.1 Colwellia sp. | reverse complement strand
GTTTTACGGACACTGGGGGCTTTCCTATATGATTATCAGGTCTTGCCTTTTGCCTTAACGTACAAAATAAGACCTGACGTTCGAGCCAGGAATTATCGAATAAGGGTACGCGACGCGATTACATAACCCAACAAGTTATTAGTTATCGCCAATGTTATTTTTAATGACGATGGTGAATAATAAATTACAAACTTAAAATACTCGAGTATGCTTCCGTCCTCAATTTAAAATTAGGTATTTCAACGGAATGAAACTTAAGTATAAAATCCTACTGTTGTCTCTTATTTCCACAGTTGCCGCCTGTGGTGGCGATCACTCTTCTGATCCAATTCTAGATCCTGATAATATTGATAGTGCGTTAACCATTTCTGTTAGGCATGAAACCCTAGATAACGGCGAAAGCGACAAGATATATCGTTATCAGTATGATGCTCAAGGTCACAAAGTCAGTGAAACATATGACCAGGATGATGACGGTGTTTACGATAGAATAATTATTTTGGAGTATGACGCTGCCGGGGAAATTGAAAGAGAATCACGGGATATTATTGGCGACGGTGTTATTAATGAATTAATTACCCATACCCGCCAAAATAATGAACATCACATTGAGTATGCTTATGACAATGATGGGGATGGAAGTTTTGATCGTATTGTTATGACTATCTACGATTTAGCTAGTTATCAGTTCATCAGTCGCAGCATTGATGAAAATGGTGACGGTATTATAGATGAAGTGATTAACGCCGAAGATAATAGTAATGCAGAAATCAAGATAGAGAGTGAGGAGTTTTATAACACCGTTAATTATAGTACTACCTACAGTTATAATGCTGATTTCGAAATACTAAGTGTCAGCACCGATAATGATGGTGACGGTACTATAGATGAGATAACCACCTACACATATAATGCCCAAGGTAACAGGGGTAGTGAGTCAATTGACTTCGGGGCGGATGGTACACCCGAACAAACAATCATTTTCGGTTATGATGGGGAAGGAAATAATCTAACTCAGGCCAATACTTATGCAAGCGGCGCCGTTACCACCACCCGTTTTAATGAACAGGGCCATATAACTGGTGTCACCTATGAAGAAATTGAAATGGCTGATCGCCTGGTCACCTATAGCTATAGCGGTGATCTAACCATATTGGATATGATCTATATCCCAAATTACATTTACTGGTTCTAAAAATAGTTAACTCTGAAGGATGGCCCCATTAATAGCGAGGCTGCCCCCCCCCGCGCCGTGCAACTTAGTCATAGACGCTTACTGCACGGGCCCCTATGATATTGTGGCTGTGGGGTCACCCATTAGGTTTTCTCCGTCAAGTGAGCGTTAACACTTCTCCCGATGAATCGGGTGCAACAATTTATTGAGTTAATAAATGTATACGCA
>JAPYOP010000121.1 GCA_029938115.1 Colwellia sp. | reverse complement strand
TATCCGATGCCCGGGTGGTGGAATTGGTAGACACAAGGGATTTAAAATCCCTCGCCGAAAAGCGTGCCGGTTCAAGTCCGGCTCCGGGTACCATTTTATTATGAATTTCTTTTTATAATAATCAGCAAGTTAGATCATAAAAACCGTACTTTTATTTTCATTGAAAACCATCGTATTATCACTCTTGTTTTAGCTTTATATTAACTTTCTACGCCTCGAAAACGTCCATTATTAAATATATTTAGCTTGATTTTAAACCCATATTCCTGAAAATCTCCGTTCGCCCTATTGTCCATCTCCCTTGCTAGTTGTGGCTCCTGTCCATACTCGGTACTTTTTAGTGCTATTACTACCCTGCTATCAATCATCGCGTCAACATAACCAATAAAAACACTGTAATTATTTATGGTCTATATCCGGTTTAAACCGGCGTTATCTGCACCAGCTTTCGTATCTAAGAGAACGTTAGGTGGGCTTGTTCCATGCTTATATTATCCCCCCTAGAGACTTACTGAACCTTCGTTTAAAGTATAAAAGCTAACGTCTGCTTTCTTAGTTAAGTTAAAAATAAAGACAACTAACCGTATAGCCGAGTTTTGCACTGTATAGTGCCGGACGGAGAGTATTTGACGAAACCAGCTGATTTATCTTATGCTATCAGGCCGTAAATTAGTATTCCGTACTAATGCCAACTAAGATTGATAGCAGATGATGTGTTAGTCCAAGCAAATGATTACAAAGTAAGGATTCGCTATAGATAAACCCCTTAGTAATGCAGCTTAAAACTAAAGAAACGGTGTTTCAATACAATAATCCCCTATCTTTGTTTATCCTCGTTTATGGAAGTTAAAGTCTGACATATCGATAGATATCTCCTCTACTCTATTTCTACCTTTATTTTTGGCAATATAAAGAGCTTTGTCAGCGGTTTCTATTAATAAACGTGAAGGCGTACCTATCTTTGGAATTACTGTACAAATGCCAATACTGATAGTAATGACTTGTGAGTTTTTTGAGTATTCATGAGCAATATTCATATTTTCAATTGATGCTCGGCAATTTTCTGCGATTTTAATTGGGTTTGTTGTCTGTGGTAATATAAGCGAAAATTCTTCACCACCATATCGTGCAACAAGGTCGCAAGGGCGATGTAATATACTCTGAAGTTGTTTTGCCACCCTTTTTAGGCAATCGTCTCCCTGTGGATGCCCGTAATTGTCGTTATACAACTTAAAAAAATCAATATCAATAAGAATAAAGGATATTGAAGTTTGGTTTCGTAATGCCAGTAGCCATTCATGTTCAAAAAAATCATCCATATATCGTCTATTAGCTATTCCTGTTAAACCGTCTGATCGTGATAGTAATTTCAGCTTTTTGTTTGTTTCATTAATTTCCTGATTTTGTTCAATAACTATTTTTTGAACGGCAGTAGCACGTTTGGATATGAAATTAATGTAAAAGGAGATATAAATTGTGAATACAAGAATTGATATAAATACTGCTAAGGGTAATACATTCCGCCTGTTAGTAAAAAACTCCTTTGTTGGGGAAGCAACGATACTCCATTGTCGTCCCCATAATAAAGGCAGTTTTTTGCTATATATTATTTCATTGTTTATTTCGAACCCTTGGTTGGGAGTATTATGCAAGATAGTTTCATCTAGTGGGTGCGTTTCATCTAGTAGGGTTATCTTTATATTTCTGATTACTTTGTGTTTTATTGAATTTAGGTAAATATCACCAATTCGAAAAACGGCAAGAACAAAGCCTAGCAAGTTGCTTTTTCGTCTTTCTTCCGTTGATAAACCTCTGATTTTGTATATGGGAATGAATGCTAAAAAACCTTTTTGGTCACCTTTCTCTTGGACAAGTGTAATACTCCCTGTCGCGGTTGGTAACCCACTATTTCTAGCAGAAATTATTGTTTGATAGCGCGTAGTATTAGAAGCTAGATCGAACCCATAAGCTAGTTCATTTCCTATATATGGCTCTACAAAATAAACTGGGAAATATACTTCTTTAACTGGAGCTATCATCATACTCCCTTGTTTTTGTCTTTCTATTATTTCAAATTTAGGGAGATTAAGTAATGGTTTTGATTCGAAGGCATTCCGTTGGTCATGTGTTATAAGTGGTACCCATTCTAATGCTTGGATACCATTATGGCGACTAAGTATACTCTTAGCTTCAAGACTAAAGTTGTTCCAATCAGGAGTTTTAGAATCACTAAACAGGATCGCAAGTGATCTTAGTGCTTCGAAATTTACGATAGTTTCTCTATGTAAAGAGGCTGCATGTTCGTCTACTTCTTTATGAAATTCTCTTATTATTTTTTCACCTTCCATATTATACAGAAGGTAACCGCTTGATATGGAAATGAATAGACCGAAAAATAATACAGTAGCTAAAACTGTGGGGGTATGGAGCTTATGAAGCATGAATAGTTCCTCACTTATAACGCGATAGATTTAACTGGGATATTGAAATTACAAAATTATTAGGTCACTGTAATAATATTATAGTAGTAGTTAGAATCGTATATGCCAATGTTCAGTTAATATTCAATAAGTTATTTTCCTATTTAACGATCAGATTTCAATAGAGATTTCCCACTTTAATTTTTCATAAAAACTAGGTTGTAAATCAATAAGTGAATCGTGAGGAACGCTCATGGTGATATAAATTGATAAATGAGCTTCTTTGAATTCCGCGAGGATCCGGCAGGACCAGAGTAACTTGATTGTGGCCTCTGTTAATCACTACACTTATCCATTTTCATAGGAGCAAATGCTTATATTGAACCTTTTAATCGGACGGTAAGATATGACTTGCTAAGCCATTATATTTATCGATATATTGAAGAATTGCAAAATAAAGCAACACAATGGTTATGGACTTATAACCATGAGCGACCTAACATGGGAATTGATGGTAAAACACCCATTCAAAAACGTAAACTAACACAGAGAAAAATGTCTATTATTGAACTCCATTAAAAATGGGGGGATTACCCCACGGCCGAACTTTTTTAAGTTCAGCCATGATTTGCACCACTGTAAGTTGAAGACATTTAAGGTACTAACTTTACCGAACTCAAAATTTACAGAACGTTGTTGGTTTGAGGTGGGAGAGGGTGAGGAATACTGAAATCTGAATTTATGTAATCGTCACTTTTGCCACAAAACCGACAAAATTTAGGCACGTATTTATCACAATAAATAGACCGTTTTAATACTAAAACGGTCGTATTTCCATTGCCTTTGTGGTTAGTATAAATAAAAATCCTGCAGCAAATGAGTCAGAAAAAAGATACTAGCTTGAATACAAGTCCGTGGCCAAAATTAATTGACCAATACATCGACTGGAAATTCAATAATAAATTGGCTTCCTTCGTTATATTTATCATTATATTCAATGTTCCCTTTTAATGACTGTACGACTAAGTTATAAACAATATGTAGCCCTAAACCAGTTCCGCCTTTTCCTCGTTTGGTAGTAAAAAATGGTTCAAAAACTTTATCCGTATGCTCTTCATCTATTCCTTTCCCTGAATCTGTATAAACAAATCTCACCATGTCTTGTTGACAAGTAATTTCA
The DNA here is from genome assembly GCA_029938115.1 of Colwellia sp. GTDB lineage: Bacteria > Pseudomonadota > Gammaproteobacteria > Enterobacterales > Alteromonadaceae > Colwellia. Next base: position 3,980 of record JAPYOP010000121.1, on the reverse strand, counting down.
ATGTCGATGCTACCCGAATCAATATTATCAAAACCATGTATTAAGGAATTGATAACAAAATTGGTGATAATTTGAAAAAAGGCACCAGGTTCACCATTAACGGATAAATCATCATCACCTCTAACGTTTACGGCAATATTTGTTTGCTTAAACTTTGGTTTAAGACTTTGTAAGACTTCTCTGGTATATTTTTTAATATTGTAGATACGTATATCTCTACTACTTTGGTCAACAGCCACCTGTTTAAAAATCGTTATAAGTTGAGCCGCCCTAGCAAGGTTTGAGCTAATGAGATCAGTACTCTCTTTCGCCGTTTCCAAATATAAACTTAAATTATTTTTGGTGATTTTTTCCTTAATGTATTTATTATTGAATAATATTGTCTCCTCCGACAAATGACTAGAGGCAGTAATACCTATACCTATGGGAGTATTGATTTCGTGGGCAATGCCTGCAACTAGGCCGCCTAAGGATGCCATTTTTTCTGACTCTACTAGTGACTTTTGAGCTTGACTTAATTTGTCCAAATAATCCTGCAATTCCTGATTTTTCTGTTCTAGAATAGCGGGACTTGGTAGCTTAAGAAAAAAAGGCAAGACAAACCAAATAACGATACCTGTGACTACAGACGTTATCGCAGTAATGGCTTTAACTATTGACGAAATACCATATATCGGTTTCCATATTACAATTGCACTGATCAAGTGTGAGGTGCCACATGCCAGAAAGATTACTGAGCCTGCTAATAAAAAGAACCATGGGTAAGGTAAATCATGCCGCTTTTTGACAAATACAATAACAGCAGCCGTAATCGAGAAATATGCTAAGGCGGTTAATACGTCAGAAATAACCGAGGTCCAAAGAATTTCGGGTTGCCATAAATAACACATACCGTGAGGCATAAAATTATCGTTAGAAAAAAAGGAGGATGAAGCCATAGCTGAAGCCTGAATTATATGTAATGAATAGCTATACCTTATTGTAGTAGAAAAAGACTAAACAACCTGATGTTAAGAGCCTTTATCTTTGTACTGCTAAGTCTGGAATGGACAAGAAGGTATAAAGCGTATCTTTAAAGCGAACACTATCACTTAAATTGGCTATTCCAGTTATCAGTCTTTCTCTTGTTGTTTGATTACTTGATTGTTTTAATTGACCGGAACTGATTAACTTTGCCTGTTTAGGGAATTTACTGTCTATTTCCTGTTCTTTTTCGCTATAAAGTGAAATATAGACCAAGATGAAAAGCACCAAGGAAGTGCGATAAGTGGAAGCTTCAAGTGACTAAGTTAATACTTCGGCTTCTAGCCATATATGACATTAATCTTTTGTAAAGCCATGATGATATTCAGGGTAATACTACCCGAAATTTACTGCTCGTTTGTGGGGCAGGTTTAAGCTCATTCCAGTCGGTCATAACTTCTAAAATTTGTATTTCAACAATAAAATCAAGTATTGTAGTTTCACAAACAATTGAAGTAACCCACGGGCTGTTTTGGGCGAGGAACAGCCGCTTAAACATCATTTGATTGGAATCACTTTTTCTCTATAGCTGACGTTCGAGCTTGCTTCACTAATAGTAATTTTTCCTATTAAAGAACACCATTACCTTAGGGGTGGTTTAGTTCAATGTGCGCTTAGCTTTTTAAATTGTAGTAGTCTCATAACAAAACGCCTTCTGATGTTAGATACAGAGATCCAACAATACAAAAGAAAATAACCTTGTGAAAATCCGAAGAAAAACTATAATTAATCTATGTCATTGAATCCAATTAAGTGCTATGAATCAAAAAGAGTTAAATAATATCAATGTAAATGGATATTTGTTTTTATGCTTATTGTTTATGATTCCTTGTTTTTCTTTTGCACAAACTCAAGATTATCTTTTTTCACTATCTCTTGAAGAGTTAATGAATATAAAGGTTAATATCTCATCAAATGAAAAGACCAGTATTAGAGAACAACCTAGTACCGTTACTTTGCTGACTGAAAATTTTATAAAGCAATCTGGTGCTAGGTATCTACAAGATTTACTCATGCAGGTTCCTGGCTTTTGGGTCGGTACCGATACTATAGGTACATTTTCGGTTACTTTTCGTGGTGTTTGGGGGATGGAAGCAAAAATATTGTTGATTATAGATGGTATAGAGCAAAATGAACTGGCATTTGGCTCTCTAGTCTTAGGCAACCGTTACCCTGTTGATAATATTTCTCAAGTCGAAATTATACGTGGTTCTGGATCTGTGAAGTACGGTGGTCAGGCTGCACTTGCTGTGATCCGAGTGACTAGTTTAACTACTAATCAGATTGGGCAATCGATTAGTTTTATGGGAGATTTTAGTCCTGATGGCGAACATAGCACCATTTTAAGTTATTCAGCTGGAGGTGAAGTTACCATTAATAAGGCGTTGGTACATTATGGAGTTTCAGCTTCAATTGGCCAAGGCGATTATAGTAATAAAACCTGGCGAGCTCTAGATGGGTATCAGGTTTCATTAAAAGATAATAGTAATTCTGAGCCTTTTAGTTTTAATTTACATCTGGATTATCTGGATTGGAAATTTAAGTTTCAACATGAAAGGTTTATACAACAAGATAGATTGTTATTTGGCGATTCTGGACTGTTTTACCCCCCTCATAAAAGGTATACCACCCCCAACAAACTGTCTTTTTTACATCAGGCAATTAATCTAGATAAAAAGTGGTATTTCAGTGAAAAGCTAAGATTAAATACTAAGTTAACCTATATCAAACAAGAACCTTGGAATAGCAAGGGACAATACCAGCATAACTTGTCTAGGAGTTTAGACCGTTTCCGAATAGATATGTCTGGAATTTATTCTTTATCTGATACTTCAAATTTATTAACCGGAATAAGTTATTACTATGAAACTGCAAAAGTAACAGAGTCTTATCTTTTTGATCCTGACATTCGTTATCAGGGAAAGAATAAATCAACTAATAATGACAGTGCTATTTATGCTCAATATGAATCAAGTTTTAACTGGGCTAAATTAACGTTAGGTCTGAGATATGAAGATCATGATTTTGCGGGTAGTAAACTCGTCCCAAGAGTTTCAGTGATTAAAACATGGACAAAGTTACATGCTAAACTTGTTTATAATGAAGCTTTTAAAATCCCACAATTTGATACAGTAGCCAGCGCAATCAATGCGAACACTGCTATTTCAGAGTCAGAAACAACAAAAAGTTGGGAGCTTGAAATAGGTTATCAGATCAGAAAAAAGCTGGCGTTTACGGGTAATTTTTATCTGCAAAAAATCAATAATTATATCGGATTTAATCCGCAAACAGCCAGCAATACTACGTTAGGTGATTTTAGTAGTATGGGAATTGAATTGCAGCTTAATTGGCAATTAGACCGACTATCATTAAATACCAGTTATTCATTATTTACCATAGAGCAAAATAATATTACGGCTTTTAATGTTGCAACGGATAGTGATGCAGTTTTAGGTATCCCAAATCATATGGTTAAGGCGGATATACATTACAAGCTAAATAACGATTCATCATTTCACATAGTTGGTCAATACATTTCAGGTAGATATGCTTGTGTTGATGATCCTAACTGGGTGTGTGGGACACCTGAAAAATTAAATAGCGCCTTTGATTTTAAACTTTTTTATCAATATGAATTAGATAAATTCTCGATGAATTTGGGGGTAAGTAACATATTGAACGAAGATCATTACTTGGTTCAACCATACAGAGGAAGTCAGTCACCGATCCAAAGTTATGGACGACGATTAATGTTGGATTTCCATTACCAGTTTTAAGTTTCCTCCAGAAAGAGTTAAGCATAATCCATAGAATTTCGCTCTATCACACAATTAGAACAAGAAAGTAATATATTTAATATCCGCTTCTCATTAATATAGTTAACGTAATTGTTTGATAACTTATTCTAATAATGAGGGCTGCATTGTTGGAACACTTGTCGCTAAATAAGCTAAGGC
>JAPYOP010000120.1:3786-7583 GCA_029938115.1 Colwellia sp. | reverse complement strand
CGTTTATTGTCTGTAGCCGGTACTTTCCAAAGAACATTAAAATGAGTGCTATCAATAGCTTCAATGGTTAATGATGCTGGACGCATATTGTCAGCCCATACACTTGTACTCATTGCTATTAGGCTAAAGATCAAATGTAAAACACAAAGCAACCTTTTCATTATTTGCATCAAAAACAACATTTTAATCAGCCACAGTTAATTTGTCATTACGATCAATATTGATTTGGTACTGTTTAAGTAAGTTTTTTTGATAGCTCTCGATAAAAACTTTACTTTGCTGATAGCGCCAATCTTTAATCACTGCCTCTTTTATTTCTGCTAAAGCCGAGACAGCACCGACACTGCGTTGACTTAACTTTATAAAGTGCAAACCTAGTCCAGATTTTATCGGTTTTGTCCATTTATTTAAGGGTGCTTGGTCTAAAAATAAATTAAAATTAAAACCAAATTGTCTATTAATTTGATGAGAAGAGGCTTTTGACATTTGACGAGGTAAAGTACTGATATCTCCTTGTGGTTTTCTTCCATCTTTAATTCGTTGTTTTTGCTCAGTAAGTACAAGCGCTAACGAAGTTTCAGTTCGGTTAGTCATGATATAAACTTGCTCAAAAGAATACTGGTTATCGTCTCGGTACGCTGCAATATTATTTTGATAAAAATCACTAAGCTCTTGTTCCGATGGTTGCTGTAGAACCGACATGTCTTGGAGAATAAACTCCATTTTTTGACGTAAACGGCGGCGGATAACTTCATCATTTTCGCCTAAACCTAAAGTGTTAGCTTCACGTGCGTAGATTTCATCAAGGGCATAACTTTCAATTATCTTTTTAAGCTCTAGCTCGGTAGGAGCTCGTGTCCATGTTTTTTCAAAGCCTTTTTTAAGTTGTTCAATGCGATTACTGCTGACTGTAATTATTTTCGTTTCATCAAATGATTGTGGATTAAGGTAATCATAAATAACAAAAAATAATGACGCAATAACAAGAAAATGTACCAATGGCTCAGAGATGATTTTTTTCAACAAAGTTTGTGACATACGCTATAGATTAAATTTTGGTTGATAAAACAAAAATATCATCCCCAAGCTTTTACTCAGGCATGATATTTATAAAGGTAATAATAACTAAATTTTCATTAGTTACTTGTTATAGCTATTAGTGATTATACCAAATAGGCGCAGTATAAGCACGATCTTGAATTGTTGCTGGCACATCCGTTGGCAAGTCAATACCGTATCTTACTGCATCGTAAGTTGTCCAACGTGGTGTTGGAATAGCCAATACTCGTACATAATAAAATGCATTTTGAGCGGCATCAAATTCTGGATCAACCCACAATGCTTTTAATGTAGCTTCACCAATATCATTACTATAAGTTGCAGTTTTTACATCAACCGTATTACCAACTAATTTGTCACAACGACGATTAACAATAGCGCGGTTATCACTACAAGCAACATCAAATATGCGCTCATGTGTTTCACCGTTACTGTCCATCCAACCTTTAACTACTTGTAAACGGTCTAGATTGGCAGCGTCCGGATCTTTCATACCTACTACCATAAAGCTTGGTGCATCCGCAGTTTTAGCCATTAAGTCGCTGCCCATTGGTACACCCTTTTCGTAACCAGATTTAACAAAGTCGTTATTTAAATCTGTTTCACTAAAGTCCCAGCCTGCGAATACGCGTACTTGGATACGTTGACCTGTGGTGGCGTAAGTTTCTTTACGCGCCATGGCATCAAATAAACCTTTACGAGTATTTTCGGTGGCCCAAACAGCCGCTAAACCTGAAGATACGGCTTGACGATAATAAATAGTAGTTTCCTTGCCAACCATTAAAGGCTTAGTCATACGATTTTTGCTTGGCTCCATCGTCGACATTTTACCGAAAAAATTATCAGCTTCTGTAGTTGCTAAACTTGTATGAGTATCAGTTGAACCAATTAAACCAAATTTATAAGGGTTAGTTCCCAGCTTTTTCTCTAACACTAAGCCTGTTTTAAGTGCTTCACGACCATATTCACCCGCGAGCATATCGTTAGTTTTTGTCTCTGATAAATCTAAGTTGCCAAATTCCCAGTTTTCAAAATCTGCAAATTCATCATTAGGTGATAAAAACGGATGGGCTTCGCCATCACCTTTCATTTGGGTAACCTCATATAGTGGCTCCCAACGTGCACGAGATTCAACATACTCCTTATCAAGCGCGGTGCCATTAAATTGCTCATCCATCGGGAACATAATACCGTTTGACAAATTACCGTTATGAGCGATGGCTAGTAATTTACCCTGGGTTTTGTCTTCATAGGTTTGCATCCACTTCCACAATTCGCGTGGATTTTGGCTACCGTATGGCGGTGTTGTGGTATATGGCACCATTTGACGACCTTTATCTTCATCATCACGGTAAATAACCACTCGATGCATATTGCCGCCTTTGATTAACGAGGTCCACTCATAACCAATAAAAGCAGTGAATTTACCCGGTTCGTTATATTTTTCTGCTGAATCAATAATTTCATTCCAAGCACTTTTGTAACCCTCAGATTGAGGATCATAATTCAATTCTGGTGGTAAAGTTCCTTGAGAAAACTGCTTGATTAGTTCAATAGCAACTTCATGATTTTTGCCCGCCATCAAACCGTCATAAAACTTTTTACCCATAGGGTTGCCGATAATCTCTTTTTTACCCGCATAAAGATCTGGGATCATACCCATATTGTCGGAATGATCAGAAACCACGAGGAAATCAAGTGGCTTAATTAATTGCGTTTTTAATCCCATAGACGCGGTAACTTGCTCGCCTCGGGCATATTGGTAGGCAACATCTGGCGGTAAGGTATTTCCAAAGGCACCAGCATCAAAAGAATTTGAGGTATGCAAATGGGTATCACCAAAATATACATTTTTCGCATACTGCGATGTTTCAGTTGGCGCTTGTTTTTGCTCAACTTTAGCAACAGGGCTACTATCTTCTGCCGATGAAGTGGTTGAACTATTATTGGTCGATGGTTGACCACATCCTTGTACTAATAAAGCGCCAATTAAGCAACTTAGATAGGTTAGTTTCACAGTAATCTCCAATATATTTATGAGGCTTTTATTTGTTTAATAGCAATTACATACAGTAGTATAAATTTTAACCTTTTGAAAGGTTTTGTAAAAAATTTCAAATAAAATCAATGCTTTTTGATTTTATTGCATCTTTTATCGATGATAATAGATTTTCCTACCCAGTTTTATGAAAATCTATTACCATAGCAGGCAGGCTAAAATAATCATTAAAGTTTACAACGTCTATGACCCAAGCAGATGATTTCTATCAAAAACGTCGATTTATTATTCGACTTGGCAAAGCATTACACAAGCTCGGCTCTACCGCTTATCGTTTAGAAGATAATTTGCTTTCTATTGCCCATTTTTTAGATATTCGAGCTTCTTTTATCATCACACCTACAGCATTAACTTTTATTCTTTCTGATGACGAAGATGATCAACAATATAATCATTTAGTACGGGTAACACCGGGTGAAATAGATCTTGGCTCATTAGCGCGTATTGATGAATTAGTAGATGAGTTGATTAACGGTGAACGAACCTTAGCTGAGGCTTTAGAGCGTTTAAAAGAAGTGAATGCTAAGCCGCCACCTTATGGCTTCATTATGACCTTTTTAGCTTTTGGTGCATCTAGTGGCGCTTTTGCTATGTTAATGCACACTAGCTGGCATGATGTTTTTTGGTCAACTATTTTAGGCTTTGTGGTCTTTATTTTTGTTATGTGGGCAGAGCGTTC
>JAPYOP010000120.1:0-3686 GCA_029938115.1 Colwellia sp. | reverse complement strand
CTTTGTACCACCAGAAACCATGCCAGTTTGGACTTCATGGCTTGCGGTAACCACATTATCTATTTCTTTAGTTATATTGTTTAAAGTACGTTTAAAAGATGCACCTTGGGGCATGATCGCAGGCTATATATCTTTTAGCGTGAGTATTTGGGCTAGTACTTATTTAGGAGTGGCTTTAGGCGCTTTTGTCGGCGCCTTTGCTTTAGGAATATATAGTAATTTATTCTCTCGCATTATGAACTTACCATCTTCGATAGTACGTTTACTGGGTTTAGTGGTATTGGTGCCCGGCAGTAAAGTCTATATAGGCTTAAATAATTTAGTTACCGGACAACAAATGGTAGCGGTTTCTGATTTGGGTTCTCAAACTTTTCTTATTTTTATGTCATTAGTTGCAGGGTTGATTTTTTCCAATGTTGCATTGCCTCACAGAAAAAATTTATAGATAACGAAACTCAAACTATCGATTTTTCACAATTAATGAATGGGACAACAAGGAGAAACACCTATAGTTTGTTCATTATTATGTACAGTACAACCTTAAATAATGCCTATCGCTTAGCACAAGCTAACAGACCTAACTTTGCATGGCATAGTGCGATAATCTATTAGCGCTATTTAGCTAATGCCCGCCGAAATAATGAAATGTGTCAAGGTAATACCGGTCGAGTCTATTTCAAAAGATTTAATCCGTGCTGCATCCTACCGTATAAAGTAATGCATTCATCGAAAATAATATTGTAAATATAAAGTAAATAATATATAAACTTTTGGTTACATATAAAAATGTAAATAGTTGTGTCACTAACTAGAAATTAGGTGCAATTCCTCGTAATATCGAATAATCGTGTTTTTCGTATGTACATAAGTACAAAATTGAATAACACAGACATCGAATATTTTAAAAAATAAAATGAGAGTCAAATAATGAAAGCGATTATAACAGGCGCAGTATGCTCATCTTTGCTATTACTTTCGGGTTGTAGCAACAGTGATAGTACAACAAGCGACACAAGCATTACCGCACCACAAAAAACAGCATTAGCATCCGGCATCGACAAAGCGAATATGGACAAAAACGTTCGCCCACAAGATAATTTTTATCGTTATATCAATGGCGGTTGGTTAAATTCAAATGAAATTCCAGGCGACAAAACATCTATTGGCTCATTTTATGACTTACGTGATAAAGCTGATGACGATGTTAAAGCGATTATTGAAGAGTTAGCTGCAACCAAAGATTTAAAAAATGGCACTGACGAACAAAAAGTAGCTGACTTATTTCGCTCATTCATGGACGATGAAGCGCGTAATGCAGCAGGCATTACGCCAATTAATTTCCTTTTAAAAGAAATTAATGATCTTCAAAACAAAGATGAATTAGCTGCTTTTTTTGGTAAGCATTCAAGTACAGGTATTAATAACCCATTAGCACTATATATCAGTGTTGATGCAAAAGACTCATCAAGCTATGCCATTCACATTTGGCAAAATGGCTTGAACTTGCCTGACAAAGATTATTATTTTAATGAAACTGAACGTTTTGTTAAATTACGTAGTGGTTATGTTGCTCATATCGAAAACATGTACAACTTAGCTGGCATGTCAGATGGTAAAGCTGTCGCTAAGAACATCATGGCATTAGAAACCAGCTTAGCTGAGTTTCATTGGACACGAGTTCAAAGTCGTGACAGCGAAAAACGTTATAATAAATTTGCTACCAACAATCTAAATAGTCTTACAGATAAATTTAACTGGCAAGCGTTCCTAACTGCTGAAAATGTAAATTCACAAAAAAACATTATTATTAACCAACCTGATTTTATCGAAGGTTTCGGTAAAGTGTTTGCAGCAACATCACTTGATACATGGAAGCAGTATTTAACATTCAATACCTTAAATGCATTTTCAAGTTACTTAACTGCTGAGTTAGACAACGAAGATTTTGATTTCTTCTCTAATCAACTTAATGGCCGTAAAGAACAACGTCCACAATGGAAACGCGGTGTAAGTGTTGTTAATAGTAACTTAGGTGAAGTAATTGGCAAAGTTTACGTAACTCGTCACTTCACGCCTGAAGCTAAATCTCGCATGAGTGAGCTAGTTGAAAACTTACGTAATGCTTATGGTTCAAGTATTAATGATTTAGAATGGATGTCTGCCGACACTAAAAAGTCAGCTCACGTTAAGCTAGCCGCTTTCACTCCTAAAATTGGCTACCCTAACAAATGGGAAGATTACTCAGCACTAACCATTGCCAGCGATGATTTAGTTGGCAACATCATTCGTTCTCGTAAAGTATCTAGTGAAAAAGAACTTTCAAAACTAGGTGGTCCAATTCGTACATGGGAATGGGGTATGACACCTCAAACCGTTAATGCGTATTACAATCCAACAGTAAATGAAATTGTTTTTCCTGCGGCTATTTTACAAGCACCATTTTTTAATATGAAAGCTGATGACGCAGTAAACTACGGCGGTATTGGTGCTGTTATTGGTCATGAAATGGGTCACGGTTTTGATGATCAGGGCAGTAAATATGATGAAAAAGGTAATTTACGTAACTGGTGGACAGAGCAAGATCTTAAAGAGTTCTCTGTACGCACTGAAGCATTAGTTGAGCAATATGCTGCTTATCAAGTATTTGATGACTTAAGCATTAACGGTGAATTAACGTTAGGCGAAAACATTGGTGATTTATCAGGTGTTACTATTGCATATAAAGCTTATAAAACCTCTTTAAATGGTCAAGATGCACCTATTATTGATGGTTTAACTGGTGATCAACGTTTCTTTATGGGCTACGCACAAATATGGCGTGGCAAACATGTTGAGAAATCAATGCGTAACCGTATAGCAACTGACCCTCATTCTCCAGGTGAGTTCCGTGCTTTAGGTTCACTTTCAAACATGAATGAGTTCTACGAAGCTTTTGACGTTAAAGAAGGTGATGCAATGTATATTGCACCTGAGAAACGCGTTAAAATTTGGTAGTTATTATTTAAAAATGAAATAATATTAAAGGCAGCTTCGGCTGCTTTTTTGTTTATAAACTTTCTAACCACCAAATTATTTATTTAGCCATCTAAACCGCTAAAGCTTGCTAAATATATTATCACCGCGTAGAATCACAGCTTGAACTAGGGAATGAGGTGGAAAGCACTGCATGGTAATAATGCATTGTGATAAATCCTCAACTGTACCCGCAACTGTGAATCGTTCTTTTATTTCAATACGAATAAGTATTATATAAATACGGTAAGTCAGATACCTAGCTATTCAATTTTCAATACTAAACACAATCACTTGCGTGCGGGAAAACACCTATAACTTATGTCGACACTACTAAAAATTGATCAGCTATCTTGGCAGATTAACAATAAAGCTATTCTCAGCAACATCACCTTTAATGTGAGTAAAGGTGAGGTGATCGGCATTATCGGCCCAAATGGTGCGGGTAAAACCAGCTTATTACGTTGTATAACTAATCAGCAGCAGAGTAATAAAGCAGCTAAACTTTCTGGCACTATTCATTTAAAAAATAAAATCATCAGCCATTATAGCGCTAAAGAGCTAGCGCAACACTTTGCTCATGTAGCGCAAAAAGCAGAAGCCGTATTTTCATTAACCGTTATCGATATTGTCAAAATGGGCTTGTTACCACACAAAGGTTTGTTTGCAACTGA
>JAPYOP010000119.1 GCA_029938115.1 Colwellia sp. | reverse complement strand
CGGAGTAAGCCAACTGTTATTTGTTGGAGAGATGTTGATAATGATAAAGGCGCTGTAGCCAAGCCAAAATTGGATGACATAACATGCAATTATGCTAAAAACTTCATAGGGAAATAGAGGGGCATATGATATGAAATACTTGATGTGTTTTCTATTGTCTGGATTTTTTACGACAGACAGCTTATCCGATCAAAATTCTATTTACTCTATTGGGGGTGGTTTAGGCGTTATTTATGGCAGCATTGGCGTTAAGGTAGATTATGAGTTTTTAAATAACACTTATATAACAAGTGGCTTAGGTCCAGCGCCTTCAATAGGTTTGCAATATTACTTAAGAGATAAAGAAGTATTTTGGCGTCCCAAAATAGCATTACACTACGGAATGGTTGGATTCACTCGGGGAGCTAAGGAAGATCCTTTTAATGATCCAGATGTAGAAAATTATAAAGTACTTCAGTATTTTTATGGGTGGGTATTTGAGATTGGTCAGAGCTTTCAGTATGGGAGCGCTCGCCGTCATGCCTTTGATTTAAGTTTAACTATCCCTATGTCAGATGGTGGACAGAAAGAATGGAATGACCGACATAGGGACGAGTATGACTATAATGCCGGTGTCGATTTTGGAGAAATTTTAAACACCATATGTAGTTTTGGATATAGATACAATTTTTAAAGCCTGCACTTGCTTAATTCCATAAACTTTGACGACTACAAAAGAATATAGGGGGAATGAGTAGGTAGAACCCTAGCTACACACACTAGGGAAGATAACAGCCTCAGCAATATTACGGCGGTGCCGGTACAGTTTTACACTGCAGTTTGTTTAGAAAATAACGGCAGTTGGGTACTTAAAAAACAAGAAAAAACAATGATCCCTCCACCAATAATGGCATTATTGCTCAAGACCTCGCCTAACCATAAAGAAGCAAACAGGGCACCAAAAACCGGTTCCGTTCCCATTAGAAATGACACCTTAGAAGGTGTTGATTGTTTAACTGCGTAATTTTGCGCAAAGAAAGCAAATATTGTACAAAAAACAACAAGAAACGCGGTATTACCCCAAAAGGTAAGGGAGTTGGGTAGCGTAGTGCTTTCATCACTGTACAAACAAAAGAATAGTGTGCCAGCACCAATGGCAACCACTAAGCTTTGAATGCCCGTTAATGCTATAGACGATAAATCATGATTAAGTGTATATCGTTTAGTGTAACTCACCATAAATGCACGCATTAATGCCGCACTTAAAATAAGCAGGTCGCCAATATTAAATACGTAATTGACATCAAACATTAAGAGCCAAGCGCCAAACATACTAAATATTGCCAAAATAAAAATATTATTATCTGGCTTTACTTTAAGTACACCCCACTCCACAAATGGTGTAAATAACACACACAAACTAATTAAAAAAGCCGCATTTGAAGCACTAGTATACGTCACCCCAAAACTTTCTAATAAAAATATAATCAATAAAATAATGCCCAGCGGTAGGGCCGCTAAACATTGAGTTTTTTTACCTTGTTTTAATTCGCTCAACAAGAATGGTGTCAATAATAAAAAAGTGAGTGAAAACCGTATGGTGATAAACCCTAAAACGGGGTAAAAGTATAAAGCTTCTTTTGTTAAGCCATAACTTGCCCCCCATATCATCGCCACCGCTAACAAAAGGATGTCAGCAGGTTTAATGGTAATGCCTTTAAAAGCATTTTTTCTATCTAATAATTCCATAACTAAATCCTATTTTTTAAAATGCTCAGATAAGAGTAAAGGCTATAACCAGTACGTCTCTGTATCCATTGCAAGAGTTAGTTGTTGGTATAATAGGGGAAACATCGTGCATTGTTAGATTATCATTTGCAATCACCAAATCCAATGGATCTTCTAATGTTAATTTCTTAATGGGCGACTTATTAAGGTCGGTGATTGTGGTAGCCCCACCCGTAATATTGATGCGGTTTAGCATCAGTGTGCAAATATAATCTACCCCATCTCTATGCAGCCCTTCGGGTGTTGGTAATCCAGGGGATTCTGAGTTTGCCAATATGCGATATGGGTGCAAGCGAATATTCCACGATAGTCTATTACCTTCTATTTCATCAATACTGCATTGAATAAAATACAGTATTTTATTCAATGCAGTACACTCAATAAAATCTTTGCCCATGGGTTCAAATTTACGCAATACATTACCATTTAGGGTATTGATATAAGATGGCTGGCTATAAGGTTCGTGTGGCAACAGCTTAAAGATGGGGTCCTGACTTAGCCGATTTAATTGGCTGTATCTACGATAACGGTAATTGCCACCATCATTCATGTACATGTCCAACTTAAGGTCTTCCCAATACCCTTGAAAAGTCTTAACCTGTGAAGCAGATAAATTTAACTCAGTCTGCAATTTCTTACCCTTAATACAGGTAAAACCGTTGACGACGATTTCTTGTGAGATGTCGTTGCTACGATGTATATCTTCTAATAATAGATTGCTTTTCATCACGATAATTCCTTTTATGCGGCAATGATACTAGGCTGTTTGTTTGTGCACGTTACGTTGAATGAATTCGATTCATATAAATTTCTAGAAGAACTTACTCTTGCAGTTTCAATCTCCCATTGATCACGGTCGGTTAAATATAATGGGTTGCTTGCCTTGATAGAGATTAAATCAGTGGCCCCCTGTCGTAACGTATGTGTAACGGTGCCGCATATTTTTTTAGATGAAAATAATATAAAGCTATCAATTGCACCCTTAAGATCACAAAACCATCGCCCCTCTATGGCTTCTTTTACCCAGCATTGCTCTAAAGACACTTTTTCTTTTATATGGTCGGCATCATATACGGCGGACTCTAGGTGGCGATATGATTCCATTAATATCATTGCGGCTGGGGCTTCTCGTACCTCAAGTACTTTTTCTCCTTGAGCAAGGTGCTCTAACCCAGAGAAACGGCCAACACCAAAAGCACCTACTTTTTTGTTAACATATTCAATAAGCGTAAGAATATCCATTTTTAGGCTGTCTACATGTGTGGGTACTCCTTGCGAAAAAGTAATGGATATTTCGTCTTTGTTTGTCTTTAATTCAGAGTCTATTATTGACCAATCAAAAAGAGACTCTTGCGCGTGAAAGTTTTCTGGATTATCTAGCGTTCCGGATTCAAATTCTCTGCACCACAAGTTGCCATCACCACTGACTCCTCTCGCACTGTGTTTGCTTATACCAATAGTGGCTAACTCATTTATTTTTTGATCACGAGATATTGCTGTATATTCATAGGGGGAGCCATAGAAACCATCGAATCCCAGCTGCTTAATCGCACCATTAAGTCTACGCAAGCTATTTTGTGATTGATTTGCCGTATGCACAATAGCATTGCACCCCAGCTCTTTGGCTTTTTGTACTGCAATTTTAGATATAATCGGTCTAGATAGCGACGAACTGATGGGATATATCCCCATATATTTAGCCTGCGATCGAATGGCTGGAATCACGGATTCGTTAGCAAACATTTCACGTGCATCAACAACAATCAGATCAACGCCAAAAAATTGTGTTATCTCTTTTAGATCGCTTTCGTTTACTCCGTCGCCCAAGTCAACGGTTAATGCAGTAATTTTACACTTATACTTTTGTATTATTTTAAAGAGGTAGGTACTGTCTAAACCTCCACTGAAAAGGGTTAGAATGTGGCCGCCAGTTTCAGAAACGAATTCAAGATCTTTGGTGCTTCTAATTAATTTCATTATTCTATCATCCTTGTTTAATTAAACATCTTAAGAAAAATGTCCTGCTTGAAATAACATAGTTTTTTCGTGTGACAATTTAATTACAAAAATAGTTTGGTTTTAGGGTGTGCTAAATTAATGGTTAATATTGGCAGTCAATTGATGATTCAACGCCGAGTTGGAGGTCTAATAAGAAGGGCTACGCAGGCACCGATGATAGTCGCAATGATGGATGTAGCGTTAGTATCGGTTCTTGATTATCATAGATTACTTATTCCATACTGATGATTCAGTGTTCGGTCGTTTGGTGGGGGTGACATTTTGTAATTAATTAAAGAGGTAAGGGAATAAACATGACTGAATATGAGGAGCTAGCAAAAGCGATTTCTATTGCGACTATGGCCCACGAGGGTCAGTTTGATAAAGGCGGAAAACCTTATATTCTGCATCCTTTACATCTTATGAATCAGCTAATGTTTGATGTGCCGTTAGCGATAGTTGCAGTACTGCATGATGTGGTGGAAGACAGCCTATATACGTTTGATGACTTAGTGGCTGAAGGTTTTTCAGATAGGGTTTTAGCGGCGCTGATACTGCTTACCCGTGATGATTCTGCGGACTATCTGGAAGATTATATACCAAGAATTTGCACTAATTACGATGCTATACGGGTTAAACGTAAAGACCTAGAGCACAACTCAGACATAACTCGGCTAAAAGGTATTTTAGATGAGGATTTAGAACGCCTAAAAAAATATCACATAGCTTTTACCATGCTAAGTGAAGCCCGTGTGAATTTTTTATAAGGCTTGGGTGCATGTTTAAGAATGTGCTGCTCAAACACCTTATATCAGGTACTGATATTATGATAAAACGTAAAGGCCGGAATAGTGACAAAAACAGGTAGATCACTAAGTGATAGTGATAAAAGGTACTAGGGATATCAAGTATTGTATTTTCATAGGGTTAGGACGTAAATAAATTTTGCATAAGACGTAAAAAACCCCCTATTTATTGACCGTTTAGGATATAGGCCTCATGATAACTGACTTTAAAAATATGGACCGGAAAACACGTCATAGCGACGTGTAATAAACTGTTAATAGTCTTTGGGATAAACATTGATGGAATTATTTGAAATAGTATTTTTAGTGCTTTGTATTTTCAATATTTTGCTTAGCCTATTTTTATTAGTTCGAGACGATTTAGAGGGCGTTCAAAAGATTGCTCAGATCGTAATTGTATGGATTGTTCCATTTCTAGGTGGAATTGGTTTATGGCTATTCCATAGATCACAAGATTTGCCAGTTAAACCGAATAAAGGACGTTTTGGTGGTGGCCCATCTGATAGCACTGGTGGAGTTGGTGGTGACAATTAACAAACTTAGGCATGTTCGCCCTGCGGGCTGGACTTGCTTCGAAAGCCCATGCTAAAGGCGTTAGATTTTTCGAGTAACTTGATGATTAAAAGTATAGGGAAAATATTCCTCATCGTTATAGCGTTTTCTTCTGTGGGGTGCGGGCGTGACGGGGCACTTATTATTGACGAGCCTATTGGTGTGGTAGAAAACTCGCTAAATAATATTCCTGAGCTAATGACTGAAAACGATGTTGTTGGTTTATCCGTCATAGTTATTCGGGAGAACAAAGTAAAAATTTCTAAATCTTTTGGATATGCTGATTTAAACTTAAAGAAAAAAATAAATGAGCATACTGTCTATAAAGCAGCCTCCATGGGCAAGCCAATATTTGCTTATATAGTCGTTGCCTTGGCGCAGCAGAAAAAACTAGATCTTGATAAACCGCTATATTTATATATAGGTGAAGAAGTTGTAGATAATGAGCCTTTCTCTAAAGAAATTACGGCAAGAATGGTGCTGTCACATACAACAGGGTTGCCAAATTTTGGCGAACAGGTTGCCCCCAAATTTAGCTTTAAACCTGGTAGCGACTTTCAGTATTCTGGTTATGGGTATCAGTACTTGCAAGCTGTTATTGAAAAGATCACGCAAAAGAGCTTGAATGAATTAGCGGTTGAAATAGTCTTTAAGCCATTATCCATGACTGCAAGCAGCTATCAATGGCGAAAAGGTTATGAAGAATTTTTATCAAATAGCTATGGTGATAACTCAGACAAATACGAAGTAGATCAAGAAGCCAAAACAGGTCATGCTGCTTGGAGCCTGTATACCACCCCGGAAGACTACTCAAAGTTTGTTACTCATATTATGCGTTCTTCAATAGAGGTAGGTAGTATTGCATCTCAATTACTTGCAGCAACAGTTAATGTGACCAAAGACCTAAAGTGGGGACTGGGATGGGGCATACAAGATACCAGCCCGCATGAGTCGTTCTGGCATTGGGGTAGTAAGGCGGGTTTTAAACATTATGTTGTAGCGTATCCAGTAGAGAAGGTAGCCGTAATTGTTATGACAAATAGCAGAAAATCATTCAAAATAGTTGATGATATTATGGCTAAATCTATTGGTGGCAGCTATCCATCCTATGATTGGTTCTGAAAACAAATCTAACAAGGCCATGAAAGAGAAGGCCCATTATGGCGACATTAAAATTTAAACTAGGAGCGGTTATGAGAATACGCAAGTTGATCTTGGGATACTACGCAGTACTTTTTGTCGCATTTGGGGTTCTTGGTTTAGTAATGCCATCATTGGTATCTACGTTAATTCATTATGATATTAATTCGCCCGGGGCTACTATGGAGTTCATGGCAACATATGGCGGCCTATTCTTAGGTGTCGGTGGCTTCATGCTCTATTGTATTAAGTCAAATGTTCAAACGGGTTTGGTTTGTGTACTGTTCGCTATGGGGGCAATGTTAATCTGTCGCGTAATAGGCTTTGGATTTCATGGTGGAGCCGACTATATACAATATATCTATCTTGCAGGTGAGCTATTAACCGTAGTATTGGTTGGGTTTATGTTAGTGCAAGCAACGCCCCCCGTGACGCCAGATCCCGCAGTAAGTTAAAGCAGTTTAAAATAAAGGCCTCAAATACCCTCGCTTTAACGCGGGTATTCACCTAAAAATTACTCCGATCGCCAATGGGTGTTTCTATTTCAATACAACATAAATTGGCTCACTGCGTTTTAAGGTGATACTGGCATTAAAGGCTCCTTATGCTCATTAGAGAATTCGTAGAAGAAGATAGATTTTCGCTAAGATATGTTTACCTTGAAACAAGGCTGAAAACATTCACATGGCTTAATGGTGACGCCCTTAAGCTGGAAGACTTCGATAAGGATACTAAGGGTGAAAGTATCTGGGTGTGTGAATGTTCTAATAAAGTTGTTGGATTTATATCCCTCTGGGAGCCCGATAACTTTATTCACCATTTATTTATACTGCCCCAGTTCTCCAGGCGTGGTTATGGAGCGCAACTATTAGAAGTCTGCGTAGCAAGCTCTAGCCACCCATTTACATTAAAGTGTGTAAGCCAGAATACAAATGCCTTGCTATTTTATAGGTCTAAAGGTTGGGGGACTATATCCAAGGGAATAAGCCCTGATGGTGAATATCAACTTATGCAATCAAGCAAATCTTGAAAAAAATATAGGGACCAAAAGGGCCGCTCTATCGCACTGCTCGCTTAAAAACCTTAGTGTGGCAATAGGCGTAATGATCAATATTTTATGTGTTAAACACTTAAGTCTTAAACTAAGGCTTAATTCTACAGTCAAAAAAGACAAAACCGCTTAATCTTCTAGAAACATTTATAAAGCCTAAATCACTAACACGCCTATAAAAACATTTACTAAAACAGACTGAACGGTCACTGCGTGCCAAACTTGCTACAAGCACTATGTTTTTTAAAAATACTCAGTATGTCCCAGATGTATAAGCTATTTATCCAAAAGTAATT
>JAPYOP010000243.1 GCA_029938115.1 Colwellia sp. | reverse complement strand
TTCATCCCTGGGGGTAATTGCATACCGCCAGTTAATGCGCCCATTTTATCTTTATTTTGCTCTTCTACACGACGTACAGCGTCATTAACTGCCGCGGCGAGTAAGTCTTCAATCATGTCCTTGTCGTCTTCCATTAAACTTTCATCAAGTTCAACTTTACGCACACTATGGCTGCCCGTCATGGTAACTTTAACCATGCCTGCGCCTGACTCACCAACAACTTCCATATTGGCTAATTCTTCTTGTGCTTTTTGCATTTTTGCTTGCATTTGTTGGGCTTGTTTCATTAAGTTGCCCATGCCACCTTTCATCATAATATTTCTCCGGTAAGTTATTTTTTCTAAAAGTATTCAAAATATAATTTGTTGTTTGCAGTATACCAAGATGCATTACAAGCTACATTATAAAAGTGTTATTAACCAAGTAAGCAACTAAATGGCTGAGATACTTTCCTCATCCAAAGTTGCTTGAAATGTTTGCACTAAGCCTTGCACAATATCATCGCTTTCTAATAATTCTTTTGCATAACCATAACGTTTATCATTTATATGTGATTGAATTTTATAAGGGTCTGCAACTGTTTGTTCAACTATATTAATGGTAACGGTAATTTCACGAGATAAAAACTGACTGATACTTTGCTGCAATTGCTGTTGTGCAGTCTCGTTATATAAGTGCTTAGTTGCTTGGTCTAACCGTAAAATCAAATTGTCTTCAGTGGAGTTTTCGTCAATAGTGGCATGAATTGCTAATTGCCTTAAACGTGCAATAAGTTCCATTGAATCAATCATGTGCGCCCATTGGTCAACCTGATTCGCTTTCCGAATAGTTGCGGGGTCAATATTTTCAGCTTGATAAGGTTGTTCTGGCTTGGGTAGCTCTATTTTTTTTTCTTCAACTTGAGCTAAGTCACTTTTTACTGTTTGTGTCTCATCTAAACTAGTTTGACGCTCGATGGCGCCACTAGGCTTTTTTTCTTGTTTGTCCTGCTGTTTTTTACGACTACGCAACATGTTTCTGGTAGCTAAAACCGAGCTTATAGGGCTATCAAATGAAGCCTTATCTTCTACCTCGGCTTTTTCTTCAATCTTTTCTTCAACAGCTGTTGTTTCAACTTTTACTTCACTTGCTGTGACATTACTTTCATCTTGATGTTGAGGAAAGCTTTCTTCAACAACCGGAGTAGGCTCAATTATAGTTTCTTCTACTTGTTCTACTAGATGTTGAGCAGGCAAATTATTTTCATCTTGAAGCGCTACGGCTTGATGTTCAATTGCTTGCATTTGCTGAGCTAACGCTTGCTCTTTCACCGCAGGATTTTCTTTCAGCTCCTCATTTACTATTACTTGGGCCTGTTCTACTTGTTCTACTTGTTCTACTTGTTCTACTTGTTCTACTTGTTCTACTT
>JAPYOP010000242.1 GCA_029938115.1 Colwellia sp. | reverse complement strand
CCGATCTAAAAAAATTTAAATTTTAGGGGTGACAACTATTCTGACACGGGGGGAGGACTTAACCTGTTTGACCCAAAAACCAAAAGATTTATCAATTATCGACATCAGGGTAATGTTCCTATCAGGAGTATTTTTGAAGATAGCCAGAGTAATCTATGGGTTGGTACTGATAGCGGACTTGACCTTTTCAATCCCAAAAAGGCTCAATTTACTCATTATCATCAAGAAAACAGTGAATCAAATATGACCAATAATCTGAGTTCAGATACTGTTATAAGTATTACCGAGGATAGACAAGGGAACATTTGGTTCGGTAAATGGGGGGGAGGTCTTAATAAGTTTTCCCCTCAAACCAAACAATTTACAAATTATCGTCATCAAATTGATAATCCCAACAGCTTAAGTGATGATTTCATTTGGAATGTTTTTGAAGACAGTCAAGAGAACATCTGGGTTGGTACATATAGAGGAGGACTTAATCTTTTTGATAAGAAGTCCGAAAAATTCAAACGTTTTGATGAAAAGCATGGTCTACCTTTTGATGTGATTACTAGTATTGAGGAAGATGATGTTGGACGCATATGGGTAAACGGTGGTGGAGCATTATCTCGTTTTGATGCTATTAAGGACTCTTTTACAAACTATTATTTGAGTTCTATTGGAACTTCTTTCAAGAGTGAAACAGGAGAGTTTATTGTAGGGAGTCGTAATGGTTTTTATCGTTTTTATCCTGAAAATATAATTGATGAGGTTACCACTCCTCCTAAAATTGTGATTACTGATATGTTGTTGTTAAATAAATCAGTGCCCATAGTTCCAATTGATAATTTAGAATTCCTTGAAGCACCATTAATTAACTCTCCCATTTCTGATAAAATTGATTTTCACCTAAATCAGGCGATCCATGAAACTAAAACCATAACATTGACACATTTAGATAATATCATTGCATTTGAGTTTTCAACGTTACATTTTGTTAACCCTAAGATGAACAAATTTGCCTATCAATTAGTCGGTTGGGATAAAGGTTGGGTAAGCACTGACTATAAAAATAGAAGAGCTACCTATACGAACCTCCCTTATGGGGATTATATTTTTAGAGTGAAAGCCAGTGATAATGTAGGTTACTGGAATGATGCAGGAACCTCTCTAAAAATTATTGTCTTGCCCCCTCCATGGAAAACATGGTGGGCGTATATTTTATATGGAATGTTTTTACTAAGCTTAATCATTGCATTTATACACTCCCAAAGAAAAAAGGTCATCTTTGAGCGAAACGTCAACGCAAAATTAGAATCTAAAGTAGTGGAGCGCACCTTACAGTTGCAAAACAAGACTGAAGAATTACAAAAATCCAATATGATGTTAGAAAATATGAGCTTAACAGATCAAATGACAGGACTAAACAAC
>JAPYOP010000042.1 GCA_029938115.1 Colwellia sp. | reverse complement strand
CTTCACCAGGTATAACTTCTTGAGCAATAAAACAATCTAAACGATCAGAATATTTAACAAGAAAGCCATCTAACTCCTCCTTATTATCAACTACTACATTCTTTGCTGAAATTATTTTTTGATATACAGCTAAGGCAGGTTTTATAATGATGGGGTACACTGCATCGGACTCAATCCCTTCAAGTCTCAACCAAGTGGTAGGAACCTCAGCACCAGATTCTTTAACAGCACTAACTTCCAAGCGCTTATCCACAAGAGTCTCTATTAGTTTTTGACCTGTAAACTGATAGTAGACTTTATTTTCAAATTCAGCTCTATATTTCTCCATAAAACTTAAATAGTTATCTGTACCAACTAACACGACAGGTTTAACCTTCAAAAGATTAATTTGCTCACTTATTCTTTCAACTAATTTCTCTTCATTTGATTCTATAATTGCGACATCAACAAAACGAGAACGTATTGCAAAATCACCTTCAATATCTGTAACTAATATTTTTTGCGCATCGATATGCTTAAGGGCTCTCAATATCCCCAACGCATTAGTACCTACCGCCAGTATTATAACCGGTACCAATTTCATTTTAGTATCCTTAAATTCTATGTATATAATCCACTAAAGTTATTACAAATAACTTCATCAATTTTAACCGATAAATAATTATTAAAAACAACCTAAAGTCACAAAATCAATAATAGATATAAATAACATTTATAGATTTTGCCATTAACATCCGAATTTAGTGCCTAATAATCAATATAAAAACGGCATTAGACTCGCAATTAAATAATTACCTATAAGAACACAAATAATCAACCACGCCACAAAACAAAAACAAAAACAAAAACAAAAACAAAAACAAAAACAACTTAAATTTCCTGCCACGTATAAGTATTAATTCCTGGTTTTGAGAATTATCAATGATATATAATTAGCACTTATATCTAATCACATTTACTTTTTTGGGGTAGAAGCCAACCATAAATGATAAAAACGTGAAATATTACGGCTAACTTCCCTATACAATCAAAAACTAAAGGCATTAACTACAGATACAAATAAACATTCATATTCTTTAAAAATTAAATATCGGTAGTTTTCAAAAATTTTTACTACACCACAACATACGCTGTAAGAGCAATGTAATTTACTCCCTACTACGCATAATCACACAAGAAAATTTTATAATGGTCCATTCATATATTGGCAATAATAAACCGGCCAACAGATATTTCTAAATATACCCAATATTACTTACCAAATACATTTTTAAACCTGTCAATCCAAAAACCCTTCATTGCCACCATAATAATTAAAAATAAAGATATGGATGAAGCCATAATAAAAACTGGGTTCTGAAAATACAATTCAATTACATAAACATGAATTACACTGTAGATAAACATTACAAATAGAAGCTTTGGAAACCCACTGAAAATTGATTTCAGGTAGTACTCATCCTTTAGAGCTTTTTTCTTAAGAAACATCCCACACACAACAGATAAGAAAGAGGCAAAAACTGCCCCATACATACCATAAAAATATATAAAGAAAACATTCAAAAAAACATTAATAATGGCTACTGCAAGTTCAGAGTAAAAAATATATTTAGTTTCTTTACATAATTCAATCCCATAGAAAATAAAGTTACCTACTAGTCTAAATAATAATAGTGATGTTCCCAAAAAGAAATATATTCCAGCTTCAGATTTATCTTGACCACAAAGAATAATTACAAATTCCTCACTATTTAAGCCAATACCTGTGATAACAGAAACAATAAAAAGGACATACAAATTGGCGGATTTACTAAGGTATATTACAGATTCATTTACACCTACAGTATCGTGAAGTTTATTAACTGTTGGAAATATAGATGGTTGAATTGTTTTCCAAATCAACATAAATAACACATTAGCAAGCCCAAATCCTATTGCAAATATACCTATATCAGACATTTCAATTTCCAAAAGAGCCATAACTAATCTATCAGCATATGATATGGATAGAATCGATAACTCTGTTAAAAATAAAGGTATTGAAAATTTTAAAGCTGAAATAAGTAGGGCCTTATCTACATTAAGGGAAACATACTTAAAAATTGATCTATTTATCCAAATAGTTACACATGAAGTAATAAATGTTGAGATAGCTACAGACCAATATACTCCCCAGTAATTTGTTAATATAAACATAACCGCAGGTATGACTATTATTAGATAAAGATATTTATATACGACAGTTATCACCGAATCATACTTCGATAAACCTGAAGCCTGCATAAATGATTTAAAATAGCTTAATACAACACCAGATTGTGCAGATACTACAACCAATATCGCAAAATAATTTTCCAAATAGAAGTAACTATAAAAAATCACAATTATGCATGCGATCAAAGAGACAATTGAAGAAACGAGCAACGGAAATACAAGTAAGGTACTTACAAATCTTTTTTTACTTATAGTATCTTCAAGATATTCTGAAGAGTAAAATCTAAAGATTGAAAGTTGACCTCCACCTTTTAATACCGCCTCAAATAATAATTGAACACCTTGAATTAAACTGTAAATCCCATAGTCAGCCTTGCTTAATAGCCTAGTCAGTACAGGAAACGTTATTAATCCGGCTATAGTTGTTAATACATTAGCCGATAAATAATGCTTAACCTTACTAACCCCCTCTGTTGAATTAGCCAACTTCTACACCTTCTTTAATCTCATTTAATATTGTAATAAACTGAGATCGTTTTTTTGACAATGAAAACTCAGACAGAGCCCTTTGTTGTCCTTGTTGGCCTATTTTTTGCCTTAAAAATTCACTTTTAATAAGTATATTCAAGGATTCTTTTAAGTGATTATTAGATTCTGGAGTAACCAAAAAACCTGACACCCCATCTTCAATTGCATCAACCACACCTCCACTACGACCTCCAATCACAGGTAAACCGCAAGCATTAGCTTCCAAAAAAACCAAACCAAATCCTTCCAAGTCACCGTCAACCATTTTATTAGGCATTACAAATATATCACTTGCTTGCAGTAGCTCCAGCATATGCGAATCCTCGGTAAACCCATGAAATGATACATACTCAGAAAGACCTAATAAGTCTGAACACTCTTTAAGTTTTTTAAAATCAGGTCCGGATCCACAAATATTCAATACAACATTTGGAACTTCTTCTGCATTGAATAAAATTTCATTAAATGCAACAAGTAAATCTTCTATCCCTTTTCGTTCAATTAACCTACAAACAGATATTAGGGATACCTTTCCATCAATTTTATATTTTTCTTTTAACTTATACCTATTATCTGAAGGAAAAAAACGATTGGGGTCAACAAAATTAGTTAGTACTGCTGTTTTAGCTTTGGGTGAAATTTCCTTCACTTTATCCGAAGTATAGGAGCTTACACACAAATTTAAATCCACTTGTTCAAGACTTTTATTCTGAAGCCTAAAAAACCACTTACCAACAATTCCAATAGGACGAATCGATAACTCTTCACCGTGAACATAATTAATTACTGGTGCAATTTTTTTAAAATCTCTAACCATCCAACCTAACCATCTAACACCTCCATTAATAATAATATCAGGCTTCATTAATCCTAAATAATCTAGTATTTCTTTTTTTCTTGCCTTACGATAAAAAAGAAACTCTTGGAGACGAGAATAAATAGATTTCATGGTGAATTGAAATGTTAGAGATGAACATCTATGTAATTTTATATCCGAGTTTAAAAAGTATGCATCATCATCCGTTTCATCTTTAGATGATGGACAGATAATATTAAAATCAAAATCTTGATTACGGCACAAATTTTCATACACTTGCACTGCACCACCATAGTTATCTGGCCGATAGAATGGTGTTATCAACACAATCTTCATCGCGTTTCTCCATAGCTAGCTATACAGCTTATAATTAATTTATTTCCGTATAACATATGTAGCTGGCACACCCACTGCAAATGAATTTTTAGGTAAGTTTTTCACGATAACAGCATTGGCACCTATCGTACTATTACTGCCAATAGTAATATCACCAATAATTTTGGCCCCTGCACCTATATACACATTATTACCAATATCCGGCCAGCCATTCGACTTACCATCTCCTTTGTATCCAACCGTCACAGATTGGCCTATTGAGCAATAATCACCAAAGTCGCCTCTCACAACAATTCCACCAAAGTGACCGATATAAAACCCTTTTCCAATATCATTAGATAGATCCAACCAGATGCCATATAGAGTCGTGATAAAAAACCAAACTAACTGAAATAATATTTTCAATATATGAGACAGTATAGGTATTTTTATAGCGTAAATTATCTTACTCATTCTAAACAAAAACATAACATGCCACCCATGACAAGTTAGTGCGTATAATATTGACTGAATGAGAGAAGATGACCCCCTCTTACTCCAATAGACTAGGGCATCCTGAGAGATAGCTTCACATTGTATTTTCAAAGTATTTATAAACATTTTCATACTACTATTCACTACGACCATATCGATCATCAAATCTAATTATATCATCTTCCCCTAAATAGCTTCCGGTTTGTACTTCAATCAACTCAAGCGCAACCATTCCTGGATTTTCTAAATAATGAATTTCACCAATTGGAATATAAGTGGATTCATTTTCAGTAAGAAGGCTAATGGCATCCCCATTTTTTACTTTTGCTGTACCACTAACTACAACCCAATGCTCAGCACGATGATGATGCATTTGTGTGGACAGCTTTTCCCCTGGTTTTACAGTAATTCTTTTTACCTGGTAACGCCCGCCTACATCAATAGATTGATATTTACCCCAAGGCCTAAATACTTCAGAGTGAATGCTAACTTCTTTTCTTTTTTTGCTTATTAATATTTCAACTATCTTTTTAACGTCTTGTGCATTATTTTTGTTAGCGATTAGTAATGCATCTGATGTGTCTATTATTATAAGGTCTTCAACACCAACCGCTGCAACCAATCTATCTTCACTTTTAATTAGGCAGTTTTTAGTATCATGAGCGATCACATCACCTTGAAGTATATTACCATCTTTATCAGAGGCCATAACGTCCCACATAGCAGACCAACTACCCACATCATTCCAAATGCTGGGCAATCTCACGACCTCAGCATTTTTAGTTTTTTCCATAACAGCATAGTCAATAGAAGTACTTTCCATCCTTGAAAAATCAGGCTCACTTAAACGAAAAAAACCAAGGTCTGCATGAGCATTGTCTACTGCTTTTTCTGAGATAGATAAAATATCTGGGCAATGCATTTTCATTTCTTCTAGTAACGAGTCTACACGAAACATAAACATGCCACTGTTCCATAAATATTGGCCACTGTTGCAGTATTCCTCGGCTACTTGTTTAGATGGTTTTTCTACAAATTCAACAACTTTAGATACCTGCTCTTTCGTTTTAGCTTTAATATAACCGTAACCTGTTTCTGCATAATCAGGTTCAATACCAAACGTAACCATGGCACCAAGCTCAGCTCGTGAAGCTGCTTGCACTACTCTTTCAGAAAATACATTTATATCTTTAATTATGTGATCCGAAGCAAGAACAAACATCACGCCTTTAGGATCTTTTTTATATATTTTCCAAGCTGCTGTAGCAATAGCGGCTGCTGTATTCCGTCCAACAGGTTCCAACATAATGTCGGATACTTTATCCGCATATTGTTTGCATTGATCAGAAACCAAAAATCTATGATCCTGATTACAAACGATACTGACAGGACCTACATCTGGTATGCAAAGCGCCCTATCGACTGTCTCCTGGAGCATTGTTTTACCACTAGCCAGAATGTCAATACACTGCTTAGGAAATTGACTTCGAGACATTGGCCACAGACGACTTCCAACACCGCCCGCTAGAATAACTGGATAGATCATTTTTTATTCCTTTAAATTCAAGCTAATTCAGTAATTTTAGCATCAGAACTGCAGTAGATTTCTTTGAGTTTTATACCAATAGCTCGCCAATCATAAGTATTCTCAGCAACGACCCGTGCATTATTACCAATTCTTATCATCTCTGTTCTATTTTTTTGTAGATTTAGAATTGCACTAGCAAATTCTTCGGCCGTATCCGCAAAGATAATTTCTTCTTCACTTTTTAGCATTACACCCTCTGCGCCCTTCTTAGTTGAAACCATGCATTTACCGAGCGAGGCGCCTTCAACAACCTTCAAGCGGGTTCCACTCCCCACATGCAATGGCACGATCATAATTCCAGAAGAAGCAACATACGGCCTGAAATCATCCACAAAACCATGTTTTGTTACATTTGCTGTTACAGTTATTGGTAACGGTACCCAGGGTTCAGGATTACCGATGAGGTGTAAGTGTACACAAGGGTTATTTCTGACAATAATTGGAAGCACTTCATTTACAAACCATTTAATGCCCAACCTATTTGGGTACCAACCCATTCCACCTAAAAAAAGTAGATCATC
Source organism: Colwellia sp. (assembly GCA_029938115.1). GTDB lineage: Bacteria > Pseudomonadota > Gammaproteobacteria > Enterobacterales > Alteromonadaceae > Colwellia. The sequence continues at coordinate 31,621 of JAPYOP010000042.1, read as the reverse complement.
AATATTGAATTCATCATCAGTTGGTAAAAGGGACGTTGTATCTACACCATTTGGAATGGTCCAAACATCATTAGCCCCAAAACCTTTAATAATGGCCGTATCTTTATCTGAACAGGTTAAAACAGTATTTACTTTACAGCACGCTTGTTTTTCAAACTTAGTTAATAATATGGCTTCACGTTTATATATTAGTTTTTCTAGAGGATTAGTCAGGCATTTTATTTTTTGTACTATCAAGTCAGATTCAACATTGTGTTCGTTTAATACAACTTGGATACCAGCCGGAATTAAGTCGGCTAATTCAGCCAGAGTTAATAAATCTAAATGAACAATGTCAGGTTGTATTTCAGACAATTGCTTAATGAACATTGACTTTAATTCAGTTGTTATATACTTACAAACCACCAAAGGTGACGATCTTTGCAATGAACGAATACCTGCCTTAATATTTTCAAGTAATCCGGTTTTTAATTGAACACCATTAATTGACGAGCACCGCTCCGCTAATTCATTATTTAAATCAATAATTTCACCTGGTCGTAAGATTGACAGTAAATGCAGTTCCGATATTTTACTTAGCTCTTTAATAAGGCCGTAAGCACGTATCTGATGACCTTCTAATGTTGGAAATGGTAATCTAGCTGATACAAATAATATCTTTTTGGTGGTGACGTCCAGTGTCATTAATAAAAACCTTTAAAATTAATAAATAAAACTTTGGTTTTACTATTAAAGCAAAATACCAATTTGACTATCTCTAAAACACATGTAAATTTAATGCAATACTTTATAGCTATATAAAACTATAAGATTCATAATTTTTTTGTATAGTCAGAATACAAAGCTTCTAGTGAATCAACCATGCTAAAATTTGTAAATTCCGTTATTGCTTTAATTCGAGAGTTACTTGCCATCGATGAAAATAAACCATTAGAACCATCTAACATTAGTAGTGCCTCAGATATTTCCTCTGAATTTTCAGGTTCAACTAAAAGGCCATTATAACCATTCGTTATAATTTCGGGGTTACCACCAACATTAGTCGCTATTATTGGACACCCTGCTGCACACCCTTCAATCAAGGCATTAGATAAACCTTCTGATAAAGTCGCAGACACCATTAAGTCACTTACTAGCAACCATTCGGGAACATTCTTTTGGTAGCCAAGGAACAACACGTGGTCCTGAATACCTAATCTGTGCGCCTGACACTGTAGTTCAGGCCTTAACTCTCCATCTCCTATTAAGACTAAGCACCAATCTTCAACGCTCTGGGCCTTGAAAGTAGAAAAGGCCTTTAAAAGGTACTGGTGACCTTTTATTGGCTTTAGACAACCAACAGAAGTCATTATTTTGGAATACGAAGCCATATCAAGGCGATTTTTTAATAATTGTATTTCCTTATCAGTAACACTTGGATAGCTAGCTAGATCCACTCCGTTTTTGATAACGAAAATTTTTTCTTTATCTAACTTAAAATCAACTACCAGCCAATGCTTAATACTATTAGAGGGCGCTGTTATAGCATCAAATTTTGGCGTTATGTACTTAATTATCTTTCGTAATAGGCCTGTTAACTTAAAACCCAAGTCTCGCTTACTACTAATTGAGATGATGCCCTTACCAAAGCATTTTTTTATTATAAAATTAGTAATATCTGATTTTTCATGATACGAGATGACTAAATCAATTTTATTTGTGCGTATAAATCGAACTAATTTATATAAGAGTACAAAATAGTTAAGACTCAGTATCTGAGCCATTGGATGGCTGCTTAAGGTTACATTTGTTTTACCCCTAAACTCACCATCCTTTAACATCGGGTTCCCTGTTGGTATCAATTGAAGAGCTGTGGCTTCAAATTTACTGGAAAGGCCAGATAAAAAATTATAGAGGTGCCGTTCGCTGCCACCTGGTACACCTACATAGGTATCTGTAATAATTAGTAACTTACAAGTATTACTCATATCCGTTGAGTCTCAATATGTAATTATTTGTGGGAGATAAAACCTCCTTCACCATCAGCTAATGATACATTTGTAAGTAAGTAGATTAAAACCAATTATTATAACGTTGGTACTAATCAGTCAAAACCAACTAATAGAAAATATTTTTTTGATCAGGCTGAATTTAGGTCAGAATTTTACGTTTAAGTACTTAATATTCAAGGTAAAAATTTGAAAGTGGCTAAATAATTATAACAAAGCACTTTGGACTAATACAAAAGAACTGGTTTAAAGGTAGATTCAACAAATAATTTAAAAAAGTAAAACCATATTCGTATTTTTTTAGTATAATTTTCTGAAAATTTAGCACGGACTGCTTAAAAATGAATACAGAAACAAGCCAACTTATACGCTCATTACGCCTGATTATGGTTATTGGACTAGTATTCGTTCACTTTGGAAATTTCCCAGGAGATCCATTAGACCCGTTCACCGGGGTCGTTAATGCAGAGTTTGTAGTAGCTTCAAGCATAAACAGCTTTTTTACCTATTTCTTTTTGTGCTCAGTGCCAATACTAAGCATGATTTCTGGGTACCTATTTTGCTACCAAGGTAAACCTAATTTCATAGAGACACTTAAGAAAAAAAATACAACACTCATATTACCTTACCTAACTTGGACCACTATCTGGCTACTTTTTGCCTTTGTTTTATATAGCATAGGTAAATCAAGCAACCAGTTCACTTATTACGACCAAGGATTTTCAGACTACAATATTTTAGATTTATTAAATGGAATAATTGGCATTACTGAAACGCCTTTTGCTTTTCAATTTTGGTTTGTCCATGATTTAGTTCTATCTATTATTATTACCCCCATAATTATTCCAGCAATAAAAAAATTTGGTGCAATTGTGGTTATAATTCCTTTTTTATTATGGGCTATGGACTATAGTCCATGGATATTTTTCAATTTCAAGGTAATTGCTTTCTTCAATTTTGGTTTATATATTGGCATTAAAAAGGTAAATATAAATATACCCACTAATCTTAAGTGGCTTAATTTAAGCATTATTTTATTCATCATAATGGTCTTAGTACGCATATATACACCTGCTGCATATAACGGAAAAATGCCATTTGAAAACATCTATGAATTATTTTTAAGAATAATAGGCAGTCTTGCTATAATCACACTGGCTATCAACATGAAGATATACCTAAATGGGGTATTTAAATATTTAGTTAATCACTCTGGTTATGCATTTTTCTTGCATGCATTCCATTTCCCAATAATTATATTAATGAAACAAGTATTATTTATGACAGGGATATTTCAAGGCGAATTAGGGTTGATTTTCTTATGGATAACTTCAATTGTCGCAACAATATTAACTGCCATAATAACTGCTGAAGTAATACACAGATATCTACCAGGATTATATCGATACCTGAATGGCCAGAGATCCATATAATGACTAACAACTATAATTGGAAGATTATTGATTTCAAACACAATAAAAATACAATTATATCAACTTACAAACAGATTGTAGCATTAAAAAATTACCCTGCTGCAAATCAATGGCAATACATATTCCCAATTTTAGAGAGTGAATTTAATCGTGAAAAAGTGAGTTTTGCAATCTTATATAGCTATGAAATACCAATTTTCATATTACCAATATCAACATTCACGGTTAAAAAATTCGTATTCAAGTGGGGTGAAATTGGTTATCCGTTTCATAAGCACATTAATTTAATTAAATTTCCAGATGAGATATTAGAGAAACCCTCTATAATTGAAGAGCTTATACATAAAATTAAAGAAGAATATGGTAATAAGTGGTCTAGATTCTCAATAAGAAATATTGAATCAGGCATGCCTAATCTTGAATACTGTGGTGACGCATCCTACTTTAAAACCGATTATGGGCAAAATATTTCAAAAATAGTATCTAAAAAACACATCCGGAATTTAAATAGGATTGAAAGAAAATTCACTGAATCTTTTGGGGACTATCAATTCACCATAAACTCACCGTCCTTGCCAGAGTCATTGGACAATTTTATAGAATTCGAAGGTCAGTCTTGGAAAGGAGAAGATGGCGTAGCAATAAGCAGTAACTCAAGGTTACGAAAGGTTTACTCTGATATATGTCAGAACTTTGGTAGTAAAAATATGTTTGTCGCAAAACTAAAATCTAAAGAGCAGGTATTATCTACAGCTCTAGGTTTTCACATGGGAGAAACTTTATATATCCATAAGGTATCACATAGCCATGAACATTCTAAATATTCACCAGGCAGCATATTAATACTAAAGCTTTTAGAGCACGCTATAAATACACATGCTATTAAAAATATGAATTTAGTGACCAGCCCTATGTGGATAAAAAGATGGCATCCAAATAAAAATAACGTTGGAAATATAGTCCATTACAATAATAATTTATCTGGAAGATTTCTAAATTTCACTATTCATTCATGGAGAAAATACAAACCATCGATAAAGTCATTATTCAATATTAGCTAATATTTTGTATCTTTTAAAGTAAACTTAACAGCATCATTTAATATCCCCTGAAAATATAGAAACATCATCACGTATAAATTTAATCTAAAGTTTTTCTTGGCTTGTTACGAACATCTTGATACTTATCAGTACATCAACTGATACGCCAACTTAACAATATTCAGTATGAACGGAAGTAATAAATTTTAAATAGCTCAGTCGAAACATAAAGTTATTTTACCACTCTTAATTTTTAGATTACACAACCCAGTCTATTGATCAATGATCCAGTGAATGCATTATACAGTGATGAATTTTAAATCCATATCTACAGCCATTAAATCTATGCGTGCATTTTAGGTTTCGACTTTATAGTTACATCAATAAACGTTGTAGATACCGATATTTAGAGCGTACACTGTGTTATTACTGGCTAGATAATCATCGGAATGTTTAATATTCTTACTCCTAACAATCTCTACATCCCCCATCAATATATTATATCCACTATACTAGTACCCGTGCACCTGAGCTGCAAATTGCTTCATACTTATATGTGACGAGATAAATAATCGTTTAATTTCAAATAAATCATCATTTTTTGATGACAGCCCATCTTTCATACTAAATGTTAAATCTATATTTAAATTCTTTAAAAGTAATTTATGTCTATCATCATAGTCATCTTTACCACCATTTGGATAAGCGAACATTTTACATTCTTTTCCGGTTAAAATTTTAACTTTCTCTATAGAATTTGTTACTTCTAATTCACACTCATTTTCACTTAACCTAGAAAGGATTACATGATTATGAGTATGAGCCCCAAATGTAACGAGTTTTGAATCTTGCATCTCTTTAATGGATTCTTTAGTTAGCATACCAAATGATGTTTTAGTGTAATCAATTATATTACCTGAAAAACCATATAAACAATTAAGTTCACCATTAATTTCAGCTGGATGTAACTTCTTGATATCAGCCTGAATAATAGAAGATGCTAACCGTTTATCACTACTTGTTTTAATTGAAATAGATTGTCCTTTCCAAATAACTACCTCATCAGTTCTTGATTCAATATATTGAATTATTTTACAGAACCAAATGGTGTTATTTGAATCAATGAAACTTGTAGAAAGAAAAATTGTAGCCGGAATATTATATTTCTTTAATATTGGAAACGCGTGACTATAGTTATTAAAAAAACCATCATCAAAGGTAATTACGGCAATCGGCTTTCTTTTATCATGTTGTTTAAAGTATGCATCCTCGGCACTTTTAACTTCAAAGTTCTTAGATATAAATTCCATTTGTTTTTCAAAGTCGCATTTACACACGAAACAAAAGTCATTTATTTTTGAGTCACCCCCTGTAATACCATGATAGGTTAACACTGAAATTTTATTTTTACTTGCTATAAATTTCCATAATCTAAGTTCAGATACTATTTTTTTTAGGGTTTTATGTATTATTTTGTTTAATAGTTCCATATCACTTCATTCTTAGTTTAGTTAGTTTTTCGAAGGCTGTTTTCTATAAGCACTAAATTTTCTTTTCCTCCATATCAAGAACTAATTCCTCATCTGTATTAGAAGGTATAATTGAAATCAAGGATATTATTACCCATAAGTTAGTTGAAATTGGGTAATGTGAAAACCGATCACCAAACATATTCCCTAGTATTAACGCATACCATGCACCCAACATACCCAAGGTTACACCTTGCTTTAGAATATCCTTAGTATTTGATTTAAGTTTTTCATTAATTAATTTTTTAAACGCTCGCAATAAAAATAGAAACGTAATGAATCCAATAAGTCCTCTCTCAACTAACATTTTCACATAATAATTATGTGTATCCATTTCATGAGGATTGATTCGCTTATCCTGAGCAGTATAAGAGCCAAACCCTTGAATTGGCCGCTCCATATATTTATTTAAAACTATACCCCAAAATACGAATCTAGAGTCGGCACTTTCGTCTCTTTCCTCATCCGATGCATTAATTGTTGAAAATCGTTCTTCAACTGACTTTGGTAAATTACACAAAAACAGAATAACAATTATTAGCAAAGGAAAAATTATTTTTTTTCGTTTTTTAAAATTAAGAACTATAAAGGTAGATCCTAATAAAAATGATATATACCCTCCTCTTGAGTATGAATATAGCAGGCAAAGCGAAGCGCAAAAAAAGAGCAGGCACAAAACATACCTATACTTTTTTACACCCCAGCAAGTGAGCAAGCACCCTAATGTAATCATGGCCATCATTGCCGAGAAGGCACCCATCTCATTGGCACCCAAATCCATGAACGTACCTTGAATCCGTAAATCGTCGGAGTAATGCCAAGATGATACTGATAGGTATTGGTTCCAAACAACTTTCATCATATATGGTAGCGGTAGTAACATTGCGACAATAACTCGTCGCCACTGGATGTCATCTAACACACTTCTTTGCACAATAAATACCAAAAAAATTGGAATGAGTGAATCTTTCATTACCTTCCATAAACCTTCGGTGCCACTATTTAAATACGAGTACCCAAAGGCGAGTGCAATAATAGAGGAAATTATATACCAGACTAGCAACCCGTTAATTGAGGGTTTAACCTCCAGTTTTTGCCCATATATGAAAGAATGAAATAGTGAAAGTAAAAAAAGAACATTAATTATATTAAGCCCACCACCTAAATTAGGAATATACTGCAACTGAATATTCCGAAGTGGCATAATAAAAATTAGCAATAGTAGGGGCCAATTTGTTTTAAACGGTGACCCCGATAGACTATAAGATAGAGCACTCACCCCCCCCCCTCAATAACATCATTGTAGATAGCTTCAATTTTACTTATTTGATTTTCGGTACTTAAATTAAATTTTGAAAAATCGTAAGCATCATTACCTGCAACTGCCAATACTTCTGGATTGTTAATTAAGCGTTCTATTATACTGGCTATATGCTCCTCACTTTCAGCTGTCCATCCACCTTTGGATTTCTTAAGAATATTTGGGATTTCACCTACTGGTGTACTTACTATAGGTAAACCGGATGACATGGCTTCCAACATAGACATCGGAAGCCCCTCTGTTACTGAGGTAATCAACATTAGCTTCGATTCATCAAGCCATTTCTTAACATCCCTTGTGTATCCAATAAACTTTATAGATTTATCAATACCACACTTCTTTGCATACTCCTTTATATTTTCTAACTCAGGCCCATCACCTAGCAATACAAGCTCTACCGGGTAATTTTTAGCACAAAGTATAGAGATTGTATCAATCGCTTTTTTATGATTTTTTTCTGGAGTAAATCGTGCAGCCATTACCATCAAAAACTTATCACTCTGTTTTTTACTGGTTATATTTTTATTGTAAATTGTTGTGCCGTTATCTATCTGTATAACTTTATTCTTTAGGCCGATTCTATTCTGTATAATTAATTTTTGATCATTACTAACTGTAATTACTCTATTGGCGTTTAACATAAATATGCGCTCTAAATATGCATACACTTTTTCAGATATGGTATTACCAAGTGAACCATGTACATGATGTACAATTTTAGTTTTAGTAAACGCCAAAGATATTGACGTTAGTATTAGTGATTTATAATCATGAGTGTGAACAATGCTTACAGTTTTTGCTATCTTTTTTAATTCTTTAATAACATTTATGTCGAATCGTTTTTGCGAAACAATAAAATTATATTTTGACTTAATTAATGATAAATTATTACGCAGTTCACTTGCCTCTATATTTACACCTTCAATAACCAAAACACCTGTATCAAAACTACATTTATATCCAATACTGGCAATATTAAGAATAACCTGCTCTGCTCCGTACATACCAATTGTTGAACGTACATGTAAAACTTTATTAGCAATACGGGGCATCTTTCACTTCCAAATATAAAGACTCTAATGACGAGACCATTTTTTCAATAGAAAATTCCTTTTCCGCTTTTATCCTTGAATTCTGCCCCATAAGCATCATTTTATTATTGTCATTTAATAATAATAATAATGCGCTTAATAGTGAATCTGAGGACTGACTCTTGACCAAATATCCATTAACACCATCTTCAACAATTTCAGGGTTACCACCTACATTAGTGGCAACGATTGGAAGTTGTGACGCAGCCGCTTCCACAAGTGCATTTGAGAGCCCCTCTGATAGACTTGAAGAGACTGCAACATCAGATACCGACAACCATTCATTTACGTTACCCTGTACACCTGCGAATATCACATTGGATACAATATTTAATTCAACACTTAAATCCTCCAACTTTTGTTTATCTTCCCCTCTACCAAGCAATACCAAACACAAATCGTTCTTATTATTTAACTTACTAAATGCTTTTAATAAGTACTCATGCCCTTTCCCTGGCCTTAACCATCCTATAGTGATTATTATTTTCTTATTAACAGGTAATCCTAGCCTTTCTTTTAGATGGTTTCGTTGCGAATACTCTTGACCATAGTCTGCTAAATTTAAACCGTTAGGGATTACATGTGTAAATTCAGATCTACCATTAAATTCTGAATTTACTAAATTAATAATGCTTTTAGATGGCGCTGTAATGGCCGAGAATCTTCTATTTATCATTTTCATCAAAAAACCTAGACTCCCATTCAATTTTAGACCCATATCACGCTTACTTGAAACAGTTTTATGTGAAGTAAATGGCAGGGTAGATACAACTATATTTAGAAGATCTGACATTTCATGGTACGAGATGACTACATCAGGCTTAAAACTTAATATTTGTTTGTAAGTCCAGATAATGCATTTTAGTGATCGAAAGGATTTTAATGTAGAGAGTCGAAATGATAATAACTTAACATTATCCTTAATATACCCAGCATCTTTGAAATATGGATTCCCCCTAGGATGGAGCTGTATCACACTAGCATCAAAGTCTTTAGATAAGCTCATACAAAAATTCAATAAGTGCCTTTCACTTCCACCCGGAATTCCGACATAATTATCTGTAATAATAAGGATCTTACAAGGTTGTTTTGTTATTTCCATGATTGAACCTTAGGTGAAAATAAATACTGATAAAAACCTAATAGGTTAAACCAATTTAGCGCTACAAACGAAACAGTTATTCTTAAAATTTTATTATTATTAATAAAATTGAAATATAGACTTAATGGGTATAGTAAAACACCAAAACTAAGGGACGCCCCTAGTGCCATATAGAGCATATTTCCTTTAAGCGCTATTATCATAGATAGCGATATGGATAAAATAACTAAGAATGGTGCTGTCAAGCGCATAATCTTATGACTCAAATACGGAAACCAGATTGGATGCACGCCAGGGATTAGCCAGCTCGTATTGCGAAATAATACCTGGTAGTTGCCGTTCAATGTTCGTGTCTTCCGACGCTTTTCTCTTACCATGTCGTCACTTGAAACATCCCAAGCTATTACTCGATCATCAAAACCGACCCAATAGCCTTCTTTGGCTGCATTCATAGGAATCAATACATCATCCAAAATTGTATCTTCAGGTATTTCTTCAAATAGATCTCGGCGCAGCATGTAAATTGCACCCGATACGCCAGGAACACTGTAAACTTTTGCCTCAGTATTACGGATATACTTTTCATATTTTTGATAAGCATCCATTCCAGTTGATGATCCACATTCATTCTTATTAAACTTCAATTCACCACTTACAGCGGCCACTCGGCTACCAGGGTAGAACCAAGAAGATAAATCCTTAAGTGCATTAGAAGTCACTCTTTGTCGGGCATCAAGTAAAAGTACAAGCTCTGTATTCACATCTAACATTGCTTTATTGATACCTGCAGCTTTACCTAATCGACTTTTATTTTGTAGTAATGTAATTCGATCGTCATTAACCCCTCTTATAATATCCGTTGTCCCATCTGTACTGGCATCATCAACAATGATTAGGAAGATAGACTTCGGGTCATAATCAAAAGAAAAAATATTCTTGATTTTATCTTCAATGACCGATGATTCGTTACACACCACCATAACGACAGATATTTTTTTATTTCCATAATCACATGTCTTTCGCGCCCGTCTATTTATCTTTTCTTTAAAGTATAACCAAACTGGATAGCCTATGAAGGTATATATAACTGCCAACAAACTACAGAATATAACTATATTCATAAAGATCCACCTAGTATCTTAGAACGAATAAGATCATAAGAGCGATTACCGAATACCGACTTAGCTATTCCCGTAATCCTATACTTCAAAATTTGACTAATAAGGTATGGACTTAATATTTTATTACAGCCTAATAGTTCCTCTACATCAGTATTTTGATAAACTGCAACACGCTTTGAAATGTAGCTTGAAGACCACTTCCCTGGCTCCGAAACTGATAAATGCTTATAACCAAGCTCATGGCATAACTGAATAGTATCTTTATTAAAGCGCCCTCCTGGTGGCGCTAAAATTGTAACTTCTAAACCAAGTTTATCTTCGATGGTTTTCTTACTAACTTCTAATTGCCTTCTCTGCTCATCCATTGTCATGTCGGATAGATAAAGATGATCCAGTGAATGAGATTGAATACTCATTCCCATGCCATTCATTTCTTGCAACTGGCTCCAGCTAAGAAAATTTGGAGTCGATACTGTATTTGGATTAATAAAAAAATCAGCTGTGCCACCGTTTGTGTCTTTAATTATTTGCGCTGCTTTAAAGTTACTTATATGGCCGTCATCAAAGGTAATTATGTTCTTATCTGCACCACCAGAAATCGAGTCTTTTAATGATCCACAACCACCACACTGGCGGATAAACTGCTCAAACTTGTCAAGACTGAATGAGTAATGGGGATCACTGCCTAATAGCTCATTATCTGAACCAATGGCGTGAAACATATAGACTATTGATTGCTTCATCATTTGGCTGCTCGTAATCCAAGAAAACTACGTTCTTTCTTGTTATCTGGATCGACTGATAGCTTATCAAATTGACCACTAATCTTTTCAAGCGCGGTGGCAATACGATCTAAGCTGTTTGTGTAATCTACTTCACTGTTTCTTTCCGTTAACTTTGAGTAAATGTCTTCGACAGGAATCATCATTAAGTCTTGAGCTACTTCTTCGAAATCATCAATCTGCGGGGTTTTTCGACCTTCTGAAAAAGCACACATTAACAAAGAGTCACATATTTTATTTATTAATCGTGGAATACCATTAGATAATTTAAAAATTGACTCTATTAATTCATCATTAAATAACGTGCTATTTTGTAACCCGCACAGCTCAAGCCGGTAATCAATATAACTATTAACCTCTACTAGGTCTAAACCAACTAAATGATAATGTAGCTTAACCCTTTGTCTTAATTGTTCTGAGGCATTAACCGTATTCATAAATTCGGGTTGACCAAGCATTACTACTCGCAACATTGTTCCATTTGGCCCTTCTAAACCAGCCAACATCCTAATATCTTCAAGGTTTGATGGTGTTAAGTTTTGTGCTTCATCAATTACCAATACACATGGAACTCCTGTCGAAGTTATTTCTTTAAAGTAGTCAGTTAACGCATAAATAATTGATACTTTATCATCTGAGGATACGCGTATGTCCGTTTGCCTTGCCATGAATGCCAATAATTCATTATCCTTTAAATTTGTAAACGGGAGGTGAAAGCACACTGCTTTTCCTTTAACTCTTCTCAGTAATCGCTTAATTAACGTTGACTTCCCTGAACCTATCTCACCAGTAACAACAACGAAGCCGTCGGGCTGCCACGCTGCATAATCCATATATACGAGTGCTTTAGCATGTTTTTTACTTAAATATAATAATCGATCATCCGGGGCAATTTGAAAAGGTGCCCTTGTTAATCCAAAGTGTTCCAAATACATAAATCTTTCCCTGCCTACTATCGGCTCAATATCTTTGGTAGACCCTGATAATTAAGTTGAATATTTAGACTAGTAAAATCTTCACCAAAATACTGGGTTGTCTTTCTTATAGAGAGTAAGGTATTCCAATGCCTTTTTAGAGGGTAAGTAGCTCCTACCATCCAGGTTCGCCAATTGCCTTCTATTTTTATATTCTTCTGGTATTCAAATACTATTGAGCAAGAGTGGCATTGCTTGATACTAATCAAGTAGCTTGAAGATAACTGATACTTTAACTCTTCGTCTAACTTTGGAATTTTAACTCTTTCTGCTGTAGCTGATATATCTAGCCGACTAAGGCTTTTATAGTATGAAATAATCTGCCTTTCCACCTTAGATGCGCTGACTAGATTAGTATCATCGCTTGCCCCCAAAGTTGTTCTCGGTGATAACGCCTCAATTTCACTTATAATACTTATCGTATCAGTCAAACTAAGCCCATATTTAACTTGAACTGTATATATTCTTTCAATTTTATCTTTCGTATCAGCCTGTCCTATCGAAAGTTTATAGTCTGTGTTTGCTGTTTTACGGTTAAAACCGAAAGAAGTAGTATTATTGCATGTATCTACTTCCTCTTTATCGTCATAATCAACGCATTCATTCTTGAAAAATAACAATATGGATGTCACGCGATTAAAATATTTTCTTAGTGTGAACGCTATGCGCTTATCTTCACTACCTACTTGGTTAATCATTTGACTACCAAAACTTGCATTTAGTTTTAGATCTATATCTGATCGAAGTTTTCGATTAAACGTTGGCCCAAAATATGTATTCCAACCGTATAATCGTTTACCAGTAATATCTAATTCACCTGTTTGCTTATAGCTTGCTCCTGAGTCAAAAATCCAAAAAGGTGATGGTAGCTTAAATAGATGGTACGCATTTATATTAAAAACTGAATCTGTATATAAATACTGATGACCATTAATAACGGATGGTCTATTTTTTGCTGATGAGTATTCAAATTGCGAGGACGCATTCCAATTCTGAAAAGCACTCTCTGAATCAATTATATAATCTGCAGTTATTCCTTTGTATAAACTATCATTATCAGAGCTTATACCTGCCGTCATATTAGCAATTCCTTTTGTAGCTGAGTACCCCACATCTGAAAATAGAATAAAACACACTGCCAACAAAATATTTTTCATATTGCTAAATAAAATCGTTAATAACTATTCCAGAAAACTTTTCTTTTGGAATTAATTTTGAGGCATTCTCTAGTTTTTTTGAGCTAAGCTTACCAAATGGAGATACAAGTATAACTTGATCGCACAATTCCAATAAAATCCTTGCGTTCGAAGATTCAAGTAAAGGTGGTGAATCAATATAAATATTTCTGTCGTTATAACGATTTTTTAAACCAGTAAGTAGCGACCTAAATCTCGGGTGCATGAAATATTCTTCACTTTCTGATTTCAGTATTCCCGCTGTTATACAACGATAACGCATAATCCCTACACTATTTATTATGTCTGCTTCATCTATTTTTGAATCATATATATAGTCAATAAGACCTAATGAATCCTGTAAATTAAATATTTTTGCTACATTTTGATTGTCAACATTGCAGTCAACTAATAGCGAGGTTCTAGATGAATCGAAGGATGAAATAGCCGCGAGATTACGTGCAAAAAAACTTGTTCCACTATTTTTTTCAACCGAAGCTATCATTACTAAATTTTTATTTTTGGTTTTATTAAGTAAAGTACGAATATCTCTTAGTTTATGAATTAACTCTTCTTGTTCAGATCCTTGAAACACAATTTTTTTATCTATTAACTCCTGATTTTGCAAAGCTGGCATATCATCCATCAATGCAATATCTTTCATCGATTTACTAGAATCATAGCTTCCATACATTTTATTTATGTATACTTCATCTGACATTGTCAAGGAAATTGCTTTTTCTAACTTATTCACACAGCACTCCCTAAGAAATAATTCTTAGCCAAGACACGTAAGCGTAGATTGATAACACACCCACAATTATAGTTATAACTACTGCCATCCAATATAAATTATACCGTGACAATTCCGTACTATTAAATTTAGAAATTACACCTAAAACAGGAGCATTAGATATTTTTTGAAACTGTTGAATTGATCGGATCTTACCATCAAACATAACCAGCAAATAGGCCATTCCTAACGGCAAAAAAATTGCCATAACCAACCCTAGAAATGCGATATGTACTAAACGTACCCCAATCGGGCGTATGGGTACGTGCGGGTATTCTTGTATTTTTAAAGTTAATCCTTGATTAGCAATATCTATATTCATTGACACTCTTGCGGTTTCTCTTTGTCTGAGTAACTTTTGATACAAATCATTGTTTACATCATAATCCCTAGTCAGTTGCGCAAGTACAGCACCCACTGTATTTATTTGTATCGCTCTATTTTTTTCATCAATCAACAAGTTTTTTGTCGCCTTTAAACGAGTAAACAATGCTGCTCCTTGTGTTTTAAGTTGAGAGAAATTACTACGTAACTCTTGAAAAAGTGGGTTAAGATTACCAGCATTCACTATTATTTTTTTATCTTGCTTTCTAACATCTACCATCTTCATCCTAAGAGCTGATATCTGCCCCCGTACAATAATGACATCTGGATAGCTATCTAAGTATGTCATCCTTAAAGTATCTAACTGCCCTTGCAATGCGGATATACGCTTCTGCAATTGCCCTTCCTCTGTTAAATGAGCCGACACAGCTGCTTCACCAGATAATTGATCCTTTATATTTTTCATTTGGATTTCTATTTCATTTATTTCCAACTGTGTTTGTTCGATAGTTCTTTGGTGCTCTAATATACGAGCATTCACAGTGCCGGCACTATCTGGTGAAGCCCCAAGATTTTCCGATCTAAAGTTTTTCAAGGATTCTTCTGATTCTTTTAATTTCTCACGATACTCTTCAGCTTGACCAGCAATAAAACTATAGGCTGCTTCACTTTCTCTACGTTTATCTTTGATACTTTCATCTATGAATAAATCTGTAAAAAATGCAGCATACTTTTGTGCTTCTTTTGGATCTGAGCTCTTATACTTAATTCTAATAACATTTTTTCCGGCATTTTCAATTTTTGTTTTGTATTTAACCTGCCCCCAGATACGATCTATATTTATTTCTGACTCGCCAACTAAATCTAACGATGTAAATTCAACAAATTGTTCTTTTGCATATTGACCTGTAAGCAATTGCCTAGCATTTTTCGCTTGATCTTTAACGCTTGTAGCGACAGCTGTACCCTTCATCAATGGTGTTAATATATTATACTCATCAACTAATATAGTAGATTCGGATATATACACCCTAGGCCAAAACCAACCTACCGCTAATATTGATAAAGAAACGCAAACAAAAATAATTAGCGCTATCTTTTTCATTTGCCACGTTTTTATAAGTGCAAACTTAACCAAATCAACTTGAGACATTTGCACATCCATCTAAAACAACCTCTCTGGAACAGAGATAATATCGCCAGGCATTAGTTCATAGTTTGTTTCAAGCTCGCCAGAATTAAGAATATCTTTAAGGTATACATCATATTGAACTGTTTCACTTTTGTTTTTTCGATATAACCTTCCACTATTCGCTGAGGCAAATTCATTCAATCCACCTGCCTGTAATATTGCATCTAGTACTGTCATTCCTTGACGATAAGGTAGTGACGCTGGCGATTGAACTGCACCAGTGATGCGAACCCTAGATACAAACTCATGACTACGCAGCTCGGTAAGAATAACGGTTACTTGTGGCTCTCTAATATATTTAGCTAATCGTTCCTTAATATCTTCGGCTACAACCATTGGCATCTTACCGCCAGCTTGTACATCTCCAACTAGGGGCACTGATATTTTTCCATCTGGACGTACCGGAACTGTCACTGAAATTTCAGGGTTTCTCCAAACATTGACTTCCAGTACATCATCAACACCGATGTAGTAAGCACTGATCGTTGATAATGCTTTGTGACTATTACTGATAATACTTCCATGCTCTAAAATAGGCTTTTGACTGCATGCCGATAAAAGTATAAATCCGATAGTGAGTATAATTAATTTCATATCTTCCCTAAATCCAACCTTTTGAGAAATACCATGCTATTGCTAAGTATTCCCTAATAGCTGCTTTAAATCTCCATGGGTTTTCTTTTAGTGTAAGATCTTGTTGAGGACTATTGTATTTAATAATGCAAACATTTATGTTCATTTTTTTTGCAACTGAATAAGCACGATAAGCATGCCAGTCTGATGTAAATAACACATATTTTTTGTCAAGGTCTAGACCAGCTATAATCTCTGAAAAATTCTCGTAGGTTGAATGAGAGCCTTTTCCAATTATAGTTTTTGTTTTATCATGTTTTTTTTTAATTAAATACTCTTGAATATATTCCCCTTCAAGCTTATTTTTAAATTTTTCACCACCAGGTATATGCAACTTGGTTATTGAATTAGAGTAATACAGATACTTATCAACCCTGTATTTACTCCAAAATGTTAAATTTACAGTATCACCGACTAAAAAAACACCTCCTGGGAGTAGAATAGCCTCAGAGGGTAATTTACTAGAATTACAAATTCTTTGTTCGCTTTCAAAGTTATAAACTAATGACTCCAACCACATTTTTGATCCATTAGAAGTTAGGCTAAACCCTAGTAGCACCGTAACTCCACCTATTAATACTGCTAACTTTAATCTCTTAATACAAGTTAGTACCACTGTTGCCAACAATATTAATACAAACCAACTAAATGGATAGCTTACTAAAAATTTAGTTGAATCCATTTAATTCTACCTGGCTCCTTTCCCCATTATTACAATTTCGATTGTTTGCAATAGTATAAAAAAATCCATAATTATATTATGATTTTTCACATAATATAGGTCGTATTGAAGTTTCTCGTAAGCATCTTGTTCTGTTGCTCCATATGGGTATTTCAATTGTGCCCATCCTGCCAAGCCCGGCTTCACTGTATGACGTTTATTGTAATACGGGATTTTGGTGGCCAGATCATCTACGAACTCAGGCCTTTCAGGACGCGGCCCAATTAAGCGCATATCACCCTTGAATATATTTATAATTTGTGGAAGTTCGTCTATACGAGTTTTTCTAATAAAATGGCCAAAGAACGTTATGCGGTCGTCATTTTTTTTTGCCCATACCGCTTTACCATTGCTCTCAGCATTTATCTTCATACTTCTAAATTTTAACAATGTAAATGGTACATCATCCAAGCCCACTCGAACCTGTTTATAAAATACTGAGTGTTTAAATCCAGATTCAAGTGATATCAAAAATGCACTTAAAATCATAACTGGAGTCATCACTGTTAATATTATTAAACTTGAAACTATGTCGAATAATCTTGCAGAAAAACGCTTAAAATCGCTTCGGTTAAAACCATTTGAATAAATCATCCAACTTGGATGCAACATTTCAATATTTAATTTACCTTGTTCCCTTTCCAAAAAACATACTGGGTCAATTATTTTTATACCCGCTAACTTACATTTAATTAACTCATCATTTTGAAAGCTATTACGGCGATCTTCTATAGCCAGAATGATTTCATCTACTTCGTTATCTAAAGCATATTTTGCTATATCTTCAGAATGAACATTCAAAACCTGGCTTTTAGGGACTGCAACCGTTTCATTTTTAACCGAAATGTACCCTGCAATTTTGTAACTAACGCCATCATGTGAGCCCCCCTTCTCATCGATAAGTGTTTTAGCTCTAGATCCTGCACCAACTACCAATACATTTCTTTTTAAAACGTTTTGGCCAATAAACTGAAAGAAAAATGCTCTTACAAAGATCACTCCTAAGAATGACAACATTAAAGCTAAAGAGTGAAACCCACGCCCCATGTGAACACTTGGTATCATATAAAAGATTATCATCAAGGTAATTGAACCCAATGTTAACGACACTAATACTTTAATTATTGTTTCGGTAAACATACTTGGAGAGAAGTGTTGCTGACTTTTATAATGACCTAGGGCGACCATGCACAGCATCATTACGCCGGTATATATTGGTGCGATTGTACTTATATCACCACCATTATAATCAACAACGATATTAGTATATTCAAACTCAGTCTCTTGAAACCGAACTAAAGCGGCACCGTAGACTGAAACAAAAAATGCGAATGCTTCTAGAACCGCAAGTATTACAAATTGAAGTCGAAGGTGATTATTAAATAGTCTTATTGTAGCCACATCATCGTCCTTGATTATTTAGACAACATAATTACCAGTACTTTATAACTAGGAATTTGCTTTGAAATTGTCGCTTTTATAAATATATATTTTTGTTATTACCATCACATTACTCTAGTGACGTTTACTATACGGCAATACAAAACTAATACTTATTTCCCAAAAAAAATAATTATAAATTATTAATTTTCTTTATTAGCACTTTATCGGATTTGCACTATACGTGTGATTATTTTCTTTTCAAGAAATAATCATGATCTAATCATGTTAAATATATATTCAGATATAAAACCAGTACTTAAATACTACCAACTCAATACTTTATTATTAGTTCTGATTGAATTTATATTTTTAAGGGAATAAATCATAATGATAAACCGAAAAATCTCTGTCATTGGTCTTGGTTACGTAGGACTCCCAGTCGCTGTTGCATTTGGTAACTCTCATTCAGTTATTGGCTTTGACGTTAACGAAGTAAGAATTACAGAACTACAAGACGATAAAGATAGAACATTAGAAGTCACAACTGATGAGCTGATAGACACCAATATTACATTTACATCCAATGCTAAAGACCTAGCGCTGGCAGATTTTCATATTGTCGCTGTTCCAACACCTATTAATGATGCGAACCAACCAGATCTTTCTCCATTAATTAGTGCTTCTAAAAGTGTTGGTTCACAACTAAAACATGGGGATATCGTTGTATATGAGTCTACTGTGTACCCTGGTGCCACTGAAGAGGATTGTGTTCCTGTGCTTGAAGAGTACAGCGGCTTAATATGTGGCAAGGATTTCTTTGTAGGGTATTCACCAGAACGAATAAACCCTGGTGATAAAGAGCATGTCTTTACAAAAATCACTAAGGTTGTGTCTGGTCAAACTCCTGAAATATTAGATATTGTCGCGGATGTTTATTCAAGCGTTGTAACAGCAGGCGTGCATAGAGCACCTTCAATTAAGGTAGCCGAGGCTGCAAAAATTATTGAAAATACTCAACGTGATTTAAACATTGCATTAATGAATGAATTATCCATAATTTTTTCAAAAATGAATATAGACACTATTGATGTTTTAGAGGCTGCTGGTACTAAATGGAATTTCTTACCATTTCGCCCAGGTCTTGTAGGGGGACATTGTATTGGTGTCGATCCATATTACCTAACTCATAAAGCTCAAAAACTTGGGTACCATCCTGAGGTTATTTCAGCTGGCAGACGCATTAATGATTCAATGCCAACACATGTTGTTGAGCAAACCGTTAAACGAATGATTCAGTCAGGTTGTAACGTAAAGAATGCTCGAATTGGCATATTAGGCTTAACATTTAAAGAAGATTGCCCAGATTTACGAAACTCTAAAGTGGGTGACGTCATTAAAGAATTTAAAACGTATGGTGTTAATTTGTTAGTTCATGATGCCATGGCCGATATGAAAGAAGCTCAAAAGTATTACGACACGTCACTATGCACTATGGGAGATCTTTCAGATCTCGATGCGATTGTATTATGTGTAAGCCACAAACAATACAAGTCCCTCTCGGTTGATGATTACAAAAAAATGTTGAAGCCGAATGCGGTCTTAATGGATGTTAAAGCCACCCTAAACGCAGAAGAATTCAAAGCTCGCGGCATTAATTTGTGGCGTTTATAAAGGACTATACCATGACCAAATTTGAACAAGTAAAAACTGACTTATTACGTAATCAATATACCTGGTGTGTGACGGGCGTGGCCGGATTTATTGGATCTAACATATTAGAGACTTTATTAAAGCTAAACCAAAAAGTTGTAGGTTTGGATAATTTTTCTACTGGATATCAGAAAAATCTTAATGAAGCAAAATCTGCTGTCAGCTCAACTCAATGGGCCAATTTTAGTTTCATTGAGGGTGACATACGTAATTTTGAAGATTGCCAGAAGGCCGTTATTCAATGTGATTATGTTTTGCATCAGGCTGCGCTTGGTTCCGTACCTCGCTCACTGGATGACCCCATTACAACTAACGATGTAAACGTAGGCGGCCAGTTAAATATGTTAACCGCTGCCCGTGATGCTGGTATTAAAGGATTTGTTTATGCTGCATCTAGCTCAACATATGGTGATCATCCGGGTTTACCTAAGGTAGAAGATATCATTGGCAGTCCACTGTCTCCTTACGCTGTTACTAAATATGTAAATGAGCTCTATGGCTCTGTTTTCGAAACTGCATACAACTTTAAATCTACTGGCTTGCGTTACTTTAATGTATTTGGCCCACGCCAAGACCCACAAGGTGCATATGCTGCCGTAATTCCATTATGGACTGCCTCCATTATTGCAGGTGATACCTTGTACATTAACGGTGATGGCGAAACCAGTCGAGATTTTTGCTATGTGGATAACGCCGTGCAGGCCAATATTTTAGCGGCACTAGCCCAAGGTGAAGCCGCCGGCCAAGTGTATAATGTCGCCTGTAATGTTCGAACCACCTTAAATGAGCTAAAAGGCTACATTCACTCCTCACTTGTTAAATTTGATGGTGGTGTTGCAGCCCCTGAAGTTGTTTACCGTGAATTTCGAGATGGAGATGTTCGCCATTCTCAAGCGGATATTAGTAAGGCAGCCTCACTATTAGGCTTTGAGCCAACTCATCAAATTGGTGCCGGCATCGATAATGCAATGCCTTGGTATTTAAATAGCTTACAAAAAGAAGCAGAACCAGCTTAAATTTATCCATCAACGATATCAGTCACAGTACATAATTTTTATGTACTGTGATCGACTAATTTTAACCCCCTCTTTCTAAACCACTGTTATCTAACGCCTCAATGAAGCTGATGCGCAAATCCAGTAAAGCCCAATCTCACTTTTTATGTGCGAACACAATCAGTGTAAAAAATCAGTAAACTGAATAGTCTCTTCAACTTTACCCTATTACCATTTTAATTATTATCTTGTATTTAGCTGCTTCGTAATTATTTTTGTAATAAAGGTGTATGCAATTTTTAATATTGTTATTTTGAATTTGCTTTTACTTTATTCCAAGAGTACAGCACGCATTAAAAAGCAGCCCTGAGGCTGCTCCTTTATCCTTTAAATTATACGTTTCGATTAGTTACCTGAATAAACCACTTTACCGTCTACGATGGTTTTGGTGACTCGCGCCCCTTGGCTATCTGTTGCACTGGGGGCAATTTTGGTGATATCACTAATACTGAATATATCTTGGTTAATCACCGTAAAGTCAGCCAACATCCCTGCTTTAATTTGCCCAAGGGTATTTTCATTGCCTAGCGCATACGCGGCTTTCGCGGTATAAGCATCCACCGAAGCGTAAATATTAGGTAAGCTGCCGTATGTACCACGACGTAACGAGTGTTCAATACCTACCAAAGGTGACAAGCTAGATACATCGTAATCACTGCTTAGAGTAAGGGTCGCCTTAGTATTAACGTCGGCTTTCATGGCGTTGTAAATCTCTCCTAACGGCACTTGGCGATCTGTACGACTCTTACCTAACAACGATGTTTCTTCTGGGTGCTGAGCGCTTGGCAACGTCCATTCGCCCGACACTTGTGCATCGACCACTACGTTTTCAGCTGCAAACCGGCTTATGTCATCAGGATGTACAAATTCCACATGGGTAATACGATGGCGCTGGCTGTCGTTATAAATATTTCCGTTGTCACTACGGGCTTGTTTAATAGCATCTAAGCCTTCACGTACACCTTTATCGCCAATACCGTGAACGATGGCGGTGAAACCCTCAGGCTCTAATGCGGCAATATATTGAGCCATATCCGTAAGCGGTACATAATTACGGTTATTCACATCCACACCCAACCCCAGATTAGTGGTGTAAGGCTCCAAGTAAGGGTCGACCACATCTGCGGTGGTATTATTCACTAAGCCATCGCTATAAAATTTAATGTGATCAAACTGCAATAGGCCATTACTGTAAGTACTGGCGATATTTTTAATTTCATTTACCTGTGCGGCAATGGCACTGGTTGACGCTGCACCGTTTACTTCTTGTGGATAAACCCATAACGCCATATGGGCACGAGATTTAATTAGGCCGTTATCGTTGGCGCGCTTCCATAAGTCTTGATACTTTCGCTTATAATAAAGACGTGCATTTACAAATGTAGTGATACCGTTTTTAGCCACATTAGCCAGGATAGTCGATAAACCCGCATAGGTTTTATTGGCCATGGCGGGAGTCGGGTCATTTAAAACAAAATCAAATGCCAAGTCACCCGCTGAGTCTAACAATATTCCATTCAGCTGACCGTTTTGGTCTTTCACATAATGCCCACCCGATGGATCAGGCGTATTAACGGTAATGCCCATTTGATTTAATGCCGCGCTATTTACCCATGCTGAATGAGAAGTTCGCTCCATAATCACAACAGGCGTGTTGGGCTGCAAGGCATCTAGAATAGAAATCGGGCTATTACTTTGTGCCAACAGAGCTTGAATAGAATGGCCCCACCCTAATATAAATCCACGAGCACCCGAGTTACAGCCTTTCACAGTGCTTTTAATTTGACTCATATTCATGAATGATTCATTTTGATTTACTAGAATACAGGTATAGCTGTCGTCAGCGGCTTCTAGCGGATGCATATGAATATCATGAAAACCTGGTACCGCCAGCGCGCCGTTTAAATTTATTTTTTTAGCCGCCGCCACAGATGAATAATCGTAATTGGCATCTAACTGCGCCTTACTGCCGGCAAATACAATTTTATTGCCTTTAACTGCCACCGCTTGCACAAAGCGTTGCGTTGGATCAGCAATAGATTGATCGGCCGTATAAATTTTACCGCCATACATTACCATATCTACTTTCTCTAATACTGGAGTGGGCGTTGAGCTACCCACTTTTATGTAGTTAGATTTGGTTCTCTTTCTATTTTTATAATATCCGCTCCAGATGGTAAGCGTTACATTGTGCTCTCCTTTGGTTTTGTAGGTAACAGTCGGGTTTTTGGCTTCGCTGTATGACGGGGTTCCACCTGGGAAATTCCATTCCCACCAATCATGATAACCGGTGGATTTATCAGTAAACTTCACGCGTTCACCCTGATTAACAGTGGTGTTATTGGCGCTAAAGTTTGCCGCCATTTGTGCGTTACACATGCTACTAAGAAGCAAAGTTCCCATTAGCATTAACCATACGCTAGACCAAGGCCGGCCTATGATTTTTTTATGAGAAAACACATTCAGTCCTGTATACCGTTTTTTATTGATATTCATTCATTACCCGCTTTTATTGTTATTACTATGAGCAAGTGGTACTACACAACCCTACTTGAGTCGAAAAGACCCTATTAATGACATGGCAAGTAACAATATAGAAAGCCAGTACTTTCTCGCCATAGACAAACAGGTCTAATCGCGTTCAGAAAATAACCGAGGGAGATAAAACACAATAGAGAAAAATAATGCACACATGCATTAAAACTTTTCATTTGAAAAAGCTAACGTATTATTAATAAACGATTAATTAAGACTAATTAAGTTATTATATGGCGGTTGATTACTACTTAATAATCGGTACTGGTTCTAGTTTTAGATATTAAATTTTTTATTTCCGAAAAGTCGCTAGGCCGCTTGCGAAAAATATAAGAAAAATCAGGATTTACACCCAGCACCCGACTCCTTCATGTTAAGAGTGAAAGGTTTGCAAAACGGCCATAAATTCTTCAGCATATTTATCGAGCTTCTTTTGTCCGACCCCACCAATACTGGAGAACAAATCCAATGAATTTGGTTTTGTTGTTAAAATCTCTAACAAGGTCGCATCATGAAAAATCATAAAGGGTGGTATCCCCTGATCCGTCGCTAACTGCTTACGTTTCGCCCGTAATGCGTCCCATAATTCTAGATCTTCATCCGCAATGTTATGAGCTTTAGAATTTTTACTGCCCGATGCACTATTTTTAACTTGCTTAGTATCAACTCTTAGCAGTAATGATTTTTCGCCACGCAATATTGCTCGGCTAGTATCACTTAAATAGAGCTGGCCGTAATCATAGTTAACATTGAGGTAACCAAGAGCGACTAATTGACGAAAGACCGAGCGCCATTGAGCATCATGTATGTCTTCACCAATACCAAAAGTACTCACCTTTTGATGATTAAACTGCTTAACCTTATCGGTAACTTTACCGCGTAATACACTGATTAAATGCCCCACACCAAATCGTTGTTCGGTACGATATACACAACTCAATGCTTTACGGGCTGCATCTGTGCCGTCCCAAGTTTCTACTGGGGTTAAACAGTTATCACAATTACCACAAGGCTGAGCTAATTCATCACCAAAATAGCCCATTAACATTTGGCGGCGACAGCCCGTTAATTCAGCTAGGCCTAACATACCATTCAATTTTTGTTGCTCAATGCGTTTAAACTGCTCGTTAGCCGTACTACCTGCCATCATTTGCTTAAGTTTAATGACATCTTCTAAACCATAGG
This sequence comes from Colwellia sp., assembly GCA_029938115.1. Taxonomy (GTDB): domain Bacteria; phylum Pseudomonadota; class Gammaproteobacteria; order Enterobacterales; family Alteromonadaceae; genus Colwellia. The sequence goes on along the minus strand of JAPYOP010000042.1, from coordinate 6,534 downwards.
CCATCCACGCGGTTGCAGGTTCCCCATCACGACCTGCACGACCTGTTTCTTGGTAATAACCTTCAATACTTTTAGGTAAATCTAAGTGTGCCACGAAGCGCACATCAGGTTTGTCTATGCCCATGCCAAATGCCACGGTAGCCACCATAACAATGCCATCTTCATGTAAAAACTTATGTTGGTTTTGATGGCGTACACCCTTATCAAGCCCTGCATGATAAGGCAAAGCATTGACACCTTGCTCACTTAACCAAGCGGCGGTTGCTTCTACTTTTTTACGGCTAAGGCAATATACAACACCCGCATGCCCCCAGTGCTCGGTTTTTAAAAGATTAAGCAGCTGTTGCTTAGGGTTATTTTTTTGCGTAATACGATATTGAATATTAGGTCGGTCAAAACCTGAAACAAATACAGGACCTTTATCCAATCCCAGTCGCTCAATAATTTCTTGACGGGTTTTAGCATCGGCGGTGGCTGTTAGTGCGATTCTGGGCACACTTGGGAAGGTATGCTGCAATAAACTTAGCTGAAGATAATCGCTGCGAAAGTCGTGCCCCCATTGAGAAACACAGTGTGCCTCATCTATGGCGAACAATGCCAACTGACATCGAGAAAGCCAATCTATTGTACGCTGTAGCGTAAGACGTTCAGGCGCGATATAGATCATGTCTAATTCGCCCCTTAAGGCTTGTTGCTCTACCTGGTAGTTATGTTCACTGCTCATGCTTGAATTCATACAAGCCGCACGTACACCGGCTTGGGTAAGTGCACTGACCTGATCTTGCATTAACGCTATAAGCGGTGAAATCACTATGCCTACACCTGGGCGCACCAACGACGGTATTTGATAACACAGGGACTTGCCTCCTCCTGTGGGCATTAAAACAAATACATCTTGGCCTTTAAGAACGGCCTCAATGACTTGATCTTGAGGCGCACGAAACTCATCGTAGCCAAAGACTGTATTTAAAACGTGATAAGCGTGCTGCATCATGTTGAAAGAGTTCTTAAATATTGTATGAAATTATAGTTTACATTTACGCTGTTTATTCAGTGATCTATTAATACGATAGGCTTGACTTTCCGCGGCTAAGATATCGATTATTATCCACTGGCTTTAGAGCACCTTTATTTAGGTGCCGTGAACCTGTTCAATTATATTGTGGTTTATACCTTTAAGAACAGGTTCACTGGCAGCGTGATCTAACGATTTTATGGCCAAATATTCCTCACTGCCCATTTCAATTAAGCGACTTCGGGCTCGCTCAAATTGAAAATCCAAACTGCCTTGAGTATATAACTGGTTTAACGGTACTTCACAGCTTAAATACAGTTTTATTCTTTGATCATATAACTCATCAATCAATGCAATAAAGCGCCGCGCCCCATCATCCATGGGTGCGAGCATTACTTGACGCTCACCTGTACTGCCCGAACCCACACTACCATCCTCGGTGCCGCGGGCCTTAATATGCTCGCCCACTGCGCCGCCTAATTCAGGCACATTTAACAATACGATCACATCAAATCTTTTTGCTATTTCTATGTAATCAAAGTGACTTCTTGGGCCTAAACATAAGTCGCTAAAGTCAAAAGCAATGTGCTTTTTGAATAACCCCTGGTATTGAATATCACGACCTAGAATATCTATTTCACCAGGGTTTTGTTCTAAGTTAAGTTTCTCATACCAACCGTTAATAACGGCATCACTACTTTGATTATTAGACAGAATTCTATAATTTTTCAGCGAGCCTTTATTTTGAGTGCTTTTATTATATGTAGAGCCTTGTAATCGATGATCTATTGGCCCAGATAACTGCAACACTTGCATATCTTCATAAATAGCTTTAATTGCCGGTAAAAAATTATCCCGTTGCAAACCGTCTTTATACAGTTCATTGGGTTCACAATTACTGGTAGTAACCACAATCATTTTTTCATCAAACAAATACATCATTAATCGACCCAGCAACATAGCATCGCCAATGTCGTTGACAAAAAACTCGTCAAAACATAATACCTGGTGCTGCGACCTTAAATTGGCCGCTATAATTTTAAGCGGATCTGGTGAACCCGCTAAACAGGATAACTGCTTATGCACATCACGCATAAAATGATGAAAATGTTGGCGCAAACACACAGTCTTTGGCAGAGATGCCACTAAGGTATCCATTAAAAAAGTTTTACCTCGCCCCACTTTCCCCCACAGGTATATTCCCTTACCCGTTAAGTTATCGTTAGCACCTGACAGCATGTCATGTAGTTCATCAAATGCCATTAAGGCCTGTGTTTGTGCCTCATCAAAACTTAAATGTTGTTGTGCAATTAAGTCCTGATAACGGACACTGGGCTTTGGGGGAAACGATTCAATAAAGGTGTTAAGCATTGATGGCGAGCAATTCCACTTCAAATATTAAGGTAGAGCCAGGTCCGATTAAACCTGCACCACTATTACCATAGGCCAATTGACTTGGGATAAAGAAGCGTGTTTTCTCACCCACTACCATCAGCTGTACGCCTTCGGTCCAGCCTGGTATAACCTGATTCAATGGAAATGCGATGGATTCACCACGGTTCACTGAACTATCAAATACACTGCCATCTAACAAGGTGCCGTGGTAATGCACCGTTACGTTATCACGTGCGCTAGGATGTTGGGTGCCAGTGCCTTGCGTCAGTACTTTAAATTGCAGCCCCGATGGAGTGGCCTTAACCCCTTCTTCACTCAGATTTCCCTGTAAAAATGCCTGTCCAGCTTCAATATTACCTGCCGCCGCTTTTTTCCCCTTTTGCGACCGCCAAACAAAAAACAACACCAACACAACAACAGCAGCTATAAATAAAGGAGGCATGACAAATTCCAGTTTAAAAATGTAGGCCGATTTTACCTGAGCGCTAATACCTTGGGAAGGTTGAGCGTGCAACGAAACTTAAGGAATATTGATGAGTACTCAACGACTTTTATTAGGCCGCGACCTTAAAGGACTAGTCCCAGGAAACTGGCTTGGATTGGTCTGCGCCCAGCACACAAACAAGAGATAGTTTGTGTCACCCAACTTCAAGCCATGAAGGATAAAGGCTTAGAGGGCGACCATCGATGCTATTAAGGCGCAATTTAGTGATCGCTAATATCAACCTTTTCGCCTTGCGCCACCAGATATTCAGCATTGGTGACGCTATTTTTGAAGGTACAGCCCAATGTCACCCTTGTTCTCGCATGGAAAAGGCCTTAGGTGTGGGTGCGGTAGCGGCTCTGTTGGGGCATGGCGGACTGTGTGCAAAAATAATTAAAAGCGGAAATATTCAAATAGCAGACGCCGTCACCCTAATACATGATAACGAGCGCCAGTTATAATAATGAACAAGCGTAAGATTTATTGATGGTAGTGGATATATTGATCACCACAACGACGACAGCGATAGGTGACATCATCTTTAAGCATGCCGTAGTTACGATCAACCTCTATATGCTGGTGACCCAGAAGTTTACATAAAAAGTCTTTTATAGCGGCCATATCTTTTACTCCTAACAAGATACTTAATCTTAACGTCACTATAGATCAACACTCTGAATAGGCTACTTTTTAACCAGCCATTATACAAAACTCTTTATTTTGTAATACCTCGTTACGCTTCGTTACCCGTTCTTACCCTGCGGCTAAGAAAGGCCATTTAATGCGTCTTTATTTCCGGCCTGAATTTCCTCACTGTAATGCACCTTTTTGATATTCGGCAATTGGGCAATTTTGCGCATAACGTCCAGTCCAGTCTCTTGATAGTTTTCAATCATATTAGCGGTGACATTGATCGGCTTGCCCACCGACAATCCCATTTTGGCAGGGCTTAAATGCCAACCCTGCATAATGTCCGAGCCCCCCACTAAATTCACCGGTAAAATTACATCGTCGGGACGTAGATACGCTTGCATGAATCTAGGATTCACATATTTCATGGTGACATCACCCTTTTTATCGATATAAGAACGTGATCCTTCAGGGAACAATAAAAATGGCTCATGCATGACGCTTTTAAATAACTCGTAGTCTGCTTGATGTAGATCGGCTAGGGTATTTTTAACATCGCTATTGATTAAATAACTCATCAAAGCGTATTTTTCATCTTGTAATAATTCATCGCAAGCTAGCAGAAAACGCTCTTCATTAAAGTCGACTACTTTTTCCATAAACTCTTGATAACTCAACCCTTCAATGAGCTTTAAACCTTCGTTAGGTAGCTTTATTAAAAATTGTGTACGTCGTGCATTCTTTTGCAATGCATCTTCTAAGTGTGGTTCTTTAACTTTACTGGTTTTTTTTGATGGCAACGTTAAAAATATATTACCCACATTACTGGCACCACTTTTTAACACTAAATTTGAAAACATGCGTGGACCCACTACGGTATTACAATTTGCGGTTAAATTATCGAACCCTAACCGACGTAAAATACTGCGTACAAAATAAGGACCTAAATAACCTTCGTGATGGCCAATGATAAATACGCGATGCCCGGAATCTTTTAGTGCTGACGCTTCATTTAAAAGCTGCACTACTTGGGAAGACGCCCTGTCATCTTTACTGTCATTTATGAATGAATAATGATGCTTTTCATCTACTAACACTATGTCTGAGATGTATTTATTCTCAAGAAAAACAAAGAATTTATGCCACAAGGTACTATCAGCCAACACTGGTGACAAAGAGCGATTAAATTTGAAAGGAATGGCCAACAAACGCTCTAACAAACTTTTGCTGAATTCGCCAAAAAATGCATGCTGTAATAATTGATTTTTTCTTGATTTAAATTTTTTCACTATTTCAGGGAAGTGTTTTTTTACGTCTAACCCTTGGGCACTGGCTTTATGCAATACATCATCCATAAGCTGCACCATTCTATTATTATGTGGTGCACGTTTAAGGGAGTATATTTTAGTACGAAAAAAATCGACTACTGCTTTAAAATTAAACAATCCCGTTAGAGTGGTGATTACATTTTTAAAAAATAAAGGGGCCGGTATAGCTAGTAATACACCCACTACCAGCGCTTTTATTCTGTCCATCACGCCCGCTAAAAAAGCCACCCCAGAAAATAGCCGGTTAGTCAGGCGGTAGATAACATCATTATTGTGAATGGCCTTAAGGGATTTCTCTAAGCGATCCTTGTTTTCTTGTAAAAAGTGTAAAATTTCACTTTGTGACAACTTTTCTTTTTTCTTTAACCACTGCACTAAAGGAGAGTGCTGGGGTGGTTTTTGATCCGGGTGTGCCATTGAAAGCCTGTGGAGGTGATTACTGCAGACTTAAGTGTATCAAAGGGCTGAGTAAGCACAAACTAATGGCTCAATCATGGCCATTTAGCACCTACGTACACAAAACACACTAAGTATACCCTCACAACTACAACACCTTAATTCCGTAGCGCAGTAGTTGCTTAGGTAAAAGCGTATCTAATAGGCTAAGGTCTTCTTGGTGCAGCTCAATTACATTAAGGTCATGCTGTTTATAAAGCGCTTTTTTGGCCATTTTTTGTTTAAGGTAAGCAGGGGTATGTTCACTGCCCCAAAACTCTAGGTAGATCTGCCCTTGGGGCAAATAAAAGTCACATTCCAAGCTATTATCAACCGCCAGCTCACGCCCCACTGCATGTACTAGGCCTGTACAGTAAAGCCAATTGTCGATGATCATCAACGCCTTATTCTTCACTATATGACCATCAAGGCACGCACATGACTCATGGCTTGCGGATACATTCTCAGCCAATAAAGACGCTAATGTATTTTTAAAGTGCTCTGTTTGCTCCACGTCACCGGGCCACATGACATAACTTGTACCTGTTTTTTCATCCTGATGCTCCCGCCCTCCCACACTTAAGCCCTGAGGCGTTAATTGCCACCCCTGTACATGCAGGTTTATCCACCCCATTTCTTGTAAGATGGCATGCATGCGTGCGCGGCTGATGCCATTGGATTTAGCAAGACTTGCCACACTGAGGGTCTTGGCTGGCTGCTTTTTAAAAAGGCTGTGCTCATTTAAGGTGCTGGGCCAAACAATGTAGGTGCCAAATTTTTTAGTTTCAAGATACTCGCCCCCTTCAAACACGCCTTTATTGGTGAGCTTATTGAGGTTGCTATTATCAACCTGCTTTTCGCGCACGATCCATTTTTTCTCAATCAATAACTCAAACAGCTGCTTAGGGTCCATATCCAATAATTTGGCTAATGCGGTGGTGGAGATTTTTTTAGAAGGGGGAGTGCCGGAAGCCACTGTTTATAATCCTTAAAACGTTTGGCTCATATTAGCGTTTTTTCACTTAAGATGGCATAGCAGAGGGAGTTTAAAGCGTGAAAGCTTGTTCTTAACCGCAACCCCTCCCCTCCCCTCCTTATCTAAATTCAGAGTTAGCAGTCCGCGGCTTTTATCCATTCAATCAAATCGGTTTAGTCTTCTTTAAAAATAATACCGACCTTCATTTTTTCGCTGCGGTAAATATCTTCACCGTCCACCTTAACCACGCCCTTTGCCACGGCCATGACCA
>JAPYOP010000041.1:32127-38112 GCA_029938115.1 Colwellia sp. | reverse complement strand
TTATAATATTTTTTGAACTGTAAGATATTGTTAATTTAGAATGCGCGTTATCCAGAATACTGCCTGGACATTAAAAGCAATCAATTAGAGGGCTTAAAACGGCCAAAACAGGGTATCAGGATCATCAAATACATGTGGAAGGACTTGTGATTTTTCAAGTAGCGGTATCCCACAGCAGAGCTTTAACCACTGCTGCCGCCAGATACTCAACCATCGTTACGCAAATAGCATTAAGAATACGGGTGAAGACCCCACTAAACTGGCGTTTGCGTCTGTTAGTCATGGGCAGCCTCAATTAACCCCCCCGCCATAGGCTACTTATTGGCGCCATAGAGCAAGCATTCCCTTAAATTATTCACTTAAGCCTAGGTTATATAGGCCTTTCAAGTAATTTTAAGGGCTATTTTAAAGAGTGTTAATGCATATAATTGCACTCTTGTAGGGGGTAAGAGCAGGCCATTAACCAAAACCCACGCCTAAGTTCATCCCTCCCCCCCGTTATGTCGCTTAGTACGACTAAAACAGACTATTCAAATTTAACCCTATTCCACGCTCAACAATGGCTTAAACGGTCCCAAATGGGCCCCTCAACCGCAGCACTTAAAGTAATGTCGGCTACACTTAAAAGAATGGATTATTGATGAAAGAACTACATGCTAACCACACCTCTGCAGCGCCCTATCCTGTTAGGGATCGCGCTCATTGCAGGGCTTTCTTCAATAACGGCCATGGGCATTTTAAACAGCTCAAATATTGGCATGATCGATCAGTTATTTCAGTGGATTCCTAATCAACAAACCACGCCCCCCATATTATTAATTAGTACAACGGAAACCGAACGCAACACACCCGGACTATTACAAAACTTGGTAAAGAAGTTGAATGAGGATAAACCCCACGCTCTATATTTATTTGGCCATAGTGCCATGTTGCCCCCATTTTCAGCACAAGATTCAACACGAATTAAAAACAGTTTTAAAAACCTTACATTAGTGGATTCAGTTACCCGCCTTAAACAAACCCATCGCTCTAAACAACTACCCAGTATGGCCAATAATACAGCCTATATGACAGCCATAACCATACAAGCTGGACACTTTAGGCGTTGGCATAAAGAACAGGCAATAGATTCAAAAACCTATCCTGCATTTCAGTCTAAGTTAAGGAACTTAGACAATTCAGTGCATTTAGCCCTACCAAGCAGTAACACAGGGGTTATCGATTTTTCAATGGAAGATGGTTTTGTGCCTATCGTGAAAGCCCAGCGTGTACTAGAGCAAGGCTTAGCCACCAGTTTAATAGAAAATAAATTTATCTTAATTGGCAACGCTCTTGAACCAGGTCACCCCGGGTTTACCGTGCCCATACGCGCTGATACTGGAATCTCACAACTAGAATTACAGGGTTATGCATTACATAGTGCGCTGTCAAAACGTTTTCTTAAGTTTGCAAGCTACCTCACCACAATGCTGGGTGCCTTGTTAATTGCGTCTCTTTCTATTCTATTGTTTCAATGGTTTCCCCCTCAATTTTCAGCAACGTATTCTATTTCTATATGTTTATTACTGGTGGCTGCGCAATGGTTATCGGTTAAGTTTAATGCGCTTATATTACCCGCCTGGGAATGGATTATCTGCCAAATAATGACTCTTATAATGGTTTATCAATTACGTCGTAATAAAGAAGAACAAGCACTTAATCGTATTATTGCTGAAACCAACAGTCGCTTATCAGAAAGAGTACAACCGCTCAATTTTAACCGCATTGATGATCCATGGAGAAAAATTCTTAATATGGTTAATCAACAGCTTAATTTACAACGTTCTATTTTTTTGGAAAAAGTGGGCAATGATCACCGGTTAAAAGAAATAGAAGCCTTAGATTGTAGTATTAATGATATCTCAGAGTATCGTCGAGACTATCACCGAGCCCCCTATAGTGATGCATTAGAGGTTAACCGCCCTATTATCCCGTTTAGAGATTATTTTAAAGAAGTAGACGAGGGAGAAATACAATACCTTATACCCTTAAATTTTGTAGGCGATGTATTGGGGTTTTGGGCACTTACTTTATTTCCAGATGAGCATTTTGATAAAGAGTTATTTGAAAATAATTTGGTCAATTTTTCGACTCAAATTTCTGAACTGCTATATCATAGAAAGCATTGGAAACTACACGACTTAAAATCACAGAACCCTTGGATAAAACTTATTTCGTTTGAGATAGGTCAATCATTACATACACAACTGACTCATTCTGTAACCTTACTAGAAAACCGCTTAAATACACTGGAAGACATATTTAATGGCCTGAGTACCGCTGCTATTGTATACGACATATTTGGCCAAGTGCTTCACACCAACAACATGATCGAATACCTTTCTCGTATTAATGACATTGCTATTTACAAACTTACGGCAATGGATTTACTGGCTAAAACTGGAGAGATGAGCCTAGATGACGCTCGTAAAAAACTGCGTTACGTTACTCTTAAAAATCAAACCATAGCAATCAGCAGTCGCGCGTTTTCCAGCCATACCTCTCACTTACTAAGAATTAGACCCTTACTCAGCACCGCTAAAGCAAATTCAGATCAAGTACATCCCTTTCAGATATTGGGAATACTCTTTGAGTTTATTGATATATCACAAATACAACAAAATATAGAAATAAGGCAGGATGTCACCAATAAATATTTCAACCAAATACGTAATAACCTAAGTACCATTAGTCTAGCCAATAGACAGGTATTAAAACCCAATGGAGTTGATAAAAGCCAATGGACTAACATAATAAAAGAAAAAATTGAGGACTCTGGTGAATTAACCCGTCAGATTGAACAAGAGCTAAAAAGCCAAGTTTACATGAGCGAACAACAAGTTGTACCCGTTAATATTTCACCTACCATCGCTAGAGTCATTGAAGCACTAGATGAGAGTGCTCATAACAAAGAAGTCAGTATTTTTTACGAGAAACCAGAACTAAATACCCTTTCTTATGTTGAAATTAAAACGTTTGAGACACTTATATCCGCCATACTTAACTTATTAATAAGCGATGCCGCCCACGAATCTATCATCTGCATCGTTATTTTAGACGAGTCCAAACAGGATCTTAACAAAATAAAGATAAATTTTTCAAATATGGGCCATGGCGTACCCAAAGAACAACTTGAAAAAGCACTATTACATGCGCATACCCACTTGAGTGATAAAGATGATTATCTTGCACAAGTAACTAGCCTGGCCAAAAAAATGCACTATTGGGGAGGCGAACTGCATATTAAAACGGATATCGGATCTGGATTCTCAATTGATTTAATTCTTAAAAGCTTTGCGTTTACATCCCTTAAAAATACCCATTTTGGGAAAAAGCAACCATGAAAAAGAAAATATTACTGGTTGAAGACGATCTAGAAACAGCCTCTTTGTTACTGATGGAGCTAGAGGATGCGGGTTTTGACACTGTTCATGCAAAGGATGGCGCCATTGCTCTTGAGCAATTAAGTACACAATCATTTGATGGCCTTCTATCGGATCTATTCATGCCGAATATGGATGGCCTGCAATTAATCGATTCTATTGCTGCCATGTCAATTAACTTAACCACCATAATTATGAGTGGCGCTATTAATTCAGATATTAAAATTTTATTAAAGGAAAAAGGCGTTAAACATAGTTTCTTAAAACCATTAACAGATGAGCAGTTTGATCATTTATTTTCGTTATTGCGTTTGGATGAATAAGCAATATGGGTAGTATATTCCCCTTAGACATTTTCCCCACCGGTGCCCTCAGTAGCTCTGTAATTACCACTGTGTGGGTGGGTGTTTTGGTGGTAGTGATGCTAAACCTTAGATTAGGCACCACGCTTTCGGGGTTAGTTGTACCTGGATATCTTGTACCACTGATTATATTAAGGCCCATGAGTGCAGGAGTCATTATTTTAGAGGGTGCCTTGACCTTTTCTGTGGCCTACCTATTGGCAGAAAGACTGCCTAGGCTGTTTTCCTATTCTGAAATATTTGGCCGTGATCGATTTTTTGCGCTGATATTAATCAGTGTCATCGTCAGATTGCTATTTGATGGCATACTCTTGCCCGAACTGGGTGAATACTTAATAAATCTAGGGTTTGATTATGACTACCGCAACAACCTTCATAGCTTTGGTCTAATCATAGTTGCACTCATTGCTAATCAAATGTGGAATGGGGGGGTACGTATTGGTGCGACCTCTTTAGCACTGTACATCGGAATATCCTATTTTATTGTACGCTTCATATTAATGGAATATACCAATTTTAACATCAGCACCATGAGCTACATGTATGAAGACTTGGCAAGCTCCATATTGGCATCACCCAAAGCCTATATCATTTTAATTACCTCTGCCTTTATTGCTTCACGCATGAACCTAAAATACGGCTGGGAGTTTAATGGCATACTTATACCATCACTTTTAGCCTTGCAATGGTACCAGCCAGAAAAACTGCTTATCACCTTTATCGAAGCCATTATCATCTATACGTTGGCATCTGTAATTTTAAGAACACGCTTTTTTAAAGATTCTCATATTGAGGGCTCACGCCAAATATTACTATTTTTTAATATTAGTTTTTTGTACAAAATGGTATTAGGTTTTGTTTTGATTGAATTTTTCCCCAATCAAAAGGTAAGCGATTACTATGCATTTGGTTATTTATTGTCAACTCTAATTGCCATAAAAATGTTTCAAAAGGACATCGCGATCCTCATGGCTCGCGCCACGTTACAAACCTCATTAACGGCTGTTATTGCTGCCAGTATCATCGGATTTGCATTAACCTTAATACCCGACACCCTTATTGAAGAAGGCGAGATACTGACTACCAACAACACCAGTATCACGAAGGTTAACGCCGACTTTGATCATCACTTAGGAAAACTGCGCTCATCTCTTTACACCTCGGAACAAACCACTGCCAGTGGCCAAGCCAACCCCATTGAAATGGATAAACTGAATAAATTATTTAAATTAACCAACACCTACCTTCGTTCACCTAATGAAGTGTTAGCTTATAAAATGGGACTTTTGTGCAATCAGCTTAATTTAAAGCTAACAGAACTTAATAAAACCTATCTAATTATTCAAGATATGAAACCGCAACGAGGTTGGGGTGTTTATATATTAAATATAATAACTAAAAGCAACCTAATCATTGAAGTACCGGCTCCATTAGATGAAACCTTGGCCAGTGATGCAGCATCAAGCTTGTATGTTAACTTAGAGGCTAAAGGTTTGGCATTAGCAGGCACAAAACGTAAACACTCAGCAGATGGTAGCAGCGATACATTAAAAAATTCACAAACTCCTTTTCAGTTATTTCATCGTAATTTTGCCTTACAAAACACACTTCAAGTGCGTCAGTTTACGCCTCTAAGTGGACGCAGACTATTAGGTATAAAATCACAAAACACATCAAATTCACTCAGTTCAGAAAGAAGTCAGCTATGGGTTAAAAAAACCCTACCCGAAAATTTAAATATAAACATATTGGATAACATGCTGAGTAAATTTGATATTCAATGGAAATCGGCTCCTTTAGAAAACCGTCAACAAGATGCAAGCCCCCAGGGTTTTGCCGAGCTATTTTTATCTCCTGCTGGGGTTAAGAACATACTTTCATTTACGTCTACTGGGGCAGTCTTCTCAGAGAAACGTCAAACACAGCGTATTGATGGCTACTTACTGAATTGGATTAAAGACAATAAAAAACTCATCGCGGCAAAAGGTAGCAATGCATATATGCCAGCTGAATTATATGAAATGCTCTTCTTTGATCAAAATGTCATTACACCCATCATGATTATGTTAGCCGATGAATTAGCCGGTGGCTGGCAAGACGATACTTCTTTAGAGATGCGTCGTATCAATAATTTAGCCCACGCACTGGATTATGAATTAATACGTTATCACCATCAAAGTTCGGGGGATGACTTTTTAATT
>JAPYOP010000041.1:0-32027 GCA_029938115.1 Colwellia sp. | reverse complement strand
GGATTATGAATTAATACGTTATCACCATCAAAGTTCGGGGGATGACTTTTTAATTTTGCAAGAGAAACAATCACAGATTTTGCGCCACTGGGGAACCTATGTTTTTCGCGTGGGTAGTGCACAGCCTTACGTAGTAGAAGTAGCACGCCCCATATCGGAAATAAATACGCTAGAATTTGGAGCAGGACTATTCGAAAAATTACAAGCTAGGGCCTTGCTCATCGCAGGTACCCACCCATTTTCCAACTTTGATGGCAGCGCCAATCTATTACACAGTGCCAACAAAATTAATCTATTTAATTTGGTTCATCAAGTTATATTACGTCAAACCGAAAACGCTCCAATGCTGGTTATGCAGTTACGGGCCTTTTCAAATGAAGACAATACGCCATCCGCTAAAACTGATATTTTAATGGCCAAATTAGGCACATTTAATGAGCCTTCAAGTGTATTAACTCAACCCATTAACGACGCACTCAAAGCGTATGGTTTAAACGTGCAATACGTAACAGGGTCATCAGATGCACAAGGGTACGAAGTATCTTGGAATGCACAGGCACGTTACAGTCCCTTTACTCAAAACAAACCTTTTTATGTTTTATGGGTTTCACCAAAAACACGCAGTAGTTTCCTAGATCAAGAGGATAACAGACAACAGCGGGCTAAGTTTTCAACACTTGGCATTAACACCAAAGAAGTCGACATAGCCCGCTGGGCAAACCAAACTCAAGTATCTAATGATAAACAGATAAAAATTAATTTTTCGTTACTAGAAGAATTCTTTATCACTGAAAATATAATTTCACTTAAACGATTTTTAAACGAAAACACACAATATCAATTTCAGCGACTTATTGATATTAATACGCGTCAAGCCTACTTAGCCATGAGTTTTCCCCAAGGGGATTTGTTAGCTTTAGTTAATTTACAAACCCATAATGGAAAAAATCATATTTTAAAGGGGCAAGACATCCCATCCCTAAAACGAATACAAAAATTTGTGGATGAACGTGCGCGTTGGCTTTTGCGGAGTCATTTAAAATGAGAAGAATGACACAACTCCTCATGAGTATATTATTAATTATTGGCCTTTATATATGGTTGACTCCTGTTATACGTGATCTATGGGAGAAAACACAGAGTTCTCAATACCGTTCAGAGCAAGCACGCGCCAGCAGTTATTTCCCACTCGAACAGGATAAATGGCTTACCTTTGATATCGCCAATAAATCTCGCTTATTTCGGTTTTATTTTCACGCCGCATTATTACCTAATAACGAAGAGGGAAATCTAAGGTATAGGATTAAATACCAGTGGCTAGATGGCGCAGGTAGCTTACTCGCTGAAAATATTTATCATATCAATACACGTCGCAGCCCATTTTTATCTGTTACCTCTGAAAAACCGCTGTCAAGCGGACAAGATCAAACACTCGACACCACCAACACTGACCTTAACGATCCTATAACCGAACTGTTACCCACTCGGTTCTATAACCACAAGCGAAGTGAACCCAGTTTAGACCAGTCTCTGTATATATTTCCAGTCGAACACCCACAGGCCCGACAAATACGCTTTCAAGTACACGCCATGGATATTGGCATCGAACAAATTGGCTTACGTTCTTATATCCGATATATCCGTGATGATCAGGATGTTAAAGTAGCTTGGCAACGTATGAATAGCATACAAAAACAGGCCATCAGCGCTGCATCAGTATACCCAAGTTTTCTGTTATCCGAATACGAACGCAATAACATAATGAAAGCATACTGGAAACCAATAGGCCCTCAAGGAATACTTGATGACGACTATCGCATTGAAACACTTTATCTACGTGAAAATACCGCGCCTACATTACCTCAGGAAGCCATTATAAATGATGGCCTTTTTGCAAGCCCAGAGCATTGGCTTACTGTTAAACTTAAAAGCCCTTTCAGTCGTTATCGAATTAAATGGCATGGCATTAATCCTTTACAGCCCAGTACACCTAGCTTTATGCAACTGCATTGGCAAGATGCCAATATAAAGCATCAGCGTCGCTGGCAAGCTGAAGTTAAGCAACACCTTTGGGAAGGGAATTTGGCTAAGGGTTTATTACAAATAATCCCGAATGGAAGGGGTATATTTAAACTCTATGAATTAAAAAATGCTAAATGGAAAGATATTACTCCAGAAAAATTACGTAGCCGCGCTTATGTGTGCGCGCCTAAGACACCCTTGCGATTTCCTTTAGCGCCAGGAAAAGAAGAACAGTCTTTAAAGATTAATGCAAAAAGTTATTACCGCAGCGATCAGATGCTTGCCCATACATCCAGCAGGGTTGAGCTGTATACAATAAGTAAAAACGGTAGAGTATTAGAAAAAGACTCGCTTGCCCTTAAAAGCCAGCCTAACCCCTACCAACAGTTTAATGATACCGCTTTGGTAGACAGTCATGTTTTTGAATCGGCATATAGCTATATAAATGCCTCAAATCAAAGCAAAACGTTACACATTAAATGTTCGGCTCCCGTCTTAATAAGTGTTAGTACCCGTCCATGGCGACACCCCATTAGTCGTATTCTCCCTAGGGATAGAAACTTTTGGCACGCCTACCCTAAGCGGGAACCCGCATGGTTTTCCTTGCAACCCAAGGATGTACAGCAACTTATCACATACAAGCAATACCATAGTCTAATTTGGCATTTGCAACCCATTGAGGAAAATCCGGCAATTGCTAGCGGACAATTTACTTGGCAGGCACTTAGCAGCCAAGACCCCTATGCATTAGAGAAACAACTATTTACTCATCACGAAAGTGACACACCCACCAGAATGGAGGCACGAGCCAGTTCATTTCAACCTATTAAAAGATCACAACAGGTAATCATTGCGGGGAAAAATGCACAAGCCACACTACGACCTAGCGCCGTATATTTGCGAGATACCAACACCCCCCAATCAGTATACGTGTGGATTGATCACAAACTGGTATTAACAACCACAGTGGTGGGTAAAACAGGAAAAATACGTTTGCCCCACCTAAAAGCCGGCTCACACCAAATTGAATTTATAAATGGAGACGAAGATATTCGTTGGTTTGTAAACAATATTTCTCAGTCAAAACGCAGCCATCTGTTACGGTCAGCTTACCCGTTGCTATTAGACAATTCACAGGTAGAACAAACGGCTACAACAAAAATAGTCAGTCTAAGAGCCAAAAAACAATCAAAAAATCAACAGCAATTTTCAATAACATTGCCGTTCAGCATCAGTGGCGAAGGTCAAAAGCTGGCTATATGGATTTTTGCACCTGCTAATATTAGCACCTTAAACTGTAAATTAGCGGTACATAGTAAACGCTCAAAAGGCAGTCAAGACAGTCACAGTTTCCGGCATTATAATTACACCATCGCCAGTGAGGATTACCCTGCATCGTATGTACTAAAACAAAGAGATGGCCTAGTACATGGGCCCATTCCTATGTTCGTTCAACTAAATAATGATATACCTGCTCAGCAGGCAAATGCCGAACTAAGCTGTGACCAACCCAATGTATTGGCCAGTGCAGGCATCATTTCAGCTGGACTAAGTTCATCTTATGACTTTAGGGAGCGCATAAATGCACAATAGAATCCCTAATATTATGATTATGATTGTATTACGGGTGATTGTTTTCCAGCCATTGTACTGCGTCGCGAGTACAGACGAAAAACCTCAGTATCGTCAACCTAGCCTTACTCAGTTAAATAAAGCAGAGCAGTTATTTATCTGGCTTTTTTCGCAGCAGTCTTTAAAAAAAGCCCATATTTCGGCTAAAGAATTGGGTTACCATTGGCAAGAAAATAAAAATTCCATTCATTTAAAGGACAATGGAAAAATAGGCTGGGGCGATTACCGCTTTAGTAAACACAAAACTTCCGGCATCGTCATCATGGCCCCTCATCGCTACCACGATAAATACACAGGAGTCATCACTAAAACGCTATTTAACAAACACAATCTCACCAGCATTGCCTTGAACAGTATTTCCAGGTATTCCAACAATCAACAGCAAAGTTCTGCTGACCTTGCACATTTAGCGAATAGCTTACATACCGCTTACGCTCGTGCCTTTGTCACTCAGTTTCCTGAGGGAAAGCTCATTCAGTTGCACGGATTTAATGCACACAAACGGCGAACGATAACGGCCAAGATGGCTGACGCTATTTTAAGTAATGGTACAGCCTGGTCATCAAAACATTTATTAACACTGCAAACCTGTTTATCTAAACCCGGTTGGCAAAGTGTACGCTTCCCACAGCAAGTTTCTGAATTAGGAGGTTCTAAAAATAGTATTGGCGGTGTATTACGATATATGGGGCATTCCGGTTTTATCCATATAGAACTGAACGCAAGCATTCGTGAGAAACTGGTAAACAACAAAATCTTAACTACGACCTTTGCACATTGTATTTTGGGGCTTGCATTATGAGGCTATTTGTCCTTTTTATTATTGCCACGTTTCATACACTCAGTGCATTTGCAACCGATAAGGAACCCGCTCTAATTGAAAGGCAATCAGTTATTAATTCATCTGTTTGGCATTGGGAGAGTATTGAGGAATTAGAAGACGCATCTGACGGGGCGACCCTAGGGGAGTTACATGCACTAGGGCAAGAAATTATAATTCAGGCTAAAGGCACTGCATTGTTTAAAATACCCAAGGATTATTGGGTTAAGTTAATATCCTCTAATAGTCACTTAGTAAATAATAAGATAAAACCAAACCTATGGTACTCAAATGGTAATGGGCTATTTATTCCAGCACCATTACAATTTCATTCAGACAAAAATGAACTTAACGATAAAAAAATATACCCTAAAACCAAACAATGGGTTATGGCACCGCCTCTAAACAACAACCTATTACTCATGTTAACAAATACCAGTGAGGACACCATTCGCTGGATTTTAAGCCGAGCTCAGCCCATAGAGATAAAAGAAAGGAAAACATACAGTGACATAGTCTATGGGCAAGAAAACATACCTACATGGCACCTTGAAACAAATCCAAGAAAACATATACAACTGAATAAACTTATAAAGAACCAATTTTTCAGCGTTGATTTACAAGGACCTGGAGAATGGAAGATGGAAACCCGTTTACTGATTGATAGCTGGCAACCTTGGAAACGTTTTATTAATTTAAACCTCAAACTCAATGGCTCTGACTGGCACGATTGGCGTTTGCACCCCAGTATAGATGACAGTCGCCTTCTAGTAACTGGGCAGTGTGAACGCTTAACTAGCCGCCCTGAAACCTTAAACATCACCTTACCCAGTGGTAGTCACCGCTTAAGTTTTACGGCTCCACAATCAATGTCGGTACGTGTTAATAAAGTGAATGACAATCCATTTATATTTATGCATAACCAGCTTAAAGAGAAGAATACGCATAATAAAATGGTAAGTTTTGATTCTACACTCGCCATACCCGATTACGATGACACTTTACTGGCCGAATATTTGTCAGGGACATTAAAAAAGCAATCAATGCGCAATAACAAAAACAAAAACAATAGTGTTGAGCAACAATTAAGAATAAATAAGACCATTAAGCTTATTAATCAACGCTACCAGGTATGGCGCCCTATCAGCATAAACAGTGCAAGCCTTCAACAAAAAAGCGCCTGGTTAATAGACACCCGACAGCGAAACAACAATGAGAGCACCGATAGATATGTATCAAACGTGGAAGGATTGGAGCGTAAACAAAAAATACTATTAAAGCTGGATCCAGGAAAAATTGTTGAATTACATTCTCCGGGTAAACAAAACAAAAATATATTGAAACTATCCTTCCCAATGACAAATACGCCTTTTGATCTAACCTTAACAAATCGACATGGAAAGAAAACAGTTTGGTATTGGCGGCCACTTCTAGTCAATGAAGATGATTTAGATATCGTCTCAGGAGCAGATTTTTCAGTTCTAACAAATGGATCCACATTTAGCCGTAAAAATGCACTTGCCACTGCCTCTGGTAGCATTATCCTAGCTCAGGAAGACTTCCCCATTAGCCTATCCCATAATTCTGGTAAGGGCTTATGGTTTAGTCCGTTCTATCGTGACGCCATCACTTTCTCGTTGGATGAAAAAACTTGGCTAAGGGCATTAAAACAATTTGGTGTGGATAATATGCTGGCATTATTGCTACAACCAAATCGCTCTATTAGGCTGCAAAAAAGTGATCAATCTTCTTCGGCAAATATTGCTAACGTAAATAGCTTAAAAGATTTAGTTTTGCAAGACTGGAAACCATTACGCCGCTGGTTAACAAGCTACCAACACCTATGGTCACAAGGTTTAACATCATCTAAGTTTGATAAAACACCCCTTCGTCATGAGCCCTTAGCAAGCCTTATTAAACGACTTAGCCATCAAAAGGATTACGCCTTATTAAGTAAAACATTAAAAGGCATGGCCATTAAAGATCCTGACCCTAATCGTCGAGAAAATGCTCTTAGATGGTTATTTAATTATTATCAAACGAATCAGGATATAAGTAATTTAAGTGCATATCATAGCTGGAGATTTAAACAAAATCCAAACCAATATCTACCTACTTTGGCCAATTGGCTGTTAAGCCAAGGGCAATCAAAGATGGCATTAAGGTTATTTGAATTGACCAAGACCCTTAACCATCATCTACCCTATCAGCATGCCAAATTGCAACAAGCATGGCATTTTGGTCAAAGTAATACATCCCCGTTACTCTATGTATGGCATGCTCTTTGGCATCAAGACTGGCAGAAAGCCGAAGAGCATAGTGAGGACCTGGATAAAAATAATCCCTGGCATCGTTTTCTAAATACCATTCCGGACAATAAGAACCCTGCTAATTGGTTAACATGGGCTAAACAAAGCCCCTCAACATCAATACACCAGGGCAAACACAAAGGGATAATAGTTCACGATGAGTTACGAGTACCAATATCTATTTCACCGACTAAGAGCACTGGCCGAGTACAGCTTTACCAACATCAGCGTGAGCTGTATTTTCAGATGGCTTTGGCACAAACCGCGAGCCCTGTTCAGTATTCCGTCATTGGTCCCATTGAAATGCAGATATCCATACGTCTAAAGCATGAAAATAACACCCTTCAACCTCCGTTAAACGATTGGATTGAAATAAATAATAATGGAAGTAAAAAATGGATTCCTATTATCAATAGTAAAGCCAGCTCGGGTCTGACACTGCTCTCTAACTCTGAAAACTTACCTGGAAATTCTCATTCATCAACACTCTCACTAGGGCCAGGATTACACCACCTCAGTATTAGGCCCATGATCCATACTGCCTTTGTTAGCGCTAAAGTTTTAAGCCACCCTTTATTGAGTAACTTAGTAAAATCTATACAGGGGTCGGCCCTTTCACAATCAACCTCACTTTCTAACTATACGGATAAATCCACCAATACTAAACTGAGTAAACAACTGCTTTCTACAGAGACGATTTTAAACAACATTGACGTTACTAGTTTACAATTTTGCAATGACAATATAGATAATGAAAGGCCTCAAAACTACAACAGGTCCAATCTAAAGTGGGCTTTAGCCAATACATCTTCGAACTGGCATATCCGTCATAGTCTTTCACGTCTCAGCCAATCACTGGTTACATATATGGTATTAAATACGGCCAACAAAAATAGTGACGACATTAATGACGTTGAACAACATTTATTAATGGGTTTATGGCATTGGCCAAAAGTGAAACCACAAGAGAAATCACAATGGCTCGCCCAGGCAAATTCCTTGGCGCAGCCCTATATAAAACACAACAGAATTAAAACCTTAATTAGCAAGTTAAATGAACATTCCTTTTTCCAGCCTGTGGATATGGTTGTAGCCAGTGCCGGAAACCGACGTTCTAATACCAGTGATAACAGTGAGTATATAGCGGAGAGAGAAAAGCTAATATGGTCTGGTAAAGCGGCAGAAGGTGAACGACTTCACGGCCATAATAAACTTGGTTTTATTACCCGTTTCAAGACTAAAACTCGTATTAGATTAAAGTTTTCACTTGCCCGATACCCGTACCAATACACTCACACTGGTAATGTAAAAATTAGCCGTAACGGAAAAACGATTAAAACGGTGAACCTAGACACCTTAAAACATACTACAAATATTCGTGTACCCGCAGGTCAACAAAAAGTGGCGATAACTTTAATAGATCCTAGCCAGGATCAATGGCTGTATGTTAAAGCCCAAGCCTATTTAAATGAAAAATGGCAACCTTTATTAAAGCCTATATACAAACGCTATGATGTGGCAACCCACCAACAACCCCTTGAATTGTACTTTGATGAACCTAGCTGGTTGCGGATAGATGAATTTAGTCATGGAAAAGTAAAACACCGCTATCAATATCAAGCCCATTCAGGCTCATTATTGTTAAAACCAAATGAGCGTCAAGAGCAGGCCATGCTACGTGTAATGAGCCTAAAACAAAATATCCTTAACAACGATTTAAAGCCCCTTAACATTGCAAATGACAGTGAAACAATCAGCCATAACCCTCGTCCATCCCAGGGGGGGGCAATCCTTTCGATGAAAGAATTGGCTAGTAAAAAACTAACAATAGAAAGTGCTAGACTTAAAAACACACAAAACCATACTAATGGTGCCTATGTGCGATATCAAACACGTCGAGATTTTGATAGCGATATTACAGGTTCAGATAACGAAAAATTTGTTGAAGGTGGCTGGCAGTATCGAAAAAAACTTGACTGTTTAAGTTGCTTTTGGCGTCATGATTTATTTGCTCGCGAGCACAGCAGAAACAACATAAGCATTTTAGGCAGCCACCAATGGTTACAAGGAGCTTGGCCTAAATCTAGTTGGCGCTGGCAATTAAAACAATCGTTGTTTATTCAGACCACTGACAATACACCGTTTAAGTGGTTTGCAACTGGCATTCTAAAACAAAATCATGATATTAACGAAACTTTAAAACATGGTTATCAATTTCATATTTTTGCGCGCCACCTTTCTGAAGGTAATCCTGCTTTCTCTACTGACAATGATATTTATAGCCAATATCAGGTTAATCATCGCTGGGGATTACGATTTGAAAAAACAATGTCGGGACGACCCTGGCTTGATAGTTTTTGGAGCAGCCACATACGTATAGTGAGCAATGAATTAGACAGCTCTATAAAGGCCGAATATGTACAAGTCGGTATTGGCTGGCGCCAATATTATAAGCCCCTAGAGCTAGGCCTTAATTATCACTACCGCAATTATTTAAAGGATGAAGATCGCCTGCACGTGGTTGAAAAACCAAACCTGGCTATAAATTTAAGTTATTGGCAAAAAATAAATCAAGATGATGCATTGCAATGGAAACTTAGACTTACCAATGATTTAGATCGCAATGAGTATGGCATTACACTAGAAACAAGTTGGAATTTCAGCCATGGACGTGGACTCACAGATTATCGCTCTGCCGAATCAGCATTTTACCGTTTACGCCAGCGAGATATAAGCGGGCATCAACCGTCTAGAACAAACAATGAGTAACCAAGACTATGCCTGTTAATACCGACCTTAAGTCACTACTAACTCTAGAAATGCTAGACTTTTGGCAGCGGGTGTACGAGCAAGAGATAAACGAAACAATTGAAGGGTTTGTTCTTTGGCAACAAAAAACAAGTCAATCAAATACAGAAAATGTAAAAAACAAAATACAACACCAACCGTTATGCCACTTTATTAGCCTAGAAATTGAACTTAAATTCCAGCACATAGAAAGTTTACATGATCGTTACGGAATATTTTCTAGCCAAACTCAAAGAGCCTCAACTGAAGAAGAGCTTTGGCAGCACCAAATGACTTTTTTGGAATTCATGGGCTATTCAAAAAAACAAATCACTAAAGACTATAAAGCGAAGAAGCGCTGGTTTGGCAACGATGCCATAAAAGACCGCTACCAAAATATGGTCGCTAAATATGAACATAGTTTATGTTTTTTATTAAAACGATTAGGTTTTTTGATCCAACACATTGCCAAGGATAAAACCAGCAATGAGATTCAAGTTCTAATGAAGGCATTAAATCTTGAGGAGAAACTAAGCCCGCTAATACGCTATGACATGGATGAACGTGTCGCCTATGAAGCCACTGGTTGCTTACGTGTAGCCTTTGACAATTTAAGTACAGAAATAATTAGTCAAGTTGACCCTAAATTAATTCAACATGCTTACCGTGTAGCAGCTGACCCCTATCAACCTATTTGGGTACAAACTGAAGCTTTAGCACTTTTACTGAGTTTTTCTGAAGATAGCGCGGTTCTTTTATTGACCCATAGATTAAAAAAACCTTCATCGTTACCCGATGACTTATTTTTTCGTGCACGCGCTTTATCCGTTTTACTGGAATATCAGCAGAACTTTAATGGCGAAGAACTGGGCGCATTAATTTACCTTTTACTGGATGACCCTAGTATATATGTGCGCCAGCAGTTATGTGAAAACTTAAAATATATGCCAGAGCACTTGAGTTTTAGTCTGTTTGAACAACTCAGCCAAAATGATCCTTCTTCATATGTACGAGCTAAAGCCTGGATTACTCTGATACCTATTTTAGACGGTTTAGCTAATAATAAAACAGACGATAAACACGATCTCAATCCTGAAAATACCAGAAACAATCTAAAAGTGAGCTTAAATAGCAGTCTAAACAATTATATAGGCTGCTATTTAAGCAGCCTTAAAAAAGAACAAGATGACGTTATGTTGCGCCTTTTAATGGAAAAGTGTACTGAAATATATGTCATTTTAAAACAGTCATTTCCAGATGAAGAAAAACACTTTTACAGTGTATGCCATCAACGCTTAACCGACTTAAATACTGGCCATAATGCAACCCGCATACGGCGTTGGGCGGCTTTAGAACGTGAACAACTGTGGCACTGCAAGCAAGGCTCGGATAAGACTGAAAGCCTGTATGGATTAAATACATTACCCTTTGAGAATGTTAAAAAAGTACAGATTCCAAATATTTCCGAGCATGAACTAGGTCGGCATTTATCTGCATTAAATAAACAGGGGATTGGTTTAGACATCAGCAAGAATAAACGCAGCCTCACTATTCGTGGAGGTTACACTCTAGGTTTTAGGCTATGGCGTTTTGTACACGAATGGCGCAATCCATCAACTGATAAACGACAAAACTACAATCACACACTGGGACGAATTTTCTACGGTAATGTCCAAGTCCCCCCACAAAAACTAGCTGAATCCAGTGAAACTAAAGTGCCTGGCGAGCCAGTATTAAATGAGCAAGAACAAGGTTGGCGCCCCTACTTGCCTTTAGTTGACCAAGTATTGTCTAGCTTAGATCAAGGCTGGCCAACAAAACCGGTGAAGCTTTATACCAGTGAAGGTATTACTGTGATACGGCCTCCTAACAATCTATTTAAACGCCTTTGGGCCAAACTTAATATTAGTTATAATTTTAAAGAATTTTCAGAGCTTAGAAATTGGCAAGAGAAAGATGATGTTCCGGCTAATCAATATTTACAGAAGCTTATGAAGCTGGGGTTTAATTTTAGCATTCAGCCCTATGAGGAACAAAATGTACCCTTACCCATGGACACGCGTATTTCTCGGTTTTTTCCAGCACTCATTCCTTTTTATGCTATCTCAGAAATATACAGAGAGTTACATAATTATTTTTATTCAGTTTATCAGAACACCTTAGAGCAGCTAAGTATCTTTTTGGTGGCTATCACGGCTGTATTTTTTGGCCAACATTTTTGGCTTAATCAAGAATTCCGTAAAGCAAGAAAGTCTATACCTTTTGTAATGGGCGGCTGGGGAACCCGGGGGAAATCTGGAACAGAGCGCTTAAAGGCGGCATTGTTCAATGCCCATGGTTTATCCCTTATTTCAAAATCAACCGGTTGTGAAGCGCAGTTTTTATATGCGTCTTTAAATCGCCCACTTAAGGAATTGTTTTTATTTCGTCCCTACGATAAAGCCAGCATATGGGAGCAACTGCACCTTACTCGCTTGGCGGCTAAATTAAAGGTGAATGTACTTTTATGGGAATGCATGGGATTAACCCCTAGATACATTAATATATTACAACAACAATGGATGCAAGATGACTTAGCGACTATTACCAACTGCTACCCTGATCACGAAGATATTCAGGGTCCATCTGGTATCGACATACCCAAAGTAATGATGCGTTTTGTACCTAAAAATTCTACCCTAATTACCAGTGAAGAGACTATGAGCCCTTTGTTGGAAATTGCTGCTCGTGAAAATAATAGCGATTTCCATCAAGTTAAGTGGTATGAAAGCTTTTTTCTGGCTCCAGATATTCTTTCCCGGTTTCCGTATGAAGAACACCCGACTAACATTGCGCTTGTATCAAAAATGGCTTCTGTACTGGGTATCCCTCAGGATATGGCCTTAAAATCTATGGCGGATAAGGTTGTACCTGATCTAGGTGTATTAAAAATTTACCCAGAATGTAGGTTACAACGCCGTAAGCTCGTTTTCATTAATGGTATGTCAGCCAACGAACGTCTAGCCACATTAAATAACTGGCAGCGTTTATCCCTAGATAAAATTACGCTTCAGTGTCAACCTCACATCTGGTTGACCACCGTAGTGAATAATAGAGCTGATAGAATTACTCGCTCTGAAGTATTCGCCAAAATGATTGCAAATGATTTAAGTGCTGATAAACATTATTTAATTGGATCCAACGTCGATGGATTAATAAAATATATTGAAGCGCAATGGCAAAAGAGAACTAGCAATATACTGTTAACCCCCAGTAACAAGCTAGATCGAAAAACATTGCAACATAAACTAGTTTCGATCTGCCAGTACTTGCGCATCCCCATGAACGAGGCAGACATTCGATCTCGTGTTAAAGCCATGCTAGAAGGTTTATCCGTTGAAAATTCAGCTGAAATATCAGATCAATGGGCATCAAGAGACATACTAACATCACACCTTTCCGCCCTTAATGAAGATGAGATACTCAATTTATTAAATTTTCGTGATCAAGCACATAAAGAATTACAAGAGTTTAAATTCTGGATACAAGATATTGTAAATCCAAATATCAACATTGATGGTGACAAACTTCGCCTTCAATTATGGAATTGGTTTCGTGATCGTATTATCATTGTTAAGGATGAACACATCAGTGGTAATGCCTTAATTCAATTAATGATAAAAAGTACGCCTATTGGGCTTTGCAATAAAATGATTGGCATACAGAATATTAAGGGCACTGGTCTTGACTTCATTTATCGGTGGCAACAATGGGATCAGGTTTATCAGCTTTGCCAGCAACTTAACGGTAAAAAAACAAACTTAGCTAAAAGTGCAGCAAAAGCCCTAGCAAATATTAGTAATTTTGGATTATTGGACCAAGAACTTGTATTACATACCTGCCAATTGGTACGTGAGAAAAACATGGCTCAAACAGAGTTTTTTCAAGCAGAATTAAATGCAATTGAAAGCCACGTTAAACAGCAGTTAACAAAAGTCAACATAGACATTGGCATACAAAAGAAACATCGATTTATAGATAAATTAATTGAAGCTTTAGAGAGTTTTCTTGATGCTGGTATGTCGATAAAACGTAGAAAACGTACAGAACGTATTTATCAAGACATTGCAGATCAAAGAATTAGTCTTGAGCGGGCTTCTGTTGAATTACAGAAAATAAATCAAGAGCAAAAAGGGGGCTGGTTAACTAAAAATATAAGTGGCCTATTGAATAGCAACGATATTTAACAATAATTACATTAATTACCACGACCAGCCTATAAATAATATTAATTCTTATTTATAGGCAAGCGATTTATAGCTCAGTATCTAGGACTTTGTAGTCCCCCCCCATTCTCAGTAATATTTACTCCGTCACCAATTTTACATATTGACAACATTCAGTTAATTCTTTTACAGCTTCAGATTTCGTCAATATAAGTCCACTATTACTGCCACTTGCACCACCAACAGAAGATGAAGATGCACCAGAACTTAACGATACTGACATAGACACTGAAACGTCACTGTTTAACTCTATATATTGTGTCTGGCCAGCAACAACCGATACCGGAACTGAGGTTGAAGGCATGCCCGATATAAATGGCCAATCTATTGTAATATTATGATCACCCTCACTTAGTTCAACCCATGAAAAGGTGTCATTGGGTAACAATGCTGTTGGGGCACCATCAATATCAACTCGCATATTATACAAGTAGGGTTTAGTGGTTTTCCTAAATATGACTAATACCCCTTTATCGGCTGATACGGCAGGCACAATAACATCTGCAAACTTAGGGGCCGAAGACGGTGCTGTTGCACAGCCGGGTAAAAAAATAAAGATTGAAAATATAATTGATATTGTTTTAAACATAGTAATTCCTTAATAGATTGTTTTATATCACGCACTTAAAATTTCCGTTCAATTAGTGTGCAATATCAGGATATTAATCCATCCAAAAATGTAACTTAAGATGTGATTTTTAAACATTTATTATTTCACATTTTGCCTATCCACCCTTTTTCTTATTTTAATTATGCTACTTATAAACAATGATATTTAACAGATTAGAGCTTTATTCAAAACTCGCCCTGTTCTGGATTAACAAATAATGGATCGCTGTGAGTGCTATTGTCATCATAACCCTGTGCCTGCCACTGCGAAAAATCGTAATAAGAGTTACTTTCTGCAAGTACTTTAAAGGGGCTGCTAATTTCCGGGGCCCAGTACTGATTATTACCGAGTTGCCAATCATGGTCTTCAGGAATGTTGAACTGGGTGAATAAACGAGAGCCCCCACTCAACCCCTCATTTACCAGTATGTTATTAGTGAGTGTCAGTGTTTTAATACCTTGAAGGTCTAACATGGGGCCTGTGTCACTAGGTTCACTTCCCTTCCACATTTTATTGCCACTGATAATTAAATCCACGTCTACATCGCCATCTTTTTCCACCGCTATGTCACTTTGAATATTGCCATAAAACAAGTTGTCGCGGACCGTCATGCGTTTAATAGAGCCACCAATAATGCCGTTACCCTGAGAAGGCATTCCTAAATATTTAAAGGCGTTATTTTGTATAATTAAATCACTAAACCATCCCATCGCATCGGCATTGTGACGTGTATAATCTAGTCCATTTCGCCCACCTGTTATGCTGCATCCATCTACTAGGGTGTACTGTAGAATTTTGTTATCTTTAGCTGCATTATTGATCGAGAAGTTATTGCTATAAGTAGCCTTAAAATCAAGCCAACGATACAAAGCATGGTTTATTCCGGCCGGATATATGGGGTGATCTTTCACCATATTGCCATCACCACCAGAAAAACTAGTGCCCACAATAGCCAGATATTTTTTCATTTCAGCATAGATGCCATTTTTAAAACTGTGATTGCGCTCAAAACTTGAGCCCCAAACCAGTACATCTTCAATTCGGCTTTCATATTGATTATTCAAGGAGATAAAGTTTGAAGCTTTAATGATCTCACTACCACTTTCAGACAATGCATGATCATCATCATTTACAAAGTTCATATTAATAAATGCTAGGTGATTAAGTTTATAAGCCTGCGTATCTTTGTATAAACTTGAATAAACTAAAGACCCCACATTGCCATTATTACCATTTAGGATTAAATCTGAATAAACATGATCTTCTAAGCTGGTCTCGGGATAAAAACGAATAAAATTACTGAAAACTTGTGTGGCTATCAGTTCAGGACGGTCACCTTCACCATATGCTCCTAAGCGAATATTGGAAGTGGATATATTCATATTGTGATCTACCGGCAGTTGTGTGCCGCGTTTAATCAAGGCGCGCCTATGGTCTTGTGCTGTTAACCAATCAGTAATGGCACTCCAGCTTTTCCAGGGTGCCTCTGTGGAAGTACCCTCATTTTCATCATTACCCAAGTCAGGATCAACATAGCGAGTTTGGCCCGACCACTGCGCGGCATTAACCGTAATAGTGGTACTTTCTTGTAATATTTCATCACCGCGCTGGTAACTGGCGGTGAGGGTAATTTGATAACTGTCGGCATAATTATAAACATAAGAAGCCTCTGGCCCCTGCTGATCTGTGTTTGCATTGACTGGTTGTTGGCTCACAGGGTGGTTAAAAATATGCTGGCTGTCGCTATCACCAAAATCCCAGCTATAGCTCACTTGATCATAAGGGTGCTCTACTCCATCCATAAGGGTATCACTGGCCGATACATAAACATGAAATGGCAGTTCTCCGGCGGTGCGACTAATTTGAATAACCGGCTGTAAATCATTTGAATTACTGGAACCGCAAGCCACCAACACTAGGCCGACCCAAATGACCATTACTCTGGTCGATAATTTCAGCATGATTACTCTCCTTATAAATGTAAAAATTTAGCACACTATAAACTTGGTTGAGGGCGATAGAGGCAGTGTAAATACTTGGCATAAAAACAGCCCCTTCCAAAAGGATCATTAAGGCCTAAAGGATGTGACAGACATCACATCTCACACACTAAAACTCTAATACCCCTCATAATTAACCCATAGGTTATGGATTAGGATTAATGGACTTTTTATAAGTATTTAGACTTAACACAGATAGGTACGTGTAAAATATAAAAAAGTTACACCTTTGAATTAGACCAAATAAATCAACAAAGGATGAACTGATAAATAATATAAAGCTTATTACACTGCTAACTATGCTAAAAACAGAAAATACAATAACCGCCTTAGAGAATTGAGCATGTTGTAGTGGCTTAATTAATAAAAACGCACCCATTGGGACCAATAATGCGGTAAAGAGCCCCGATAAATTATGTATGGTTTGAGAAATCGATGTATCCCCTGTTGATGGGCACCCTACATCGCATGGAAAAGTTGCAGTTACTAACCAGTCAATACCAGAAAATGATAAAAAACACAGACCTATAGCTACCCGTGTGGACCATACTAACTCTTGTTTAAGCCTACTGATAAAAAGTAGCGTTAAAATCCCAATGGGTAAAAAACCCAAGAAACCGACTACGCTCCCATGCTGACTTCCGCTAGCATTAAGCTCACTGATAAAATTTTGTATGTGACTGTAATCCGGCTGATAATAGCCTGCAACATATATAACCAACACAGCCATTAAAGCCGAGATTACACCGCTTAATGCGAACACCCTTTGTGGAATTAAATTTTTCATACCAACCTTTATCCATATTTGTTTTAATTTGATATAAATTTGTATTACAGCAATGAAGCTTAGTAAGACTAATTAATATAAACATTTTTAATTTTAGCGTTTAATATACGCATAAAAACAAATCGAACCATTTCATAAAATATATAATTATTGTACCAATTACATTCAACTACTTACATATAACAGAACATGTGTTTCCTGACGTTTATGATAACTGCATCACTTTGGTGGATATTAAACATCAAGTTAATTTAAAATACACAAAAAATATTGTAAGCGGACCCGGAACTGCCTGTACTTGCGGGGTAGCTTACAAACTCTAGCCCGCCAAAATGAAACGCGCTGCAACCCCCTTATAGAACCGGAAATTGCCACACTAAGGCAACAAAGGTTTCAAAGTCCGCGATATCGGTATCATTCTTTGTTCTAGAGCTTTTTTTTGCCGATTTACCCAGGGATGAAATGGAGGTATTTGCTACAAAAGCAATGCCATGTGAAATTTCATGAAGGTACATAGCCTCAGCAAATGCTGTCCACTCTCCCTGAACCTCATAGGCAGCAAGGTTAGCACTGCCTTCCTTTGGGGCTACGCCATAATAATAATTACTGCGTTTTTGATCTTCGTATCTCGCTCCTATCGTCATACCTGAACGTATGTTGTCGCTGACTTTATCAAACCCAGTGGATAACTCAAACTTGTAACCATCGTGGGTGCCGGTAACATCAACCGCTGAAAACAGTCCAATGCGCAATCTGTCAAATTGTTTTTCTATGGACATGCCAACGTCAAATGAGTCACCGCTCTTGATATTAAGCTCTGATGGTATGTCTTCCTCTACAGGTAGGGCATCTGAGTTTCCAAACACTTTAAGAGTAAAGTCTTTTGTTGGCATTAATTTGTATGATACTTGATGAACATCTAGATAGAAGTTTTCTGTCAATATTGCTATGGCTATCGAAGGTTCTGAAAGGCTCTTTTCCCCCCGGAATGCTGTTTCATCATAGCCATGGCCGAAACCTAATAGAAACTCGACACTATCTGTAGATCTTGGAAGCTTAAACTCTATCTCTGCATGTGCAACGATAGGGGCCATAAGCAATACGATAGATAGAGCACGCTGTGGCAATATTTTTTTAATTAACAACATCATAATGGATCCTTAGTCTCGCGAGACTGAATTAAGTAAATGTGATCAAGCTGTTTGTTTTATCTGGGTGCAGATAAGTATCCTATCTAAAATTGAGCGCTGAATATGTATCAATGTGTAGCAACAATACGCTCCAATACCACGACTAAGGTTATTCGTTAAAAATATTTAAAATCCTATTAAGCCCACTGAATCATCTAGCCAACAACATCACTAAAACCGATAACGTAGCAATTATGGATTAAAATAATAAGTAATAATGGCTGACATTAAATTTAATTTACGATCATATCGAACTCATTCAACTTATAAATGATTCGAAGTTTAAAATCCCTGCACGTTTAAGCTAACTATTTAACACTGACAAAAACAATTTGACTCTAATAGATTTAAAACACTAAAAATATATTTCGAAATTTAGATCCTAATTGTCATAAAGGCAAAAGGAAAGATCAGACCCCATTCCGTGGCGCTGGGTTGCGCCCCAAATGGCGTAAACTCGCAGGCTCTGATAACTAATCTACGGGCCACTTTTGATCCTGAAAATATAGCCCTAAACTTCTATATAAATCACAATTCCTCTTATCCTCTAAAAAGCAAAAGAAAAGACATGCCCCCTTCCTCGTACTAGATTAATTATACGATGCTAGAGGTGGCGTTATACAATAAACATAGCCATCGTTTTGGTTATATTCTGCATTCACCTCAATAAATTCACTTTCTTTCCTCCATGTGTAATCTTAAAATTTCCGCCCTTCGCATCCACATATCCCCTAAGTGATTGTGGGAGTGGTTTATTGCTGGGAACAATAAGATTTACCTTACGTGTGCCATTCGTATTTGCAAACTTAATTAACTTTTTCATTGCATCATTATGTTCGATCTTATCCCTATGCATTACTTTATGTAAAACCCCCTTTGTTCTCCCATCAAAGTTGATAGTTATTTTATTTTTACCTTTACCGGTACTCCACTTCTCGGTCACTTTCGTCTTAAATAACCCAGCCTTTATGGCTTTTCTTATACCGCGATTATGAGTAAAAACAGATGACTTATAAGCTTTTCTAGCTCTTTTTAGGGCACGCATGCCACCATACCAAGGGACTAGACCCACGGTACTTTCCTCAAGTTTTTTATAATTTTCCGGACTTGGGTTCTTGTAAAATCTTACCCCATGATATAAAACGTTCTGTAGATCCAAAGCCGTGCCAAGACAAACCACTTCACCTGCGCCTATTGTCATTAAGGTGCCCAAAGCCGTGGGTTCCCCTTGATACATATCTCCTTGTGAGGTCTGTTCTACAGCTTGATTAAATGACGCGTTCATACTTAATGTAAGCCTCTCCGACTCGGCTGCCGACAACCCTTTATAAAGTTGTGCATACCCCCCTCCAACTCCTTGTGTACCTGTAGTATCAATAAAAGCAACAGGATTATTCTTCGCATACAGGTATAAGTTACACTCCTGTATTCCGCAGTCACCTGGCGTTGCCACCAACAATGGATCAACCGAAATAAAGCGCCCCAAGACCGGGTCCATATAACGTGCACTGTGATATGAAAGTCCGGTTTCTTTATCCAACTCCTGCCCAGTGAATTTATAAAAGATTTCCGTGCCATCAATATTTTTACTGTAGCGCGGTCGACCAAAGGGGTAATACTCAGTAGTGTCAATCACCTGCCCTTGTGCATCGGTAATCATATTGGTGCTACCAAGATGATCCGCGTGATAATACACAGTTCGTCCCTTAAGAGGCTGTGCAGTGGTAAGTACCGTGCTGGCAGGAACGTTGAGCCAGTAAGCTTGGCCTGCATCAATTAAGCCCAGTGAATTAAGAGCAGGCAACGATGCCTGACTAAAATAGGACTGCCATTGACCACCTGATTGGTATTTCCAAATAGCATCATACTGTAAGTCCATGCTGGATAGCACACTGGTAACGTTGCTACTGTTATCAACTGGAAAACCCGTCAGGTTCCAGCCCTCGTCTAGTGCGGCACTTTGGGTCACGGGCCGTCCTTCAATACTCCAAGTGACATCTGATTTCATATTCATCATATAACCACGTAGAGGTTCCAGCTCAGTGAGCTCAGAAGACAAACCCGGTTCATAGCGGAGAAACTGATTTTGACTACTATCAAAGGCGTAAAGGTCGATTAGCTCACCCGAAATAGGCCGAATCAATTGGCTGATATCTCGGTTGCTAGGTTCCAACGTTGGTGTAATAAAATTCCAACCCGCTTTAAGCGCGATGGTCTGGGTTTGAGAACCTGAATCAATACTGCGTACGCGAGCAACCCGTTTGTCTCCAGCGTAAATGTATTTGTAAGTCTGGTCTTTGCGGATTTCATATCCAGAACCAATGTATAAAGTTTCTGTGGTTACGCCTGCCTTAATCTGGGTTTTGCTTACCCGTTGGTCACTGTGATCATAGGTAAATTGAATCTCACTGCCATCAGGTTTAACAACACGCTTAAGCCGATTTTTATAATCCCACTCGTATTGATCCCCTTGCCCGTGCTCAATCATATTGCCGTTGTCATCGTAGTCGTAGACCAACCCGCTTTCGGTGGAGGTAACTGCATGGGGGCCGGGTTTATTGCCTTTACCAATACGATTAAATGCACCAGCATCACCACCATAGGTTAGCTTTTTAAGATTAATTAACGAATCATCAATATGCCCGGCTTGGCCTGCTGACGGTGAGTGTTTTTGGGTTAAATTGCCTATGGCGTTGTAAGCATAATTAATCGCTCCGTAAGCACCTTTGGCTTGAGTCAGCCGGTAAAGATCATCATAGACAAACATTTGGCTAGCCGATTTAAGGCCATTAACTGATCGCTCATCATCAATTTTAATTATGTTGTTCAGGTTATCGTAATCATATGTTAAATGCTGAAACAACGAGCTTGCCCCCACACTTTTCAGTTCAGTTAATCGATGGCGACCATCGTATTGATATTGGGTATTAACGCCATTCGAAAAAAACGTTTGATCGATTTGTCCAGTGATACGATAGTTAAATGAATCGATTATCCCCGGAATGCTTTTTAGTAGACCACGATTATCGTATTGATAAGCGATGGATTCCCCATCTGGCCAAACTTGGTGTACGATTCGAGCCATGGCATCGTAAGTTGTGCTGAATCGATAATCTTTTCCTTGTAGACGTTTCATTTGCCAAAGGCTATTACCCCGCTGATCATAACTAAAAAATACGCTGCCGCTTTGATCATGCACCGCCGCTAGCTTGCCTACTACGTTATCTGCACCTGGATAATCTGCGGTTGCATCATCATATTCATAGCGCACTTCAATTCCCGCCTTACCCATAAAGTCTTCGCTCAGGGTGCGGCTAATATCATCATATTTAAACCTTATAACCTGATTTTTATTGTCCGTAATCTCAATAAGATTATTGTTATTATCAAAACTATACTTGGTAAGCCCATTATCAGGATCATTCATAGCCGTTTTACGGCTCAGCCCATCGTATGTCATGGTTTTAATATTATTTTGCGCATCTGTTACTTGGGTCAACTTACCCACAGCATTATATTGATGACGAGTTGTAAACACTTCACCTTGGTTATATTCATGGGCCTCAATGCTACGCTCCAGCCCGTCGAGTGTAGTGGCTTGCCTATTATCATTGGCGTCAATCACCGTTATGAACAACGGTTGATATTCCGTTCGAGTTTCGGCCCGCTGCCCCTTATTATCCGGTGAAGATTGCGACCAGATCACTCTTCCCGATGCGTCATATTTTGACTCTGAGTGAGACTGTGACAGCAAACTCAAGACAGGATAATCTACACTGGAAAAAGGCATTGCTTCAAAATTATAGCGAATACCTCCCTTGCCGTTAAAGAGTTGCCCTCCCATGAAAATAAAACCGTTGTTGTCTTCTGACATGCTGCCCAGCTTACGCCCAATGCCGTCTACATAAGCCCAACTTTCCAACATGTCTGAGCGGCCATATTGTTCCCGAGTTTGTGTATGTGTTGAACTCATTTTTACACCACTATAACCCATAAATAGTTGCCCACTGTTGTCATATTCATAAGTGAGACCACGATGAGGATCAACTAAAGAATACGAGTGCAACTGTGACGGATGGCTTGGCTCAGCGCCCGGCATAATAACGGCTACAGAGCGCCCAAAGGTATCATAGTGATAGCTACTTTGATGACTATTAAGGTCGGTTTGACTGGTCACTACACCTAGCGTTGTATCGTAGTTGACCGTCACTGTCATTGGCTTTTGATGGGCGTAAATAGTTTCACTTATGGGGAAGATATTGTACTGCGAGTCATATACAATTTCCCGCAAATTCCCTAGGCCATCCATCATGCTGACAATATTGCCCCATTGATCATAAGCACTGCGAGTCAATGGAATAAACTCATTACCTGCCACCCAGGCTTCACTACGCGCCATCAATCCTTTGTCAACTTGCCCAAAAGGTAAACCAACAAAATCGCCTCCATCGTAATAGGTTTTAGTTTGAGTTAAGCGATTTAAATCTTTGTCCGTTACCGTTTTTGTATGAGGATATCCAATCATCCAACGATCAATGTTATTAATGTATTCGTTAAAGGCAAACTGCTCATCACCATCCACATCTATAACACCATAATTTTTTGCTGCTAATACATTACCAAAGGCATCTTTTAATGCCGTTGTTTTTAAACGTTTTGGGCTGCCTTTACCTAACTCAATAATATCGGTAAGAGTTTTAGTGGCATAAGCAAAGGATACTTCTTGCTCATTATCAACCGTCGCCACATTTTGTGTACCGCCATCGCTGCTGTGAATGCGCTGAATGGTGAGCTTGCTTTGTACTCGCTGAAAGGTATCTTTGTCGGCTGCAAATACTCCATCCCCTAATGTGGTGTAAGCACCTGCTAATTCTGTTGTAGTTTCTTGTGCGAGAACCTGTCCTTTAAGAGGCAGCTCTTCAGTTTCATTGTCTTCTCCGCGTTCATCTATTTGTCCATCACCATCGTTGTCGATGCCATCGGGTGCACCCGTGTGGAAAAATGTTCGGGTGACTGACGTAGGCGCTGAATCGTCACCTATAGATATGCTTTTAACGAAGGAAAAACCACGGAATTCTTTTTGATAAACGTCGTACCAGGCATCTCGGTAGACATATTCAGTGATGTATTGGTCGTTGCCTGGCTTAGTGTCTAAATCTAACCCCGGTTCAATGGTCACCTTTGAGACCACCTGCATGGTAACAGGACTTTTCAGTGTCCAAGGGTTACCTTCTTTCTCGCTGGCTATGCGATAATCCGTGGTGGATTGGTAATTGATTATCGTACGTTTACCAATACCATTATCAATCACGCTAAGTTGGTTCGCTTTAATGGGGCTAAAGTCTAAATACTGAATGGTATCGTCTTGGGCCACACCCATTTCTATCCACACCAAATCTTGGGTGCCGTTACCATTTAAATCGGCAAAGCGAATTTGAGTGTTTACAGGGTTATAGCGGCTGCCATCATATTCTTGCGGCGCCGACCATTCTCTATCACCCTGGTTAAACCACACCGTCACTAAACTGGGTTGTACTTTTACTAAATCTGCGAGGCCGTCACCGTTGATATCGGTCAGCTTTAAATCTTGTAAATTCATGCCGCCTAGCGCTACGTTACCGCTCATGGAGACTGATCGATCAAAATCCGAAAAACCTTTGCTTGGGTAATAAGAGACAATCGCTTTGCCGCCTATATTTCGTAACCAAACTAAATCTTGTAAACGGTCGCCGTTCATATCGGCTTGGCGATAATTGGGATTTTGAAATAATCCGTCAGCAGGCAGTCCCTTTGGTGCAGCGCTGCCATTGCAGTCCCATTGCAGGTTATCTAATTTGCCATTGCCATTTTCATCTTGGTCCTCTACTCCTGGGAAATTCCCAAAAGGGGCGTGATCAATATCGGCCCCTTGTTGGCTTAGGCAATAACTCCAGGTACCATTTTGGTTAGTGCGTACAATGTCTATTTTTTTATCAAAATTGATATCCGAAAATTTTGTATCACCGGCGACCAGTGAAAATGCAGGTGCCTGACTGTCGATCAAGGGAGGAGCATACTCACCGTTACCGCGATTACGATAAAACAACCAACGCCCTTCTCCGGTTTTATGCAGTAAATCGACTTTGGCATCACCATCCATATCGGCAAATACCAAGTTTTCACTGGATAACGGAATAACTGGCGCATTATTCATTACTTGATATGGGCCAAAGGTATTGTCCCCTTGATTTAAAGCATACTTGTGTTCACCATTTTGAGTGCTGTAGATATCGGGCAGTCCATCGGCATTCACATCCATAAATTCTGAGTTGCTGTTAAAAAACTGTATGGACGGCGGTGTGTCGGCCATTCTGTTTACAGTATTTTCGCTGCCTAGCGCATTTCTAGTGTTTAAAAGTGGGGTATATTCTAATCGTAATGGTGGTAGATGATTTTTAGCGTAGCGCCCATATTGAGTCACCTTGGCCAATTGAGAATAAGCCAGCTTAATTTTATTTGTCGGTTCTGGGTTAACAAAGTCATCACCACTTAATTCATACCCTAAACGGTATTCTCGGGCTAATTGACCAAAACCAAACATTTGTATTTTAGACAGGCGTTGTGCGGTTTGAATTAAGAAGCCAGAACGATAGTC
The DNA here is from genome assembly GCA_029938115.1 of Colwellia sp. Taxonomy (GTDB): domain Bacteria; phylum Pseudomonadota; class Gammaproteobacteria; order Enterobacterales; family Alteromonadaceae; genus Colwellia. The sequence goes on along the minus strand of JAPYOP010000041.1, from coordinate 6,971 downwards.
AGTAACCACATCGGGGCGATCTTCATAAAGAAATACCACCGATTGATATTTATCGCCATGTTGATTGTAGCGAATTTCACTTGGGTATAAACGGCCGTTAGAATCAGAATTCTTTGAATAGTAGTATTCTATTTTGTTGCCGTTAGTATCCACCCATTCACTTAAGTACCAGCGATAAGTGTGATCAAAGTCGGCATCGTATTGACTGACTTTAGTTTCTAAATTAATGCCCAGGCGTGAACCACGGAATATTTTGTTTTTTGATGGATACAGCCCAAAACGGTATCTATGTCCATTAGGCCCTTTGGCTAACCAGCTATCTCCTTCGCGGTAAAAACGTAAAAAACTGGTGGTGTTTTTTAATGCGTAACTACCATCCACTAATGGAATGAGCTCTTCACCTTGAAAGATAAAAGTGTCCTCGCCGTTGTATTTAGGCTGGCCTTTATCGGTTTGGCGCTGTATGGACTGCACCCCTAAACTCCAACCAATGCCCAATACATCGTTACCGGCACCGGAGTTATAAGACAACGACACACTAGGTTGGTGACCTGCAATGCCTGGCGTGGTTTCTAACGATATAGAATAAGTAGAAGACCCCGTATTTAACTGCGGCTCAAACGACTCCCCTAAACCTTCGATGCTGCCAGGACCCGAAGGTAAAGAAATGACCGACGGGCCTACACCTGATTTTTTTTCACCTGCATGGGCAAGGCCACTAAACAGAAAGCAACAGAGTACTAATACATGACATCGCATAACGGCCACTTCTAAATAGAATTAGGGAAGAGGCTCAGGAAACCTGAGCCGTAAGGTCTTAGTATTACTAATTATTTTATGCGTATAATCCAAACCACAGACATATTAATTGGTCGGGTTTCATCAGCGGTTCTACCAGAAGATGGATTAGAAATAGTACCACTTGGAGTGAATCCGTGATTATGAGTCTCTTCATTTTGATGAGGGCCAAAGCGACCTGGTTCACGATCAAGATTATTATGACTATCGGCATAACTTCTGGCAGGAATATTTCCAACAGAGGGTCCTTCTGTAGTTCCACGCGTCCCAACGAAATTATGTATATGATTCTGCAATGCATCGTCCTCTAAAACACCTGCTTCAGTCCCACCGCGCAGGAAACGTTTTTCACCATTCAGGTTTGGAACGAATTCTCCGTGAAAAGGACTTTCAGCATCATCAATGACCTGACCATTCATTTCAACCCAGCCATCTGGAAAGACTGTTGAAATATTTTTAAAGTTTTTATACCAAGCAACAATACTTCCAAGAGGCGTTTGTGCGTGAGCTAGCGCATAATATGAAGCTGGTTTATTATTTAAATTTAACGAGTTATCCGCAGATCTAGCATGAAATGAAGGCACTAGCTGATGTCTTGGTACCATCTCCTGATTGGAGTCAGCCCCTATGGTTATGCCCAAATAACGAGCCTGAGTAAAATTAACTTGGTCTTCACTATTGCCATTCTGATTAGGGTCATCAAGATTACTTTTACTGCCTAATAACACATTAATTTGCCCCCCGACAATGCTCACTTCATCATGAATCTCCTGCCACAGTGGGGTTCCTCCTGTGGGTTCATCATAAATAACAAAGGTAATGCGCTCCACATCATTAACCGCCTGAGCATTTCCATCGGTTAACCTACCTTGAAATGGCACCAGACGGTTATCTGCCAGTACAGAAGAAGCATATGCACCAACAATTAAAATCGTGGCTGCTATTTTCGCTATACGTTTTAAATTCATTATTATCTCCATTAAAATTTATATTCTTAAGCATTTAAATAAATGCACATTATCTTTAGAAATTTATTTCTCTGGGTTTGCCAAAGCTATAAGCCATGTTCATTTCAATATCGCTTAAATTTTCCAGCTCTAAATTTTGATTGGCATTACGATTCATCTTAATGCGCAGTACCCAACGATTTACCGCTGGGCTATGCCCGGCCAGTTGAGTATTGGCAATCGGTTGTGGGTAGGCATAATTATCAACTGTGGCCTCAACCGTGGCCGAGAAAGGTGATTTTTCTAAAGTTCGGCCTTCTTCTAACTCATAAATAAGCAAATCATCATCATTTGGATACTCGGCAAAGAATGACCGAACGGTGGCTTTATCCAGTTGAGCAATATCCACCAGTACCGACTCTGCCCCTAGCCCACCGCGAATTGAACGAACATCACTCACTATGTTTAAATTAATGTTGGCAATTTTTATATTTGGATGATCTGGAAATAAACTTTCATCGGTGATTCCCAAATTAAATTCAAATTCAAGATCTTTATTATTTGCGTTTTGACCATTCACTCTGTGTTCGCTTATAAAATTTTTAAATAACAAATTGTCCAACTCGTTATCACCACTATTAAAATTTAGAATATCCTTTTTCAAGGAAAGCTGAACTGTGCCTTGTTGCATGGCAGGCACCCTGAATTGACGCATCTTCACATCCCAGGCCTGCAGGCCATCTAAAAAATCATCCAAGTTAGGGGACTTATCATCGGCAAAGGCCACCGAGAAAACAGACTCAGCACGAATATAAGGATCAAAGGAAGCAGATAACGATTCGGGGAGGCCACCACCTAAACGTAATACCGGATTATTGAATTTCTCTGACCAAAAATATTCCAGCGCCTTACTGGCGTAATAACTTTCTACCATGGCAGTTTCAAAACTGGTATCGGCCGCTTCCACCAATTGATCTCTATCGATTCGATAAGCAGGATTATTAAAGTAGGCGGATGCCATATTTACATCTGATTGCTGATGATTATCAATCAGCCTTTCCAGTTCGGCAGTTAATTCTTCGTACTGCGCAGTCTCTCTTTCAACGTTAATTTTTGCTGCTTTAACTCCAAGTGAAAGAGTTACCGATTCAAGAAGTAGTTGTTTAATTGTCGCTGCACTTTGAATACCATCAATATCAGCCTGCTGAGTCGCTTGCAACATGTCTTTTTGCCCAGAAACTGCACCGACTACAGGTGCCAAAAAATTAACGCTTAAACCCGCTAAATCTAAACTACAGCAATTAGCGATGGCTAACGCAAATGAAAGTACACTCTGTGCAGCACCATTTTCTGTAACTAATGTTGCATATTCACCATGCCTCTGTTGTTCAATCATAATCTGCTTTGGAATTGCGTTTAATCTCTGAATACTAATATTTACTCCTACTAACACATCTTTGATAACAAATTTTTGAATGCCCAACTGTCCATTGCCTAATTCAGCATTGGCATGAGCATCGGTAATCAAACGTTCCCGCTCTTTTGTTAAATCATAATTTTTAGGATCTAGACCGGTTAGACTCTGCAGACGATCATCATAGTTTTGCTTTTGGGAAAACAAGGCTTCCCTAAGCTGGTTTTCATCTTGGTCGTAAGTTCTTTGGGCATTTTTGGCAAGATCCTCTGATCTCACGGCATCTTCTATACGCGTTCTAGCCAGGGTTAAAAAGTTTTCAACCGGTTGAAATGGAACAAAATCTCCCTGCAACCTTAACGGGTTGAAGCCATGTTTAATGTCATCAAACATACGTTCGGCATCTGTGACCTGTCTTTTAAGGGTGTAACCATCGTTATCATAAAATTCATCTTCGCTTTGAATTGCAGACAATACGATGCCATGCAGATAAGTTGCATGGGCCGATTTTTTAAATTGGGCCGAGGCTTCTAACCTGCCCGCTTCATTTCGAATGCCGTCACCGTTAAGGTCAATATCTTCTGGGGCCGGAAAATTACGATAAGGAAAATTATCCACATCCTTAACATTGCCAAAGAAAAACATGCGCTTGCCTTTTGAGTTGGCGGCAATACCACGGCGTTGTACCAAATGGGTAAACCGATAGAGTTCGTTTTCAACGACTTCTCCTTGCCCCCCTTCTGCGTTTAATTCTAAAGAATTTTCTACAAAAAATGGAAACTGTGGATTATCCCCCTGAACTCTCATGATCTCAGGTTTAGTACGTAGATCGGCCACTATACTGTCAATGCCCTTCTGGAAAGCATCTTCACTGTAACTCAATAAAGATAGCTGATCTGGGTCATCCGGGTCACCCGTGCCAGGAAAACGCACTCTCAAGCCACGTATAAGATAATCATTGGCCAGCAACGATTGTCCTGCCATATATTCATTATGAGACTCTTGCAGCCCCCACTTTGCTTCTTGCTGTAATATCCCATTCTCGCTTGAGTTCATGACACCTCTAAATAAGTCCGCGGTTTTCAGAAAACATTCATGCACCTTTATGCCGGCACAATAAGTTGTATTTTCGCTATAACCATGAATAAGTTCACTGTGCGTTTTTTTAGAACCTTCATTTCGCCAGCCATTTCGATACTGCCGGGCCGAATCTAAAAGATCCCATGCGCTTTCCAGTTCAATGCTGTCGCTACGTCTATGCTCGGCACTAAGGGCCGTAATAGGCAGAATAATTACCAATAGCAAGTAACGAGCGCTTAATCGAAAATTAAATAACGCCATGGGGCACCCCAATAATTTTGTCTTTAATATTTTCATTATTAACATCCCTTGTTATGGGGTTGGACCAATGCTAAGCGAATATTTCGCCGAGCGGCTAGCACCAACCATGGGTTGACCTATGTTGACAAATACACGATAAGAGTTGGCACCTACCGCGCCGTCCAATGTGCCATTGTCACCCAGGGCGTTACTCTGTTTAATGCCATCAACAAAAGGTACAAAACTATTGGCGTCTTCGAATCCAGGCTGATTTATATTTAAGGGCGGGCGGTCGATATCAAAGGTGGCAGAGTCGTTGGCATAAAGCATAGGTAAAATGGCACCAAATCCCGCATGCCCACCAGCCCCTTGGGTGGTATAAGCTGAAATAATTCTTTGCTCTTCTGACGGTAAGCTTGTGTCGCCTTGGGACTGGCCAACAATAATAAATTCTTTATTTTTGTCTACACTGTGCAACAAGCTATTGCCATTGGCCATATCATAGATATCCATCTTGACGCTATAGATACCGTCTTCAATAATTTTATATTTTGCAAAATAATCTTCATTATCAAGTTGTTTAAATATGCTGGCTTGACCATCGGTCCATTTAAAAATGGACCACACATGATTGGTCACGGCCACCTGAGTAAGGTCGGTGGTGTCGGCCATTTCAATTGTAAAAGGCGCAAAACCCACTCTTGGGGATAATGTAAAGTCGGCGGTTTCAGTGAACTGTCGTACTGCAGATAAATCTTGTGCCTGAATATTTAAATCACTGCCACTGAGCACCACTTTAATTTCACTGTGTGTGTAGGCCGGATGCATAATGGTAATTTCATAGACACAATCGATCGCTCTTTCAAAAATGAAATAACCACTGTGCAAATTGGTAATACGTGCTTGGCCACAGCCGGTTAATAGTATTTTCGTGCCATCGGGAAGGTTATCTAATATGCCGCTGATACTATTTACTGTGGTGCCCTGAATAGCCAGATCCCAACCCAGTAAACGACCCATTTCTGTGGCCACGGTATCTTCAACCGTTAGAGTCCAATCACCTGTTACAAGCTCATCATGAAAAATCGTTAAAGAGTCCAGCGCAAAAGCATTCACATCATAGGTAAGGACCCCCACTGGATCGAGACTATTTTCTCGCAACCTTACACTGGTGCCCATGGGCGAAGTTAAAGTGACAATTAAATCACCCGGGCTGGTATGACCAATGGCCACTGTGATCTCAATACCACTGAGTATTAGGGTGTCATCAATATGAATGATGGATTCGAGCTTTTCTGGTGCATCGGGTATGTTGCCTGACTTTCCAGAGTAACTGAGCAAATCGGTGGTAATTTCATTAGCATCTTGGCGAATAGCCGTGAAGTTACCCGACAAATATATGGGTTCTCCTAATACGTTTCGCACCGTTTCAAAATATTCCCCTTCTAGGTCCATTGGCGTTAATGAGGCAGACTCACTGCGATATCCCACTAGAGTTATGTCTCGTTGCAACGGAACCTGATAGGGATTCAAGTTATCCTGCTGAACGTCTTCGTCCTCTGCATCTTCTACATTTTCCTCCCGAGCAGGTAAAACCATACTGCCAGATAGCGTAAATTCATTGGCATTGTTTTTTATATAGTTGCCAGTTAGATAAAAGCGTTTTGGTATCAGCAAGGTTTTACCCTCATCTATGATCGCTTTAACACCGTCATTGTCCTCGGAAATACTCAAGTACAATCTAGGGTTATGCATGTCTGCCTTTTTGACATCGCCTTTATAGTTCACACTATCAATTTTAACCAATACATCATAAGCGCCGACAATGTCGGATACCTTCATATGTATTTTAATCATTCTTTTTTGTTGTTCGGCGGTAATATTCTCACTGGCATTACCTACAGAACCGTTGCTAGTAATTTCAATTTGTCCGTAATAATCCCCAGGGGCTAATTGAGTTCTATCCACCACCAGCTGTAAGTTATGAGTATTTTGAGTTTGCTGACCTTGAGTGCTGATTTGGCTCAGGTTCTTGCCTTCGCCTTCATCATAAACGTCAAAAGCAAGCCAAGCAGCTTGATCTGGATTAATAATTTCGGCACTCCAACTTAGTACACTTGTGCCCTTGTTAAATATGGAAATACCTTTCTTGTTTTGAATCTCACCAAAGGTAAGTGTCCTTTGGGTATTGGGAAAGTCGTAATAACCGTCTGTTCCTATGTCTTCATCTCCTTGACTCACAATTAACCAGGGTACAGCTTCACCATATTCGGCTAATTCAAGTAGCGGAGACATATCCACATCTCCAGGCATTGAGGTGGCCAATTCTGGCCCTACCTGTACCTGCTCATCAACTTGAATCCAATAGGCTTTGCCTGGTTCGACCTGTGTAAAGTCTTCTTGTATTGGGGTATCTGATCCAGGCGTTAAAACAATCCCTTCAAACTGATTAGCCACTGTATTAAAGCCCCACACTTGGGAATAGGGCACAC
>JAPYOP010000040.1 GCA_029938115.1 Colwellia sp. | reverse complement strand
TATCACCTATTTTTTCTAAACCTAAGGCATAAATAGTAGGGAACATAATTGACATAAAAAAGCTGGTTACTGCTAAAGAAATAACCGCCACCATACCCGAGGCTAATGTGGCAATAATAACTAATACGATACAAGCAACAGCGTAGCGAGCTAGTAAAACTCTAGGCTCTATAAACTTCATCATATAAGTACCTACAAACCTACCCATCATAAAAGTAAATAAGCTTGCTGAAAGATAATAAGCGGCCATCTTTTCTGTTGTTTCAGGTGTTAACTCAATAGCAAAATCAATGAAGTAACTCCAAATACCTATTTGTGCCCCAACATAAAAAAACTGTCCAACAAGCGCACCTACAAAACTTTTATACTGAAAAATAGTTAGAAATGGCGTAGATGATTCTTTACTTTTAGAAAAACTTACAGAGGGAAACCGTGTAAATGCGATTACTAACGCAAGAAATACCAGTACAGCAGAAATAATCATATAAGGTATTTGCACTTGTTGTGCTTCTGCTATTCGATAGCTTTCTAACGCTTGAGTTGATAAAGCAGCAAGTTGATCTGGAGAGTGTTCAACCCCTGAAAATATAAACAATCCTCCAATTAATGGTGCTGTAATAGCACCAACGCCATTAAAAGATTGAGAAAAATTAATTCGTCTTGCTGATGTTGATGGGTCTCCCACCAAAGTAATATAACCACTACCTGAAGTTTCAAGAAAAACTATGCCACTAGCAAGTATGAAAAGCGCCACAAGGAAAAAACTGTAACTTCTAACTTCTGCTGCTGGATAAAACAAGGCAGCACCAATAGCGTAGAGCGTTAGCCCAATCATAATGGTTTTTTTAAATCCTAGTTTCTTCATGATAATACCGGCAGGTATTGCGGCAAAAAAATAGGCTAGATAAAATGATATTTGAATAAAACTAGCTTCACCACGAGATAAATCAAGGGCTTTTTGAAATTGTCGTATTAAAATATCATTCATATTGTGAGCTATAGCCCACAAGAAAAATAAACTGGTAACAAGAATAAAGGCTAATTTAAAGTGTTTCGGTATTACACGGCCTTTGTCTTGTTCTTCTACTGATTGACTTGCTGTTGAAGTAATTTGCATTTTTATTTACCGCTGTCGTAACGTTAGTTAAGAATAATGATTGTTACGAAACTTATAACATTCAAATGAGCTAAATTTAAAAAGGCAAGTAGCCATTTTGAACTACTTGCCTAAGCTATTTCAATACCTATAAACGACCAGTAATACCTACTGTAACTGTACGTTCTCGATTGAATGAGCCATTAAACGTTTCTTTTTGGATGAAGAAATCACGACGACCTTCTTCTGTGATGTTATTAACATCAACAAAGACTGAAAAATGTTCATTGATATCATAACTAGCGTTCATATTTAAGCGCTGATCTGATTCCGTAAACACGGCACTGGTATTCTCAGCTTGTGCTCCCTGACCTGGTAAATTACGGAAGTAATCATCACGATAGATATAACTTAAACGTACGCCGAAATCACCTTCTTCAAAATATAAAATTGAATTGAAGTTATGTTTCGATGAACCAGGGAAACCATAACCATTATCACCTACATCTTTTTCAAATTCACTATCAGAATATGTGTAATTAGCTTGTATACCAAAACTACTCCATATGCCATCTAAGAAAAGAAATGGCTGATTAAAACCAAGTTCTATGCCTTTAACCGTACCGTCTGAATGATTTTCTGGCGTTCGAACATTGTAAATTGTATCGCCTTGTCCCGGCAGGGTTTCTCTTGTGGTAATTGGAAATATAAAGTCATTTACATCTTTATAAAATATACTTGCAATATATGCACCTTCAATATCATTGTAATATTCTATGGTCGCATCAAATATATAAGATACTGTAGGATCAAGTTCCGAGTTTCCACGTTGCCCAGAAGGAATGTCACCTGGTGAGCTAGGTTGATTTGCAGCTTCTCTTGGTACTAAATCAGAAGGGTTAGGTCTAGACATTACTTTTGCCGCGGCAAGTCTTAAAGTTAAGTCATCATCCAAGTCTAAGCTTAAGTTTGCACTTGGTAGAAATTCCCAATAGTCATTATTCGTACTTGTGGGTGTCGTACTATTATCAGGATTAACCCTTAGGCCCTGGCCACTAAATTTTACATTAACAGCACGTACACCTATGTTACTGGTAGTATCTAAGCCGAATAACTCACCAGCCATATTGGCTTCACCATAGAAAGCGAAAACGTCTTCTTGATAGGAAAATGAAGATGCTGGAGCAACACCTAACTCATTATGCTTACATAGCTGTTCAACGGCATCACAAAAATGTTGGAAGTTACCATCTGGAAAGTTATTGAAAACGCCGGCACCGGGATAATAATTATAATCGATATTATTATCGCCAATACCTGCTTGACCAATATCATATAATTCAGCTTCAGTTAAATCTCCACTCACATCTAAGATATTTGTTCTAACTGAATCAACTTCCTCTGATGTATAGCGGGCACCAAATTCAATTGACTCAACAAAGCCATTATCTAATACATATTCAAAATCAGCTCTGGCTCCGAATTGCTCACCTTCCATAAATACATCACGAACTAATGAGGCCCATTTAGGGTATTGATAAGCAGAATTATCTATTTCACCTAAATCAGCATGAAATAGACCATTATCTGTATTAAAACCAACTTGTTGTGCATCAATATTTTGCAATAAAATAGGTAAGTCTAAATCTTGCATATAATCAACATCTGAATAATGAAAATCTACATTCATATGTAAGTTATCTGATAATTGATAATCAAAGTTCAAACCACTCACTGAAGATTCTGTTTTATTACCAAATAAGAAAGGTATAAATTGTACAGTTATCTCTTGGCCAGCTGAAAACCCACCTTTTTCTACCGATTGCAATGTCTTATGACCATTTACATCAGAAATAACAATATCTTCTGGTGAAAATACAGAGCCTGCGATTGCACCGCCAAAAACAGGCGCAATTCTATTTCGTATAGAAGCATTATCAAAAGAGGTAAATACCGTATCAGCAGTGATCATTAACTTATCATTAACTTGCCATTGTAGTCCTGCTGCAAATGATTCGCGAAGCTGGGTTTCTCTAATAGGTTCAAAATCTATGGCATTAATGATGTGCACGCCTTCAACAGTTTCATCAGCAAGCCCATCTCCGGTATTATCAATTTGAATATCTTGTTGTATAACTGTAGGGAATAATTGATCACGGCCCGGCTTTGATTCAGAGTCCAAATAAGATACATAGAAACCTAAAGAATCGTCGTCTGTTTTTGCACCAAAAATAAAACTAGCACGATGACCAACTTCATTGCCAATTGAGCCTTCATCTGCTTGAAGTGTCATAGAACCAAAATAGTTTTTATCATTCTTATATTGAGAGGCATCTAATGCTTTTCTTGTTTGTAATTCCAAGGAGCCTGCAAGGCCTGATTCAGGATCACTTGCAGTAGGCGTTTTTCTAATAATAATATTTGAAACTACATCTGTAGGGATAACTTCTAAGTTAAATGAACGAAGATTGGACAGCCCTTCAGTCCCTGATGACATTGCAGTGCGACCATTTACCAAGGTGGTCACATATGTTGGCCCCAACCCCCTTATAGATACACGGTCACCTTCTTGACCACCATCATTACGTTCAATTTGAACACCTGGAATTCTCTGGATAGCATCAGAAATCGCGGCATCAGAAAACTTACCTAAGTCATCGGCTGATATAGCATCGATAACAGAGTCTGCGTTTCTTTTTAAATGTTGAGCTTTAAGAATACTACTACGAATACCTTTTACTTCGATAACTTCTATTTTATTTTTTTCGGCATTACTAGCTTCCTCTGCCAAGGCAGCAGAAGTAATTGGAATGCTTAACGCAGTAACGGCTAAACCTTTTACTACAAAATCAAGAATTTTAGTGATTTGGTTTATGTTGAAATCTTTGCTTTCTTTTAACTTGTTCATGTTTACCCTCTCCTAAACTGATGTTTATCAACTTCTCTTTACGGAAGATACAATTACTATATATGAAATCAATTGTTATATATGAAATCACAGTTAGGATTACATAAAAAAAGCATATATGCAAATTAATTTCATATGTGCTTTTATAGTTATTTATATTATTTTAAAACAATAACTTAAGTTTAATTACAAGCTTCTATATAAAACAATTGTAGTTGAAATATTTAATCAAATTCGTAGCCCAGCTTAAGTGAGGCCTCAATTGCTGCTTCTTTAATTTTAATCTGTGCCTCAGTAAAACTGACTTTATGTGAGCCATCAAGATATTCAAGAAACGGAACAGCTAAGACGGCAATAATCATACCGTTAGCATCAAAAACGGGATAACCTATATCTCTAACGCCCTGAGCTTGAGAGCTTGGGATACTCTCAAATCCTTGCTCTTTTACTCTATCCATTATTTTAAGAAAGCTTTTTTCGTCAGCTTTTAAATGACCGGAAGGTATTTTTTTCAGCATTGCTTCGTAAGTTGCTTTATCAGAAAAAGCTAATAATATATGTCCTGAACAGGTATTAATCAGCGGGACTTCTGCCCCAAGCCTTACACTAAATACTCTTTCAGATGGTGGCTCTTTTTGGACAACTACATGCCCTTTTCCTTCATAATAAATAACTAAATGGCATGATTGTTCAATGCTATAAGATAACTGTTGCATTATTGGTCCTGCAAATGCACTTAATTTTTTTATTGGTGGAAACCTGTTCGAAAGACCAAACATCTTTAATGTAAGTCGGTAACGATCACTACCTGAAGACATTTCAACATAACCACGTTGTTCCAAAACGACCAACATGCGAAACAATTCACCTACAGATTTATTGAGTTTGTTTGTAATTTCAGAAATATTAAGGCCATCGGCTTCGTTTGCGAGTAGCTCTAAAAGATCCAGTCCTTTTTCAAGGGCTGGTGCAGAGTAAACTTTTCTACTTTTTTCAGTAGCTTCTTTTTTTAAATTTGTTGTCATTTCATTAACCAATTATTGTGATTGTATAAAGACTAGTATGCTTTTCACTAGGGAGCCTCAAGACAATTAATTAAAATTCTCTAGCTATAATACACCTTTAAAAAATCAATTTATATATGAAATTAAAATTGACATAGAGTCTTTAATTAGTGTATTTTGCATATGAATTACACTTTTACATACAAAACACACTAAAAACTAATTTTAAATTATTGAAGGTAAAGCGACAGTGAATGAGGTAGGTCAAACCATTTTTGATTGTGTGATTGACGTTGTCAGTGACTGTAAAACGAAATCAGAAAGTTTAGGTCATAAAGAGTTAATTTTAACTTATAAGAGATTCGATGCAGCTGGTTCATCTAAAACGTTTGACACAATTGGCCCTTCTTGTCTCAGATAAAGAAGAAGAAGAATGACTATCACTACTAATTTATGTGTAGCACAACAGTATTAATAGACAGGTATATAGAATGAGTAACTACTTTAACAATAACTTTCCTGATGTTTCTGATTTAAAACGTCAAGCAAAAAAACGTATCCCAAAGTTTGCATTTGATTACCTCGAAGGTGGATGTATGGAAGAAATGGGGGTTAACCGTAACCGTGCTGACATAGAAGCCGTTCAACTACGTAGCGAGTTATTAAAACCCTTTAGTGGTAGTGATTTAAGTGTTGAACTGTTTGGCCACAAATATGCCGCGCCATTTGGCATTGCGCCAGTTGGTTTACAAGGGCTAATGTGGCCTAAGTCACCTGAAATCCTTGCTAAAGCCGCCGCAGAAAAAAACATTCCTTATATATTAAGTACGGTTTCCTCTAGCAGTTTAGAACGCATTAGTGAGGTTTCAGAAGGGAATGCTTGGTTTCAACTGTATAACCCTACAGATGAAGGCATACGCAAAGACTTACTGAAAAGAATTACGGCTGCACAGTATAAAGTATTGGTAGTAACGGTTGATGTGCCTACGTTTGGTTTTCGTCCAAGGGATATTCGCAATGGCTTAGCGATGCCACCAAAAATGACCCTGACTAACATATTGCAAATGTTGTCATGTCCACAATGGTTGATGGAAACTGCTTTAGCAGGCAAGCCAGAAATGGAAACATTAAAGCCCTATATGCCAAAAAACATGCCGACAGACCAATTAGCACAATTTATGAATAAAACGGTGATGGGTCGAGTCGACATTGATGGCTTAAAACCAATTCGTGATTTATGGCAAGGACCATTAATAATAAAAGGTTTAATCAACGAGCTTGATGTTGAAGCAGCTATCGCTTTAGGCGCTGATGCTGTGGTTATTTCAAATCATGGTGCTCGTCAATTAGATGCAGGGGAATCACCCGTTGAACCCTTACAACGTATTTCACAAAAATATGGCGATAAAATAAAAGTTTTTATGGACAGTGGTTTACGCAGCGGTACAAACATAGCTGGAGCACTAGCCTCTGGTGCTGACTTTACTTTTTTAGGTCGACCATTTGTATATGGCGTAGGTGCTCTTGGTAATAAAGGCGGTATTCATACGATTAATTCACTAGCATTACAGTTAACCCAGATAATGAATCAATTAGGCTGTAGCAATGTGGCTGATTTACCCAAACATCTTGTCAAATAACCTAAACGATAAAGGTAAGAAGTCATTAAAATGAAAAAAGTTATTGATACACGCCAAATTGGCAATACCCCACTTAATGTTTCAACGCTTGGTTTTGGCGCGGCATCAATGGGCAATCTTTTTCACGCAGTATCAGATGAAGAAGCGCAAGCTACATTAACTTCCGCAATTGATTTAGGCATGAACTTATTCGATACCTCACCTCGTTATGGTGCAGGGCTTAGTGAACGTCGTGTTGGTGATGCACTGAGACCTTTAGCGAAAGATAGCTATGTATTGTCAACCAAAGTTGGCCGAATACTTAGTCCTGATACTAAAGCTAACATCAATCAGTTACGACATGGTTTTCTGACACCTATGCCCTTTGATGCACATTATGATTATAGCTACGACGGTATTATTCGCTCATTTGAAGATAGCCAACAACGTTTAGGTTTAGCGGAAATAGACATTTTGCTGGTACATGATCTTGGTGCTTATACTCACGGTGATAAAGATGAGTATTATTTTCAGCAGTTTGAAAAAAGTGGTTATAAAGCGTTAGAAGAACTCAGAAAACACGGCTATATAAAAGCGGTTGGTTTAGGGGTTAATGAAGTCGATATTTGCGAAAGAGTGATGAACATAGGGAAATTTGACTGTTTCTTATTAGCAGGACGATATTCATTGTTAGAGCAAGCACCACTACATAACTTTCTGCCAAAATGTCAGGCTCATGGTGCATCAATTATATTAGGTGGCCCATACAATTCAGGTATTTTAGCGACAGGGGTTAGAGGCAAAGCTATTCCTCATTATGACTATGAGCCCGCACCTAAAAACATCATTGATAAAGTGGCAAAAATTGAAGATATTTGTGATGAGTATCAAGTGACATTAGCCGCTGCAGCACTTCAATTTCCACTCAGCCATTCAGCTGTTACTTCTGTTATTCCTGGTCTAGGCAGCGCCAAGCGTGTTGAAAAAACAATAGAACTTTTCTCTGAAAATATTCCTTATGAATTTTGGCAAACATTGAAAAATGAAAAACTCCTTGATCAAGATGCACCATTACCTAACTCAGAGGGAAATGCCTAATGAATTCGTTTAAAAATTCAATCAACGCAGGTATATCTAGAATTGATAGCCATCAACATTTTTGGCAGTTATCGCGTGGCGATTACAGTTGGCTAACGCCTGAATTAGAGGTGCTTTATCAAGATTTTCTTCCTAAACAGCTAGCACCTGAGCTGAGCCAGTCTAACGTAGAGCAAACCATATTAATACAAGCCGAAGAATCTGAAAGTGAAATATATTTCATGTTAGGCATTGCAGAAGTTATCGAGTTTGTTGCTGGGGTTGTTGGCTGGATAGATATGGAAGCGTCAAATGTTTTAGAAAAACTTGAGTGTTATAGCGAAAGTGTATATTTCAAAGGCATTCGTCCAATGTTACAAAACATTGAGGATGTTAATTGGATCTTAAGGGATGAATTTATCCCTATATTTCAATTTATGGTTAAAAAACAGCTGACCTTTGACGCTTTGATTAAAGATATTCATCTTTCCAATATTCATATTTTAGCGCAAAGGCACCCTAGCTTAAAAATTGTGATTAATCATTGTGCAAAACCTGATTTATCAAAAAATCCTTCTGATTTTTGGCAAAGTCGACTTGATAGTATTGCCGCATGCAAAAATGTTTATATCAAGTTTTCTGGCCTATTAACCGAAGCACCTCATGGCGAAGTAAAAGTTGAAGATATTCAACCATATTTTGACCATATCATGGATACTTTTGGCTCTGAGAGAATAATGTGGGGCAGTGATTGGCCAGTGATCAAACTCAACGGAGAATATGAAATATGGGTTTCGTTAACCAAATCATTACTCAAAGATTATCCCTACAAAGACAAACGTAAAATCTGGGCAGACAATGCCCGACAGTTTTACAACTTACCTTCTTATTAGTTAAGCGTTAGGAATTTATCATGGCAGTAGAAAATAAAATGACTGTAGCACTTGTTACGGGTGGCGGTAGCGGGATCGGTAAAAGCATATGCTTAAGGCTTGCGCTTAAGCAGTACAAAGTATTAGTCGTAGATTTAGATATAAAATCTGCAAATATAACTGTTAACGACATCATCAGCAATGGTGGGCAAGCAGAAGCATTTGCACTCGATGTTTCTGATCATGAGCAAGTTATCGCTTTATTTAAAAATATTAATGAAGAGCACACCGTTGATATTCTGGTTAATAACGCTGGTATCGCCCACATAGGCAATATAGAACAAACGAAAGAATCAGATCTTGATCGCCTTTACAGTATTAATGTTAAAGGGGTTTATAATTGTATTTCTGGTGTTATTGGAGCAATGAAATCCCAAAAAAGTGGTGTCATTATTAATATGGCATCCGTTGCTTCTTCCGTAGGCATAGCTGATCGCTTCGCGTATTCGATGACAAAAGGCGCTGTTTTAACAATGACCTACTCTGTTGCTAAAGATTATTTAGATTATGGCATTCGTTGTAATTGCATATCTCCAGGGCGAGTACATACCCCTTTTGTTGATAATTTTTTAGAAAAAAATTATGCCGACAACAAAGAAGAAATGTTTGAAAAGTTATCAAAAAGCCAACCCATAGGTCGTATGGGTAACCCTGATGAAATAGCGGCTTTAGTCGATTATCTTTGCTCTGATGATGCAGCATTCATTACTGGGAGTAATTTCCCAATCGACGGCGGCTTTGTCACCTTAAATAATTAATCACAAATATTAAAAGAGATTCAAAATGAAATTACTTCGTTATGGCCCTTTGGGTCATGAAAAACCAGGCATTCTCGATTTAGAGGGTAATATTCGTAGTCTTACGGGTATAGTAAGTGACATTGAAGGTGCTACTTTTTCAGAAGAAAATTTACAGCGTATACAAGCAGTAGATATTTCTAGTTTACCCATTATTGATGCGAATGTTCGTTTAGGGGCATGTGTAGGCAATGTAGGTAAATTTATTTGCATTGGTCTTAACTATGCTGATCATGCCGCGGAATCAGGAATGGCAATACCAAGTGAGCCAGAAGTGTTCTCTAAAGCCACAAGCGCAATATCAGGTCCTAATGACGATATTATAAAACCGAGAAATAGTGACAAACTTGATTGGGAAGTTGAATTGGCCATTGTTATTGGTAAGGATACGTCATATGTGAGCGAAGAAAATGCACATCAACATATTGCCGGCTATTGTGTCTGTAATGACGTATCTGAACGAACATTTCAACTGGAAAAAGGCAACCAATGGGATAAAGGAAAAGGTTGTGATACCTTTGGGCCAATTGGTCCTTGGTTAGTTACGCGCGACGAAATAAAAGACGATAACAATTTAGATATGTGGTTAGAAGTTAACGGAAAAAGATATCAAAATGGTAATACTAAAACCATGGTATTTAAGCCTGCTTATATTGTTAGTTATTTAAGCCAGTTCATGAGCTTACAGCCGGGTGACATCATTTCAACGGGAACGCCACCGGGTGTTGGTTTAGGTCAAACTCCACCTTTATATTTACAGCAGGGTGATAAAATAACTTTAGGCATTGAAGGGCTTGGCAATCAAGAACAGATTGTTGTTCCACACGTTCAAGACCGTATAGTAGTTCCTCTCAATTATTAAACTTGAAATACTAAGGTACCGTTTCTTTAGGGCTAAAGACGAACCTCTTTCATGTAAATATTATATGGAGGGGTATTGGCGCTTATAAATCATTAAACCTATCACGGTATGTGCCCCATTGCGAGATGAACTAATGAAAACAAGCCGACCTAAACTAAACAATCAAGTTTTTTATTTACCCATATTTATAAGCCCCATCATTAGCCTTTAATATTCACTCCTATTTTCTTCAATAATTTATTAATCAAATGTATAGATTAAAAGTAACTTTTGAATTCTCCCCATATACCCAAAGATAAATTTGGAAATAAATCAATCCCTAACCATGATTTGAATAAATATATAAGCACAAAAAAACAACCAATGATGAGTAAACCGATAATAAATATAACCAATAAAAACATAGTAAAGGCTATAAAGCGTTCCGCAGGTAAAAGTCCCCTTCTATTTATACCAATTAGAAAGACTATATAAAAACTCCAAGGTAAAAAAGGGAGTGCCAATGTCGGTCTTAAATCAACATTGTGACTACGCCAATCTTGCGTGGTAATACTTTTTTTCAAGGCTTTACGCTGTTGGTAAGTAAAACTGTCAGCCACAGGTTTTTCCATACTACTTAATAGCTGTTTAACTTTTGAATTCTCATCTGATTTTTTGATACGAGTCATATTGCCTCTAAATATCCATTTGGGATAGTTGAATTAAATATATATTTCTGATCACACTGAGAAAATAAGAAAACATTAATAATAACGATACATACTCTTTTCAGATTAATGCTTTATTGAGCTATTACCAAAATTTAACATGACAAGCTTCTCCAAACGACAGTAAATATTACAGGGTAAAAATTTCAACCAAGCACAGCACAACGTGACTATTGTACGGCTCGGCTCTTGGAAAACAATCCGGTAATCACAATATATTGCTTTGTGGATAAGTTTCAATGCAGTTATCCTACTCTTTGATTGTATTGCTCTTCTTGCTAAATAACGTAGTTGATAGGCTCTCGCTAAACTGTAAAATGTTTTAAAAAATGTTGGGTCGCAGTTTTTATTTAACATCACCGCTTGCTGCCAACTTGCAAACTGTTTATCCAGATCAGCTGAAAGGCCAGCATCATTAATACGATAAAAGGTTAAAGGCGTATCAATACCAGCAAACTGCCATTTTGTGGTTAGCGCTATTCGAGTCCATAATTCAATATCCTCTGATTGTCTTAAGCTTTCATTAAAGTACATTTTCCTATATTTATCACTCTTAACGCCAAAATAACCAATTTCAGCTAACAGTGAACTACGTATAACCGGTGAAGATCCGTTTCCAACGGGATTACGACAAAAAATATGCTGTTTACTGATATTGCTAAGTTTTGGATATTGACCAATCCCCAAAAGCTTGCCCTCTTCACTTATAAACAATGACGGACAGTAACTAACCCCTACTTCTGGATTAGCAGATAAATGCTGGATATGCTTGTTTAACTTATCTTTTCCCCAATAGTCATCGGCATCAAGCAAAGCAACATATATACCTCGTGCTGCATCTATCCCCGTATTTCTGGCACCCGATAAACCTCTGTTTTTTTGATGTATGATCCTTATTCTTGGATCTAAAAATTTATTTACAATATCTAAAGTTTTATCAATACAGCCGTCATCAACTAAAATAAGCTCAAAGTGATGGTAAGTTTGATCAAGAACGCTGTTAATGCTTTGCGCTATATATTTTTCAACGTTGTACATTGGAATAACCACCGAAACAACCGGAATTGAATTAGTGTTCATGAGACTTTCTCCTATTAAAAAGAATACAAATGTTGTGATAAAAACGTTTTATTGAGTTAAGTAAATAAATAGGTAGTAAACAAAAAAGACTACTCAAGAAGATAACCATGGCAAATTCCATAGGCTTATCTGGGGAAAAAACCAACATCGTTGTAAGAGCAATAAATAGGCAAATTAAGCGAATGAACGTTTCATTATTATAATTTCCGGTGGTGCGATTAAAACAACAAACAACATCAATAATTAAATTGGGTAATGCAGCTAAGCATAATATTGTGATGATAGGGACCACACTTGACCACTTTTCATCAAAAAGAATAGGAACATAAATAGGCACTAACAATGCTTGTAACACAAATAATAGGCTAATAAATAGCGAGGTTAAATAGACTAACTTATATTTTTTAGCTAGCTGCCCTGCTCGCTCTAATTTACATAAATATGGGTACAAAGCAGAAATATATACTATGCTAATTGACTGACTTAAACCGACACCGGCATTTTTTGCAAAAGTATAAAAACCAAAAAGCTCTGGCGTTAATAGCTTTCCAGCAATAAAAGTGTCCGCATGTAGCCTTATACCTCGTAAAAATTCAGTATTAAAAAGTTTAGCTGAGGTCCGAAGCATTTTAACGACTATAGCGAAGTCGAAATCAATTCCGTAAGATTTGACCGGAGAAATCGAAAACAGCAACAACCAAAGTAGCGAGAAAGCAATTTTACCTATGGCTACCGAATAAATATCAGCCCCTAATAAAGCAGAAACGGCAATTGTTACATTTTCAACAATAATGCAAACACCACTTCTAATACTGAACCATCGCATTTTATTTTCACGCTGTAATAAAAATATTTTTATACTTACCCATGGATAAAAAAGATAAATCAGTGCCAATATCTTCAATAAAGTAGCAACATCCTCATTATCATAAAGTAATGAAAAGTAGTCAGCTGTTCCCCACTCACCTAACGCGATAGTTAAGCAAATAATCCACTGAATGATTAAGCCATTTTTAGCAAAACTTGATAGCTGATCTGACTGACAATTAATAAGTTGGCTACCAACACCTGCACGAAGTAATAACGCAAAAACGTCATGAAATGCAAGAGCTAGCATGGCTGTACCATAAGAAATGGGTGACAATTGAGCAGCAAGTACAACAATGGTGAAGATTCGAGATAGTTTGGCTATAAATTCCGCACTGAGTAACCAAGCAGCATTTGATATTAGCTCAATAACAGATTGAATTTGTATTTTAAAGAGTTGGAACAGCTGCATTAAAATATCCCTTTGTCATCGTTGTTAAATAGTTAACAAGGTGACTTCAAGTTTTATTCCAACTTGCAGGCTCATTTAATCAGTTGATTAATAACAATATTTAAAAGTGGTGATATATAGCCACTATGATTTTTTGCACTTTAAAAAGAATTACTGTGCCTATTTGCAAAATCAAAATAGCATTATTTTATTGGCATTGTTTGCCACTGCTGTATTTTTCGATAGAGTGTTGAAGGGCTTACACCAAGTGCACTCGCTGCTTTAACTATATTGTCTTGACATAACAATATGGCCTGTTCAATCGTTTGTTTTTCAACTTCAGCAAGGGTCATAATTTCTGAAAGTGGTTTAGCCGCCCCCTGAGATTGGTTATTTTCTTTTTTATCTATTACAAATGGCTTGATGGCTTGTTGCTGTAAATTCAACGTTGAATCTTGCTGCTTACGCTGTCCGTTAAGTTGTTGATTAATTATTTTCTCTAAAATTAAAGGTCCTTCAGACATAACAATTGAGCTATGAATAATATTTTGCAATTGACGAACATTACCTGGCCATGAATAAGACTTAATTAACGCTTCTGCCCCAGAAGAAAATCCAGCAAACACCTTACCTTCAATTTCACTAAAATAACTGAGAAAGTGCTCAGATAGTTTAATGACATCATTATCGCGTTCATTTAATGGCGGTAAATCAATAGAGATAACATTTAAGCGATAAAACAAATCTTCCCGTAACTTCTTTTCAGCAATAGCAATATGTGGGTTTCTATTCGTTGCACTAATAAAACGAATATCAACTTTCTGCTCTTTCCCACTACCTACTTTTTGATAACACCCTGTTTGGATAAACCGCAATAGTTTAGCTTGCAAACTAATATCCATTTCGCCTATTTCATCAAGAAATAAACTACCACCGTTTGCTAGTGAAGCGGCGCCATCTCGATTAGAAACCGCACCAGAAAAAGCACCTTTAATATGGCCAAATATTTCTGACTCCATCAATTCTGATGGTATAGCGGCACAGTTAAGTGCGATAAACGGTCCGGTTTTTCTTTTACTTAATCGATGAATGGCTTGTGCCGCCACTTCTTTACCTGAACCACTAGGGCCGGTAATAAAAACAGAAGCGCTACTTGGTGCACTTTGTTCGATACAAGAATATACAAATTGCATTGGCACTGAATCACCGATAAAACCTTCAAACTTCGTTTTATGATACTTTTGGTATTGGTCTATCGTTCTGCGCATTAGGGTGCGTTCAGCTAAAACCTGCTGTAATTGTAATGCTTGTTTAAGTTTGACAATAAGTTCAAAGTTATCCCAAGGTTTTTGTAAATACCCCCAAATATGTCCAGCATTAATCGAATTAAGCACCATATCCATATCATCACAGCCGGTTAAAACAATACGAACGGTTTCAGGAGAGATTTGGGCAACCTGCTCTAGCAATTGATTACCATCCATATTAGGCATTTTAAGATCAGAAACAATCACATCAACAGGACTTTCATTGATAATATCAAGCGCCTGTTGCCCACTAGAAGCAGTTAAAATAATCGCATCGACTTTACTAGCAATACGTTGAAGTGAACGCAAAATTTCGGGTTCATCATCGACAAATAAAATTTTACTTGGAATCAGATTTTGCATTTTTACCCCATAAAGACTGTCACTATTAATCTCGTGCTTTGTTTTGAGAAGCAATAAAAACATTGTAGATAAGCACTCTAAAATATCATCTTGTTAGACAAAGCTTAAGCTATAACACAAAAAAATTTATAATTTAATTAAGTTTAGTAAATTTATAAAAATTAATGATTTTTATAAAAAAAACGTTTATAACTATAATTTAACTTTAACTATTTATCTAGCTAAACCATAGTAAACATAGTGGGATTCAACCGCAGAATTCAAAAGGAATATATATGTCACAAATCAGTGATGATAGCCATTTATACTCAGATATGACCCTTTTATGTGTTGACGATGAAAGAATTATTTTACGAACATTGCAAAGGTTGTTTCATCGTAAACCTTATACCTTACTCATTGCCGACAATGCAAAGGACGCATTAGAAATAATTAATGATACGCCAATTAACGTCGTTGTTTCTGATATGAGAATGCCTGAAATGAACGGAGCGGCTCTTTTAGAAAAAGTGGCAAAATCACACCCTGACACCTACCGTATCGTTTTAAGTGGTTACGCAGACTTTGAGTCAACAGTAGCCGCAATCAATTTAGGAAAAATTAATAGGTTCATCAACAAACCCTGGAATAATGATGCCCTTATTAATGCCGTAGAAGATGGTTTTGAGCGAACCCGATTAAAGAAAGAAAATAAAAACTTAAAAAACAAAATTGAAAATCAAAATGATTTACTTAAAAATTTAAATAATAACCTAGAAGAGAAAGTTAATTTACGCACCAAACAAATTAAAGCGTCATTACTTAGAAATGAACTTAATAATAAGTCTTGTGAAAAAATGCTCTTTAACTTTATTGCCATAAACCCCAACCTTAGTGGATCGTTTGCAAAAAATGTAGGACATTTAGCCGGTAAGTTGGGTGAACAGCTCGGCCTTGATAAAGAAGCATTACATGATGTTCGCTTAGCCGGGTTTCTTAATGAATTAGGCTTATTAGGCATGGATCCCACGTTTTGTAGTACGCCTTTTAATTCCCTTAATTTCGAGCAAAAAAAACAATTTATGGCCCAAGGGTTAGTTGCTCAACAAATTCTTTCTCCTGCCCAACGATTGAATGGTGTAAAAGCGATATTAACTCACCAATTTTCCCCCTTAGAAAACATAGCTAAAATAGCTGACAGTAAAACAACATTAGCGTGTGAAATAATTAAAATTGCAAGAGACTATTGGCGATTTGCTTGTGGAAAAATTGAATTACATAAAATGGGAAAAGCTCAGATCCATATTGCGCTTAATAAAGGGAGAGGCAATAAATATGCCGAAAACATCCTTGATATATTAATTAATCAGCCCGAATTAACTGATGATATTATTGTTAAAAAAGGGCTAAGTACTCTTCAAGTTTTACCGAATATGATCTTAAAGCAAAGTTTATTCTCTAATAAAAACTTACTGATTTTAGCCGAAGGTCATGAATTCACTGAACATTCAATTGATAAACTTATTGAATACGAAACAAATCAAAAGCATCAATTTGTTATCGTAATTGAAGAATAACATGAGTGAATTAAACACTTATAAAATAGCTTATGAACATGAAAAAAAGGCTCGAAAATTAGCAGAAAAACTTCTCGAAGATAAAACACGAAAATTATGTGACAATATTATGCATCTTGAAGGTGTTGTTTCTGAATTAAAAACAACTCAAATACAGCTTATTCTGTCAGCTAAAATGGCTTCACTCGGTCAGCTTACAGCAGGCATTGCACATGAAATTAATAATCCGATTGCTTATTCATATAGCAACCTCTTTTGTTTATCTGAAAATATTAGCAATATTTTAAAACTCGACAAAGTATTACAAGCTCACAATCCTGAAAAAGAAAACACTGATGAAATATTTAAAAAATATCAAAAAGTAAGACAAGAAATTGATGCCGATTATTTAATATCAGATACTCCTACTTTGCTAGCAGACACCATTGAAGGTATTGAGCGTGTAAAAAAAATCGTCAGTAATTTAAAGAAAATCGCCTATAAAGGTGATGAAGAACTAATTCCTTGTAGCATAAATGACTGCATAAAAGACTGCATAAAGGTGTCAGCCAATGAACTAAAATATACCATGAAGGTTAAATTAGAATTATCCGATTGTGACAATATTCTAGGGCAGCCCTATGATTTAAACCAGGTATTTATTAATTTATTTATGAATGCCTCACACGCCTGTAACGAAAGTGGCATATTAACCATTCAAACGGCACAAAAAAAAGGTCATGTCATTGTTTCTGTTAAAGATAATGGCAAAGGCATTAGCGAAGAGAATATTTTAAAGATATTTGATCCTTTTTACACCACTAAACCTATTGGTGAAGGTACCGGCTTAGGCTTACCAACTTCACACGGGATAATTAAAAAGCATAACGGACAAATTGAAGTTCAAAGTGAAGTTAATGTCGGTACATGTTTTAAAATAACACTCCCTTTGGCTTAGTAAAAACTTAACCCTCGACAAGCCAGCACAAAACACACTGTAAATAACAACTTTACCTTTAATTTTCATTGTTTTTTCAAAGTCCTACCTGACAACACTGTGCTCAGCCAATAGAAGTATTACCTGAGCACAGTTATCCTTTCGCTTAAATAAAAATTTGCATTTTGCAATGCAGTCATTCTATTTTTATAAACTCTACTGAATAAATTAAGCTAACACCATGAAACACTTGACTTATTATAAGTGGAGTAGTTATTGCTTACTCTAAACCATATAAAAAATACACTATTAGCTAGTTAACTGATGAGGTGTGAATTATGGAAAACAAAACATTAATACTGAGTATTGCTTTAAATGGTTATCAGTGGATATATAATAAAGAGCTTAAATCTCATAAACAATACGCTCAAAAATATGGCTACGCGCATCAAGCCGTCACTCGTCCATATATTTCTGCGCTTGGCGTAGAATGTTGCTGGCTTAAATTAACCTTGATGCGAACCGCTTTATTGTCTGGATATGACACGGTATTATTTTTAGACGCCGATGCCATGGTTTCTCCTCGCTGTCCTCCTTTGATTAAAGCCTTTCAAAAGAATAAATATATTTATATGGCAAAAGGGTACTCCAACCGATTTAACTCTGGCGTACTTATCGCGAGGAATAATGTTCGAACTATTGAATGGCTTACACGAGTGATCAATGCGCGGTTAAACAAAGTGCAAAAAGAAAATGATGTTGGCTGGGGTGAGAACGGCCACGTTATAGAATTAAGTAAGGCTATCAGCTTTATTGTGGAGCTGGATCAGAAATGGAATAACACTTTCGATTATCAGTTAAATGACTATATACGGCACCATAATTGTGGGCCTATGCGGACGAGTTTTATCAAAATTTTTTTCCATAAAGTCGTGTTCTTCCTTTCTGCCAGAATATTAGCTTTTATTAATCGATACCCGTTAAACTCTGGCCAAAAACAGGTAGAAAACGTGCTGTTGCATGAAACCAATAAAATACTATCCATTTACCCTAAATTAGCCCGCCAGTAAAGATTAGAAATAAATTGCAAAATGATAATATTCCTTTTTATTTTGCAATATTCCACCATGTTTTATTTTACTAAAATAAGAATTAAAACTATAAAACAAATAAATAACAGCAACATAAACACAAAAGCAAAGGTTGGCACATATAAAGCAAAGATTGGCACATATTTAGCATCGTACTGATTAACTAACAGTAGTACAGGTTATCTGAAATGAAGAACATTAAACTTTCACTTCAAACAGTGGCGCAAACCTTTAAGCATTACGATTCCATTAAACATAGCTACAGTGGAACCTTTATTGATCGTCCCTTAGCAATTATCCTTATTTTTTTACTACTCCCCTGCTTCCTAATAAATATATTCTTGGCTTTGGTCACCAGAAGAAATTTATTTTTAATGCAATATAAAACTGATGCTTTAAACAGACAAGTAATATTGCATACTTTTAGCTGTGGCATTTTATTGAAAAGCGCTATTCTATTTGATATTTGTTTAGGAAAGATTTCTTTTTGTGGAATTCCCATGACACACACCTTTTCACCCAGTATACAATTTTGTATATTGAATCAGATCAAGAGTAAAGCGGGAATTTTCAGTTTATATGATTTACACCTTAAAACTGGACTCACTGTTATGAGTAAAGAACAATTACTTGAACAACAACTCAATGGCAACGTTGCTGACTATCTCGCACTTATCATGAAAAGCTTCATGTCTAGTTGCCTTTATGATCGAACAATAAATAAATTAAAAAAGACCAAGATTTTATCTTTATTTGGTTTAAAAGTTAACAACACGACAATGGATGAAGCGATTTGCTGGATAACTAAAACCAACCGCCATAAACAGACCAGTAACAAAACGCAAACGAATAAAACTCAATTAGGTTTTTTCATCAACGTGCATTCAATTAATTTATCAATCAGCAACACCGAGTTCTTTAAAAAATTATCAAAAGCGAATGCTCTATTTGCTGATGGCTCAGGCATGAGATTAGCAGCAAAAAAAGCTGGTTTCCTCCTTAGAGGAAATAATAATGGTACCGACATGTTGCCTTACCTGTGCAGGCGCTGTATCGAAAGCAATCAATCTTTATACTTTTTTGGCGCTTCGCCTGGTGTAGCTGCAAAAGCAGCTAATAACTTAATTGTTCAATTTCCAGGGCTGGATGTTGCGGGCACAGCGCATGGCTATAACAAGGATAATAATGATGAACAAATAATAGCGGCAATAAATAATAGTGGCTGTGATGTATTGCTGGTTGCTATGGGCTCCCCCGTACAAGAACAGTGGCTACTCGATCATCGTGACCAACTGCAATGTAAAACGGCATTAGCCGTTGGTGGGCTCTTTGATTTTTATTCTGGCAGTATTTCACGTTCACCTATGTGGCTAAGAGAAATAGGTATGGAATGGGTTTGGCGATTAATACAAGAGCCTATTAATAAATTCTTCCGTTATGTTATTGGTAACCCACTTTTTTTATATAGAACTTTCATACTTGGTTTAGTAAATACAGGAGTTAAATAATGACTATTCAAATTTTAAAATCCATTAAAAATCACTCTTACGTTGTTGTTGATGTTGGTATTGCTGCCAGTGATACGAGGAATTATAAATTTAAGGGTATACCGATTTTATTACAGAAAACTTTAGCACTACTCGTTTTACTTCTAATTAGCCCATTACTTTTATTGGTTATCTTACTAATAAAAACCGAAAGCGTAGGCTGTCCCGTATTCTCTCAAACTAGGGTGGGTGAAAATGGCCGTCATTTTAAAATGTACAAGTTTCGCTCGATGTATTTAAAGTCCGACCCACGTTATAAAGAGCCCGATCCACGACAAAGCTCTAGAGAAGGTGTTTGTAACAAATATATTAATGATTCAAGAATTACTATGTTTGGAAAATTTATCAGAAAATATTCCATCGATGAAATTCCACAACTGTTTAATATTGTAAAAGGTGATATGTGTTTGGTCGGACCAAGGCCTGCACTAGATTTTGAAACTTACCAGTATAATAATCTAGTGCAACCGAGATTATTTACCAAACCAGGGCTTACCGGCTTATGGCAAATATCTGGCCGTGCAGATACTAATTTTGCAGAGCAATTACAACTAGATAAAGATTACATCAGCCAACAAAGCATTTTTATGGATTGTAAAATAATAGCTCTCACCATTCCTGCCGTATTAAGCGCAAAAGGTGCCTATTAGCCCTAACGCCAGATATTGATGCAGATATAAACTAAATACTAGGTATTAGGTGAACAAGTGCCTAAGTCTCATCTTTAATTGGCCACTGTTATTATATTGTCTAAATAGTCCTTTGCAAAATAAATAAACCTTATTGCAGATTGCAAAAAACTTCAATACTTACAATTACAAAAAGAAGTAAAATCAATAAAATACAACAAGTAACAAATAAATACGTTATTGGTACACTAAGTGCAAAGACTCTTTGTATATTGTTTTAAAATATATCGTCGTGGAGGTTATCATGCTGTTTCACACCGATTCAAGTTACAAAATCAGACCAGTATTGGTGGCCTTATTTGGCACCTTAATATTAATAGGTTGTGCACAGCATTCATCAAAAACCATAGATAAATCAGCCCTTAGATTTTATGGCAACCCTGCTAATAATGGTGATGATTTCATTCATCAGCAAGCCCCTAAAAATTTATATTCAACAGGCTTAAATTGTAGTCAGTTTCAAAGCATGGGGGCAGCTTTAAATTATAGAACTGATAAGCCAATCAATTTAAACGCATCAAACATCAAGGCTACAGGTGAGAACGATCCTATTCTTGCTCAAGGTTTATTATTAAGTCCTGGAGATTTAGTTGAAGTACTTATTGAAGATGGCGAAGGGTTTAATGGACGTTACATTGTTGATAACGCAGGCTATGTAAAATTACCGTTGATAGGTGTTATTGAAGCAGGAGGTGCAACAACCAATAAATTAGAAACTAAAATTGAATTAGCCCTAGTTAGAGCAGAAATATTTCAACCCGCCAGCGCCAGCGTAACAATTCATGTCCTAAATTGGTCACCTATTGAAGTATCAGTAGCGGGTGCTGTTTTTCAACCCGGCACAGTATTCATCAATAAAAAACCGGTTGGCATTCAAAATGCTGAACATTTAGATGCATACGGAGACTATTCAACCACTCGATTATTATCTGAAGCACTTAGGTCGGCTTCGGGTATTAGGCCTGACGCAAAACTAGATCAAATAATTTTGTTACGTAAAGGCTGGCAAGTACAAATAGATATGACCGGTATGTTAAGTGGCAATCTGGTTAAAGATTATCCATTAGTCGCTGGCGACCGTGTAATAGTACCCAGCACAGGATGCTTTCAAGCTCATTTAGTTAGACCCAGTCAAATCACCCCTAAAGGCTTTCGAGTTTTTATGTCTAACTTAATTGATTCCGCGGGTGATAACGCTAGCGCAGCAGTTGGAAGATATTCCACTAACCTACCTTATGGTACTCGCTTACTCCAGGCTGCCGTTTCTGCAAATTGTGTTGGAGGAAAAGACTGGACAAATGCGCCTCGCCGCGTCGTTCTAGCAAGTAGAAACCCTATTACCGGTCAAACACAAGTTATTGAACGTTCAGTTGAACAATTAATCACAACGCCTAATGAAGAAAATATCAATCCTTATTTAATGCCTAATGACGCTGTTGCTTGTTACGACTCCGATATTACCAACTTCCGTGATATTGCAAGAATGGTTACAGACATTATTATTCCATTCAAATTGTTATAGGTGAATTATGAAATACCCTATTGTACCTTTAACAAAAGTTGGTCTGCTTAGAGCACAAATATACGCTACTTTAAAACGCCCATATTTAGTGGTTGCTGTTGTTTCATATTTGTTAATTGCCCTTCTCATCTCACTTTACCTTAATAAAGCACCTTCATTCACTAGTGATATGGAAATGGTTTTACCTGGTACTGGCAGCAGTAATAGTGTAACACTTGATGATATTGGCCAAGTAGTTTCACAAACCAATACGCCTTTCGCTGGCGGTGGCTTTAACCCCAGAGTCAATTATAAAGAGATGCTATCTAGTCGTGGTGTTAGAGCACGTGCTGCTAAAACATTACATCTTTCACTTGAAGAGCTTGGTCAGCCAAAAATAAAACTTACAGAGCAAACCTCTATTATTTCGCTTTCAATTAACGCTTTTAGTAGAGACTTAGCACAAGAAAAAGCATTAGCTCTATATGAGTCTTTGCAAACTGAATTAAGTAACTTGAGAGCTGATGAAGTATTACGCCGTGACAATAGTATTAAACAAGTACTAGACCAATATAGAGAACGAATGAACAGCACGCGAAAAGCCATTACTGACTTTCAGCAACTTTCTATTGTGGTTTCAACCGAACAAATGAACCAATTGATAAATACCCTTTACGGCGTTAAAGAAAGACAATTATATGTAAAGGCGGAATCGAAACAATTACAGCAATACATCAATCAATTAAGTAATGACCTGGGTGTTTCACCTAAACTTGCAGGACAAGCTTTCACGTTGCAGTCAGACGTAGAATTCAGAGCCTATTCAACTGAATTAAAAGAGAGTATTACCCAATTAAGTGAATATAGTTCTCGTTGGGGAATTAATCATCCAAAAGTTAAAGCACAACAAAAACGCTTAAATTTCACTCGCACTGCAATTAACCAACGTAGTAATCAAATGTTTGGGGGGAATTCCAGTGAAATTTTTAATTCATTAAATCTAGATCTAAACCCGAAACGCTCAGAATTATTCGCTGATTTAATAGACGCGTATGCCAATCAGAAAGGCAATGACTCAATGTTCTATGATTTAGGTCGGTCTATTAATCACTTAAGTGATCAATTAATAATTTACTCACGAGAGGTTGTTGAATTAGAACGACTACAAAGAGAGTTCAACATGGCTGTCGCAATATTTACCTCGACTGCTGCAAGACTTGAAGCGAGTAAAGCCGATATTTTTGCATCATACCCCGTACTGCAAATGCTAACGCCACCGTCTTATCCAATAAAACAAAGTAGCCCGAAAAATATTATTGCATTGATTGCAGCAATATCAGGCTTTTTATTCATCACCTTTGGGCTATTTATCTTATGGCAACGAAACAACTTAATCCAAATTCTACTGAAGAAAAGCTGATCTGGTATGGGTTAATACTAACCTATCCCTTTTTTGCACTCGGTGTTTTGTATATTTCTGGCTCAGTATTAGGCTGGTTAATTTTAACCATTGTATTATTGCGCTGTTATATAAATGGCAAAGATAATTTTGCAATTATTCCTATCGCTGTTTGGTTATGGATAATTGGCGGGCTATTTATGTTTATTGCATTACTTATTGCACATTCAAACTGGGATTTAGGTTTGGCTAAAACAATAAAGTCATCCATAGGTTGGGCAAAAGGATGGGCACTTATGCCACTATTTCTTTTTATTGGTGCCTTTGCTGACATTAACCCAAAATTGATTGTTAGAGCTGCGTGTATGCTTTCTTTTCATTCCTTAATTTTTGCGGTAATAACCGTAGTACTTTATTTTACGGGCATGCAAGGTGATTTATTTGTATCCCCCTTAAAAATTATTGGAGGCCCTGGAGAAAGCTTTTTTACCGTAAGCTTATTCGGGCTTAACCCCGAAACTGGCATGGGCCGTTGGCGATTTTTTACTCCTTGGGCAACGGCTGCTGGTTTTATGTCGTGTTTGTTTTTAGTTTTTAGTTGCCAAGAAAAAAATCACTTTTGGAAAAGAGCGGGGTTAGCCGGAAGTTTCGTTATGTGCTTACTTTCTCAGTCACGTGCGGGCTGGGCTATTTATATCATATTAACTCCATTATGTTTATTTCAAAATTATTTTAAAAACCCTTTATGGTTAATTATTTTTGGCATCACCCTTCCCGCTATTTTGTTACTAGGAGAACCTATTTTTGATTGGTTTAACAACGTTTACTTAGGCATGAAGTCAGCTCGTCCTGATTCAACTCGGGTACGTAATACCTTAGAAATTTTAGCCTTACAAAGGTGGGAAACTGAAGCGCCCATATGGGGGCATGGTATTGTAGAAAAAGGCCCTAGAATTGTCGAAGGCATGCATATTGGCTCTCACCACAGTTGGTATGGCTTGTTATTTGTTAAAGGAATTGTTGGCTTTTTAGCCTTAGCAGTACCACTTATATATACAAGTATTTATTTATTGTGTAACAGCATCAACAGTAAAATGTGTTACACCTCTGCGTTAATGGTTTTAGTTTTTATTTGTTACTCGTTTTTCGAAAATCTGGAAATTTTAAGCTTCATTTACTGGCCCGCGCTTTTATGGGTAGGCATTTCCCTTAATCCTCTCAAATCAGGAGAATTCTATGTTTAAGAAATACGATGCATATTTAGTAGGTTATTACGGCATGCGAAATAGCGGTGATGACGCTTTAATGTATGCCACTGCATGGGCAGCTAAACACCTTATTGGATGCGATAATACCAAGGTGGGCTTATATAGTCACCACGCATGCGAAACAGAAAGTAAATATAAGCTTTCATTAGCGTTTAACCAAAAATACCCAGGACAAAATAGGTTATTACATTATAAAACTGCAATACAAAGTAAACGCATCATTTTCGGTGGCGGTTCTGTGCTGCATAGCGAAACAGATATCAACCTTAAAAGGCAGTTAATGTCTTTATCGAGTCATAAAAAAAGCTTGGCGGTTGGCGTGGGTATAGGGCCATTTACTTCAATAGCAGCTGAAAAATCTTGTGCTAAATTCTTAACTGAATGTGGTTATGTCGGTGTTAGAGATAATATAAGTTTAGACATCGCACAAAGTATTGCCCCTAAAGCAAATGTTACAAAAACCTTCGATTTAGCCCCCTTATTACTTTGCTCTAAAAAGTATAAACCACAAAATGTTGAGCGCAAAGGTATTGCCCTGACTTTATGTTCAGTCGCTATTAACGCGATGGGGAAAACAGATGAAAATGCTGAACTACAAAGAATTGAGCAGTTTACTCAACTTATTACTCTATTATATCAAAAAACCGGTGAACCAATTACCTTGATAGAATTTAACGGACATAGCCTTCTAGGTGACTGGAGAATCAATAATATTATAGTTGCTCGGTTGAGTAAGAACATACCCGTGGCGATAAAAAAATATGAACAAAACCCTATAGCATTACTTGAACACCTTGCAAGTTACAAAGCTATTTTAAGTATGCGTTTGCACGGCGCTATTCTTGGCTACTTAGCAAACACCCCCGTTTTGTCATTGAATTACCACAATAAATGCCAAGGATGGTGTGATGAAATAGGCATGCATGAAAATTATCAAATTGATCTATTTAACCTTGATGTTGAAAATATCATCTCACAAATAATACAAGGTTTATCAACAAGTTTTACCCCCCCTGCTTTATCAATTGAGAATGCTATTAAAAAGTCTTTAGCTAACTGGAGTACTCAAAATGAAAAATATAAACTTTACCGTAATTATTCCACTATTTAACAAAGCTGATCATATATTAAGAACGTTAAATAGTGTGGCGTGGCAGAAGTATTCTGCGGCAGAAATTATTGTTGTTGACGATGGTTCTACCGATGAAGGTGCGTTAATTGTTAAGCAAGCCAATATAAAAAATTTAACACTCGTCCACCAAACCAACCAAGGCGTATCCGCTGCCCGCAATAACGGCGTATCATTAGCGAGTTATGAATACATTGCTTTTCTAGATGCTGATGACCAATGGCTACCGCTATTTTTAGATGAAGTGGTTCGCTTAATTATTAAGTTTCAACAAGCTAATTTTTTTGGTACTCGTTACCAAATAGTGGAATCTGAAGGCAATTATACAGATGCTAAAATTAAACTTGATAGTATTAATCCTGAGGGCGAAATATTAGAGAATTACTTTAATATTGCTTCACGAGGTGATTTACCTTTTACCATGTCGTCGATGGTCATTCAACGTTCATTTTTTATGTCCATTGGCGGTTTCCCTCTGAGTGAACCCATTGGTGAAGATCAAGACTTATTCTGCCGTGTTGCCTTGAATACAGCCATTGCCTATTCACCTAATATTCATTCGCTTTATCATAAAGATGCGCAAAACCAAGCCAGCAAAAGTAACATTCCATCAGCGGAGTGCGGCTTTAGCATTCGCCTTACTCAAGAGGCTAGAAAGATGGCTTTAAACAAAAAACCACACAATACAACAAAACATAAGGCCATCCATATGCTGAAGTATAGTGCAGCACATTTATGTCATATTGCAAAACTCAATATTGCCGACGGTCACTTTGCCCAAGCAAGAGTATTGTTATCAGACCCCCGCTGTAAATTAAAACCTAAAAATTTAATAGGCCTTTACGGACTTTCGTGGATAAAACAAGCGGAGCAATGGCTTAAAAGTATATTGGGGTATGTATATATTGGGGTATGTATAGGTATAAAACTATTTAGAGTTTAGAGTAAGTAAAATAAAAATCAGACGTGAGCCAGTAAAAACCCGCTAACTTTCAGTTAGCGGGTTTTTCAAAGTAAGTGAATATTGGGAAATTAACAACCTCGCGCCAAGGCTCTTCGCTTAGGCTCAAATTCGCTTCGCGAAGAGAGGTGTATTATGAATTAAATGTAGGTCGGCATTTATGCCGTTAAATTAAAAAAATCACCACAAACATTACCATTTATTAGCCACTGATTTTCGAAAACAGTGAATTAATTAACTTTAAATGTTTTTTCCCCTTTCACATCGCTATTATTTTCCCATACCTCATATCTTGGTTTTTTTATGTCATCTAAATACCAGATTGCCATCACTAAACGATTTTTATCGTTTGATACTGTTAACTTACCCGCGTAGTTACTTTCAATAGAAGTGCGTAATAAACAACTATTATAATTGACCTTAATAATGTCTTGGTCTTCAGTAAATTCGGTGCACACCGACAAATATGCACTACGATTGTTGTTCGTATTGTAACTTACAAGTAACTCATACTCTTGCTTAAGAAGGAATGATTTAGCAGCAATTAGTTCTGCTGTTGTGTCGTAAATAGCATTGGGATCGAGTTCTGGCTCTGGTTCTTCCTCTGATTCTTCTAATGTTACAGGTTCTTCAACTACAGGTGTAACGGGAACAGGAGCGGAAGAGCTACTTTCTCCTCCACATGCCACTAATAGAAAACTCATCATAGAGATTACAGCAATATTAGTAAATTTCATGGTCATTTCCTTATTGTTTAAATACGTTGTTAGTGTCACTTTTTTCAACCGTAAACCAGTCTATATTTTGTGTTCCTGAAGACGTTACGAAGCTATGAAAGTCTGGGTAAGCATATTTAACATCCATATATTCTACAGGGTGCTGCCACTCGTATAGGATATTCATAGCCCATGGCATACCGTTAGCATTGATAAAATACTCGCCATTGTTGGCATTTGAAGCATCATCACCACGACCTAGAAAATTTGATTGAAAGGCCTCGGTCGGTGCTTGATTTTTAAGGTGAATTTCAAACCGTCTTCCTGGGGCTTCACCAAATACGTAACTTCTTTCGTGTCCTTCAGAGGCAAAAATAAAAGGATCATAAGGGAAGTCAGCCACATCTGCTTTGTTTATGTTCACTTCCATAGGGATTTCTAATGAAAATGTCATTTGAATATTTGAACCACAACCGGCTTCTGTCCGGTAGAATTTACAGTTTTCACCTGCAGTAACAAAATCCCATAGATCATCCGCGATAATGAAAATCGCCTCATTTTTATCCACTTCAAGCGGGCTATCCTCCTGTTCAACACCATTGATTTTAAAAACTAAACGGCCAGTATCCACTTCATTACGCTGTAACCCCGGTAATCGAAAAGCAAAACCGTTATGATAAGATGCGCCTATTGCTACAACCTCGCCTTCTATTTTAACGCGCATTAACGTTCCTTCTACGTCGTAAGATGAAAGACGATAGTGAACAACCAAATCATTCATATCGTAATCCCCCTCAAGCGGCCAGTTATCTTCAAAGGCCAATGTGGCCCAAGTATCAGAAGATGGATAATGCATGGTAGTCACATTTTGTTCAGTTATATCAATGGAGTAATCTTCTACTTCACCATCAGAAACACCACCAATAGGAGATAAAGATTCTTCTGAACTTAATCTAAATCGTGTCCAAGTTGTGCCAGCTTCAGCCCAAGTTGGCACGTCATAGGCCACAATATTACTACCGGAAGTTACTGCTTCTGCTGTTATTATTTGTTCATCGGAATCAAATTCTCCATCTTTATCCGAATCGAGCCAAGCGTTGACAAAACCGACAGCTGAAGACTCAATATCAACAATCGCTGTTTTCCCCGCCTCAATACCAGTTACAAAATCGATACCATCATTATCATCGACCTCAGAACCATTATCGGCATAGGCATTGGGTTCACTCATTACTGTTTCGCCCAAAAATAAGGAGCCATCTCCCACATCATGGCGCGCACCATTATTATTTATGCTCGAGCCATAAGTGTCTGGAGCATCACCAAAATCAGTAGTTGGAGATTCTTGAGAAATAATAGGGGCAAGCGCACAACGTGCACCATCGTTATTACTTGAAGAAGGGCCATATGCAAAGAATTCAGCAACAGGGTAATCCCAATTGGTATTTACTCTGAAAATATAACCATCACTATTTCGGCTAATATATAAATTACCTGTAACATCAAAATAAACCGCACCAAATGTGCCCCCTTCTCCCACGTTACTAAGTTTTACAGAGCTACCTGCTTCAACATCAATTTTCCAAAGGTTACCCCAGCGATCTACCGAATAAGCAAATCCATTATCTGGATGAAAGGCTAAATCATAAATAACGAGATCAAGCTCATTGCCGCTAACAATATTTATCAGGTCTAAATAGTCACTACTTACTTCATCTAATGAAACACGAAACAAGCCATAATTACCGCCAGGGCGATACAGATAATATGTGTTGTCTAATAATGAAATATCTCCCACATAAAAGCCTTTATTAGGGAGATTAGTTAATGGTAGTGGATCCACCTGAAAACCTGCACCAATACGTACTATAGTGCCGTAATAATAATTATAGGCATATAAGTAACGATCATGTACATTGAATGCAAGTGCATTCATCTTTTGTTGATTCCAATCTGTAGGTGAAGATTTTTCGTAAAAGCCCGTAGCGAGTTGTACACTATATAAATTTGCTATCTTGTCCTGAATTAAAAAAGCCTCTGCTGGACATTCATCAAAAGATTGTGCGTGTAAACCAGCACAACCTACTCCTATGATAATAAGAATACTTTTAACTGTATTTATTCTGACTGAATTTAACATAGTGAATTTCACCTCTACGTAAAACTTATTCTTACTATATAATGAGCAAAAAACACGCCAAAAAAAACATCTCAATTTATCAACCATTTATAGTTAATTTATTTTAATGAATAAAAAAAGAACAGAATATTTCGCAAAATGAGAATAAAATAGATAGGCTGATCCATACAGTCAGAAAGTTATATTAAAATCACCTCAAGTAGCGCTTTTCAAGGCAGGATTCAACAGGAATTATCGTGGATTAATATTTCTGTTTAACTTAATAATGATTCAAGCTGTATATCGAAAATTAATAAATAATATTGCGGTAAGTCATTATTTTACTATAGTTAATTTATAGCGTTTTACTAAAACTATTTTACGATATTACTTAGCCCAGATAATGGAATACATGAAATGGAAATACACAGCTATCTGACAAAAAAAAATATACTCGCCTTATTTCATACTACATTCCTAACATTATTCCTCACATTGGGAGTTACACTTCCAGCTCATGCGAATAAAAGCTACAGCATATACCTTGACGCCGACTTTACGGGCACAAAAACAGCCAGCCTTTCAATACAGCAAGGGATCAATGTTGCATTAGCTGAAGAAAATAACCGTATCAGTGGTTATCAGTTTGAGGTTATCGCAAAAGACCATAAAGGAAACTCACTTCGTAGCAAAAGAAATTTAGAAAGTTTCCTTGCAGATAATAAAGCCCTACTGGTTTTTTCTGGTTTACATTCTCCCCCTTTACTAGCGCACAAAAATTTTATAAATAACAATCATATTCTTTTATTGAACCCCTGGGCTGCTGCAGGGCCAATCACGCGCACAACAGATAAAAACAACTGGATATTCAGGCTTTCTATTGACGACAGTAATGCAGGCTATTTCATCAGCAACCATGCCCTAAGCGAAGGATTTAACAAACCCTTTTTATTATTAGAAGACACGGGGTGGGGACACTCAAACAAAAAAACCATGGAGAAAGCTTTGGCCGCGAGTAACATTAGGCCAAAAGGTATTACTTGGTTCAATTGGGGGCTAGGGATAAATCACGCAAAGTTACTATTAAGAAATGCCAAGTCATCAGGCGCAGATGTAATATTTTTTGTTGGCAATGCTAACGAAGGAAAAACATTTGCAAAAGCTATGTTAGTTCTTGAAAAAGAACTGCAATTACCAATAAGAAGCCATTGGGGTATTACGGGTGGAGACTTTGCAGAAGAGATAAATAATGAAGCAAGAGAGCAACTTGATTTACAGTTTATTCAAACTAAATTTTCTTTTTTAGCACCACAACAATCTTCATTAGCACAACAAGTACTTTCACAAGCAATAGCAATCTATCCAGAAATTAATACGGCGAATGATATTAAAGCAGCAACAGGGTTTATTCATGCTTATGATCTAACCAAATTACTTATTGCCGCTATTAACCAGTCAGGGTTAACGGGAGATAAACATCACGATATAAAAGCGATTAAGTTAGCACTTGAAGATTTAAAGCTCTCCGTACAAGGGCTCATTAAAAACTATCAAACCCCCTTCTCTACTTATACATTAGATAATACAAATGCTCATGAGGCCTTAGGTTTAGCGGATTATACTATGGGCTATTACCAAGTTGATAATAATGTAGCTCTATTGCCTAGCATTCCTTTTAGTAAGGTTGTTAATGAAAAGAATTAGTATTTCTTTTGCGTTAGCACGTTTTGTTTTTCTAAGCTGCTTTGCGCTTGCGCTTATTTCAACTATTTTAGTTATTAACTATGTGGTCGACTCTGCACAAAGCCAACAAGAGCAGTTGATAAAAAGAGAAATAACCACCATCACTCATGGTTATCGGTTATTTCTCAAACATCGGCTTACTTTATTAGCCGAGCAGGCAAATAACCCCATTATAATTCAATCATTAATGCAGCCAGAAGCCAATATAAGAAATTTACAAGACTTTATGGCTGATCAGACTATTTTAGGGTATCAATATCAGCAAAACCTATTGGATTTTGAAGGTAATATTATTTACTCAAAGCAATATAATAAGTCCCCCGATTATCACAGTGAACCTTGGCTAGTCGAGTTACTTAGCAACAATAAGACTGAACATATAACCATTGAAAAACTCATCGATAATTACTTTTGGTGTTTAGCAGTTCCCATTATGTATAACGGCAATGTTGAAGGTATTTTAACTGCATTAATTCCACTAAAAGATATAGATGAACAAGAAAACCTACATGAAAGACTTG
The DNA here is from genome assembly GCA_029938115.1 of Colwellia sp. Classification (GTDB taxonomy): domain Bacteria; phylum Pseudomonadota; class Gammaproteobacteria; order Enterobacterales; family Alteromonadaceae; genus Colwellia. The sequence goes on along the minus strand of JAPYOP010000040.1, from coordinate 6,001 downwards.
ATGGATTAATGATAAAAATAACGTGGAATGGTAAAGAATTAACTACATTTGGAACGGAAACATACGGCAAACAGCATTTAATTAATTGGCAAAATATAGGCGTTGTTTTTAGTTTTACCTTCGACAATAGCGCAAGTAATGCAGAATTAAATAATGCGATATTCAAGTTGAGCCTCTTAATTTTAGTTGTACTCATCGCGACCAGCTTTCTTGCCTATATTTTTGGTTACCGATACTTTGTAAAGCCGTTACTCTTATTGTCTCAAGCGGCAAGTGAATTAGATAGAGGTAGTGAATTTAAGCCCCTTCAAGATAATATTGTAATAACAGAACTATCTGAGTTATTTAAAAAATTCAATGTAATGACAAATACGGTTTATCGAAGAGAGCAATCATTAAAGCAAAGTTGTGACAAGTTATCAAAAGTGAATGAAGAGTTGATATTGAGTGAGTCTCAGTTGATCCACTCAGAAAAAATGGCCAGCATTGGTGTATTAGCGGCAGGCGTTGCGCATGAAATAAATAATCCACTTGGTTTTGTTAAAAGTAATCTCGATATTTTAGATGAATATCTTACTGACATTAAAAAATACCACCAAGAAGTTAATCAACAGCTGTCTATAGAAACGTCTCAAGAATGGCAGGAAGCTTTAGCTAAAAAATATGATATTGAATTCATCTTTGAAGATATTCCTTCCCTATTAAAAGTTAGTATTGGCGGTATAGAAAAAATAACGGATATTGTGCAAAGCTTGAAAGCATTTGTTCGAATTGAAGAATCCACTAAAAGTGAAACTGATATAAACGAAGGATTAAAAATTACACTTAACATGGTTAACAACGAACTCAAATATAATTGTAAGGTGCATGTTAATCTTGAAAGCCTACCTATAATTTATGCTTTTCCAAGTAAATTGAATCAAGTTTTTATGAACTTATTGATTAACGCAGGTCAATCAATAACAAATAACGGAGATATTTTTGTTCGAACTTTTATCAAAGACTCCGAAATTGTTATAGAAGTAGAAGACAACGGCAATGGCATTGCTGAGAATGTATTACCACATATTTTCACTCCCTTCTTCACCTCTAAGCCAGTAGGTGAAGGCACAGGCCTTGGTTTATCTATCAGTCATGGAATCATTAAACAACATGACGGCAGAATAGAGGTAACCTCAGAAGAAGGAAAAGGCAGCTGCTTTTCTGTTTATATTCCTATTAATTTAAAATAGTTCGATTTGTAGTGGTGAGTAGCTTTGGCAACACTTTTAGTGGTATCAGTAAAAACACTCTATGGCGCAACGTGTCCCAGAGCGCCATAGAATCATTAATTATCAGTACACAAAAATTGTGTTAATTCATAATAATCAAATGTCCGTTATCGGTATTTTTAATCAAGTTTGAGCTTTAATCATTCAAGATGAAAATTTAGAACAACTTCGCTATCTAATATAAAGGGGCTTGTAAGATCACATGTCTCCAGTGAAACATATTCAAACGGCAGTTATGCGAAAAAGTTACATATAATTAGAAAATGCTTGTGCGGCTGCTGATCGCTCATTACGGCCTGATAGCATAAGGCAAATAATCAAGCTAAGTCAATTCATTTTGAGCGGAATCGAAGTCCTTGCTTTGGTGGCTTTAAAGCTATTGGTAAATTCTACCATTATGCTTTAACCAGCCACCAATATGATTGCCATTTGGATCTCCCTGAGTCCAATGTACTACACCACCTTTGTTATTCCACTCATACTCACAATAGAACTGAACAGAATCCCCTTTTGAAATAGAGTTAATTCTTGGCGCAATATCAATATTGTTAGCTATTAAGATCGTTTGACCTGAAGATAATTTGAGAATAAATTTTTGATGGCGAGAGCCTTTATTGTCGTCATTTAATATACGAATAACTGTGCCATTACCTTTTACTTGGATATCACTCTTTTGGCTTTTATATGCCTCATTTAAAGATATCGCTTCGGTAAAGCTCGCCCAAAATAAAAAGGTAAAAAACACTGGAATTGATACTATTAGTTTTTTCATATGCCAAACTTTCCCTAGTTTCAAAATACCCTAATAATGGGCAAAGATTTGTTGATGCTTGTGCGACTATAGAACGCTCAATATGCTTGATAGCATAAAGTAAATTATCTCCCTACGTCAACGTGCGTTAAATGAATACAACCTCCAATTTCATGTGCGAAAGGAACAAGAAACAGACAGTAAAATTACAAAATAAGCAAAGTTAATCAAGCCACGCCAATGGTGGGGATATGAACGAGTATATGTATCCAGTTTACTTAATTTGACAGGATTTAGAGTCACTTGTGCAACTAATATGCAACAGAGCAAGATATGACAAGCAAGGTTTATATTTGCGAGAAAAGCTGAAAACTTTGGTGTTAAAGCTCTACAGAGGGGGAAGAAGGGGGTGGCTAAAGGGATTTGAACCCTCGACAACCGGAATTACAATCACGCTGTCGGTATAGGATTCACTTGGATTAACGAGTATGAAAGTTGATGTAAGCCCCGTTCTACATGTAATGTCTTGGATTTATAAGTATTTACACTTATTCATAAACTCACAGAAAGCTACCAGAGGTGAAATTTCTTATCATTTGAATGTAAGTCACACTCTACTTAAGTATCGTGAACGTGTGGTAGAGGATTTTAATAAATTAAAATTGCTTGATAAAGTATCAGCAGATCATGTTTTTGCTACTCGGTTAGATGCACTTACTTATTTACATGAAAAGACTAAATCTTAGGGCCTGGAGATTAAAACTTAAGGCTTGAGTAGTTAAGTTACGCCTTAAAGTTAGTACCTTCATATATTAGCGCTGACCCATTTACCGACAGCGCTACTATTTATCAATAGTGATATCTCATTTGTTAGTCGTTTATCACTTTTTATTGTGCACCTTAGATAAACAATAAAGTGCTCCACAAGGCTTAGTAACTCTTGGTATTGTCCATTTATTAAATATTTATCAAATTTTCACGAATTAATCCAAGACTAAAGCCGCAAAAAATCCGATAATTAACACCATTAGATCCAATCGTTTGATTGGCAGCATATAACTTCGGAGATATATCAATGGAAATCAAAGTTAACTTTCTCGACAACCTTAGACTTGAAGCCAAGTTTGACGATTTTACTGTCATCGCTGATCAGCCTATTCGCTACAAAGGTGATGGCTCGGCACCAGGACCCTTTGATTACTTTTTAGCATCTTCTGCTATGTGTGCCGCATACTTTGTTAAGGTATATTGTAATTCTCGTGATATCCCTACTAAAAACATTCGTCTATCACAAAACAATATTGTTGATCCTGAAGATAGATATAACCAAATTTTTAAAATTCAAGTTGAGTTACCAGAGAGTATTTCTGAAAAAGATAAAAAAGGCATTTTGCGTTCTATTGATCGCTGCACAGTGAAAAAAGTGGTACAGCAGGGGCCAGAATTTAAAGTTGAGGCCGTTGAAAGTCTTGAAGAAGATGCGCAAGCTATGTTAATGCAGCAACCTGAAGATGGCACTAGTACCTTTATTTTAGGTAAAGATTTACCACTAGAAGAAACAATTACCAATATGTCAGGGCTTTTGGCTGATCTTGGTATGAAAATAGAAATATCTTCATGGCGTAATATTGTGCCAAATGTTTGGTCACTACATATTCGTGATGCGGCATCACCTATGTGTTTCACCAATGGTAAAGGTGCAACAAAAGAGAGTGCACTTGCCTCGGCCTTAGGTGAATTCATTGAACGTCTTAACTGTAACTTTTTTTATAACGATCAATTTTTTGGAATCGATATTGCTACCAGTGATTTTGTGCATTATCCCAATGAGAAATGGTTCAAACCAAGCGAAGATGATGCACTGCCAAGTGATATTTTAGATGATTATTGTTTAGCTATTTATAACCCTGAAAATGAACTACGTGGTTCAAACCTAATTGATACCAACTCTGGTATGAAAGAACGTGGTATTTGTTCAATTCCTTATGTTCGTCAATCTGATGGTGAAACAGTTTATTTCCCTTCAAACTTAATTGAAAACTTATTTTTAAGTAATGGTATGAGTGCAGGAAACAACTTACCAGAAGCGCAGGTACAATGTTTGTCAGAAATATTTGAACGAGCAGTTAAAAAACAAATAATTGCTGAGGAAATTGTATTACCTGAAGTACCTAAAGACGTTATTGCTAAATACCCTGCTATTTTAGCGGGCATTGAAGGCTTAGAAGCACAGGGCTTTCCGGTGGTAGTAAAAGATGCTTCTCTAGGGGGGCAATTCCCGGTTATGTGTGTAGCCCTGATGAACCCTAAAACGGGTGGTGTATTTGCCTCATTTGGTGCTCATCCAAGTTTTGAAGTAGCGTTAGAGCGCAGCTTGACTGAACTATTACAAGGTCGAAGCTTTGAAGGGTTAAATGATGTACCTAAGCCCACCTTTAATACCATGGCTGTTACTGAGCCTGAAAACTTTGTTGATCACTTTATTGACTCAACCGGTGTTATTTCATGGCGTTTCTTTAGTGATAAACATGATTATGATTTTGTTGAATGGGACTTTTCTGGCAGTAATGAAGAAGAAAATGCTGGTTTGATGGCTATATTGAAAGACATGGGTAAAGAAGTGTATATTGCCGAATTTAACCAGCTGGGAGCTACCGCTTGTCGCATTCTGGTACCTGATTATTCAGAAGTGTATCCTGTAGAAGATTTGATTTGGGATAATACCAATAAGTCACTTGATTACCGTGAAGATATTTTAAACCTTCATCGTTTAGATGACGATGCATTAACCCGCTTATTTGAGCGTTTGGAAGAAAGCCAACAAGATAACTATATTGATATCCGTACCTTAATTGGTATTGAGTTTGATGAAAATACTGTGTGGGGCCAACTAACTATTCTCGAATTGAAAATTCTTATCTGTTTAGCGCTAGGTGCACTTGAAGATGCCACTGAGCTGGTAGGAGAGTTTTTACAATATAACGATAACACCGTCGAACGTGGTTTATTTTATCAAGCGACTAACGCAGTACTTGAAGTTACTTTAGATGAAGAAATGGAGTTGGAAGACTTTATAGGTAACTTCAATCGAATGTTTGGTGAAGAAACTATGACTAATGTTGTTGGCTCGGTATTTGGAGAGGTGAGGTTCTTTGGTTTAACACCAACAAGCATGAAACTCGAGGGTTTAGACAAACACTTAAGGCTGATTGCAAGTTATAATAAGTTGCATCAAGCACGTAAGTTGGCTGCAGAGCAATAAAAAAATAACAGGCTATTTATTGCAGTAAAAAAGCATTTTACTGAAATTATCGATTAAATAGAGTTAGTGCTTTTGATCATTAGCCGCGGCCAATTAATTCCTATTAATTCCTATTAATTCCTATTAATGATAACGGTTATTTAATCGTAGCTTAGTCTTTATTAGAGACTCACAGAGGATTTGCCATTATTTATATTTTTTAAAGCAAATGCCCAACATGACCAAGCAATGACAGTTGGGCAATATTTAATATTGCTCACCTTCGATGTTGAGGATATGAGCTAGAAGTTGGATATACGTGTAGTAGATTAGACCTAATTAGCCCCAAATACTCACAGAATATGCACAGGAGCGATCTATTACAAGGGTAATTTATAGTGTAAGAAAAGGCTGAAGGTCTTGCTACTAAAGGGGAAGAGATGGGGTGGCTAAAGGGATTTGAACCCTCGACAACCGGAATCACAATCCGGTTGTTGGTATAGGATTTACTTAGATTAACGTGCATCAAGCTAGATATTGCAAGCGTTGCTCATGTCATAGCTTGGATTTAAGTGTAATTTATTAGCTTTGCAAACTCACAGAATACTCACAGAGTAAATTTTTCATTATTTATATAAACTTTTTAAAAACTAACGTCCAAACGCCCAACATGTCCACTTTTTAGTAACATTTATTCTGAAGGGAAAGCTGCTTTTAGACTATATACTCTATGGCGCT
>JAPYOP010000118.1:3409-7713 GCA_029938115.1 Colwellia sp. | reverse complement strand
GGGATGCCAGTAATTTGAAAGGTATCTCTAATGTAGCCATTGATGACTATGCCACTATAATTGTTTTGATGGGCAAATTTCATCAGGTTTTCACCTACTACAGCAAAGTATTCTTGGTCAACATCAACCACTACCACTTTACCTGAGCCATCTTCGTCTCTTAGAAGCCTTATTAGATCTGAATTGTTTTTATCTAATTTAATGGTGACTATCTCACCTTGACACTTACTTGCGCCACCATAGTTTTTATAGCCAGAGCCCAATACAAATACCTTTTCGCTGTGTTCATCACAGATATCTGCGGTAAAAAATGTCATAAATCAGTCCTGTTCTTTTTTTATATAGGGTATAAGCCAGTATTCTAGCATTAAAGGAGTGTTTCCATGTAAATTTTGCTACCCTATATGCACTAATGATGAATATATATACAAGCCTCGGACATAAAAAGATATGAAGGTAGTAACAGGTGTAGTTGGTAACGACATCCATGTGGTAGCGAATCGATTAATTGAACTCTCTTTAAATGCGAGAGGGTATGAAGTATTTAACCTTGGGGTAAATACTTATTTAGAAGAATTTTTTGATGCTGTAGTAGAAACTGGCGCCGAAGTTTTGCTGATATCTTCACTAAATGGTGAAGCTGAAGGTTGGAGTCGAGAAGTTAAATTACTGAAAGCAAAGTATAAACATTTAGATAATCTTATTATGATGATAGGTGGTAACTTAGTTGTTGGTAGCGCCAATGCTGAAGATATTATTCCAAAATACAAAAATTATGGTTTTGATATAGTTTGTCATCAAGTGGATTTAAATACTGGCCTGGATTTGCTAGAAAGCTTTATTAAAGATAGAGAAGTCAAAGACCGAGATACAAAAGAGAGTAATGAATAATGAGTTTGCTGCAAGAAGAAAGAAAAATAATTCTTAACAATGAGTATGTTGATAGTTTCGATTTTGCCGAAGTGTCTGAATTTGTTAAAAATGCCAGTAAAGATTTGTTTATATCTCATCATTTTAAGAACAAAAACAAAATGCTTGTTCAGCCACGTGGCGGCTTTCCAACGTATAAAAAGCAATTTGCCCTGAATGAGTTTTTTGTTAAAGCCAATGTTGATGTTTTACCATTAACCATTGATTCGAATACCCGTCTTAATGATTATGCTACGGCTAAAAAAATGCTTCGTTTAAGTGAAGAAAATGATGTCGATATGCTTAACGGGTATCCTTTAGTTAATCATGGTTATAGAACAACCCGTAAAATGATTACCCATTTTAATAAGCCAGTGAGTTTGCGCCACGGTACGCCAGATGCCAGATTACTTATTGAAACTGCTATTGCCTCAGGAATTTTTGAAATTGAAGGCGGGCCAATTACTTATCTTTTACCTTATTCAAAGAATTTCCCTTTAGATAAAGCGTTTTTATATTGGAAATATGTTGAGCGAGTTTGTGCTAATTACTCAAAACTGAATGAGCCAATCAATAGAGAATCTTTCGGCCCACTAACGGCTACTTTAGTGCCTCCTGCAATCACCATTGTCATCCAATTATTAGAAATGCTGCTTTCTCTAGAAGAGGGTGTTAAGTCGTTTTCAGTTTCATTTTCACAAACGGGCTCAATGAACCAAGATATAGTTACTGGCGCGGTAATTAAAAAACTAGCTAAATATTATGCGGAGCAAATTAATTGTGGCGATGCGGCGATTAATTTAGTTTATCACCAGTGGATGGGAGCATTTCCAACCAATAAAGATTATGCCGAGCAGCTAATTAATATGTCTACGGTCATCGCCTCTATGGTGGGTGCAGATAAAATTATTACCAAAACCAGAGAAGAAGCCTCAGGTATTCCAACCAAAGAAGCGAATGCCAAAACCGTGGCTAATACGCAATATACTTTAGGTATATTAAATGGTTTGCCTAATATTGTTGATGAAGAAGAAGAGGAAATGTTAACACTGCAAGTAAAAGCTATTATGGAAGCCGTGTTTAACGATCCCGCTGATACCTTATGGCGAAAAGTTTTTAATTCTATTAAAAATGGCATCATTGATGTGCCATTTTCGCCACATATTATCAATCACAATAATATGATCACTATTCGAGATGCGAAGAAAAATATCAGGATTATAAAAAGGGGTAATGTTCCTATCCCCGATCGTTGTTATGCCTATGAAAAGGCGCAGTGTGATTTGACTAAAGACACAACCAGTATCGTCAATGATATTATTCACGATATAGGGATTATGCAATGAGCCAGTCACTAGTTAAAAATAATAAGTTATTGATTGATGTGGGAAGTACTTATTTCAAGCTCAGCAGCGTTGATAAACTTGAACAACATTTTAGAGATTTTAATAAAGGCATTCTAGACGACTTAATGCATAAGTGTGGCAACACTATTGACGCCTTTAATAAAGAAGACATACATATTTGCTCATCGGCGAATGGGGGCTTAACAACCTTAATAGTTGGAATTACCAACACCTTTTCTTTAAAGTACGCGACAAATATTGCTTTTAATTCAGGTATTAATATTATTGATACCGTGCTTTATCAAAACATTGAAGAGTACTCAATACCAAGCGATTTAATTGATGTGGTTATTATAGTTGGTGGCATTAATTCCAATGGAGATATTTTTTCTGCTCAGTTATTTAATTATTTAGCCCAATTACGTTATTCAAATATTGTTTTTGTTGGTAATGAGTTAGATGTACCTGTAGTAGAAAAAAATATTGAGAATGTTGCCGTATTACCAAACATTATTGATAACAGATTACATATAGTTGAAGATTATTTGCGGGAATATTTAACCAATCTTTATCAAAAAGACATTGAGGGTAAGGAAGATATTAAGCATCTTTATGACATTACCTCAAACCAAATATTTCCAACGCCTTATGTTGTTAATAAAACCTTGCCATTAATTGATGCGAAATTCTCGGTTGTAAACCCCTTTATTTTACTTGATATTGGTGGGGCAACAACAGATATTCATTATTCAAAAGATCTTGTTGATGACAACATTGTCACTGAAAATGAGTACGACAGGCTAGTATTTAAAAAACTAGGTGTATATAAGTCTAAGCAGTCATTAATTTTTACCGCTAAAAGCAATGAATTTGTCTATGAGTTATTGATGCACTTAAAAGTCACTGAAAATATTTTTGAAGAGCAAAGTGAAAAAGCGACTAAAATATTAATGCAACTGGCGATCTTTTTAGTCTTATGTAAAATTTCACATTATAAAAAAACCTATATCAACTTAAAATTGCTTTCGATAAATTCTATCGTATTAACGGGTGGTATTACTAAGGTATTAACGAAGGAAGAAATAGAGAGTATTATCTCGTTCTTTTATAAAAAAATCCTTAACTCAGAGCATAATCCCGTAACCGTCCTTGATAGTAATTATGATATTTGGACACTTGGGGCAGAAGGAGAAGAATTATGTCAATAAACTGTATAAGAACATTGCTTGAAGGTGCTGTAGAAGCTCATAGTGATAAAGCTGCCATTGTCTACAATGAAAAAAGTATTACTTACGGACAGCTTTTTTCCAAAGTAAACCAAGTTGCTTTTTATCTAAATGAATTAGACTTGCCAAAAGATTCACGTATTGGTATTTATTCAACTAAAGGGATAGAACAAGTTATTGCGGTATTAGCTATTTTGTCGACTGATTATATATTAGTGCCGCTAACCACCTTACTTAAACCAGAGCAAGTTGAGTATATAATTAACGACTGTGATATCAAGTGTATTATCACCGATAAAGTTAAACTTGAAAATATTGAAGAAATAAACTTCGATGGTCATATTATTTCTTATGAAACTGACAGTAAGGGGGTTGCCTCGTTTGACGAAATATTTAAATACTACAATAAGCCTTATGTTTGTGACATTAATGGTCATAGTAATGCAGTAATCACCTATTCTTTTGGTGTCTCAGGAACACCCAAAGGTATTGTAATATCTCATCGAAATTTAATTGATTCTGCCCGCGTAGTTTCCCAGTATTTAAAATTAGCTCATGATGATGTTATTTCAGGTGTACTTATTTTTAACCTTGATTATGGCTTGAATCAGATTTTTTGTACCTTATACAAAAAAGCGACGTTAGCGCTACACCGCTTTATTTTACCTGAAGATTATTTTAACCATATTATTAACGATAAAGTGACTGTGCTGCCGTTAATGCCCGTTAATATTTCACAAATGTTTGATGATGATTTACATCGAATTCCAAGTGCAGAGTTATTCTCTGGTGTTAAAACAATTACCTCATCTGGTGGTAATGT
>JAPYOP010000118.1:0-3309 GCA_029938115.1 Colwellia sp. | reverse complement strand
CTGAACTATCTGAACTGGGTATGTGAAAACGGGACAAAAAAAGGGGAAGCAAAAGCTTCCCCAAAAAATAACCTCGGTTGGAGGTTAACTAACGCAAAAGCGTAGTTTTATAGTGACGAAGCACTATAAAACGTATTTAACTGATAATTGTGCGTAGTTTGAATCACCGCCTTTGGTGTTACCACTACCAGATGAGGTGTTTGCCATTTCAAAATTACCTACCTCAAAACCATATGACAGTTGTTTAGTGATGTTTTTGAATAAATTAACACCCCAATGACTACGATCTCTATCCGTTAAGTCAGTTGTGGTATTACCGTAGAAAACAGTACTACGCATGTCATCAGTCCAAAAGTGACGGTAAGCAACAGAAACTGATGTAGTTTCTTCTACTTCTTCACCCACCATATCTGTTGATGCAGTTACGCCAACATAACGACCTACGTTGCCGCCATGTAATTGAAAACGAAAATCATCTTTGCCAAATGTATTAATGCGACCTGCAACACCGTAACCGACAGCTGATTCTGATTCGTTACTTGCGGTTTTTAATTGACGAGCTAAACCTGAAACAGAAACGTTACCCCAATCGCCTTTGAAGGTATATTTAGCGATGAAATCAGGTACTCCATCATCACGTGTTGTTTTGCTGCCACGGTAACCACCATAAGTTTCAGGGTTTTCAATAGATAATTGTAAGCCACCCATAGTATAACGAATTTGACCTTGGCGAATAAATGCAGCCGCTACTAGAGGGCCACCAAAATCCGCTGCTTCAGCTAATGCGCTGGTATTTTGGAAAGTGGTCCATGCTTGACCAACTAAGACATTTTTATATTTTATAAAAGCTTGACGGAGGCGAAGGCCTGAAGAGTTGGATATAACTTCGTTACCACCACCAGATACGCCAGCACCATAAAAGTCCATGCCAATATACCCGGTTACATCACCATGAACCCATTTTGTTGTTAGTCTCGTTTCATTAACAGCGATACCAAAGTTGGATTGGTCACTGTCTAGTACAGTACCACCACCGTACCAATAATCGGTTGCAGCAATATTACCACTAACATAGCGGGTATCGGCTTTAACATAACCACCAAAAGTTATTTTATCATCATCAGAAAGGTCAAAGGTATAACCAGCATTTGCAGCGCCTGCCATCGTTAATAAACCAGTGGCTAGTAGAAGTTTACTTTTAGTAAAGAGTGAATTATTGAACATTATAGATCCCCATGTTGTCTGTTTATTGTAGTTTTTAAATTTGTTGTATTAAATTTTTATTAATGAATGAAAGCAGAGCTCTCTGTCTCTTGTTTTTCCTTTCATGCCGCATCCTTTTTTAACAACTCGGTAAAAGGATGCTGAATTATTGTTCAGGTATTAAGGTAAGTTTAAAGTGCAATGAAAGAAATTAGACCTAAGTCTAAAATGTTAGTTTTTGTCGTTAGACTTTAGTCTAAGTCATTAGTGTTCAATGATTTATTTTGCTTTAAAGCCAATTCTAAAGCCTCCCCAATGTTTGCCTTTTACAAAAATAGGAGCAGATACATCATGCATTATTTCGCCGGTATCACGCTTATAAGTTTGTAATAAAAACTTATCGGTGTGTTGACCACAACGAATGCCAGTAGGGTCATTAAATATGCGTTTGGTGCGGTTATTCACTATATCAATGTCAGGGTTACCAGTTAATGGTTTAGAAAAGCATTTGTTATGGGTAGGGAAATAGCCGTTAATGTCTACTGCTCCGGCATAAATCATTTCACTGAATTCTTGTAATAAGGGCTCTTGAATTTGCGGTAAGTTTCTGTCAGTAAAATTATCAAAACCCGAGGTGAATTTTGATGGTTCACTGTTGCCTAAAGGCCGATAATTAAAATCAAACAGTTGTGGTTGTGATATTTTGTGGGTAGCAATACTTTGTTCAAAAAGATCACTGATTTTCTTAGCTGCTAATTCTGCTTGCAAACACATTTGGTTAATTAAGGTGTCACTCTTAAACTCAGACAAATGAACAAAAATTGATTCTGTGCTATTTGAAAGCGTTTGTGCTTGCGATGATACATTTTTGGTTTCATTGCTTTTATCAACAAGAAAATCATGCAAATTGATGACAGAAGTTGATATTTCAGCTGCAGCTAAATCTTGCTCTTGTAGCGCATGACTAATGTGATCACTGGCAGCAGATGAGTCTGCCAAGAGCTGGTCAATGTTTGAAAATGACTGTGATAAACCTGTCATAGTATTAACGACGCTATTAGTCTGTTGAACTATTGTGGTCATCACTGAGGTGGTATCGCTAGTTTCATTGCTTATTTGCTTTAACATTTCACCAATTTTTTGAGTAGCCTCGGCTGTTTTTGCGGCTAAAGCCCTTACTTCATCAGCAACAACAGCAAAACCTCGTCCTTGCTCTCCTGCTCGTGCAGCCTCGATCGCTGCATTTAACGCTAATAAATTTGTTTGGGAGGAGATACCATCAATAACATCTGTGATGCTTTGTATTTCAGATGCTTTTTGTTCAAGAGATTGAATTTTATCTGCAGCATTATTTACTGATTCATTTAATAAATTTACAACGCTAATATTTTCGTGCAATTGCTGAGAACTTGATGAACTAGCACTCATTGCTTGGTTTGCTTGTTGCGAGGCTCTATCAGCATTGTCATTAATTTGCTTGCTATTCGTCGACATTTGCTCGGCGGCTGTTGCTAATCTATCAACATCACCGCTAGATTTTTCAATAGCTTTACTTAATTGTGTTAGAAAGAAACTAACTTCAGCTGAATTAATTGCCAACTCGCTAGCTTGATTCCCGATATGTTCTCCAATTTTGGCAAAGTGATTTGTAGTCTGTGAGTTGTTTGTATCTGGGGTATTATTTGTATTTTCTTGTTTTCGTTTTGTTATAAAAAATATAAGCAGAAAGCTTATGGTTGCAATTCCTAGTGTGGATAAGAAAGAGGAAGTAAAAATGTGATTACTAAAGTAGTGAAAAAGAGCAATAGATGATGCACTCACTACAGATAAAAGGCTTGGCGTTAATTTGTTGTTCATTATAATTACCTTTATACAGCTAAATAGGCGTTTCTTCTCCGTATTAGCATAAAGGTGTCATTGCGATAGACAATTAGACTTTAGTCGGTTGATTTTTAGGCCGTAAAGGAATAGGTTTTCCGAGGTGCATTTAGGTATTACTTAAATGGGCGTTTATTGTGAAGTATATAAATAAGAAAAATGGGATGGGCAAATAAATTGGCCATCCCATACTTTGTTAGAAACTAGAAACTAGAAACTAGAAACTAG
>JAPYOP010000117.1 GCA_029938115.1 Colwellia sp. | reverse complement strand
TGAGGAAAGACGTCCGAATTATCCCCATGGCCATCACTGTCCGAGTCTATCCATTCTAAATAATTGTTAGGAAAAGCATCCTGATTATCCCCGTAGCCATCATTGTCCGAGTCCATCCATTCTGAAGCTTCGTTAGGAAAAGCATCTCTGCTATCAGCGTGTCCATCACGATCTGAATCAGCTAAACGTAAATTTGTGCCTATTGAAATTTCATATGAATTAGTAAAACCGTCACCATCAAGATCTTCTTCGGCTAAAAATGTTAAATTATCGATAGACACACTATCAATCACACTGGATTTTGAGGCATTTTTTTTATATACGAAGCTCACTTCATGTATGCCACCTGTTACCTGCACTAAAACTTCTTTTTCCTGTACTCCTGAAAAGCTCGCATAGATTTCACCATCTATATATACAATAAACTCATCATGATCCTCTTCAGTATTCATCGACAGATCAAACGTTAATACACCAGCTTCAAACGACTTATTAATGTGGGCTACGGCTAACATACCATTAGCAATTTCTTGGGGTTGAAAGCGCTGACCAACTAAGAGCCATTTACCGTAAGTACCATGCGGCAATGCCTGTTGTTCCGTTGAACTCCAAATGTGATTAATTTCACTTCCGTTAAATTCATCATTAAAATTTAGTAATGAAACCGACTGGATAGCTGCATCATTAACAGCGCCACCATAAAGTACTTCTGCAATATTGCTGTAGCCATCTTCATCAAAATCCAATTTTGCATCACTAGCATCTAAAGGGTCTAACTCGTTATCAATTTCATCTCCATCTGAAATACCATCAAAATCAGAATCTTTATTAATAGGGCTTGTACGATATTGATTAACCTCAACAGCATCACTCAAACCATCTTTATCACTATCGGCCAACAGAGGGCTACTTGACACTAAAAATTCTTCTAAGTTAGTAAGGCCATCGTTATCTTGATCTAATTCAGGATGTTCAATTCCATAAAAACTCTCCCAATAATCAAACATGCCGTCATTATCAAAATCAACTGGCTCAAATTGAACAGGCCTTATAATGTTATCAATATAAACACGATCATCTTCGGGGGCCCCTGTGAAATCTTTTTCATATACAAAAGATACTTTCACTACTCCTTCTTGTCCAAACCTGTAACTAATCGGCTGCCAATCGTGCTCACCAGATAATGCATATACTGAGATACCATTAACTTTTAATACAAAAAAGTCGAACCGGTCTTCTGTCCTAGTTTTTAAATCAAATAATAATTCGCTACCCTCGAGTACATACATTTCAATGTCAATTTGAGTATATTGAGAGTCATCTATTTTACCTGAAGCCAATACAAATCCTTCATCGACTTCAGTCCGGTGCCAACCAATATCACTTTCATTCTTCCAGTCCGGTGAAATACTCCGTTCGAAATCGTCAGTCCTATTAGTAGGAATTAAATCATCACGCGCAACTGGATTTAATTTATTTACAAATTCCAACAAGTTATTTAGGCCATCACCATCTAGATCACCTGCACTATCATCTATAAAGGGGGACAAACCATTGGCGACTTCAAAACCATCGCTCATCCCGTCATTATCAGTGTCTTGCATCAGAGGATCTGTACCTAGGATTATTTCAGCACTGTCATGTAAACCATCCCGGTCACTATCATTGAATTTGGCTTCCAATCCACGGTTATATTCCTCTAAATTGGAAAGTCCATCATTATCAAAATCAAAACTCGCATCATCTGCCGAGAACGGGTTAAATCCATGGTATTCCTCCCAAATATCGCTCATTAAGTCTTGGTCGCTATCAATAACAAACGTTGGACACTCTAATCCTACTTCCTTAAAAGCTAAGGCTACATCGGTAATGTTATATTCTAATGCGGTAGCGGCAGAAATAGTTCCGCACACACCGCCAATAAACGTTTCATCGCTAATCCAATAATTCTGATTGGCGTATACAAATACATCAAATGCCGTTTTTACGCTCCAGCCCGGAGTATTTGCCAGTAAATAGAAAGCATGATTATAGATACCACTGCTTAGATGCACGTTTAAGCCATCTGCATAATTTTCTACATGTTTAATCGATGAGCCATCTTGAGCTGGATCTTCAAAGTAACGTAAGGCTCCTGCGCCTCGGTAGATATCTGCACCTACTAGCCAGTCAACATCCCCCTTCATAAAAAACTCGGCTGCTTCACCAGCCATATCAGAGAATGCTTCATTCATGCCGCCTGATTCATTGCTATAGATCAGGTCAGAATTAAATTGAGTGAAACCATGACTAACCTCATGAGCCGAGACATTAATATCAACTAAAGGATATAAACTTGCGCCGCCATCGCCAAGTAACATAGCTTCGCCAGTCCAGAAAGCATTTTCTAGGTTGATTCCCAAGTGAACCTTCATAGATAGTTGCATTGGTTCAGGAGAAGGTAATGGTGAGGTGCTGTACCACTGATCGTACATGTCAAAAACTAAATTACCAAAAAAGAAAGCATCATTAATTGGTGAGTAAGCGCCATTAATTTCTTTATAAGTATTTAAATAGTTATCGGCCGTTGAACAGTCATAACTGAAAGCGGTATTATTGATCTCGCCGTAAAGTTCATCCATTGAATGTAAAAGATCTACAGCCTTAACATTGGTGTTTTCCATGGTACAGGTACCATTTTGTTCGTTTACACCAAATGTAGAAAAGTCAGTACCGTAATCATAACGACCGGTTTTTTCATTCCCGCCAGGGCCGGTACCGTCAACACTTAAATGCTGCAATCCGTCCCAAAATTTAACCACGGAAAGGCTTGATGCATCGATCATTACCTGTGGCCTGCTAATTAACTGATCACCCGTTAAAAATACATCAACAAGAAAAGTATTAATAAGGCTGCCATCATTTTTTCTGAATATATAAGGCTTAATTTTTCTTTTAACGATTTTAAGGTGGGATGTATTCGTGAATTTTTTATTTAATAGGGATACTACATGCTCATAGACTTCACTCTCAGTATATTTAGCCGATGATATAACACTGCTATCTATATCTTTAAGTACTTTACCGGTTACCCGAGTACTTGTACCACTATGAACAATCATTTCGGCTGTCCACACGGGTGTATCATTAATATGCTGCTGATATCGTGTATGAGTAATGCCTGACGACGACACCGCAGAGTTGGAGGATATGGAGAATGTACTACCAGGTGAGGCTTTTATAGGTAAGGTCTTGGTGGCCCCTATTACTTGTTTTGCTGAAGAGCGCTGCATACTACTTGTGCTAACCGATGCTTGATTAATACGTTAAAACTGGGCAGCAGTCGCAAGGGAAGGCATTAGTAATAACGCCGTTATCCATTTAATTTTGGACATCATCCACTCCTTGGAAATTATATAGACTAAAATAAAGGTGACGTATTATGCCCAGCTCACTATAAAATATCAATTTACAACGTACTTTCTGACCACCCCTCCTCGCCCTAGACATTTCCTTAACAAACAAGAGGTCAACTTGGTACAAGTACAACCAGTACATGTCTAAGGACACCACTAATAATTGATTGAAGTCTTTGGCTTTACGTCTAATTCACTTCTTAGTTAAAAGAAGAAATGCCTGTTGTCTTTCAAGGAAGTCCTACGCTGAGTCGGAATATACGTAAAAACCCGAATCCCCACATGGATGTAGGGCAATAGAGCACGAAGGACGCGGTTGCCTCTGCGTGGCCTTAAGTAGTTCCTCGATTAGGCGGGTTTAGGAGGATAAGAGATAGGTGGTTTTTGCTGTTTTGTAGCTGCTGGTAGTGAGTTGATTTCAGCTAAGCACGTGGTACACCGGCTGCACAGAGTCCCTTCTGTAAAACCCGATGCACCACATAATTAGCTGAATTTGGACGGTATTATAATCCCGTAGAGTAAAACACAAGACTTAACCTTCGCATCCTACACCCGATGTTAATTATCATATTAATCTGCTAAGCCATTGATAACTAACGGTTCTTAATGTGAGTATCTGAATTATTGGCGTCGTACTCCGCTGATCAATGCCGAGCTCTAATAGCTCTTCAAACAGGATCGTTACCTTCACGCCATTAGGGGTGGCTAACGAATACAGCTGAAAAGGGTGCTCACCTTTTGGCAGTATTTTATCGTGGGTAGCACCCGACACCGGGCGGTTGATATTGGTAAATTTCCCGCCATTGCCAGCATCCCATTTCCAAACTTTAGGGGGGTATACGTAGGGTCGGCCATGTTAAATCTTTGAATGAATTGCAGTTTAGTTGACTCTACATGGTGATGGGTCGTGCATGGATTAAACTGTCCCATAATATGTGATAGGCCGCTGTTTTGGCGGATGAAGGCAGTATTAATATTCTATTGTGATGCACATATTCGTCCTTTAATAATATTGAGTTATAGCCTTTCACTGTAAATAAAAAGCCTGTGGCATAGGCTTGTAATCAGCAGCCATGTCCACTAAACCTAAAAAGGGTATACATTAAAGTCATTGATTAGGGCTAGTAAGTGAATAGGGGCTCTTAAATACCGATGTTAGAACAATAAGTGACAAGGACAAAACATGATGCATGCCACACTTAAAAATAAACCCAGAGAGGTAAAGAATCATTACCCTATTCGTATTGTAGGGTATATTCTGGTTTCTCTTGAACATGTGTTTATTTTTTATGGTGATGCGTCATTTACCCCAATCATGTGGATTGTTCTTGCCGCCTATACTTTCGCCATGCCTCACCTTATTTATATATTCTCGAATACCAAAAAACAAGAATCTTATAACTTTGCATTTGAGTGTGCTTTTTTTGCATGTCTTTTGGTTTTGTGGGGCTTCAATGAAATTCTGGTTGTAACTTTAGTTGCTATGATGGTACTGACCAGTATGTCTGCAGGTGGGGTTAGAGCTTTAATTTTTAGTATTGTGGCACTCTTACTATTTATCGTTATGTTTTCTTTTATGTTTGGTTTTTATTATCGAGAAGAACTAAACCTGCTTGCCAAATTTTATGCTGTATTTGCATTTCTCATTCAAATTTCATCGATCGGTTATTTATTTAATAAAGTTAATAGACGTTTAACCAGTGCAAAGCGAACCCTGTCAAAAAAACAAGACGACCTTGTTTCTATGAATGAATTGGCAAAGGCCGTGAATGCATCGCTAGATTTAGATGCATTAATGGAAACTCTTCTGAGCCGACTAGGAAAAAATTATGACGCAGAAAGTATTTATGTTGCGGGTTTTAGTCATGATCGATCTTATGTTCAGTTGTTGGGTGCACATGGAGATTCTGTAAGCGACGATGATGCACTAGAACTAAAAAAACTGCGATTTGATTTGAATAATAGGCCTGAAAGTTTATTTTTAAAAAGTTTATTAAATAATGAGGTCCTTTATATTCCGGATGTTTCTTCCGAAATATTCGAATCAAAAATAGATAAACGGCTTTATAAACTCAAACCAACGCTGTCTATGGTGTTTTTTCCCATTGAAATTCACAATGATGTTATAGGAGGGATTGCTTTTTTAAATTATAAAAATCCATTGAATTTATCTGAGCAGGATTTAGATGATATCTCACTTAATATGTTGCAAGTGGGGGCGGCCATTAAAAATATTCGTTTATTTGAACGGGCCAAGCAAGCCCAGCAAAGGGCTGAAGAATCCGAGCAAGCGAAAAGCCGCTTCCTAGCGAATATGAGTCATGAAATACGCACACCTATGACCGCAATATTGGGTTATAGCGAAGCCTTGCAGGATGATCATATTAGCTTACAAGAACGCAAAGAATTTACGCGTACCATTATTCATGGCGGGCAACATCTGCTTTCGATAATTAATGATATTTTAGACATTTCAAAGATAGAAGCCGATAAAATTGAAGTGGAGATGTTAGATGTTAATTTGCCGCTTTTATTAAAAGACTTATGTAATAACATTAAATTAAAAGCAGTAGAGAAAAGTTTAAGTTTCAACCTGGATATCACCTTTCCTATTCCATTCGATGTGCGCACCGATCCTACACGCTTAAAACAAGTTTTGTTCAATTTAGCCAGTAACGCCATTAAGTTTACCGAGAAAGGTTCTATTACCGTGAAGGTAGCGTGGGATAAAGCAGGTTATTTAATGTTTTCTGTCGAAGACACGGGCATTGGTTTAACACAAGCAGAACAAGGAAAGTTGTTTCAAGCATTTAGTCAGGCAGATACATCAACGACCCGAATTTATGGTGGCACAGGCTTAGGTTTGTACATATCTAAAAACCTTATTCAGCTGATGGGCGGTGATCTATCTGTAGAAAGTGAAAAAGGAAAAGGCAGTCGTTTTATTGTCAAGATTGAAATGCTGCATGACATTGCGGATGCTTGGATTAAATCTGAAGAAGATATGAATAGGTACATGTCTCAATTACAAGATGAACATGCCATTGAGCATATACCACATCTGAGTGGTCGAATATTAGTCGCAGACGATACGCTGCAAAATCAACAGCTAATACGTCACTTGTTAGAAAAAACAGGCTTACAGGTGGATGTGGTGGGTAATGGACAAGAGGCCGTATCAGCATGTGAAAAAATCACATTTGATTTGGTGTTTTTGGATATACAAATGCCGATTATGGGAGGCATTGAAGCGGCCGAAATTATAACGTCTAAAGGCTTTGGCATGCCGTTAATTGCGTTTACGGCTAATGTAATGAAACATCAGGTAGACGCTTATAAAAATAAAAACTTTTTTGATGTACTGGAAAAACCTATCTCAAGGGCCAAACTTTATGAATTATTAGAATCACATTTTTTGGCGGATCGGCAGTTGCATCGAATATTAATTGTTGATGATAATAAAGTAAACCGCATGGTATTGGCGCGTTATAGTAATAAGTTGCTTGGCAGTGTCGATATAGACGAAGCTGAAAACGGAGAAGAGGCCTTAAATATGGCCACCCAGCAGCATTACGACTTGATATTCATGGATATGGAAATGCCAAAAATGGGGGGCTTAGAGGCCACAGAGTTGTTGCGAGAACAAAATTATGAAGGGCCTATTTATATGGTGACGGGTAACTCAGATCTTAGTTACGTAAGGCAAGGTGAGGCCGCGGGTGCAAATGGGCATATCGTCAAACCAATAGACAAAGAGCATCTGGCTTCAATTCTAAAGCGCCATGAGAGTCAGGTAAAAACGTAATGGCTGTTAGTAAGGCGCAGCTGTAATGCTGGATAGGCCGGAAATAAAAGGGGTTAATTGGGTTTAGTTTTGAACTCCGGCTCAGTTAATGATGGCGTAATTTGCCATTAGTCAAGATGAATAATGGCTTTCGGTTCTTGCGGGTTAGGGCCATACTGAAATGACTGCACATGGACATCGCAGTTGATCTTGATGTCACTGTCTAGCGACTGTCCTCAGGTTGGCTCAAACTGACTTTAGGTTAATAAACTTATGATAAGAGAGAACGATTATGAGTAAAGGGCAAGACAACAAAAAGAACACAATTAAGCAGACCACAATTAAGCAGACAGTCATACTTAAAAAGTAACGCTATCAACAACTTACCTTTATTTAAAGCGAGCTAATTAACTAGGGCACCATATTTGATTTTGAAGTACCTGCACCTAAGCAGTCACATCTAGAATGTACAAATAACTTCGCCGGCAACAAAACCGTGCTAATAAAATTGAGGCGTAAGTAGCGCTGAAATCGTTTTATTTTTCAGCATCTGTAGACA
>JAPYOP010000116.1:3280-7757 GCA_029938115.1 Colwellia sp. | reverse complement strand
TTATCTTATCGACAATCCATTGCCGGCGATGATCGTAGTTCTGCTTAGTATATTGGTCATAGCCACATAAGAAGGCTCTTCGCACACAGCGGTTTATAATGAAATGTGTGGTGCACTATCACCTTGAAGCTGGGATTGTAAAAAGTTCAAGAAAGTAGTGGGTGTCCTTTAATCTTTTTTTAATCTTTTTTTATTACCTAGGAGAAGGCTTTGCCCCTTGAACCCTGAACGACTTTTGAGTTCCACCTTTTATCAACGTAATCTTTGAGCGACTGATGATATACTCCTGCTTGACATAAAAACTTCGCACAAGAACATTACCTGGAGTGTAAAGTTTCACCGGTATTAAAAACAGGACCCTCCCAGGTACTAAATATCCATTTTCCATGGGAAATCCTGCACCCACCATATCTGCGAATTGTGAATTGGCATTTAGAAAAACGCCTCCAGGAGGTGGATTGTGAGAATTGAAAATTACAGCATCTTGATGGCTGGCTAGTTCTCCTGTTACAGTCCCAGAACAGTCACTTTCTACAAGTCTGTAGCCAGGAATTAGTTGTCCATTGTGAGTAATTTCAAATGTGAAGTTTTGAATTGCATCGTAACCAACAGGGGAGGGACTAGGAGCCCCCATCATCCCGTTGGCGATAGTTATTGGAGTTAATTTATACCCTTTCCCTAGAGGGATATCTTTTATGGGGATCTTTTGAATAGGAGCAATTGTGTTATTATTTATTTCGTGTTTATTTATTCTTATAGCTTTATCATTATTCATTATTAGCTGTAATTTTTTTCGTGATTTACTCTCTGACCTATTATCCACAAACCCAAAACCTTGCTTTCCTCCACATTTCTTCTGAGCAACGGAGTTAGCTACATACTTACTTTTATTATTTTTTGGTTTCGCTACCTGTTCAGACATACTGGAACCTTTTAAAATTTTATTTCAGTGATTGTTATAGGCTTTTATACTTGATGCGAACTGGCGTCTGAGGAGCTTGAACTAGTATTTAAAGAACTAGAGTTTGTTCTTGAAAAACTAGAGCTTGTATCTAAATTAGAATCTTGACCATAAGGGATTGATGGTCGTATTTCAGTATATGCAGCTTCAGCTTCTCTCTTTATAGTATGAATATTTATATCTAGATGATTACCCCCTGCATGTGACGTATATGAGATTATAAATCCTTCAAAATTGCATAGGTATTTTTTACCATTACTAACAGTGACATCTTGCCAACTATCTAATAAAAGACTTTTGGCCTTCTCAAAATCACTATCTGAAAGCTCTCCATCTTTACTATATTCCGCCATCTCAGCTTCAGCTGCGTCCATTTTTTGGATTACTTCCCTCTGCCCGTTTCTATGATTTTTTTTTAATCCCTTCTGCGAGTAAGCTTTATAGCTTGAGTCTTTCATTAATTGAGCGTTTTGCCCTACTCTTGAATTATCGTTAACTTCGGATTCATTCACTTCATGCTGGGAAACTCCACTACGATTATCAACAAATCCGAAACCCCGGTTCACATTACTTTTTTTCTGAGTAACAGAATTAGCAGCAGCCCTACTTTTATTCTCTTTTGGCTTCTCTACTTGTTCATACATATCTCAAACCTTTTTAATTGTCTTTAATCGATGTTATAAGATTTTCTTCATTGCCGATAACAATTGAGCTAAAATACGTTTTAATGGATTTTAGGTTTTGTTATGGGTTGAAACAATAAGACTTGTTTTATCAGTATTTCTGTCAAACTTTCGGAGTTCATGAAAGTAGATATAAATGCACCACGTACTATATCCATGATCCCTGATAAAGATCATCATATCTATGTTCATCATAATCGAGCCCGTATGATGCTTTGTCTATCGCTTTTCGAAATTTATCACCCCAAGCTTTTTCTTCCTTCTCAATACCACCAACCCCAACTGGTTCGAGGTTCGTGCTTTCCCCTGTTCCGGAACTCTCAGTAAGTTGTTTCAGCAAATCTGGAATATTTGAACCGAATTCTTTCTCTAATTCAGTAATAATCCGTCTAGACATTAATGTTCCTTTGTACTCATCGATTAATTTTTTCCCTTGAGACGTAAAATGCTCCTTTAGCAACACAGACAGGTTCGTTAAAATTGCTCTAGAAATGTCGTCTGGGTGCTTTTCAAGTACCTCTACATCCAAATCTTCGCCCGGCTCCCACCTTCGGTCTCCCGCACCAATCATGATGTTCGCCGGGATCCAGGTAAGCATCGGTAACAGGACCCCAATCTCTTCCCGATTAAGTTCCTGGTCCTTTTCTACTTTCTCTAAAAGTATATTAAGGGATTTAACTTTTTCAGCGACGCGAGTCATTGTGCGTTCGTTCGCGTCGAACAGCTGATATTCCTGAACGTTTCCGGCCTTTACAATCGCCCCTAGCTTTGTTTTGACTGCAGCATTTATGGCATCTATGTTTTGATTTCGGACCAAATCTTTGAGATCTTCGATGCCAAAGAAATCCTGAAACTCCTTGGCATCCCTCCACCCCTCGATTTTGCGTACTGCATCCACCGGATACGATTTTAGAGCCTGTAAACCATTCAGAAACCCTGCTGCAATATTCAATTCTCTGACAAAGAGCGGCTGCGCGAGACCGTTGTACGAATCCGCGAATTTGGTGACCTCGGTCGCCATAGCATCAAAATCCCAGCTATTTTCGTCTTGCAAGCCATAGTACCAATTATCAAATTCCTTCCAAGCCTCAAACTTTCTGTCGGCCTCCTGCAACCTTAAAATTTCGCCTTTGATTGCAGATTTCGCCCATGGCACAAGTATCTTAAGATCATTTTTATTATTAACTTCTTCCAAATATTTCAACAAAACACTATCAGGGATAATATGATGCTTTTTCTTCGTATCCCCGATTTTTTGGAATTCGAGGGAATCAGGCTGTGAGGTATGGCCTTTCGGAAAAGCATAACCTTGAGGAACTTTGAATCGCTGGATAATCGATGAGTTAGTTGAAAGGAGATTCACAGGAGCCGAAAAGAGGACGGATCGTTGTTCCCCATCCACTTGTGCATTCATTAGGTTGACTTCTCGTCTTGAACTGGGAACACTATTTACCGACCTACCTTTGGACTGCATTAGTGATTTCTCCTGAAAGTTGATATTCGCAATTCCTTGCTGTTTCCACTGTGTAACAGCTTTCCTGATATTACACACAGAACCAGCACCTTGCTTCCCATTACTTTTCTTCTGTCTAACAGCGTTTGCAACCGCCTTACTTTTATTCTCTTTCTGTTCATACATATCTCAAACCTTTTTTAAATTGGCTTTATTCGATGTTATAGGCTTTCTTTATTGCCTATAACAATTGGGCTAAAAAGCGTTTTAATGATTTTTAGGCTTTGTTATGGGCTTACGATTCCTGAAAGGGTGATGATTGATGGCGCTACCATTCTTCAACTATAGTATTTACTTATGCTTTGAGTTCATTTTTAAACATTTTCCAGGAACTCCTTGGCATCTTTATAAAAGTCTTCGTTAGGCTCAGTCAAATTAATATTATTACCTTCATATATTAACCTTTCCCCCTCATTATTTTCTTTGTAAAGGGCGCGTCTCATATCACCATATTTTTTATCACGAATAAAATCGCGCTCAATAATAAACTCGAATGGCGCCCCTGACAGATCCATTATCTTATCTATTGAAATTCCTTTTCTCAGTTCAGCATCAACAAAATCTCTTTCTGTAGAAAATAAATCAATTCCTTTATCTTTAAGTTTAACTAAAATATCTTCTGGTAACTCTCGAATTGGAGTTCTTTGATTGTGGGTAATGGTATAATAGATTGCGTATGCAACTGGATCTTTGCTAAAAATAGGATTCCAAACATAAAATGTTAGTATCTTTTTTCCTGAGGCTATTAACATAAAATTGTTATTTGGGTCGAATCTAATGTTGGTGTTATTTATTGTGGCCTCAACATATTCTTTTGATATTTGGTTTCCAAAAGATTGGGCTTTTTTTATATATTGTTGTTTTGTATCTACCTCATTAAACTCCGCACCGTGCTTTATGAAGTGCTCCTCTCCCAAAGCCGTATTAGTAAATGCACTTAGTTTCATTCCATTAGTAAACAATGACCCCTCACCCTTCAGGCTAACCTTTACATCTTCCTTAGATAATCTTTGAGTTATAGATGGAAAACTTCCTTTTTCTCTTAAAGCTTTAGTATTTATATTTTCTTTACGCATGCTCCGTTGAATAGAGCTAGAAGAGGTCCTACTTCGGTTAACTTTTAATTTATTTATTTGCTCATACATATCTCAAACCTTTTTAAATTGGATTTTGTCACTTGTTATAGGCTTTCTTTATTGCCTATAACAATTAGTCTAAAAGACGTTTTAATGGATTTTAGGTTTTGTTATGGGCTTGATTAATATTTTTAAAGTGGGTGGCTTCTTTGTTCTTTGTTCTTTGTTCTTTGTTCTTTGTTCT
>JAPYOP010000116.1:0-3180 GCA_029938115.1 Colwellia sp. | reverse complement strand
TTCTTTGTTCTTTGTTCTTTGTTCTTTGTTCTTTGTTCTGCTTTATGCTTTTGATCTTCTAGTGTCCCTACAACAAACTTATCTCCACTCCGCTCACAATCCGATCTAAGTTTTGCGCTAGGATTTGGCTTTTCTGTGCGTGTGTTAATTGCGCCGGAAGGGCTTGTAGCACCGACAATCTCACACTTTGCATCTTGCCAGGCAAATCTTCACGGAGATTTCCTTCTGGGAATTGGTCAGTGATACCGTTCACAATTGAGTTGTTTAGTTCAGTGTCTCGTATTACTTGTCCAATGGCTGCAATCTGTTCGTTCCTCCCTTGTAACCATCGCAATGCCGTCAAATTGCTCCAGTTTTTTGCCAATACGTTGTGCATGGGAGCATTATACGAGTTGTCATAGTCTAATTTCTTCTTAACATTTGATTTTACTATTATGTTTCTCAACCCTTCTATTATCCAACCAGCAACCTTCAGCGTCACCGTTTTTATCGACGCAGCATTTACCCCATTCTGCAATGTCTGCATGTCGACATCGGAGAGTAAGGTCGTAGGTACGTCACCTACATAACTCAAATCCTGAGTAACGTCCACCCACGGTTGCTGACCACCCCCCACAGCGCCCAGTGTCTCTCGATTCGCTTGACGCAGTTCTTCTGTTGCACTCGAATCGATTAGCCTTACGTTCAGCTCACCCATTCGATATCCCAGCGTGTATAGTTGCCTTCCTCCTAGATAAAATGTCACTCGCTGCCCATACACTTCAATGGGCACCTCAATTCTTTCGCCTGCAAGTCCTAGATTAATAGTCCTCCACTCGTTGATTTTCCGTTGAGCCGTCTCAATAGCTATCCTGTATTCCTCCCCCTTTCCGCCCTCTAGGGGGATCACGTAATTGTTATCCTGTGGTTCAGGCCCAACGCGTTGCGTTAGGCTCCATCGTTGTATTATGTCACCGTGGCCTGCTGCTTTTCTTTGTTTTTGAAGTATGTACGGTCGCCGTTGCGATAGGGAGTTGTAGTCCATTCCCTCGCCGTCCTCCTTTTTTAGCCTAATCGCACCGACTCTATTTTGACCAAATTTTTCTTTTTGTGCGTTGTTCGTCTCCTCCCTTTTAATTACACATTTTCTTTGGCTCTTTGCCACCGTTGTTCCTCGAGGCGCTTTTGGATTCTTCTCGTGTGCATACATGTATCAATCCTTTTTAAGTTGGCTTTAGCAATTGTTATAGGCTTTCTTTAATTGCCCATAACAAGGTGGCAATGCCACCGTGGTCTTTATTACCACTATCCCATTATCATTTATGGACTTTTAACACCCATTTTGACTGTTAAAAGTCCACCCTTTTTTAAAAGGGAAATTAGTCCTACTTCGCATTAGCAGTGACTCTTTAACACCCCACACAAATGTTAAACAGCCACTACTTCCAATCCCCACCACACCCAACCTTCAACGCCTGCTCACCCAACTCAGTGGCATGTTGCTCAAGACCTGGATCATCATTAATAGCCACACCATTCACCTCGGCGGTGGGCTGCACCATGCCCATTTGTTGTTGCACGATATGCCCCAATTCATGAGGCAGATGTTCCTCCTGCCCTGTTGCTAGGTAAATATCCAGCCCCTGTGCATACGCATGGGCCTGAACCGTGGCCGGCTTAGGGGAGTTATAATGTACCCGCACCCTTTGCAGGTTGATGCCGCTTATCCATTCCATGCCTTGCTTCAAACAAGGGGGTAATGCATGCCCTTTTAAACGCCGACTCGCCACCGGCCAATCTTCTGGCCAGCGTTGCGCTGCACTGGCGGCCGTTCTTGATTGATTTTTTTTACCAATGGGAATTGGTTGACCATATTTATGGCCATCATGATGTTTACCCTGCCACATGGGCTTGCTCCTTGATTGATAGTTCCTTGGCTGCTTGTTTATTGATTGACTGTTCTTTTAGAATTTTTTCTTTTATTTCTAATACGATTTTTTCGTTTACTGACTCGTTCATTAAATATTTAAAAGAGACTTCTCTATTCTCAACTTTACACAGCCCCAGATGGCTTTTATGCCGATCTATCTTTAAATCAAGCTGATCCAATAGCGTATTCATGTTTGTTAGAATTTCGTTAAAGTGATTTTGTTCATGACAAAAATACACATATTGGTCACGCCATCGAAAATACACAGGGCCATTCTTTTCAGTTAAGTGCTCTGTTGAGTTTTGTGTATTCTCTATTACTTGGTTTTCAAACAGCTCATCTAAATTTTGTAAATACAGGCCTGCCAACAAAGACGATAGGCTGCTGCCTTTATACAAGCCTCGCTGGCAATATTTCAATTGGCCAGCGTCATCCTGAAGGTGATGTAAGTATTGCTGCAATAGCTTCAACACCCAGGTGTCTTTTATATGTTTCCTTAAAATAGCCATTAAGGTTTTATGATTAACCGATGCGTAAAAATTTTGTAATTGAATGCGTACTTGAAAGCTATATTCTTTAATACCCGCCACTATGACATGGCCCATTTTTTTACCCGCCGCCCCATGATGGCAAAACTTATTTAGCCCTACCTCTTTCAAGTATCGTCTCATCAATATACGCAGGGAATTCAGCACTAGGGTATCGTCTGCACTCCATACTTGTATGGTTTGTTGGTGAGCCTTCTTCATTATCACCGGTGATAACTGGTAACGCCCTGCCAATATGTTATTTTTTATTTTTTCTTTCTGTGTTTTCCAGTGAAATCGTAAATGCCAAATATCGTGATGATCACCCCTGTTTTTAAAACGCTTACACAGGTCATGGAAGGCATCATCTAAAATGTCATCGCTGGCCAGTTTCTGCCGGTTAATTGAATTTTCGTTTAACAAGGGGGTCTCTTTTTTTTATTCCCTAAAAGTCATTTAAAGATAGTGAAGGTAAGGCCAGCTGCCTTGGCATAAATTATTTAGCCTTGGGTATAATATCGCGACCCTGTTAAAAGAAAATCTAATAAGTTAGGCCTTTGATTGTTTCATAGCTTAAAAAGACGCGGCTATCTGAAATGACACTTAACCTTGAATACGACATGAACAGAATATATTGAAGGGAAATACGCGCCTAAATGTTATTAGGCGTGGTGAAAATGATCGTGAATTTTTGAGGGTGCAGTGTGATTTATCTGAATAATGTCATTCACCATGGTTTCATAC
>JAPYOP010000009.1:88691-110186 GCA_029938115.1 Colwellia sp. | reverse complement strand
CTTTGAATAACATTTTTTGTTGTTGACAAGGGGGAGTCCACATAAGCGCCTTGTTCTTGGAAATATATTCTCATTGAATTCTGTACCCTTAATTAATCCAAATGGTATTACATTAATTAAGGGTACAGAATTCATATAAGTAAGAACTATAAACTACGAACACAAACAGTTCGTATTTTATAGTTCTAAGTAAATAATGAAGCTAATAGCTTACAATTGATCTTTTATCCACTGGTTAATATTGCGATCTAATACAGCCATTGGTACAGCGCCGCCAAGTAAGACAACATCATGAAATGCGCTCAACTCAAATTTATCACCCAATTCAGTCTTAGCGTGTGCTCGTAAAGATAATATTTTAAGCATACCTAACTTATAGCCTAACGCCTGTCCTGGCCAAGTGATGTATCTCTCTATCTCAGCCACAACATCAGACTCAGCAGTACCTGTTATTTCACTCATATAAGTAATCGCTTGTTCGCGAGTCCAACGTTTGTGATGCATACCTGTATCAACCACTAATCGAACGGCTCTAAATAGCTCTGCTTGTAAACGACCTAAATCGCCAAAGGGATCATTTTCATAAAGTCCTAACTCACTCGCCACTTTTTCCGAATAAAGCGCCCACCCCTCCGCATAAGCGTTAAAGGGAGCAATTCGACGTAAGAATGGTAGTGATGTTTGATCCATATTCAATGATGCTTGCCAATGATGGCCTGGGTTGGCTTCATGGTACGTTAACGTTTTCAAGCCAAATTTAGGATTTGCTTTCATATCGCGTAAGTTGATCCAATATATTCCAGGTTTTGAGCCATCAATAGACGGAGGACTGTATTGTCCCCCCGGCGCGCCATCTTGAATTTCAACAGGAAAAGAACGTACTTTCACTTGATAACTAGGTTTCGTTTTAAAAACTGGTGCCATCTTTGTCGTTATTTCGTCAATATAACCATTAAGATCTGCTAACAACTGTTCTCGGCCGGCTTGAGAATCTTCATATAAAAAACGCTCTTCATCATTTAACGACACCATACGAGCGCCAACACTACCTTCTTTATAACCTTCCCTTGCAAGAATAGTATCCATCTCTGCACTAATACGTTTAACTTCATCTAAGCCGACTTGATGAATTTCATCAGCAGTTAGTGAGCTATCCCCTAATTGACGAATAGCTTCTTGATAATAAGCCTCGCCATTAGGTTGCGCCCAAACCCCCGCTTCGCTTCGTGCTTTAGTTAATAGTTGCTCTGTTGCTTTTGTCACTGATTGATAAGCGGGATAAACTACGGTTGTTACTTTTTCAATAACCTGTGTGGTTAATTGCTGTTTTTGTTGCTTTGAAAGTGAAGCTATCTTGTTCAACTTATCAATGAAATTCGTCACAAAAACATGAGATTTTGGCTCTGCGCTAGTAAAGCCTTTTAAATAACGTAAAGCACCGGTTACCGTACTTTTAGGCGGCAACCAATTCTGTGCAGTATCAAAAGAGAGTTTCTGTTCAATACTAGCAATCATAGAATCAAACTTATCTAAACGAGCAATATAGTTAAGCGCTTCTTGCTCAGTAGTAATAGGTTGATCATTTTGCATTATGCGCGGGATATCAATCAAAGGACCATTTATTTGATTAACAATAAATGGTGACAACCCCATCCAAACATCAATATAACCAATAGTAAAATCTTTGTGTCCAGCAAAATATTGAGTGATACCTGTCATTACTTGTTGGTTATCAATATCTGTGCTTGTCGCCTCTAATAAATTATAGCCACTAATTTCACGAGATATCTTGGTCAATAGTTGTCGTAATTTAGCTTCATTCTCCGGACTAAAATCAGCTAACTGCTCATTAAATTCTTTACCAACATCTTTGCTTGTTAAGCCATACATAGTTGCTTCTAGAGCTCTTTTCTTAAAGATAGTTTGACTTGCTTGCAGATATAAGGCGTTGATTGTTTTTTGTGATTGAGCTGCAGTGTCAGCAGAACTAGCAATGGCTTGTACATTATTTTTTTCTACAGTGGTAGCACTGTTATTGTCATTACAAGCAGTTAAAGCAAGTGCAGATATAACCGCACAAGTGATGAGGGTCAATTTCATTATTTTTCTCTTGAAAATCATTTGTGCCATGATTAGAGCAAAAGTTGGCGGTGTTGTAAATACAGCTTGGTAAAATTGTATACAGTTTTATTGTATACTATTTTATCATAAGTAAGTTTCCCCGAAATATAAATGCAGGATAATAGAATTACCTTAGAAAACCCGCTACTTTTTTGCTATAATCGCGCGCCTAGTTTTAATGCGTTATTTTACGTTGTTTTTCAAAAATAATTGAGCACGCCAATGAGCCAAACACAACTACAAGCCTTATTCGATTATCCAAAATATTGGGCTGAGTGCTATGGAACTGCACCATTTCTTCCGATGTCTCGAAAAGAAATGGATGTGTTGGGCTGGGACAGTTGCGATATAATTATTGTCACTGGTGACGCTTATGTTGATCACCCAAGCTTTGGTATGGCTATTATTGGCCGAATGTTAGAGTCGCAAGGCTTTCGTGTTGGTATTATTGCTCAACCTGATTGGAAATCTAAAGACGCTTTTACGCAATTAGGTCAGCCAAATTTATTTTTTGGTGTAACTGCAGGCAATATGGACTCGATGATTAATCGCTATACTGCAGAACGCAGAATGCGACATGATGACGCTTATACGCCTAATGATGAAGGTGGTAAACGTCCAGATCGAGCAGTAACAGCCTATACTCAACGCTGTAAAGAAGCCTACAAAGGTGTTCCCGTAATCATAGGTGGCATTGAAGCAAGCCTGCGCCGTATAGCTCACTATGACTATTGGTCTGATAAAGTACGCCAATCTGTACTGTTTGACTCAAAAGCTGATCTATTAGTTTACGGTAATGCCGAACGTCCACTCATAGAGATAGCTCATCGCATAGCCCATGGGGAAGACGTTAAAAAAATCACCAATGTTCGCGGTAGCGCGTTTTTAAGTAAACAAGCTCTTCCTGGTTGGAAAGGAATAGATTCTCGCGATATAGACAGACCGGGAAAAATTGATCCCATAGCTAATCCTTATGAAGAAATTACACCTGAAACTTGTAGTGATAATGAATCTTTATCCGTTAATGATGACTCAAATGATATCACCAAAACAGCGCAAGTTATCAGCATTAGTGAGCACGCATACACTAGAAATAAAACATGGGCTAAAAAAGCTAAACCTTGGGAAAACACTTATATTAATTTGCCAACTTTTGAACAGGTGAAAGAGAATAAAGTGATGTACGCTCATGCATCACGTATTTTTCATCAAGAGGTAAATCCAACCTCAGCTAAGCCTTTGGTACAAAGCCACGGCAGTAGAATTATTTGGTTAAACCCTCCTGCAACACCTCTGACAACAGAAGAAATGGATGGCGTATTTGGTTTGCCTTACCAACGTGTGCCACATCCAAGTTATGGCAAAGCTAAAATACCCGCTTACGACATGATCAAAACCTCCATTAACATTATGAGAGGCTGTTTCGGTGGTTGTACTTTTTGCAGCATAACCGAGCATGAGGGGCGTATTATTCAATCACGCTCACATGAGTCTATCATTGCTGAAATTGAAGATATTAAAGTCAAAGTTCCCGGCTTCACCGGCGTTATTTCTGACTTAGGCGGACCAACTGCCAATATGTATCAACTAAATTGTAAAAGCGAAAAAGCCGAAGCGACTTGTCGCAAACCATCTTGTGTGTGGCCAACAATTTGTGGTCATTTAGACACTGACCACACCCCAACCATTGAACTTTATCGAAAAGCCAGAAAAGTTAAAGGCATTAAAAAAGTACTGATTGCTTCCGGTGTGCGTTATGACTTAGCGATACAAGATCCAGAATACGTTAAAGAATTAGCCACTCATCATGTTGGTGGTTATTTAAAAATAGCGCCCGAGCACACCGAAGAAGGCCCATTAAATAACATGATGAAACCCGGCATGGGCAGTTATAACAAGTTTAAAGAAATGTTTGATCATTACTCCAAACTTGCCGGTAAAAAACAATACTTAATCCCATACTTTATCTCCGCGCATCCGGGAACAACTGACAGAGACATGGTTAACTTGGCATTATGGCTTAAAGAGAACAACTTTAAGTTAGATCAGGTACAAAACTTTTACCCCTCGCCACTGGCAAATGCGACCACCCTTTACCATACTGAGCTAAATTCGCTGCGTAATATTACCAGTAAAAATTTAGCCAAAGAAGATGGCGCGATAACAGTACCTAAAGGCGCAATACAAAGACGATTGCATAAAGCTATATTACGTTATCACGATTCAAACAACTGGGCTGAAATACGAGCAGCATTAACTAAAATGGGTTTAAGTAAATTAATTGGCTCTGCGCCAAACTGCTTGGTACCAAGAGAAACACGCAGTGAGCAGCAAAATACCCGAAATAATCAGGGAAAAAATAACGCCAAGGGTTATAAAACTAGCCCTGGAACAAATAAAACTAACAACCGAAAACCTAAATCAGCCAATAAAGGTTTAACGCGTTTTAGTGACAATCAATTTAAAGATGGAACAACTAGCAAGCGTAAACCTAAAAAAGCTAATGTTCAAAATAGAAATAAAGGATAAACAAAGTGCTAGCAGCAAATAACATTACCTAGGTATTAGCTTGTAAACTGCCCCTGTAATAACTAATTAAACTGGCGTTAAAGTAATGACCTTACAAGGCGGAAATAATATAAAAACAGCACCAAAATTACTTCTTATATATTCCTCACCTTATTCTAAAAACTCATTAAATGTTATTTTTTTTTCTACAACTCCATACCATTTATCTCCTTTCCTACGAACAGAGTTAATGCCCTTCTTTCCCTTAAGTAAATATTGCTTTGCTTCTTTTATTTCCCATTTATCCGCATGAATATTTACAGGAGTGATAACAGAATAAGACACTTCATTGCCCATAATAATCAAATTGTAGTGCTTTAACCTTTCATTAAAACCAGCTCTACTTGTACCTAAGTAATTTTTATCAAAGAGAAGTACTAGTAATTCACTGCCAGATGTATCTTCCATTTCAACATCCCAAACGCGTAATATAAGAGATGATTTAACTTTATTAAAACTTCCCCAGCTCCATTGTGAATTCTTTTGCTGATGATTATCTAACGTCAATATTTCATGTATCGTTTTCATCTGGACTTTCCTTTATTGAGCACCAATTCTGATGAGTGAATAATAATTTAAGTCATGAATCCAATCTGTACGAATAAAGTAAAATTATGTAATAAATTGCAACCCAAGCTACGATTACATGATTAATTCGAAAATAATTTTCAAGATAAACAAGTTCGCCACTTCGCATGACATTAACTACCTTTTTGCGTATAATCGCGCGCAATTGATATATAGCCCTAATGGGGCAAGCTAAGGAACAACTTATACTCCAAGCAAATAATATTACCCAACAATTCGGCGCTAAGCCGCTTTTTGAAAACATTTCACAAAAATTTGGCGGCGGTAACCGATACGGTTTAATCGGTGCTAACGGTTGTGGTAAGTCAACCTTCATGAAAATTTTAGGTGGCGATTTAGAACAAACTTCAGGCAACGTTAATCTTGATACAGGTGAACGCTTAGGGAAATTACGCCAAGATCAATTCGCTTTTGAAGAATATAACGTCATTGATACAGTGATCATGGGACATACTGAACTTTGGGCAGTAAAAGAAGAACGTGACCGCATATATGCTTTGCCTGAAATGAGCGAAGCAGATGGCATGAAAGTGGGCGACTTAGAGTCAGAATATGCTGAAATGGATGGTTACAGTGCAGAGTCTCGCGCAGGTGAATTATTAATTGGTGTCGGTATTCCAGTTGAGCAACATTATGGTCTAATGAGTGAAATAGCTCCGGGATTTAAGTTACGTATATTACTAGCACAAGCACTATTTTCTAATCCTGATATTTTGTTACTTGATGAGCCTACCAACAACTTGGATATTCATACAATTCAATGGCTTGAAAACACATTAAATGAACGTGATTCAACCATGATCATCATTTCCCATGATAGACATTTTTTAAACAGTGTTTGCACTCACATGGCTGATTTAGATTATGGTGAGCTTCGAGTTTTCCCAGGCAACTATGACGAATACATGTTAGCGGCAACACAGGCTCGCGCTCGTTTGTTATCGGACAATGCTAAGAAAAAAGCGCAAATAGGTGAACTTCAAGCTTTCGTTGCTCGCTTCTCAGCCAACGCATCTAAAGCCAAGCAAGCAACTTCTCGTGCTAAACGAATTGATAAAATTCAACTTGAAGAAGTGAAAGCTTCTAGTCGTAGTAATCCTTTTATTCGTTTTGATCAAGAGAAAAAACTGTTCCGTAATGCCCTTGTCATTGATAAGTTAAATAAAAGCTTTGATGATGCCCATATACTTAAAGATATTTCAGCGTTAATCGAAGTAGGTGAACGTATCGCCATTATTGGTGAAAATGGTATTGGTAAAACCACTTTTTTGCGCACTTTAATGAATGAAGTGGGCTATGAGCCAAGTTCAGGTGAGTTTACATGGTCTGAAAACGTGAATATTGGTTATTACGCGCAAGATCACGAATATGAATTTGAAACAGACATGACCTTATTTGAATGGATGAGTCAATGGCGTCAGCCTACAGATGACGAACAAGCAGTTCGTGGTTATTTAGGTCGTCTACTTTTCTCTGCCGATGATATTAAAAAGATGGTTAGCGTACTTTCAGGTGGAGAAAAAGGCCGAATGTTATTCGGTAAATTAATGATGCAAAACCCTAATATCCTCTTATTAGATGAGCCAACCAATCACATGGATATGGAATCTATTGAGTCATTAAATATGGCATTGGAACAATATGAAGGAACATTACTTTTCGTTAGTCATGACCGAGAGTTTGTCTCAACTATTGCTACACGTATTATTGAAATAACCAAAGACGGTTATATCGATTTTGCTGGTACATATGATGAATATTTAGCTAGCCAAGCTTAGCCATTTGACTGTTTTTACTCTGGGTATGCGGTTCTAATCCGCCTATCCTGTCATATATATACAATTTCTAAGGATTTATTTTGTTAAGTTACCGTCACGCCTTTCATGCAGGCAACTTCGCTGATGTGCTCAAACACAGTATTTTAACACTTGTGCTTGATTACATGATCCGTAAAGAAAAAGGCTTTCATTATATTGATAGCCACTCAGGTGCAGGTATTTATCAACTAACTGATGAATACGCTCAAAAAACGGGAGAATACAAAGATGGCATTGCTAAATTAACACAACAAGGCGTTGCCAATGCAGATTTACCTGAAGCGTTAGCGCCTTATGTGACTTTAATTAATCAGCTTAATGGCAATGGAACACTTGATGTTTATCCTGGTTCTCCTGGTATTGCCAAAGCCTTTATGCGCCGTCAAGACAGCACACATTTATTTGAATTACACCCAACGGATATCAAACATCTTGAAGATTTTTGCTATCGATGGAAAAAGGTATTTGTAAAGCAAAGTGATGGCTATCAAGGCGTGCTAGGTTTATTACCTCCGCCGAGTCGCCGTGGAGTGGTGTTGATTGACCCTCCTTATGAACTAAAAGAAGACTATCAAAAAGCCGTAAATACTATTATTAAAGCTTATAAAAAATTTGCTACTGGTACTTATATTCTTTGGTACCCAGTAGTTCAACGCGATCTAGTAGAGGAAATGCAAACAAACTTTACTAACAGTAACGTTAAGAATTTACTTCAGGTCGAATTTTGTTTAGATAATGATACCGATGAATATGGCATGACAGGTACAGGGTTATTTATTGTTAACCCACCTTGGCAACTGGCACAGCAAATGAATGAAGTACTACCTTATTTAAAATCTAAGCTTGGTGGTAATAATTCAACGTTTACGGTTGAGCAATTAATAAAAGAATAGCGCTGTTACTTCTTTAGTTGATCTAACGTCGATATTGACGATACTGAGGTAAGGTGTCGTTAATATCAAACCACGGGGCTTTAGATTCTGTATAAATATGCGCATCCGCATGAACCACTTCAATTGAGTCAAAAAGGGCCAATGCTATTTCTATGGTATTTTCACTACGATTGTATGTAGATTCAAACAACAAGCTTGAACCACAACAAGAGCAAAAAGTTCTGATTGCGTCATTTTCAGCACGATACTCTTTAAGTAATGCACCTCCCGACAGCCAGTTTAACTCTGATTTTTTTACTTCAATAAAGGTTGAGAACGCCGCACCATGAAATTTTTGGCACATTTTACAATGACAATGCCCAAAAGACTTTTGAAAACTATCGACTTCAAAAGTGATTTGTTTGCATAAACAGCTACCCGTATATTTCATCAAACTGATGCTCTCAAAACTTCTATTTTAAATACTTAACAACCAAGGCTTGATATTCAGGTGAGATTTTAACGTTATCAATTTTTGCTAGTAAAAAATTAATATCGTATTTTTCGGCATACGCTTTTGAAAAAGTTAAATAAGCGGGTACCTTCTTATTGGAATAGTTTAACGTCGTTATCTTATCAAGTAGATTGAGCCTTTTGAGTGAAAAATTAGCGATATAATCAACACAAGCAACTAAGTCAGCGCGTGAAGTGGCTAACATTTGAATAGCATGGTCAAAGTCTCTCACTTCTATAACCTTAATCACTTTTGCCTTTTCTGCATCATCAAATACCTTCCCCATACTCATACCGCGTATTTTTACTATTACTTTTTCGGTGCCTAGCTGGGTAATATCATCAACAACAAGCTTGTCTTGAGTACGTTTCAACAGTACCGTATTAAACTCAATGAGTGGCATTTTTGGATAAATTAAATATTGTGCACGATCATCAGTATAAATTGTCGGCATTAATGCGTCTTTATGACCAACTTTAACTTCATGCACACCTCTGGGCCATGGCATAACGGCTATATTAATTTTTATGCCTGACTCTTGCTCAACCAAAGCGAGCAAGTCAACTAAGAAACCTTGCGCATTTCCTTTTTCGTCTTTAAAGACAAAAGGAGCACTGCTCGGCGCGGCTATGTTAATGCTTTCAAATTTATTATCACTAGCAACTAATTGAAAACTTGACAAAATCAATACAAAATTAAAGAAAAATGCAGTTAGTCTGTTATTTGGTTTCATCTAATTTACTGTCTTCAATTTGTTGTGCCGATAAAGGTTGTTTACGCTTAATAATTGGCATATCGCCAACATCTTGTGCCACATGAAATACTTTTTTAGTGGCTTTTTTAGTTTTAGACGTTTTTGATCTTATCGCTTTATTGGCATTAGTTTCACTTTTTTTAGCTTTTGCTTTTTTAGGTTTTAAACCTTTAAATTTAGCCTGTAAACTATCAACTTTATCAAAGCTAATCGTTTGCTCTAGTAAGCCTTCTACATTTTTAAAACTTAACCAGTCTTTAGGACCAACAAAAGCAATAGCATCACCTTTACTACCAGCGCGACCTGTTCGGCCAATGCGGTGAATAAATTCCTCGGCATGTTTTGGCATATCAAAATTAATAACCAATGACACATTCACTAAATCTAAGCCACGTGAAGCTAAATCAGTAGTCACTAATATTTTGTGATGTCCTTTACTAAAGCCTTCCATAATTTGATTACGTTGGCCTTGGTTTAGCTCTCCACTTAACGCGACAGCGCTCAAGTCTTGCTTAACAAGTATATTAGCTAGACGCTCTGTATCACTACGAGTGGCTGTAAAAATAATTACTTGCTGATAAATTTCATTCTTTAAAAAGTTCTGCAATAGCGCTTCTTTGTGTTCAAGATTATCTGCTAAATAAAAACGTTTGCTTATATCGTTATGTTCGGTGAAAGCACCGCCAATTGCGATCCGCTTTGGTTTTTTCAGTAACTCTTGGGCAAACTCATTAACTTGTGCATGATCTAGTGTTGCTGAAAACAGTAAGGTTTGACGCTTTCTGTGATCAGCGGCATTATTTATTTGTGTTAACTGCTTGGCAAAGCCTAAATCAAGCATACGATCGGCTTCATCTAAAATTAATAGCTCTAAACCATTAAGGTAGAAGTGGCCTTGCGTTAGGTGATCCGCTAATCGCCCAGGAGTGGCAACAATAAAGTGAGGGTCTTTTTCTAGTACCTTGACTTGATCATTAAAGTTTTCACCGCCTAAAATAAGCACTGCTTTAAATTGAGTATTTGAAGTAAACAAGCGTAATTGACTAAACACTTGTTTGGCAAGCTCTCGTGTTGGCGTTAAAATAACCACACGAGGATCTCGTTTTGACAAAGCACGGTTCTTAGCTAAACGTTGTAACGCAGGTAAAATAAAAGCTAAGGTTTTACCTGAACCCGTTTTTGATGAGGCAATTAAATCATGCCCTTTCATTGCAGCAGGAATTGCTTGTTGCTGAATCTCGGTAGGTGCAGTAAAACCTAAATGCTCTACTGTACTAATTAAACGACTTTCTAAGCCAAAATCACTAAATTGCACTCATCTCTCCTAACTTCTAACCAAACATAAAGCATTATTAATTAGCGGCAATGCGCGCTTCAACCACAACTATGGCTTGATCAATACGGGCAAGCACTTTATCTTTATCAAGTAAGGCTAAAGTAATATCAAGTGAAGGCGAATTACCACCGCCAGTTGCTGCAACACGAAGTGGCATGCCTACTTTTCCCATACCTACTTCAAGCTCTGCTGCTGTATCGTTAATTGCAGCATGAATCAGTTCAGGCTGCCATTCAGTTAATGCAGCTAATTTTTCTTTAACTAATAAAAGAGGCTCTTTTACTACAGGGCGTAAATGTTTTTTCACCGCTTTAGCGTCTAACTCAGTAAAGTCTTCATAAAAATAACGACTAATCTCAGCCATTTCTTTTAATGTTTTAACTCTGTCAGCTTGTATTTTAACAATTTCGGCTAACGCTGGACCAGTAGAAACATCAACACCTTGATTATCCATATGCCACGCTAAATGTGTCGCTACATATTCTGGCGCTAAAGTTTTCATATAATGCTGATTGACCCAGATAAGCTTGTCAGTATTAAATCCTGATGGTGCGCGGTTACAATCTTTCAAGTCAAATAATTCGATCATTTCTTCACGAGAAAAAATTTCTTTATCGCCATGTGACCAACCTAAACGTACTAAATAGTTTAATAACGCTTCCGGTAAGTAGCCATCATCACGGTATTGCATAACACCCACAGCGCCATGACGTTTAGACAAACGTTTGCCGTCATCCCCTAAAATCATTGGGATATGCGCATACTCTGGAAGTTCGGCACCTAATGCCTTCAGGATATTTATCTGCTTAGGCGTATTAGATATATGATCATCACCACGAACAACATGAGAAACTTTCATATCCCAGTCATCAACAACAACAGTTAAGTTATACGTTGGCGTACCGTCACTGCGAGCAATAATTAAATCATCTAACTGTTCATTACTAATGGTGATATCGCCTTTGACCATATCCTTGATAACAACATCGCCACCAATTGGGTTTTTAAAGCGGATAGCATAAGGCTTGTCTTGTGGGTGATCAGTACGATCACGCCACAGGCCATTATATTTCTCAATCTCACCCTTTGCTTTAGCTTCTTCACGCATCACATCTACTTCTTCAGATGTACTGTAACAGCGATAAGCATTGCCCGATTCAAGTAACTGCTCAATGACTTCTTTATAACGGTCAAAACGCTTAGTTTGAAAATATGGACCATGAGTCCATTCAAGGTTTAACCAATTCATGCCATCCATAATGGCATCAACTGATGCTTGGGTTGAGCGCTCAATATCAGTATCTTCAATACGAAGGATAAAGTCTCCGCCATTTTTTTGTGCATAAAGCCAGCTGTATAAAGCAGTTCGGGCACCACCAACGTGTAAATAACCTGTAGGGCTAGGAGCAAAACGTGTAGTTAAAGTCATAAAATTCTCAATATCAGCAGCCTAAGCAACAAAGTTAACAGCTCAGGAAAATAAATAGGTCTAAAAAATTGGCGGCATTTTATCACTGTGTGAAGTTTAATTCATCTTTTAAAGAAATTTATTAAGATAATTGGCTAGAAGCGCAGATACCTATAGAGAGTAATGAAATAGAAAGTTATTTAATTTAACTGCAATTCAAAGAAATCATTTACTTTCACAAAACCAACGCGACCTAAATATAGCTCATGGGCATTGTCACTCGGTTGCACCACCAAATGCTTAATTCCTTCCTGATTAAGCTGGTTATTTGTACCATGAAACATAAAGTTTGCAGCTTTAAAATCTCTATCTTCGGGAATTAAATAATCTAAAATCACTTCAACTTTCCCTTCAGAGTTCAATTCCTTATATGCAAAAATCCCTACTGGCTTCATGTTCCTAAATAGTAATAGCACGACTGAATCATCAAGCTGTTGCCATTTAAATTTCTTACATAAATCCGTTATATCTTTACCATAGCGCTCTTTTAATAACGAAAATAATGGTGTGTGGGTTGATTTTAAACGCACCAAATCAAATTTATCCTTTTCTTGATAAATGCGTATTAAATAATATATATCCACTAAAGCTATCCAACCATTAAGTAAAAAGACAGGATAAGCATCGATAAAATAACCATAAGTACTAAACGCGGCGGCACCAAATAAATTTATCCACCGCAATCGTTTGATATTAGACATCATTAAAGATAAGGCTATTAGCACACTAGCTAAATAGCCGAAGGCTTCTAATAGGGACATGACAATACTCTTTTAAAATTAAAACTAGTTAAAACAACTTATACCAAATAATCAAATAAATCAGGATATCTTTGTATTACTTAACTATTCATTTGCATTTTATTGGAAGCTTCCAACATTGCATGCATCAGCACATTACAACCGGCTTCACATTGCTCTGCAGTGGTATCTTCAATTTCAGCATGGCTTATACCGTCTTTACATGGCGTAAAAACCATGCCTGATGGCACAATATCGGCCATATAACAGGCATCATGACCTGCACCAGCGAAAATATCCATATGGCTATAACCCATTTTTTCTGCCGCTATTTTAACGTTATCTGAGGCATTAAATTCTACTGGCGCAAAATACCAAAAATGATCAACATCGATATCAAGGTTATGCTTTTGCCCTAACTGCTGACAATAGCCTTGTAATTCTTTATCCATTTTGGCCAACACTTCAGGATCTGGATTACGTAAATCAGCACTGAATTTAACACTGCCAGGGATGGTATTACGCGAATTTGGATAAACGTCCATAAAACCAACCGTTCCTAAACCATTAGGCGGGTTATTATGAGCAATATTATTAATTTCTGTCACTATATTGCTTGCCGCTAATAATGCGTCGAAACGTAAGTGCATCGGTGTAGACCCTGCGTGAGATTCTCGACCAGTAACTGATATGTCATACCAACGAATACCTTGGCCTAAACGTACCACACCAATCATTTTATCTTCATCCTCTAAAATAGGACCTTGTTCAATATGGGTTTCAAAAAAAGCACCAATATTGCGACTACCGGGTTCTTCATTACCTAAATAACCAATTTTTGCTAATTCATCACGCAACACTAGGCCGTCAACATCGGTTTTATTCAGCTCAGTCTCTAGATCAAAACGACCAACATAGACACCTGAGCCTTGCATAGCGGGTTGAAAACGAGAGCCTTCTTCATTAGTCCATACCGTAAATTCAAAAGGGGCATTGGTTGCTACTTTGTTTTCATTTAAAGTGCGTAGTACCTCTAAACCGGCAAGTACGCCAAAAACTCCATCAAATCTACCACCGGTTGGTTGGGTATCTAAATGGCTGCCCGTTACGACCGCAGGTAAATCATTATTATCCCCTGCTCTGCGAGCAAATATATTACCCATTTTATCTACTGAAATAGTGCAACCTTCATCTTTGCACCACTTAACAAACAAGTCGCGTGCTTGCCCATCAAGTGCCGTTGCAGCTAAACGTTTACAACCACCCTTTTCGGTTGCACCAATTTTTGCCATGGTCATTAAACTCTGCCAAAGGCGGTCTTTATTTACTCTTAAATGGTTCATGTGTTAGTCTCTTTTGGCTTTAAGTTGTTTGAACGTAAAGCTTTTGATTTTAAAATATAATAAATTAGTGCACCAAATAGCGAGCCAGTAAACCAGCCATAATTATAGAACCAGTGCAACTTGCCGGTGCTTAGTGAAAAAATAGTGAGTGCGACAGGAATGAAAAAAGCAATTAAACCATGATAGTTAACATTACTGTAAATACCGCCCTGCTTGTACAATGACACTAAATCTAATTGTTGTTTATTGATAACAAAATAATCGACAATCATAATACCGGCTATCGGCCCAAGCAGACTTGAGTAACCTAATAGCCAGTTAGAATATAAGGCTTCAACACTGACATCTGATTCAACCAAGTGCATTTTTTTCAGTAACTCCCAACTCATCATC
The DNA here is from genome assembly GCA_029938115.1 of Colwellia sp. Classification (GTDB taxonomy): domain Bacteria; phylum Pseudomonadota; class Gammaproteobacteria; order Enterobacterales; family Alteromonadaceae; genus Colwellia. The sequence continues at coordinate 95,672 of JAPYOP010000009.1, read as the reverse complement.
AAAACACCAATAAAACCGGTGAGTAATACACCGCGTTTTTCACTGATCAGCTTAGGCGCAGCATTTTGAAAGTCATTTGTGGGGGAAACAATATTGGCTGCACTGTTGGTCGATAAAGTCGCGATAATAATCAAGACCATAGCAATAACCACCATGATGGGATTGTCTATTTTGCCAATTAAGTTGATAGGATCAGAAATTTGTTCACCCACTAAGGTCGTTGATGCGGCGGTTAGTACAACGCCTAATGCAGCAAAGAAAAACATCGTTAACGGCAAACCAAGAATTTGGCCGGTAATTTGATCTTTTTGTGATTTAACAAAGCGGCTAAAATCAGGGATATTCAAACTTAACGTCGCCCAAAACCCTACCATTGCGGTAATGCCCGCCATTAAATAAGGTGTTGCACTGTCCGCTTCAGGACGATTAGCTTTAATGGCTAAAATTTCAGTTAAATTAATTTGCGGAAACGCCCACAACATTAAACCAATACCAACAGCTAAAAGAATAGGCGCTGACCAATTTTCTAACTGTTTAATAGAGTCAGCGCCTTTAATAACCACATAAAGATTTAGCGCGAGGAACATAAAGAAACCATACACTTCGCCAATGCTGCCAAGGGCTGCCCAGTTAGTTGATAGCTCTGACAATAATAGGTGACAAGCTATGCCGCCAAATAATGTTTGAATACCAAACCAACCACAGGCGACAATAGCGCGAATTAAACAAGGAATATTTGAACCATACAAGCCAAACGAGCTGCGCAACAAAATAGGAAAAGGTATGCCATATTTAGTGCCTGCAAAAGCGTTTAAGGTTAGTGGTATCAACACAATGACATTGGCAATTAAGATGGTAAATAACGCCTCCATTACCGACAAACCAAAATAAGCGGTTAGCACGCCACCTAATGTGTAGGTAGGCACGCAAATAGCCATACCAATCCACAAGGCGGCAACATTACCTTTGTGCCAAGTTCGTTGGCTTATTTTAGTTGGTGCTATATCATCGTTGTACAAAGGACTATCGCGTACGTCACTTTGTACATTTAGCTCTACAAACTCACCTACTTGTACTACGGTTGAACTGGAATTATCATTATTATAGGACTCTTTTTCCATGCTCTTTCCTTGGTTTTTTCGTTTATTTCTTTATCCACAGTGTTAATTTACGGTTCTTCTCTATAAGGATTAGCCGGATGATTCAGCCAGCTTAAGTATGCTTCGCCAGTATCAATGTCTTTCATCACAATGGCATTAGGCTCTGGGCAGGTTATTTCACATAAATTACAACCTACGCATTCTTCATCGATAACGGTGTATTTTCGATTATCACCATCACCTGTTTTTAATATAGCCTGATGCGAAGTATCTTCACAAGCAGCAAAACATCGACCACATTGAATACAAGCATCCTCATTAATATGAGCAATGCGTTTGTAATTCATGTTTAAGTGTTTCCAATCGGTCGTGTTTGGAATAGCCATACGACTAAAATCACTAATACTGTTATAACCTTTTTTCTCCATCCAATCACTTAAGCCATCACATAAATCATCAATGATTTTAAAGCCATATAACATTGCCGCGGTACAAACCTGTACATTAGTTGCGCCCAGAGAAATAAACTCAGCGGCATCGCGCCAGTTTGACACGCCACCAATACCTGAAATAGGTAAAGCTGCCGTTTCAGGGTTACGAGCTATTTCTGAGACCATGCTTAAAGCAATAGGTTTAACCGCTGAGCCACAGTAGCCACCATGAGTACCTTTGCCATCAACACTTGGCTCTGGCGACATGGTGTCTAAATTAACCGAAGTAATAGAATTGATGGTATTGATTAAGCTAACCGCATCAGCGCCACCACGAAATGCTGCCGAAGCAGGCAAACGAACATCGGTAATATTGGGCGTTAATTTAACAATGACAGGCAAAGAGCAATATTGCTTACACCACCGCGTTACCATTTCAATGTATTCTGGCACTTGGCCGACGGCTGCGCCCATACCGCGCTCAGGCATACCATGCGGGCAACCAAAGTTTAATTCGATGCCATCAGCGCCCGTAGCTTCAACTCTCGGTAAAATATTTTTCCAAGACTCTTCTTCACAAGGCACCATGAGTGAAACAATAATAACCCGGTCAGGCCAATCTTTTTTAACTTGGGTAATTTCATCTAAATTTATTTGCAGAGGTCGGTCTGTGATCAGTTCAATATTATTAAAACCTAGCACTTGCCTATTCTGACCATAATGCACGCCATAGCGTGACGATACATTGATAGGTGCCGGATCTTCTCCTAATGTTTTCCAAACAACACCACCCCAACCTGCTTCAAAGGCACGTACAACATTGTAAGCTTTATCGGTAGGTGGCGCTGAAGCTAACCAAAATGGGTTAATAGATTTAATGCCTATAAATTCACAGGCTAAGTTTGCGTTCTTTTTCATAGTAATATTTCCTAACCTGATTTTTATGCTTGTGTTATTTTGTTTATAGAAAGTTTTGCTGAAAGTTGCTGATGAATTGCCAAGGCCGCTTTATTGCCGTGATCGACTGCTTCAACGACTAAATCTTTGCCATTAATACAATCTCCGCCAGCAAAAACATCGGTTAAACTTGATTGGTAATGTTCGTTAACTGCTATCCTGCCGCGTTTATCTAGTGCGGGGCTATGCTCATGGTTTAGTTCAGCGCTACCAGTAGATCCATCTCCAAAAGGCGAGGATGAAAATTTTTGGCCAATCGCTTTAAAGACAATGTCACACTGCAAAGTGATCGTGTCATCTGTCATCATTAATTTGCCACACTCATCAAGCTCAGTTTTAGTAAATTCCATGGCAGTAACGCCTGCGTCATCTGCTATGATTTGTTTGGGTTGAGCATTACAAATGAAGGTTACTCCGTTTTTTAATGCTAATTCTTGCTCATGCTTCGATGCGCCCATCGCGCTCATATCACGTCGATAAACTATACTGACCTCTTCTGCCCCTAATTTTTTACTTTGCACGGCAATATCAATGGCGGTCATACCTGCGCCTATTACAACAACTTTGCGCCCTACCGGTAAATTAGCTAATGAATTTTCTTGTCGTAAATCACGTATGTAGGCAACGGCATCTTCTACACCTTTACTGTCTTCGCCTGGAATATTTAAAGCATTAACATCACTCATACCTATGCCAATAAAGACCGCATCATGGCTGTCACGCAATTGCTTTAAGCTAACATCACGACCTAGCGCTTGCTGATATTTAATGTCAATACCGCCAATTTCAAGAACAAAATCAACCTCTTTTTGCGCGTAGTCATCAACCAATTTATACAAGGCAATGCCATACTCGTTTAAACCGCCGCTTTTACTTGCTGCTTCATAAATAGTGACCTGATGACCATGTTGTGCCAACTGATGCGCACAAGAAAGTCCTGCGGGACCTGCGCCAACAATGGCTACTGTTTTTCCAGTACTCGCAGCTCGAGTAAAAGGATAAGGCAGGTCTTTGTCTAAACGGTCAACGGCATAACGCTGTAAACGACCAATTTCTACTGGCGCTTCTTCACAGGTATTTCGAACACATGCTTGTTCGCATAATGTTTCAGTTGGACAAACCCGCGCACAACTTCCGCCTAAAATATTGGCAGATAAAATTTCTTTTGCTGCTCCATGGGCATTGCCGGTATTAATTTTTCTAATAAAAAGTGGAATATCAATGCCCGTTGGGCAAGCGTCAATGCAAGGCGCGTCATAACAAAACAAGCAACGTTCACTGGCAACCAACACTTGCTTGTCAGTTAATGGCGGTGTCATGTCGATAAAATTTTCGGAAATTTCAACATCGAGTAATCGATTCGATTTAATGTCATGGGTAATAGTCATTACCTGTCCTTGTATTTAATTGTTATTTTAATTGTAGATGCTACAAAGGTTTTATATAAACTAATCTTGTTTTTGTTCCCCTATATGAAAATATATTTTGACCAACTGGTCAAGTTTATTTTATGATAAATCATCATAAATATTTAAGAATAAAAAATAAGCTTATTATTCAAGTAGATATGAATTAAATCTAGGATAAGTTATTTTAAGAACAAATTTTTGTTTATTCATTATCTGGTTTTAGGTTGATAATTAATCATTAAAGGTTCTAACTATGAACAAATATTGCTCGCTTACTATAATATCAATAAAAACATCAATAAAAAGGAAGTGGAATGTCTATCTTAATTAAAGGCGGTACGGTAGTTACTGCTGATCAAAGTTATCAAGCCGACGTCTATTGTGATAAAGGCATTATTCAAGCTATTGGAGAAAATATTGAAGTACCGAGTGACTGTCAGGTAATTGATGCTAAAGAACTACTAGTAATGCCTGGTGGCATCGATCCACATACCCATATGCAATTACCGTTTATGGGTACTGTTGCCAGTGAAGATTTTTTTACTGGTACCAGTGCAGCAGCAGCTGGCGGTACAACTATGATAATAGATTTTGTGATTCCAAATCCGCAGCAACCTATTATGGAAGCCTATAACCAGTGGATGGAATGGGCTGAAAAATCAGCTACAGATTACAGTTTTCATGTTGCTATAACTTGGTGGGATGATTCTGTCGCTAAAGATATGGGTACACTAGTCAATGAACACGGTGTTAATAGTTTCAAACACTTTATGGCTTATAAAAATGCCATTATGGCTGAAGATGAAACACTGATACACAGTTTTTCTCGCTGCCTAGAGTTAGGAGCCATGCCTACCGTGCATGCGGAAAATGGTGATTTGGTTTATCACTTACAGAAACAAATGTTAGCAAAGGGCATTACAGGCCCTGAGGGACACCCTCTTTCTCGCCCGACAGAAGTTGAAGGTGAAGCAGCAAACCGAGCTATTCGCATTGCTCAAGCCTTGAATGTGCCCATTTACGCAGTACATGTATCCTGTGAAGAGTCATTACAAGCAATTACCCGAGCAAGAAGTGAAGGACAAAGAGTCTATGGGGAAGTACTTGCTGGGCATTTAGAAATTGATGACAGTGTTTATCGAAATCCAGATTTTGAATTCGCTGCGGCCCATGTTATGAGCCCACCTTTTAGGCCGAAAAAGCATCAAGAAGCATTATGGCGAGGTTTACAGTCGGGTAATTTACAAACAACGGCGACTGATCATTGTTGTTTTTGCGCCGATCAAAAAGCAGCAGGAAAAGATGATTTTAGCCTGATCCCTAATGGTACTGCTGGTGTTGAAGATAGGCTTTCTATTTTATGGGACTCTGGTGTTGTTACTGGGCGCCTAACCCCGAATGAATTTGTCGCGGTAACCTCAACCAACAGTGCAAAAATATTTAATATTTACCCGCAAAAAGGCTCTATTTCTGTTGGCGCTGACGCTGATATTGTTATTTGGGATGGCAAGGGGAAGCGCACTATTTCAGCTAAAACCCATCATCAAAATATTGACTTTAATATCTTTGAAGGCCGTACTGTGCAAGGTATTGCCATGCATACGATAAGTCGAGGAAAACTTGTTTGGACGATGGGAAAACTAAATACGGTCAAAGGCTCTGGTCAGTACGTCAAACGCCCTGCATTTAGTGGTGATTTTGATGCCATGAAAAAGAGAGCTGCTTTGTATGAGCCAAAGCCAGTCGATAGAAGTTAAAAAATATCGATAACCTTTGCTAAAAGGGATTACTAATGTGACTGGCGCTATGCCAATCACAATTCATCTTTTGTAGTTACTCTTTTCCCTGAGCATCAATTATCGCCCCTGAACTAAACCAACTTGCTAGCTGCGCTCTTTCCATATCTGTCATGTTTGTTTTATTAAGTAGCGGCATGTCCTTCGCGTCAATAACTCGCGCTTTTATTCTCGGAGCCCATTGTTTTATTTGCTGTTGTGAATCAAGCAAAACACCTGCCGGAGCGACCTTGAAAATATCATCAGTGGGGGTTACAGAGTGACACGACACACAACGTTGCTGCACTATATGCTCTACTGTATTTATTTTAATATTGGCAACAGCGTCTGACTCTACTGACTTTGGCGCGATCACTATCGCCAGTGCTATTGTCGCTAAACTGGCACCAACAAGTATCATTGGTCTTTGTTTACCGAAATGACTCAGGATAAAATAATGCCTAGCCGCTGCAGTAATCAAAATTATCACCAATAAGATAATCCAACTAAACAGATGGTTATAGGTAATAGGGTAATGATTAGAAATCATAATAAATAGCAATGGTAAGGTAGTATAAGTGTTAAACGTTGAGCGAACCTTAGCTTTACGGCCATATTCAGGATCAGGTGTTTCACCTTTTTCAACTGCTGCCACTAAAGCTCTTTGTGCTGGCATGATACCGCGAAAGACATTACCCGCCATAATAGTGCCAATAACAGCACCCATGTGAATATAAGCGCCTCTAGCGCTAAACACTTGCGTTAAGCCATAGGCTAACCCGGCGCCAAGAATGAATAAAACCAATGCAAAAACAATAGAATGATCAGCCAATTTTGTGGTGCACATCACTTCATACACTAACCAGCTACCAAATATCACCGACAAACCAATAATAATCGCTTGTATTTGAGTGATGTCAGCGATACGAGGGTCGATAAGATATGATTCAGCCCCAACATAATACATCACGATTAATAGCGCAAACCCCGTTAGCCACGTTGTGTATGCTTCCCACTTAAACCAATGCAAAGTGGTTGGCATTTTTTCTGGTGCCAACTGATATTTTGCTACTTCATAAAAACCACCACCGTGAATAGCCCAAAGATCCCCTTTAATGCCTTTATCAGCCTTCCACTGCGGTGGGGGTTGTAGATGATTATCTAACCACACAAAATAAAATGATGCGCCAATCCAAGCAATACCCGTGATCAAATGTAAAAATCGTAAAATTAAATTAAGCCACTCAGCAATGTAGGGATCCATATTTTCTCCTTTTTCTTTTTTGTTATTTTTATTTTTATTTTTATT